>CAVCSC010000048.1:0-18216 GCA_963604975.1 Lachnospiraceae bacterium | reverse complement strand
AGTATAATAGGCATCTGCTGACATTTATATACGAATAATTTTGAATACCTACTTAGGTAAATAATTGTATATTTCCGCCTGCTGGGCGGTCGCCGAGACGGCGGCCGCCCAGCATTGTAGTATACAGGGTCTACTGGCCCGACATCATTCCACACTTCTCCCATCATATTCATGGCAGTGCCTTGAAATAGACAGGAGAATAGTGGCATCTATACAAAACCATACCAATATTTTTTGTAGAATGATAGAAAAAAAGTATTTTTGCCACATCATTTCCTACATCCGTATAAACCCATCGTGAAGCCATGAGACATATAGAGGACCGATACATCAGTTTGCTGACCGACTTCGGTTTTAAGCGCATTTTCGGAACAAAACCCAACAAGGATTTGCTCATCAACTTCCTGAACTCGTTGTTTGAGGGTTTTCAGGTCATCAAAGATGTGAAATACCTCAACTGTGAGCATGTGGGTGATGTCTTTGCGGAGCGCAAGGCCATCTTCGATGTGTACTGCGAGAATGAGCAGGGTGAGAAGTTTATCGTTGAGATGCAAAACGCTTACCAAAAACATTTCAAAGACCGCTCACTGTTTTACTCCACATTTCCTATCCGCGAACAGGCCCCTAAGGGTACTGAATGGAATTTCAGACTGGAGCGAGTTTATACGGTAGCATTGTTGAACTTCGACCTTGACGACGAGGCGTTCGACAAGAACGACATCAATCATGACGTGGGTCTGCTCGACAAGAAAACCCACAAGGTGTTCAACGACAAACTTTCTTTCAAATATGTCGAGATTGCCAAGTTTGACAAGACGGAGGATGAATTGATCACACTTTATGACAAGTGGCTTTATGTACTGAAAAACCTTTCACGACTGGACAAACAACCTGCCACGCTGAAAGAGAAAGTGTTCTCGAAACTCTTCGAGGAGGCCGAAATTGCCAAGTTTTCCAAAACAGAACTGAAAGAATATGAAGACAGTCTGAAGGCATACCGCGATGTGAAGAACTCTATTGACACAGCCTTGGAAAGAGGGCGTGCGGAAGGACGTGCGGAAGGACGTGCAGAAGGACGTGCAGAAGGACGTGCAGAAGGACGTGCGGAAGGACGTGCAGAAGGAATACTTGAGATTGCCCGAAAAATGCTTTCGGCCGGCATGGACGTTGCCACTATTGAAAAGATGACCGACTTGAGCAAAGTGGAGATAGAGCATCTGAGCAATGGAGAAGAATAACCGCACAGATAGGTTAACAAAACATAAATCAAGGAAGGCAAAAGAACCGATTTACATTATTTTATCTATATTTGCAGTCGTGAAAGACTGTATAGACAGTTGATATCACGCCATCCTTACCGGCTGACCCAACAAAAACCAGTGATGCGAAACGCCTGAACGACAATACCGAAGAACAATACCCTACACTGTCACTCCGCCATCACCACTTGAAGAAAAACCGACCCCAACGGATTGTCACCCCAACGACGCTCCACTCACTCACTGCCGCATAGGGACAAATACGCCCCGACCAGACGCTATTCCTTTGTCATTTTCATACAAAACCTATTATAATGACCTATTTTACACGCAAACGCCTTATCCTTGCCGCTGGACTTACCCTCTGCGTCATGGGAACAAGCGCACAGCAACTGCGCGAAGGCTACATCACTCCCGGTAGCAATACCGGAAGCGAAATGTTTGACAAACTCGTAACCAACTGGACACCCGGAACACCTATTTCCGAAGACGACAACTTC
The DNA here is from genome assembly GCA_963604975.1 of Lachnospiraceae bacterium. Lineage (GTDB taxonomy): Bacteria > Bacteroidota > Bacteroidia > Bacteroidales > Bacteroidaceae > Prevotella. The sequence continues at coordinate 16,457 of CAVCSC010000048.1, read as the reverse complement.
TACATCTCACGCGTCCGTCCCCACTACCGTTTCCGCAACGCCGCCACACAGGTACGCTCCTCGCTCACCAGCGAGAACGACAAGAAACTCTTGGCATGGATACCGGTAGGCGACACCGACTTCAACGCACTGCCCAACGGCGTGTTCGACTCTGAAGTCTTCTCTATGTGGTCGTACGTGACCCACTACGGCGACTGGACAGCCGGACTCGGCCGCATACCCGCTGCCTTCCTCGACGTGGCCCACAAGAACGGTGTGGCCGTATCGGGTGTAGCCAGCATCCCCAACGCCACACTCTCGGGCACATGGAAGACCATGCTCCAGAACCTCGGCACAACCGTCGACGTAGACAAGGCCGCACAGTTCCTCCACTACTATGGTATCAACGGTTTGGGCTACAACTCTGAGTTCAGCGACTGGTCAGGTGTCACCGAAGACCTCCGCGACTTCCATGCCGACCTCGTCAGCAAGATGAAGGACATCGACCCGCTCTTCGAGAATGTATGGTACGACGGTACCAACGACAACGGTAACATCTCCTTCGACCGCGGTCTCGGATCACACAACGAGGAGACCTTCGGCGACAGCGACAACAAGCGTACCTCCCTCTTCTTCAACTACAACTGGAACGGCATCGACCGTGCCGGCTCCGTAAGCAAGGCCGTGAGCATGGGCCGCGACCCGCTCGACCTCTATTGCGGTGTCAATATGCAGGGCGGTGAGCCCCGCGGTACCTCTTGGTCACTGCTGCCCAACGTACGCCTCTCCATCGGTCTTTGGGGTGCCCACTCCAACAATATGTTCTGGGAGAGCCGCGGTGAGAAGGGTTCTTCTCCCGAGGTCAAGCAGAACGCCTATCTCCAGCGCACCGAGCGCTACTTCACCGGCGGTACCCGCAACCCGGCCAACTGTCCGGCCATCGTTGACCGCCACGCCTACAATGCCGACAACTACACCTGGCACGGCATGTCGACCTTCATGACTGCCCACTCTGCACTGAGCTGGGATCTGGCAGAAGAGCCGTTTGTGACCTACTTCAACCTCGGTAACGGTAAGTACTTCAACCTCAACGGTGTCCGTCAGAACAGCAATGCATGGTACAACGTAGGTATGCAGGACTACCTGCCCACATGGCGCTGGTGGTTTGCCAGCAAATTGCTCGGCAACGCAGCCACTGACGTTCCCGCTACCGGTCTTGATGCCAACTTCACTTGGGACGATGCCTACTTCGGCGGTTCTACCATACGCATCTCCGGAACCACAGCCGACGAATACCTGCACCTCTTCAAGACAGAATACGGTCTGAAGAAGGGCGACGTGGTCACCTTCAAGTATAAACTGGCCGCCGGTACATCAGATATCGACCTCGTATTCTCCGCCAAGGGCAGCGAGACATCGGCCGTGAACTACACCATACAGGGTACATCGCAGAAGGCAGACGATGAGGAATGGCTCACCAAGACCTTCACCATCGGTTCAGACTTCGACGGCAAAGACCTTGCCCTCGTAGCCCTGCACTTCAAGAACGCCACCAACCTCAGCCTTCTTCTGGGTGAGTTCTCCATCGTACGCGGTACAGCCGCCACACCCCAAGCACCGGAAATCACCTCCAGCAAACTGCTCTACAACAGTTATGCAGGCATGGACGGCAAGGTCATCTGGGACATGGCCAACGACAAGGCCGCCGGAGAGCCCTGCTACAATACCGACGTGAAGACCTCCTACTTCAAGCTCTACGCTCAGGAAGAAGGACAGGAGCCCGTACTCATCGGTACCACCACATCGTGGGCCGGCATGTACTTCTCCATCCCCGTCAAGGACAAGAATTCCAACGTACGCCTCGGTGTAGCCGCCGTATCGCTCGACCACAAGTCGCAGTCCGATACCTCTTGGACTGACTACATGGCTCCGACCTCCTACACCTATAGCGACGACATCGAAATCGACAAGACCACCATCAAGCCCGGCGAGAAGTTCACCATGGGCTATGTCGACAGCGAGCACGAGGCCGGCACATGGAGTCTGGTAGACGGCGACGGAAAGGAAGTATACACCGGCAGCGGCAAGTCAGTGACCGTAGAAGAGGGTATCAACACCATCGGCAGTTACACCCTCCGTCTGACCGGCAAGGTAGGCAGCGAGACCGCTACCCGCGAGTTCCCCGCCTATGTACAGATCACGGACAACAGCGTAGGTGCTCTGCCCGAAATCTACACACTCACAGCCAACGACTCTGAAGAACCCATCAGCATCAAGGTAGGCGACAAGGTGACCATGAAGTACACCGGCCGCGACGCCGACGGTGCAGGTTCACAGGGTATCGACCTCTCCGAGAAGCGTTACGGTGCCAAGTGTGCCGACCTCGACCTGGTAGGTGCCAAGTCGTTCTCAGTAGCCTTCTGGCTCAAGATCAACAAACTCGCTTCCGGCGAGACCCAACTCTTCTCTATTGCCAACAAGCTCGACTCTTGGCCCAAGACCGACTGGGGATGGATTTGGAGCAACATCAATGAGGATGGCTCTATCGGCAGCTTCACATGGCGTGGAACCGATGCCTCCAGCAACAACGAGATACGCTACAAGTATGCCAACTCCAAGTTGCCTATCGGCACATGGGTACACGTCTGCTACACCTTCGACTACAACACCTCCGGCGCACTCCGCGGTGAGTTCTACATCAACGGTAAGAAGCAGGAGCGTACAGGCTGGAACCGTGCTACCAACGGCGATACCTACTACACCACCGATCCCGGCTACCAGTCCAACCCATACAACATCACCGACGGACAGGTACTTGCAGTAGCAGGTGATGCCTTCGGCCGCAACGGTATCGACGGAGCCGTAGACAATCTCCAGATATGGGGCAAGGCCCTCACCGAGGAAGAGGTACAGGCGACCATGGGCACCTTCGACAACGCCAACCTGCCGTCAGACCTCGTAGCCCTTTGGGACACCGAGACACTGGCCGACGACGACTACACCTTCCCCGCAGTAGGTAGCAAGGCAGGCGTGAAGGCCGGTCTGCACTCCTACGAGGCTTCCGGCAGCGAGGGTCAGGGCCAGTTCGGATGGCTCGCACCGAAGTACACCTCCGGATGTCCGTTTATCGCCGGTACATCTTACAAGGTAGAGACCACTCCGACATGGAGCGCACCCAAGGCTGACCTGATCTCTGCATCGGGCACCGGCACATCGGGCGAGGCCGTACTCTCCTACGACAAGGAAGGCGTACGCAACGTCACCCTCACTCTGAGCAACTCACTCGGTAAGGCACAGCGCACCTTCACCGCCATCACCATCGGCAGCTCCACCGGTATCAACGACGTGAACAGCAGCGATGTGAAAGCCTACACCGTAGGCGAAGACGTACTCGTAGAGTTTGCCGCCGACGGCAAGTATACGGTCAACGTCTACTCTGTCAACGGACAGGCACAGGCCACCGAGACCGCCGAGATCACCGCAGGCGGCAATATGCAGATACATCTCGCCACGGCAGGTACCTACGTGCTCTCCGTCAAGAAGGACGGCAAGGTGGTACGCACCGTGAAACTGATGAGAAAATAACCGCTTTGATAGAATAACCAAGGGCGGCAGCACCGACTACGGCACCCGCCGCACGCACGACTGCCGCCCTTCACTGCTACCCCAAAGCGAAACCATCTGTACCTTTTGAGGCGGGCTCTTGAAAAAAATTCCGCCGCAAACACATAAAATAATTACATTGGGTTGCCTTTATAACCCTCCTTAACCTAAACCAAGAAAAAAATGAGAAAGAGACTTACCCTTCTCGCTTCGGCCCTGCTATGCGCATCCGTCGGATTTGCGCAGCGCACACCGACCCACCCGCTTGACATCCAAGACACAGGGTTTGACAACGTGCTCAACCTGATTGGCACATGGTCACCGGGCGCACTGCCCCCGGGCGTTTCAGCCATGGACAACGAGTTCTACATCTCCCGTCAGCGCCCCATGCCCCGCATCACCGATGGCGACTATACGGCCGTAGCAGGTGTAGACCCTGAGCGCAAGATGTGTCTGTGGGTACCGCTCGACGACCCCACATCATCATGGAAAGCTCTTCCCCGCTATTGCTTCGAGGGCGACAACTTCAGCCTTTGGTCATACGTCAACATCCACGGCAACTGGACCGCACCCTGGTTCCGCGTCACCGCCGGACTCTCCGACGTAGCCCACAAGAACGGTGTCAAGGTAGGTTGCGTGCTCTCTATTCCATGGGCACAGACAGTATACCTCGACGGTAGCGACACCTACTCCAAGATATTCACCAAACTCACTACACGCGATGCCGAGGACAATTTCGTCTATCTCGACAACTTTATCAAGTTCCTCCGCTACTACGGCATCGACGGTATCGGCGTCAACTCCGAGTTCTCTTCCGACTACGACACCATGTCGGAGTTGCAGGACTTCTTTGCCCAGTGCCACAAGAAAGCCAAAGAACTGGGTTGGGAATTCCAACTGCACTGGTATGACGGAACCAACGACAACGGCTACATCTCCTTCGACAACGGTCTGGGATCGCACAACAAGAAGATGTTCGGCGACAAGGACAACATCGTCACCGACATGATGTTCGCCAACTACAACTGGTACTCCTCTACCCTCTCCAAGACCGTTGCCTACGCCGAGCAGCTCGGCCGCAGTAGTTACGACTACTATGCCGGCTTCGACATCCAGGGCCGCGCACTTAAGAACAGCAACTGGTCGGCACTCGACAACAACAAAATCTCCATCGGATTCTGGGGAGCCCACTCACAGAGCCTCATCCATCAGAGCGCTACCGACGACGGTACGTCTGACGTGGCCATCCAGCAGGCTTACCTCCGCAAGCAGGAGATGATATTCAGCGGCGGTAACCGCAACCCGGCCAACCAGCCCGCACTCAACACACTTTGCGACTTGGGCAACGCCAGCCTCACCAAGTTCCACGGTCTGGCTCGCTTCCTCTCCGCCAAGTCTACCATTCAGAGCGTACCGTTCGTATCACGCTTCAACCTCGGCAACGGACTCAAGTTCCGCAACGAGGGCCGCGTGACCTTCGACCACAAGTGGCACAACCTCGCCACACAGGACATCATGCCGACATGGCGTTGGTGGATCGTTGACGGCACCGAAAGCGCCACCAACGGTGGTCTCGTCAGTGCAGACCTCACCTGGGACGACGCATACTTCGGCGGTTCCTGCCTCCGTCTGAGCGGTGCTACCACTCTATCACGCGTGAAACTCTTCAAGACCATGATCACCGCGGAGCCTACCTACAATGTCTCCGTGACCTATAAGATGAGCAACGAACTGGCTACCCACGCCAAACTGTTTGTCGCTCTCTCCGGCGACCTCACCAACTACAAGGAAATCGCCATCCCCGCAGCACCCAAGTTCGGCGAATGGACTACCTTCACCGCTTCTCTCGATGAACTCGGTCTGAAGTCGGGCGACAAGGTGGCCATGATCGGTATCACCGTAGACAACACCGAGAAAGACTACAACATGCTCATCGGCGAGATCGCCCTGCGCGACCCCGCACAGAAGTTCAACGTGGCCACTCCGACCATCAAGGACGTAGAATTGCTTCGCGGCAAGGGCAGCACGGTAGACTTCAAGATGCGCTACGCCAGCAAAGACCAGACCGGTCTTGAAGTACCCACCTACAACGACGAGGTCGACACCTGGTACTACGAGATCATGATGCAGCAGGAGAACCAGGCTGAGCAGTTGCTCACCACCACCACTTCATGGGCTGCCTACGTCATCGACGCTCCTATCGTGAGCGGATATGAAGGCCGCCGCGCCCGCTTCGGTGTGCGTGCCGTCTCACCCGACGGACAGCAGAAGTCTGACATCGCCTGGACCGAATACAAGGACATCCCCTACGACACGCCTTCTTCAGAGGTAGTCATCGACCGCCAGGTAGTGAAGCCCAACGAGACCTTCACCGTATCGCTCGAAGACGAGATGGCAGATGCCGCCCAGTCATGGACTATCACCAACGCCAAGACCGGTGCTGAATGCTTCAACACCACCAACGTGAAGTCGTTCTCCACCTCACTGCCCGAGCTCGGCGTATACGACATCATCGTGACCGACGCCAAGGGTACCACGACCACACTCCGCGGCAAGATCCACGTCACCTCAGAGGCTACCGGTGCAGTACCTGCCATCAACAGTTTCTCTGTAGACAAGAACACTGCCAAGACCGGCGAGAACGTGACCTACAACTACAACTATCGCTCTGGCGAAGGCACCGTATCGCGCGCCGTTGCCATCAGCGACCCGAACATGCTCATGATACCCGCCGCCGTGCAGACCGGCAAGGTATACTCCTACGCCCTTTGGGTGAAGGCCAGCAGTTATGCCCACGACAAGCAGGGTACCAACCTCATCAGCAAGAACACCATCGCCGACGCATGGCCTCACAACAACTGGGGTGACCTCTGGGTACAAATCCGTCCCGAGTGGACAGGCAAGACCAAGCACGCTGCCAACGAGGTATCCTTCAATACCTACGGATGGACCGAGCACGACAATCCCAACGAGAGCATGATGTCTACCGGATACAGCCTCAACCCCGGCCTCTGGAACCACATCGTCATCACTCAGGATGCCAGCAACAAGCAGACCATGTACTTCAACGGCAAGAAGGTAGCCGAGACCACCTTCTCCGCTTCTTCCCGTCGTGAGAACTCTACCGACTCACGTATCGACAAAACCGTAGCAGCCAACATCTTCATCGGTGGCGGCGGTGTCTACAAGGCCGGATTCAACGGATGGGTAGACGAGATCCAGATATGGAACAAGGCGCTCACCGAGTCTGAAGTACTGGAGTGCATGAACGGCTACGATACCAACAACGTGCCCGAGGGTCTGCAAGGCTACTACACCTTCGAGAGTTACAACGCAGCCGACTCTACCTTCGCCAACTACGGACATGCAGGCGCATCCTACGTGGCCAAGATGGTACGCACCGTCGATGCAGGCGGCGAGAAGACCGACGAGGCTTCCTACCAGAAGCAGGGTGCAGACAACACCACAACGGGTTATCCCGGCGTGACCGGTTCGCTCGAAGTGAAGACCACCCGCAAACTCACGCTCAACGGCGCCCGCATCTCTACCGAGAGCGACCAGGCCGCTGTCGTGACCTACGCATTGCCCGGCACCTACGACGCAACACTGACCCTCACCAACGCATGGGGCGAAGACGAGCGCACACTCACCGAGGCCGTTGAGATCACCGGCGAGGCCACTGGCATCGACGAGGTGAACGGCGGAACAGAGTTCTCCGTATTCCCCAACCCGTTTGTAGAGAGCGTCAACTTCCGCTTCGCCGAGCAGGGCAACTATGTTGTCAACGTGCTCAACGCTGGCGGCGCACTGCTCCAGAGCAACGGCTTCGAGGCCGCAGCCGGACAGACCGTCAACGTGACCGTCACCGGAGCCGCTGGTCTCTACCTCGTACAGGTACTCAAGGACGGCAAGGTATACAAGACCGTCAAAGTCATCAAGCAGTAACAGTCAGCCACCTTTGACCACAGACCATCTAATACAATAGCCACTCATATGGACGTGACCGGTGCAAGAAACGAGATTGCGCGCCGGCCACGTCTTCTTGGATTTTGAAAAATATACATTCACAACAAAAAATTATGAATAAATATTCTAAAGAAAGAGGACGGATACTTGCCAAGGCCGCCGTGGCCTTCCTCGCAGCAGGCGTACCCATGCAGTACGCCGCCGCAGCAGGCAATACCGCTCCCAATGCTCTCATCCAGCAGCAAGGCACACTCGTGCAGGGTACTGTCACCGATGAAAAGGGCGAGCCCCTCATCGGCGTCAGCGTCACTGTCGAAGGTGTCAAAGGCGCAGGTGTCGTGACCAACATCGACGGACAGTACAAACTCAACGTCGCCAACAAGAACGCCACACTCGTGTTCTCCTACATCGGCTACACCGCACAGAAAGCAAACGTAGGCGGCCGCAGTCAGGTGGACATCGTGCTCAAGGAGGAGAACTCCATGCTCAAGGAGGTCGTTGTGACCGCCATGGGTATCAAGCGCAAGGAGACCTCACTGACCTACTCCACACAGCAGGTGAAGGCATCCGACCTCAACCGTGTACAGGACCCCAACGTCGCCAACTCGCTCGAAGGCAAGATCTCTGGTGTGACCATCACCCCGAGTGCCGGTGGAGCCGGTGGTTCGTCGAAGATTCTTCTCCGCGGTAACAAGTCTATCATGGGTAAGAGTACTCCGCTCATCGTCGTCGACGGTGTGCCTATGAGCAACAATACCCGTGGCGAGGTAGGCAGCGGCTCAATGCTCGCCATTGGCGCATCTGAAGGTGGCGATGCCCTCTCCATGCTCAACCCCGACGACATCGAGTCTATCAACGTACTGAAGGGTGCCAACGCCGCAGCCCTCTACGGTTCTGAGGCTGCCAACGGTGTCCTCATGATCACCACCAAGAAAGGTCGCGAAGGCAAGTTGGCTATCAACTACAGTTCGAACATCACCTTCGACACTCCGCTCACCACTCCCAAGATACAGAACGTCTACGGAGCCGAAGTCGACGACGAGGCCCACACCATCGGTATCTACAGTTGGGGCGGCAAACTGGCCGACCGTTCATCCAGCAACCTGCTCCTCGACGTGAAGATGGGACAGGAGAAGTTCAACGGACAGACCAACACCGTACATCTCCGCAACTCGGCCAAGAACGACCTTGACGACTTCTACAAGACCGGTGTGACCACCAACAACTCTATCGCCCTCTCCGGCGGTACCGATAAGATGAGTTCCTACTTCTCGTACAGCAACGCCCACTCCAACGGTATGCTCGAGAACAACTCCTACAATCGTAACACGCTCTCCTTCCGTCAGAACTTCAAGTTCTTCGACCGCGCCACCATCGATGTGTCGATGAACTACATCCAGACCAAGACCAAGAACCGTCCCGGTGGTGGTATCGCCATGAACCCCATCTACCACATGTACACCATGGCCCGCAACATCGACATCGACTACTACCGCAACAACTACGTCAATGCTTCGGGCAACTGGAACAGCGAGTGGCAAGGTCTCTACGTGAAGGACAACTCTACGGGTACATTCTCTTGGATTCCACAGCGCGTTGCCCTCACCGGTCCCATGCAGAACTGGGCTTACCAGGAGAACGGACAGAACAACCCCTACTGGCTGCTCAACCAGAACAACAGCATACAGCGTGAAGACCGCTTCTTCGGCAACATCACCGGTACACTCGACATCTACGACGGTCTGTCGTTCCAGGCACGTCTCGGTCTCGACTTCACCAAGTACGAGAACGACTCACGCCGCTACGCTACCACATGGATACCTTCAGGCATGGAAGACTACGGACGCTACTGGTGGGGCTACAACAAGACCACCGAGCTCTACACCGACTTCATGCTCAACTACAACAAGACCTTCGGCGACTGGGATGTGAGCGCATCACTCGGATGGGTAGGCCACACCACCAAGGGCAGCACCAAGTCTTACGACGGCGGCAACGCCACCTACTACTACGCCAACCGCCAGCACCTGTCTGACGTGATCAACTACTTCTCTACCTCAGCCGGCGGCCCCGGTGCCACATCGCAGAGCACTTCCTCTGACTGGAACAAGGGTGCCTTCTTCACCGCCCAGGTAGGATGGAAGGATATGGTATACGTCGACGGATCATACCGTCGCGACTGGTATCGCGCCTACCGTCAGTTCAAGGACCGCGGCACGCCAGAAGACTACGGCTACTTCGGCTTCGGTGCCAACGCCGTGCTCAGCAACATCGTCAAGTTGCCCGAGTGGTTCAACTACATGAAGTACCGCGCCTCTTACTCTGAGGTAGGTAACTCTATCCCCAACCAGGTATACGGTTCGCAGACCATCAACTACGAGACCGGTGCCTACACCCCCTCACAGTGGGCCACCTTCAAGGATCCGCGTCCTGAGAAGACCGCTTCCTTCGAGACCGGTCTTGAGATGTTGTTCCTCAACAACCGCCTCAGCCTCGACCTGACCTACTACAACGCCACGATGTCCAACCTCTACCTCGTGGGTACCAACGCCTCCGGCAAGTCTATCCCGATGAACACCTGTAAGATCCGCAACCAGGGATTTGAGGGCACCATCGGCTACAACTTCAAGCTCGCCCAGGGCTTCAACTGGAAGACCTCTTACAACATCTCCTACAACAACAACAAGATTCTCCGCACGGCCTACGACGAGAAGACCGGCAAGGAGAACGTCATCGCAAATTATGTAGGCGGTGTGCAGGTACTCTACAAGGAAGGCGGCAAGTTCGGCGACATGTACGTCACCGACCTCAAGCGCTACAAGGCCAACGATGCAGCCGTGCTCAACGGTACTGCAAAGGAAGGCTGGTACGTGCTCAACTCGCAGGGCGGTGTCCAGATGGACTCCGAGAACACCTACGGCAAGTACGTCGGCAACATGAATGCCAACTGGCAGATGGGATGGTCGAACACCGTCACCTTCAAGGACTTCACCCTCTCCTTCCTCATCAACGGACGTATCGGTGGCAAGGTGCTCTCCATGACCGAGTCGTTCCTCGACGGATACGGACTGTCACAGCGTTCTGCTGACGCCCGTCTCACCGCAGAGGCCAACAAGACCTATGCCGATCCTGCCTACGGCACCAACGTGCTGGGTATCGAGCTCAACGACGGTAGCGGCCGCATCGTGCCCATCGAGGCTTACTACCAGTCAGTCGGTGGTGTATCTCCCCAGGACATCGAGCGCTACCTCTATAGCGGCACCAACTTCCGTCTGCGTGAGCTCTCGCTGGGCTACACCTTCCGCGACCTCTTCGGCGCCAACCGCAACCTGACCCTCTCGTTCATCGCCCGCAACCTGTTCTTCATCTACAAGGATGCTCCCGTCGATCCCGACGTAGCCCTTTCTACCGGTACAGGTCTGAGCGCATTCGAGGTGTTCAACATGCCGTCATCGCGCTCGTTCGGATTCTCTCTGAACGTCAATTTCTAATCATTCACCACATACAAGAAGACAAAAAGATATGAAAAGATCGAAGATATTTTTGTATTCTGCACTGGCCCTGTCGGCCCTGAGCCTGCAGTCATGCCTTGACTACGACACACCCTCCGACGAGTTCCAGCAGAACCAGATCGTCGAGCCGCCGGTCATCGAAGTAGGACAGGCAGACGAGATCAACTATATGAAGGAGATCACCGAGGCCGGCTACACTGCTGCCTACAAGAGCCTGCGCTCCAGTCTGGGTACCGCCCAGACCGGTATCTACGGTATCCGTGGCGGTAAGGACGGCAACCTGCCCGCCGCCCACGCCTACCAGTTCCAGTTCTGCCTGGGTCCGGACAACTACGTACAGTACAGTTGCGTACCCCACTCCGACTTCCCCTACTCCAACGCCGAACTGAAGTCTACCTACCACCTGTCCAAGGGATTCAACGGCGGCCCCGGCGGCGGCTTCACGCTCGCCCGTCAGTGTCTCGCCCCCATCCTCAACAACGGTACGCTCGACTCCATTCCCGAGTTGAAGGCAGCCTACCTGCTGCTCTACAACTACGCCGCCATAGAGAACGCCGACCTCTTCGGTCCGCTGCCCTATGACAACTTCAAGGCCAACCAGGAGGAGTCACCCTTCAAGTACAACGACGTGCGCACCATCTACTATAGTGCCGAAGCCAACATCGATACCTGTATCAATGCCTTCAAGCACTTCACCGAGCGTCCCGACTGGTACAAGGAAAAGGTGATCAAGAACATCTTCTCCGGCCGTCTGCCTCTGCTCTTCGACAGCGAGATACTCAACACCGAGGGTCTTGAGGCATGGATACGCTTCGCCAACTCTCTCAAGTTGCGTATGGCTATGCACATCTGCAAGGTAGAGCCCGAGACCGCCAAGAAGTGGGCCGAGGAAGCCGTCAAGGACGGTGTCATCGAGACCACAGCCCACGAGATTGCACTCTTCCCCTTCGGCAGCGGCTTCGACCATCCGCTCACCCAGGTATCCGAGTGGGGTGACTCACGTCTGAGCGCATCGTTCGCCAGCATGCTCATCAGCCTCGACCATCCCTACATCAAGTACCTCTTCAAGACCAACACCGAGGATATCGCCAAGGTCGGCACCAACGGTTCGGCTCCCGCCATCACCAAGGCCGGCAGCGCCATCATCGGTATGCGCGACGGTACAGTGCCCGGCATCGGACAGAGTGCAGGTACCAACTCGTACATCTCGTTCAGCAAACTCGACAACGAGTACATGAACGGTTCGTTCCCTCCCTGCTACTTCATGAAACTCTCCGAAGTATGCTTCCTCCGTGCCGAGGGTGCTCTCCGCGGCTGGAACATGGGCGGCTCCGCCCAGCAGTTCTATGAGCAGGGCATACGCTGCGGCAACCTTGAGGCCCGCAACTCTCCCAGAAACGAGTACAAGAACTACGTCGAAGATTACCTCAATGTCACATCCCCCAAAGCCTATACATACGTAGACCCGACCGGAAACACCCCCGACATTGCCAGCGTCACCAAAATCGGCGTAAAGTGGGACGAATCGCTCCCGCAGGAGACCAAGTTGGAAATGATCATCACACAGAAGTACATCGCCAACTTCCCCTACAGTTACGAGTCATGGGTTGACCTCCGCCGTACTGGCTATCCGAAACTCTTCCCCGTGCTCAATCCCGAGGACGGTGACGGATCACTCACTTCCGGCGACAGTTCCGAGTTCTGCTCCGGCATGAACATCATCCGCCGCGTGCCCTGGTTCTCTGACGACCCACAGACCAAGGCCGACCTCGAAGAGACAGGTATTCCTGCTCTCGGCGGTCCCGACCAGCAGGGCACACGCCTGTGGTGGGATGTCAACGAGCCCAACTTCTAAAGACTCTGAAGACAAATACTGAAAACATCGCTCCTCTGTGAGCGTCTCTGGAGGTGGTTTCCGAAAAATTCTACCGCAAGATAACAAAATGCTATTCTTAAATTTATTATCTTTGTGGCAGAATTTTCAGAAACCACCTCAATACTTTTCAGCCGCCGCCCGCATAGCGGACATCGGCTGAAACCAAAAGACAAAAAAGAGCGCAGTATGGGCCTTACGCCTATATGTGCTTCCACTATACCAAACCTAATACAAAAAAAACAACATGAACATGAAAGTAACTTTACCCGCCATCGCATTTGCTTGTATGTTGGCAGGTACGAGCCTTCCGGCCATGGCAGACGACGTCACCTACTCGCCTACCGCGACTGACGCAGTCTACGACTTCAGCGGATTTACCGACACCGGTCTTGTCAACCTCTTCACCAAGGCATGGGAAGACGGTCACCGCCGCTACCCCACCGAAGCCGAGTTTGCCGCAGCCGGTATTCAGAAGTCCGACATCGCCTTCATCCGCTCGCACGTGCGCAACATCGGTATCCTCAACCGCAGCAACCGACTGATCTCCGACACCTATGAGAAGCGTGACCTCTGGATGAACATCCCAATGGACGAGGGCAAGGACGGTAGTGTAGGCCACCCCAACACCAAGTTTGCCTCCGACGTATTCTCCATGTGGAACTACACCAACATCTTCGGTTCCTGGAACCACGGTATCTTCTCCGCCCCCGCAGCATGGACCGACGCCGCCCACAAGAACGGTACCGACATCTATAGCGGTATCAAGTTCTTCGACACCACCGGCGGACGCGACGGATCGGCTACAGGCTGGATCGACTACGTCACCGAGACCGATGCTTCCGGCAACTTCCGCTACGTAGAGCCCATCATCAACTGTCTGATGTACTTCGGCTTCGACGGTATCAACTACAACTGGGAAGACTCCGGCTTCAGCGACGATGATATCGTAGACTTCCACAAGCAACTCTACGCCAAGGCCAAGGAGTATGGCTTCGACAATTTCCACTGCGGTATCTACACCAGTTACAGCGGTCTGAGCTCCTCACTGGCCAACGCCCTCTTCGGCGACTCTGAAGGCCGTACCCACGACCTCATGCTCAACTACTCCAGCGGCGACTTCTCCTACCAGATGAGCAACTCCGCCACCGTAGCCGAGAAAGCCATGGGTACCACAGAAGGTCTCTATGCCGGTGTGTGGATCGTATCAATGAACCGTGGCTGGACCCGCCTCAACGCCGACGAGCAGTCGAAGAAGGTCAGCCTCTGCTTCTGGGGTGAGCACGCACAGAGCCGTCTGTGGTCATACAACTCCGGTGCCGACGCCTACGAGCAGCAGACCAACTACCAGTCTCTGCAGGAGCGCCTTATGTCGGGTGGCAACCGCAACCCGCTCAATCGTCCCGCCATCAGCAACACAGGCAACGAGTGGACAGAGGAAAGCGACGGAACAAAGCCCCTCGCCAGATATGCAGGTGTGGCTTCCTGGATTCCCGAGCGTTCGGCCATCCACGGCAATCTGCCCTTCGCCACCAACTTCAACCTCGGCAACGGCGACCGCTACTCCTACAAGGGAAAGAAGACCTGCGGATCATGGTACAACATGTCCAACCAGGACCGCGTACCTACCTACCGCTGGCTCGTTGTCGCTCCCGGCACACAGACCGTCAGCACCGACATCCAGCCTGAGTTCACACATGCCGACCAGTACAACGGCGGTTCGAGCCTTCTGCTCACCGGCAAGGCTACATCTACCGGTACCGACATCGTGCTCTACAAGACCGAACTCAATGTCAGCGCAGGCGGTGCCTACGCCAAGGTAGCCGTGAAGAACGGCAAGGAAGGCACCAACGCCTCCAACCTCTACGTCATCCTCCAGAAGAAGGACGGCTCTTGGATCGAGACTCCCTACGGCAACGTAGAAGGCAACACCTGGCAGGAGAAGAAACTCGACATCGCCGCCCTCTCACAGAGCGACATCATCACCGCCATCGGCCTCCGCGTCAAAGGTTCCGACGATGCCTACAAACTCTATGTGGGCAAACTCGAAATCAACGACAACGTGAAGACCACTCCCGCCGCTGTCAAGGATGTCAACGTAGAAGTAAAGGAGGAGACCAAGACCTCTATGTCTGCCAAGATCTGGTGGGATGTCAACGCTACCGCACAGAAGCGTGCCAACTGGGATCTCGTCTACAACGACGAGGCCAACATCGACCACTTCGAGATACTCTACAAGAATGGCGAGAAGGGTGCCGTGTCTGAGGTAGCCCGCACCACTACATGGGCTTGCTACGTAGGCGACATCGAGTTTGAGAGCACAGCCGACGAACCGTACATCGGTGTACGCTCCGTCTCCACCGACCTCAAGACCTACTCTCCCGTAGAGTGGGTGAAGATAGACCGTGCCGACCAGTCCTTACTCCCCGTACGCGAGGACAACTCTTACGGTATCTCCCAGATGAACCCCACCTGCGACGGTGCCGACATTGCCCGCCAGCAGCGCTACGTCACCTCCGTCACCACGACTGGAGCCGACCAGAACCTGGCCTACACCGCCGATGGTCCTGTAGCCGACGGTACACAGTATGCCAACGCCACCGACCAGGTGCTCAAGGTAAAGCAGGGCCAGACGGTGAGCATGAACATCAAGTGTGCTAACTTCTCCGACGGTCTGAAGTGGTGCTTCGCCGGCGGATGGATGGATCTCAACGGCGACCACGTCTTCAACCCCGACGACATTGCAGAAAACCCCACCGAGGGTGAGCGTCTCTTCTTCGCCGGTACAAAGATGGCAGGCACCGAAGAGTTCCAGACCACTGGTGTCAACTGCACCTTCACCGTGCCTGAAGACGCCGTTACCGGCAAGAGCCGTCTGCGCATCGTCTTCTCCGACGCTTGGTTCGCAGGAGCCTTCCTGCCCACCGGTCTTCACAACAAGGGATTCTCTATGGACTTCGGTGTAGAGATCACCGGTACCAACCCCGAGCGTGAGGCACCCATCGACATCCACGACCAGGGTACAGCCGAGGAGCCCGAAGGACTCAACGGTGAGTCTACCGGCATCCACGAGACTGAAAGCACCGCATCGCGCGTCAGCGCCGAAGACGGAGCATTCACCTTCGAGAATGTCGACAAGGCTTGGATCTACGATGCCAGCGGCGCCCTCGTACAGTACGCAGTAGCACCCACACGCATGGCCACCACCGGCTTCGCACAGGGTATCTACCTCGTCAAGATGCAGAAGGGCAACGTACTGCGCACCCAGAAGTTGACCGTAAAGTAAGGCTGACATAGATGACACATAGCAGACCCCAACCGGTCTGCTCCACCCCAACCCGGAAGAGGGACAACGCACAATGATGTGCAGTCTTCCCCCTTCCGGGTTTTTTCGTGGGCTGATGAGTAGGGTGTTCAGAACTTGAACTGATTTTGTGATTATAAAACACGCAGAACGCAAGACTACCATTAGCCCTGGAAGGGCGTAACGACCGTAGCCCAGGGTGAAGATGGAACGTAGTGAC
>CAVCSC010000047.1:0-19070 GCA_963604975.1 Lachnospiraceae bacterium | reverse complement strand
CTCGAACCCACGACATTCAGAACCACAATCTGACGCTCTAACCAACTGAACTACGGGCACCGTGTCAGTACTTCCTTTCGAAAGCGAGTGCAAAAGTACGGATAATATTTGGAATAACCAAATGTATCTATATCTTTTTTATATTCGTTAACTATTATTTCGCCGGTTGTGCCGGTGCTTTAGGTGCTGCGGGTGCGCTTTGCTGTGCGGGAGTAGCCTTCTGTCCGGCTGCAGGCTGCTGGCTGGCGCCGAAGCCCTGTGTGTTGGTCGGGTTGGTGGCAGGCGACTCGGTGGCTGCTTTCTCCATGACGCTCTGTTCGCCGACGGCTACGGGAGCAACGTATGCGCAGATGACGCTGAGTACGACCATGGCTGCAGCGAGACCCCATGTGGTCTTCTCTACGATATCGGTGGTCTTGCGTACGCCCATGATGGAGTTGGAGGAGGAGAAATTGGAGGCGAGACCGCCGCCCTTGGACTCCTGTATCAGCACGATGCCAATCATCAGAAAGGCGGCTATCACGATGAAAATCACGAACAAGTAATAAACCATTTTGCTATTTGTTGTTGTTATTATTTAATATCAATTTCTGTAAAAATCGGATTTGGTCTGCAAAGTAAGCATTTTTTTTTGGATAATTCAAATTTAATCGCTGAATAATTTCCAATGCCTTGGAATATCGGCCTTGTTTGATGTAAATGCCGGCCAAAGTCTCGGTGAAATAGCCGTCGTCATCGTCTTTTGCACCTTTTGCAGTGTTTTCCGGCAGTTGTGGCGTGTATTCGGGATTTTCCTTGAGTTGTATCTTTCCGCCGGCGTCGTTGAGGAAGTTGTCGATGAGGTTCTGGCCCTTGAGTTGCGGGGAGGTGTCCTCGTGGATCTCAGGCTCTGGGGAGTCCAGCGTCATGAGGTAGGCGGTGTAGTCGACGGTGGCGTCGGTGGGGGTAGGTTTGCGGCGTACGGGGGCAGCGGATGTGGCGGTCTCGGCGGCTTCGGAGTCGAGGAAACCGTCGATGAGGTCGAGGGTGCGGTCGGTGCTGCCTGTCTGGGGTGCGGGCTCGGGTGTGGGTGCCTCCGGGTGGAGGCGGTAGTGGGCCGACTCTACCAGGTCGAAGAGGGCCTTGCGGTTGGTGATGTAGATGGCGGCGCGTCTCATCTCCTCCTCAAACGACGAGTCGTGCAGCAGATACAGGTTCTGCAGCATCAGCAGGCGGGCGGGCTGGTAATAGGGGTAGAGCGCGGTGAGCCGCCGGAGTTCGAAGAGAGACTCCTTGTCGAGTAGTTCGGGATGGTCTGTGAGCCGTGTGAGGTCCATGTGTGCGCTTTCCTTTTGGGTAGTGTAGTGTGGAGGAGGTGGGGGTGAGGGGTGATTACCAGTTGGCTACCGTAGCGTTGTAGATCTGGTCGGTGATGTCTTCTATCATCTGTGTGACGAGTTCTTCCTGTACCGAACTGAGGCTGCGGGTGTTCTCATACGACTGTGAGGCAGAGAACTGGCGCTCGAAGTCCTCGTCGTGCTTGGTGTTGTTGGTGAACCGCACGTTGACGGTCATGGTGAGTTCGGTCTGTGCAGAGTGTCCGTCGGCAGATACCGACTTGTTGCGCTGGGAGTATTGGGTGATCTCGCCTTCTATCTTGAGGTCGCCGTTGCGTTTCACCTGTATGAGTTTGGTATGGCTGGCAAAGACGTCCTTGAGTTTGTTGTTGAACATCGGTGCCATGGGGCCCCATACATAACTGGCGCGTATGGGGAAGTCGGCGATCTGTATGGTCTTGGTCTTGGTGTAGTCGATGCTGGCACCGTCGAGCCGGTATTTGACGCTGCAGGCGGCCAGTGCGATGATGCACAGCAGGAGCAGGCTGATAGGCCACAGGCGGAGGCGGGGCCGACGGGCTGTTCTTTTGTCGGCCGGAGTGGAGGTATGGGGGTTATGAGTTGAGTCCATATTGCTTGATTTTTCTGTAGAGCGTGCGGTCGGAGATACCCAGTTCCTGTGCCGCCTTCTTGCGGTTGCCGCCGTTGCGTTCGAGTGCCTTTTCCACCATGTGGCGTCCGAGTTCGTTGAGGTTGAGATTGCCCTCGGCACCCTCGTCGGCGATGTTGGAGGGCGAGGCTGCGGCATTGTCTTTCGGCGTGTTGATGGTGGAGAGACAGTCGCCCAGTTCGCGGGCCGCCTTCATATAGTTGCCGCCATTGCGTTCGAGTGCGGTTTCCACGACCTGCCGTCCGAGTTCGTTGAGGTTGGCGGTTTCCACATCCTTGATTTCTTCGGCTTCCACGTCTTCGATGGCAGTAGCCTGTGGCGCCGTGATGTTGATGGGTGCCAGTTCGGTGGCGCTGCGGTCTATGGAGGTGAGGGTGGCAGGGTAGGTAGCGGGGGTATCGATCTTGCTGGCGGAGTTGAGTTGCTTGCGCAGATTGTTCATTTCGCGGCGCAGGTCGCTCACGTTGCCACGCAGTTCGTAGAGTATCTTGTAGAGTATCTCGCGTTCGCTCTCGTAGGAGTGGGTACCAGTAGAGGTGACGGTGGCGAGTTCCATGCTTTCGGGGTCTTGGGGGATGAACTGTCGCATGGTGGCGGCGTCGATGTCGCGAACGGTGCAGAGTACCGACATCTGCTCGGTGATGTTCTTGAGTTGGCGCACGTTGCCGGGCCACTTGTATTTGAGCAGCAATTGCTGGGCGTCGTCGTTGAGCCGGATGCGCGGTAGGTGGTATTTCTCTGCGGTCTGCATGGCGAAGAGACGGAAGAGCAGCAGTATGTCTTGTCCGCGGTCGCGCAGGGGCGGCATCTGTATGGGGATGGTGTTGAGGCGGTAGTAGAGGTCCTCGCGGAATCGTCCCTTGCTGACGGCCTTGCGCATGTTGACATTGGTGGCGGCTACGATGCGGACGTTGGTCTTCATGATTTTCTGTCCGCCCACGCGGATATATTCGCCGGTTTCGAGCACGCGCAGGAGCCGGGCTTGGGTAGCCAGGGGCAGTTCGCCTACCTCGTCGAGGAAGATGGTGCCTTTGTTGGCGGTGCCGAAGTAGCCTTCGCTCTCGCCGATAGCGCCAGTGAAGGAGCCCTTCTCGTGTCCGAAGAGTTCGCTGTCGATGGTGCCTTCGGGGATAGACCCGCAGTTGATGGCGAAGTATTTTTCGTGCTTACGGGGTGAGTTGTCGTGTATGAGCCGCGGTATGATTTCCTTTCCTACACCGCTTTCGCCCACGATGAGTACAGAGAGGTCGGTCGGTGCGACCTGCAGAGCGATGTCGAGGGCATGGTTCAACGCATCGCAGTTGCCCACGATGTTGTAGCGTTGCTTGATGGTTTGCAGTTCGGATGTGTTCATAGTGAATGACAAAATTACACATAAAAATCGGGATGCCTATACACTTGACATTTTTTCACATGGGGCAAGTCGTATAGGCCAGTTTCTTGCTGCCACTTACCGTCGCTCTTGGGGGTGACGTTCGGCCTTGATGAGGAGCAGTCCGAGTCCGGTCCATACCAGTTCGCGCAGGCGGACGATGAGGGCGACGAATATGCCGGCTGTGCTGCCCATGCCCAGTGCGGTGACAGACATGAGAAATCCGCCTTCGCGTCCGCCTATCTGCAGGGGCATGAAGAAGAGCAGGTTGGCAAAGAGCGAGGTGAAGGCGAGGATGAGGATGCACGCCCCGTAGTTGGCGCTGGGCATGAGTACGCGCAAGATGAAGTAGATCTCAAGGGCGGAGCACACCCGGCAGGAGAGTTCGAGCAGTACCGCAGCGACGAGCGTGCGGCGGTTTTGCCGGTGCAGGGCGGCGGTCTGTGCGTCGATGGTGTCGAGCGCGGCACGGTGTTTCTCGACAAATGCAGCGGCCCAGCGGCGGATGAAGGGAGTGTGGCGCGCTACGTTCATGGCTCTGACGGCCAATCCCTTGCGGTAGCCCGATAGGAAGAACCACAGGCCCAGCAGACAGAATACCGTGGCGGCGGCCAGCAGCAGGCCCATCGGAAGGGTCAGCGGGAAGAGAAGGAGGTAGAGCGGTATGGAGAGCATCCAGAACCAGAAGTGGCTGAAGATGTGGGTCATGGCGTAGAGTATGACCGACGATGTGGCCCGCTCGGTGCCGATATGGGGTGCGAGGGCCATGATGCGGTAAGGCTCGCCGCCCATGAGTCCGCCGGGTGTGGCGTAGTTGAGGGCGAAGCCCGACACGGTCACCTTGTAGAGCCATGCGAGGCGTATTTTTGCCGGGCCTCCGGCACGGATGATGAGATACCAGGCCGTCGTGTTGAACATATAGAGTACGGCCCACAGGCCGACCACTGCAAAAAACCAGTAGCCGGCGTGACGCAGGCCGTCCCATACCTCGGCGAAGTCGAGTTGGCTCACCATAAGGGCGAAGAGGGCGATGCCGAACGCAAAGAAGATGTTTTGGTATCTGGACTTCATTTCCTGTCGGCGTTGTCGCGCGGCTGCTGTTTGCCCTTGGATGCAAACTCATGCTTCTTGGGGATGGAGAAGCGTACCTTCTCGCTCTCGTCGCGGCGCTCATGGTAGAGTTTTTGCAGCGGGTCGGCGTAGGGTTCGTCGTACTCGTCGCGGTGGCGGAAGATGTCGATGGCGGCGAAGATGGCACGGCGTAGCGACGACTCGTCGGCGACGCACTTTCCGGCAATGTCGAATCCGGGGCCGCCTGTGGGCAGGGTGCAGACGATGGGCAGTCCGGCCAGGAAGTAGATGCCGGGGTCGGCGGTGAGCGTGGTGAAGGGTATCATGGCCTGATCGCGGTACATGGCCAGCGTGCAGTCGAAGGCGTCAAACTGTCCTTCGGCGAAGTATTCGGCGGCGGCGTAGGGGCCGAACACCTGGGTGCCTTCGCCCGGGGCAGCGGCAATGGCGGGGGCGATGGCCGTCTGCTCTTCTTCGCCGTCGGCCTGGGGGTTGTAGCCGAGTACGCCGACACGAGGTACCGACAACATGAAGTCGCGGCGCAGACTGGCGGTGAGCGTGCTGAGGCTGGTGGTGAGGTCCTCGGCGGTGAGGGCTTCCGGTACGTTCTTCATAGCCGTGCAGTCGGTGGCAACGGCGATGCGCAGAGTGTCGTTGAGCAGTATGCTCAGTGAGGTCTTGCCTTCACCGACGCTGGCCTCGATGTATCTTTTCAGACCGTGGAAGGGCAGTCCGGCCACCTTGACGTTGTCATTGCAGACAGGGCAGCACACGAGTACGTCGAATGCACCCGAACGGAAGTCGGTCAGCGCCCGGTCGAGTGCTTTGATGGCCGCCTGTCCTGACTCTTCGGTGGGGGTGCCCAGGTCTACCTTCACGTCGTCGTCGAAGCAGGTGAGCAGGTTGACACGTCCGTCGGCAACCTCCTCGGCCGTGGCGATGATACTGAAGTTGGCCGGTATGCCCAACGCCTTGCGGTGGTAGGCGGCCACTTTGGGCGAACCGTAGATGACGGGCGTGCAGAGTTCGAGCATCTCAGGGTCTGCGAAAGTTTTAAAAATCTGTTCGTATGCGGTGCCGTTGGTGTCACCGTGCGTGATGGCCACGCGTATTTTTCCGTTTTCCATTGATATATATGAGTTGTATGCTTTTTTCGTAGTTGTTGTACCTCTTTTGTTGTCGTGAAACCTCGCCTTATCTCTTCCGGGCGATGCCGCCGACCTTCTTGGGTGTGAGGCTCAGGGTGTAGAGGGCGGCTTCGGCGCGCAGCAGCAGGTTGCGCTTGGGCATGGAGGGAGCGTAGACAAAGGCCTCGGCCACGATGGTCTTGCCCGACAGACTGTCGGTGAGGGTGTGCGAGACGAACGGCCCGCCCATGGCGTCACCCTTCATTTCCCACAGTCCGCGTGTGACGGTGACCGTCTGTCCGTGCGGGTATACCTGCTGTCGGGTGACGCTCTGTCGGACGGTGGTCATATACATGTCGTCGGTCTCGCCCTTGATGTTGATGCGCATCACACTGTCGCGGTTTTCGGAGGTGTAGATGCAGATGTTGGTCATGCCGTAGGCGGAGTTGTCGGACAACCAGATGAAGTCCTTGCCCCGTTTTGATGCCGTCATGGTGGAGGGAATAGACATCGTGCAACCGAACATCCGGCGTATGGCGGCTTCGGCCTTGGGGTTGTGGTGCGCCCGGAGTCGGGCTATCTCGGCATTGTACTCGTGGCGTGTGAGCAGGCGCACGAGGGTGTTGTCGGTGCTGAGAAACTGTCGGAGAGCGTCTGTGCTCGGGGCGTGCAGGTGGACAACCGTCTGTGGCGTGGCGTACACATCTCTCTCGCGGTGGACGGACACCCGAGTGTATTGTCCGGAGTCGATGTCGACGGTGACGATGCTGCGGGCCAGTCTTGTGGCCGTGGCCATCTGCTCTGCATCGGCCGTGGTGACGTGGAAGAGCGGTTCACGCTGCGGCAGTCCGGGTACGTCGGTCTCAAGTGCCTGTCGCACGATGTTGTCGGTGTCACCCATAAGGATGACATCGAAGGGCGTACCGCTGCTTGACGGCAATACCGTGTGGCGGCCGTTGCAGGCCACGGTCAGCAGTACGGCGCAGAGGAGCAGACTATGCTTGATGGCGTTCATCCTCTATCTTTCTGGCCGTGCTCAGCAGTCCGCAGGCGGCGAAGATGTCCTGTCCTCGGCTGGCGCGTATGGTGGTGAACACGCCGTGTGCGGTGAGGTAGTCGCGGAAGTCCTCCATGCGCTTCTCGTCGGTACCCTTGAGGTCGATGTGGGGTATCTGGTGGAAGCGAATGAGGTTGACCCGGCACTGCAGTCCGTGCAGCAGGCGGATGATTTCGCGGGCATGGGTCTGCGAGTCGTTGATGCCACCGAACATGATGTATTCGAACGACAGACGGCGCTGGTGGGCGAAGTCGTAGTTGCGGAGCAGATCGACCACCTCGGTGATGCTCATGCCCCGCTCGGCCGGCATGAGGGCGGCCCGCTGTTCGGGTAGTGGCGAGTGTAGCGAGATGGCGACGTGGCAGTCGCTCTCGGCCAAGAACCGTTCGAGTTTGCGTCGGATGCCGACACTGCTCACCGTGATGCGTTTCGGACTCCATGCCCAGCCGTAGTCGGCTGTGAGCACCTGAGTGGCGCGGAGCACGTTGTCGAGATTGTCCATCGGTTCGCCTTGTCCCATGAACACGATATTGGTGAGCCGCTCGCATTCCGGCAGAGAGTACACTTGATTGAGTATGTCGGTGGCGGTGAGGCTTGACTCGTATCCCTGTTTGCCGGTCTGACAGAAGAGGCAGTTCATCTTGCAACCCACCTGTGACGATACGCAGAGCGTGGCGCGCTCGCCGTCGGGTATGAACACCGTCTCGACGCGCTTGCCGTCGGAGGTAGGAAAAAGGTATTTCTTGGTGCCGTCTACCGACTCCTGCCATTCAGAGGGCGGCATGCAACCGATGGTGTAGGCTTCGGAGAGGCGCTCGCGGTTGGCTTTCGAGAGGTTGGTCATCTCATCGATGTGGCGCACGTGCTTGCCGTAGATCCACTTGGCTATCTGTCCGCCGGTGAAGGCGGGCATACCCAGTGAGCGGGCTACCTCCTTGAGTTCGTCGAGCGAGAGGCCGAGCAGCGGCTTTTTGTTGTCAGTCATGTTGTGTATCGTTTTGGGAAAGGGGCTGTCGGAAAGGTTTTCCGATAGACGGTCTATACCGACATTTATGCAATTCATGCAAAGTTACGGAAAAACGGGTGCAGCGCAAAAGAAAATATTTGATTTTTGTCTTGGCGAAGCAAGACGGGAGCAATAGTCAACGAAAGGAAAGAAAAAAACGGGTCTTGCGACAAAATACCCGAGTCTGTG
The DNA here is from genome assembly GCA_963604975.1 of Lachnospiraceae bacterium. Taxonomy (GTDB): domain Bacteria; phylum Bacteroidota; class Bacteroidia; order Bacteroidales; family Bacteroidaceae; genus Prevotella. Next base: position 11,262 of record CAVCSC010000047.1, on the reverse strand, counting down.
CTTGGCACTTCCTGCATTTCTGCGTATTTTTGCGATGTATACCATCCATGTAATGTCTGCCATGAAGAAAACCCTACAAAACCCCTACGCTTTGCTACTGTTGTTGCTTGTCTGTCTCCTGTCGCTGACCTCCTGTGAGAAGTCAGACACTGACGTTTCCGGTCAGGAGGAAGTGGAACGCAAGGAAGGACAGGCCGTTGTACGTCTGTGTCTTTCACGCTACGATGTGACCCCGTTTGAAACGAAAGCGGCTACGGAAAGTTCTACGCGACCTGTCGGTGATGTCTGCACGATGGTCAATGTGGCCCTGTTCAAGGATGGCGAGCGGGTGAAGAGCATCACCCAGTCGAAGGCCGATGGCGGCACGTTCGGTTCTATAGAACTGGTCGTGGACAAAGGACAATATATCATTGTGGCCGTCGCCCACAACGGGGCAAAGACGGCGACGCTGACCAGTCCGGACAAGGTGACCTTTGCCGACAACAAGGTGACCGACACCTTCTGTTGCTGCGACACGGTCGATATCAGTGGCGACGGCGACATCGACCTGTTGCTGCGCCGCTGTGTGGGCATGTTCCGCTTGCAGATAGTCGACAAGGTGCCGGCGGCCGTGACCTCGATGAAATTCTACTATACCGGTGGCAGTAGCACGCTCGATGTGGCGGCTGGAGCGGGATGTGTCAACTCGCGTCAGACCGAGATCCTCGCTGTGGCCGATGCAGCCCATGATGCCTCGTCGGTGTACGAGGTCTACACCTTCCCCCATACCGACGGCCGCACCATGCGCGTCACGGTGAGTGCGCTCGATGCCAAGGACAATGTGCTCTACGAGCGTACCTATGAGGAGGTGCCGGCCGTCAAGGGCCATATCACACAGTATACCGACCACTTCTTTGAGGAGGATGCTGCGGTCAAACCGCAGGTGAACATCCAGGTGGACGATACCTGGACGGTGGACGAGTACAACCAATAACCGCCGATTGTCACCGAATTGTAATATGTATGCAATATGTATGAACAGATGTAGACCTACCTTTGTGGCTGTAAAATGAAAGGAACATACAGATGAACAAACCTTACCGCATACTCATCGTGGATGACGAGCAGGATCTGCTCGAAATACTCAAGTTCAATCTCGAAACCGAAGGCTACGAGACCGATACGGCCACCTCAGCCGAGGAGGCACTGACCCTCGACATCGCGTCCTACGACCTGTTGTTGCTCGATGTGATGATGGGCGGCATGTCGGGATTTGCTATGGCCAAGCGTCTGAAGGAAAATCCTACCACCGCCGAAGTGCCCATCATCTTTTTGACGGCACGCGACACGGAGAACGACACCGTGACGGGATTCAATCTCGGGGCAGACGACTATATATCAAAACCCTTCTCCATACGCGAGGTGCTGGTGCGCATACGGGCCGTCATACGGCGCACGGCTGTTGCCGAAGGTGCGCAGGAACCGCAGACGATCAGTTATCAGGGCATAGAGATGAACCTCGCCAAGAAGACCGTTTCTATCGACGGTGAGGATGTACCCTTCACCAAGACCGAGTTTGAAATCCTCAAACTGCTCCTCGAAGAGCGCGGCCGTGTGTTCTCCCGTCAGGAACTCATCGACCGTATCTGGCCGAAGGATGTCCTGGTGCTCGACCGCACGGTAGACGTCAATATCACCCGTCTGCGCAAGAAGATAGGGCGGTTTGCCAAGTGTATTGTCACCCGTCTGGGCTTCGGCTACTATTTTGACTCATAATAAGTAGGTGGGAATCTGATCTGTGTTTTTTCAGAACCTGCTATAAAGGAACAACACAAAGGGAATGATAAAGAGAATGAGAAACGTCAGCGTCGGCACCCGCGTCTATCTCAGCGTGATGACGGTGTTTCTCGTGTTTGCGGTGGCTTTCATCGTGTTTCAGCAAACCCGCGAGAAGCAGTTCAAGACCGATATGCTCAACCTGCGTCTGCAGGACTACAACCAACGCATGGACGATGTGCTCCATGCCTATGGTCGCTACGACGAAAAGGCCTACGACCATTTCGTCGATGAAAACCACATGAAGGGTCTGCGTGTGACCATCATCACCCGCGACGGAGAAGTCGTCTACGACAACCGCAGCAAGGCTTACTCTAAGATGGGCAACCACGCCAACCGGCCCGAGGTGAGGGCCGCCCTGCTGCAGGGAACTGGGTCTACCGTGGAGCGCAACAGCCGTACCATGGGCGGCGACTATTTCTATTCGGCCACCTACTTTCTGGAGGATAGCCTGATCATACGGTCTGCCTTGCCGTACAACGACAATCTCTCCAAATCGCTCCGTGCCGACCAGCACTACATCTGGTTTGCCGTTGCCGCCATCCTGTTGCTGACGGTCATACTCTACCGGTTTATCAACCGTCTGGGCGACAATATCACCAAACTCCGCACCTTCGCCAGCCGTGCCGACCATAACGAGTCGCTCGACACGGAAGACCTTGTGGCGTTTCCCGACGACGAACTGGGCGAGATCGCCGAGCGCATCATCAAGATATACAAGCGGCTGCAGACCACCCGCAAGGAGCAGGATGTGCTCAAACGCCAACTCACACAGAATATTGCCCACGAACTCAAGACTCCTGTGGCCAGCATACAGGGTTATCTCGAAACCATACTCGACAATCCGCGTATCGACGAGCAGACCAAGGCCCAGTTTCTCTCGCGCTGCTATGCGCAGAGCCAACGTCTCACGGCACTGTTGCAGGACATCTCCACGCTCAACCGTATGGACGACGCGCCCGGCATGACCGACTTTGCCGATGTCGACATCTCGGCTATGGTAGGGAATATCGTGCACGAGACCGCCCTCCAACTGTCGGAGCACGGCATGGCCTTCTGCAATCGTCTGCCTGCGGATATCGTTGTTCGCGGCAATCAGAGTCTGCTGTACAGCGTGTTTCGCAATCTCACCGACAATGCCATCGCCTATGCAGGGCAGGGCACGACCATCACGCTCGACGCACGAGAGGAAGACGGACTATGGCACTTCTCGTTTGCCGACAACGGTGGCGGCGTACCCGCCGAACATCTGCCTCGCCTCTTCGAACGGTTCTATCGGGTAGACAAAGGTCGTAGCCGAAAGATGGGCGGTACGGGACTCGGTCTGGCCATCGTCAAGAATGCCGTTCTGCTGCATGGCGGCAACATATCGGTCTGCAATCAGGAGAAGGGCGGCCTGCGCTTCGACTTTTCCATCAGAACAAAATAGGAAGAGACGTTCTCCGTATATAGTAAGGCTTTTCGGAGCCCGCAAAAAAACGCCCGGCCATACTCACTATGGTCGGGCGTCGTGTATCGTACGTTAACGATGTTTATCATTTGAGAGATTTCGATATCGAATTGATCATGTTGACGAGGTACTGGTCGAAAGTGAAGTCTTTCATATCCTGGAGACCGCTTCTGACGACTTCTTTCTCGTCGGCATTGAGCAAAATGCCTTTCTTCTTGAGCAGTTGGACGGTCCGGTTGATGATGCCGGTCTTGAATGCCAGCGATGTAGGAGCATCCGGGTCGCGATAGGCGGTGTGCAGATTGCCGAAGGCTTCAAGCACGTCGGCTGCGTTCTTGATGTTGTCGTAATTGATGTCAAGAGATGCCGTAGTATCCTCGGTCCGCATCTCTTCGGTCACCTTTCGGGGATTGCGGCTGTATATTTTCCATGCGCTGCCGCGTACGGTGCCGTCATCCTCATCGCCCCACGACAGTGCGTAGACAGTACGGAAATTATTGTCTTTCGGGTCGTTGAAGTAGTAGATGCGATAGTTCCTATTTTTTCTTGTGCCGAAGGAGACTGTCTTTTCCAACTTTTCTCCGTAGCCGATGTCCTCACGAGATTTGGGGTCGTCGGCCTTGTAGTTGTAGGCGGAGTAGGCTTGCATCATGTCAGCGTAGAAAGCATCGAGCAGACGGGTGAGGTCGGGTTTCTCGGAAGGTATGTGGAACTCGATGCTTTTGCAGTATCCTGGTGTCTGGTTCCAGTGGTCGTTGAACTCGTGGGTGGATATCGATGTGATGTTTCGCGCGGCATTGCAGTCATTGACAAATTTGTCGAAAGCCTTGCTGATGTGTTCCTGTGCAGCGATGTGGCCGGATAGCGTTGTGGCGAAAAGTAGTAGGGTGAAGAGGCGAAGTGTTCTCATATTGTTTCTCGATTTGAAGGATTGTTACGTTGTTTTGTCTGATTGTAGTGGGGAAAACGGTTTTGACGGGGAAAAACGTCTGTCAGGGAAATTCTTCGATGTCGATTTCTTCTCCATCGGTGGCCTGCGCCATCTCCCACGTCTTTTGTGCTTGTCGGCTCATGGCCTGACGCATCATGTTCTCCTGCCGGAGCAAGGCTTCTCCGATACTGCGGTCTTGCTCTTCTTCTATCTGTCGGAGTCGGACGTCTATCATGTATTCGTCGGCGGGGGTCGTCTGTGGCTTTTCTTCGGTAGTGCATACCGACGCATAGTAGGTGTGGGGCTTGGTCGGCGTGTCGCGGTAGCGGCGTACCGGTTTTTTGCGTACGGGCTGGGCGGCGGGAATAGACTTGACGGTGTCGCGCTGTGCCCGGCTTGTCGTGTCGCCCAGTACCTCAGTCACGGCGGCTATGCTGGTGGTGGGTGTGGCAGCGGGTGCGATGACTGACGACGGTTGGCGGCTAATGGGGTGCAGGATGAAGAGGGTCAGCGCAGCGGCCGCGGCTACTGTCAGGCCAGTCCATAGGGCGACGATACGGTGGCGGCGTGGCTGTTTTTCTGTCTCGTCTGCCTTTATTGTCTCGCCTGTCTTTTCTGTCTCGGTCGTCGGCATACCTGCGTCGAAGTAGGCGAACATCTCTTTGTAGGCTTGCCAGGCTTCGGGCACGTCGTGCGAGCGGAAGTAGTCGGCCAGGCGGTCTTCCTCTTCGAGTGAGGTCTGTCCGTCGAGGTAGCGGTCGATCAGGGACTGTATGTCGTTGGGGATGATCATGAGCGGTGAGTGTTTCGGGTTCTTTGTTTGTAACTTTCGAGCAATTTGCGTCGGGCTCGGGCCAGTAGGGTGGGTACCGAACTTTCTGCAATGCCGGCGATGGCGGCTATCTCTTGGGTGGTGCGGCGTTCTACCTGTCGGAGATGGAGCACTTGGTACTCCTTGTCGGGGAGGGCGTGCAGGCGGCGTTCGAGCCAAGCCTCATTGTCGAGGACTTCCATCCGCTGGTCAGGGGTCTCGGCTGTGTCGGCTATCGGTTGGCCGTCTGCGACGGTGAGCGTCGGAGGGCGTCGCAGACGGTCGAGCACAAGATGTCGGGTGACGGTCACCGTCCATGCTTCGATAGACCGCAGACGGTCGAGATCGTCGCGCAGTGCCCACAATTTGAGCAGTACGTCCTGGGCTACGTCCTCGGCGGAGTCGTTGTCAAGACCGTGCGTCCTTGCTTCGGTCAGTATGCGACGTCGCAGGTGTGGGACGATATGTTCGAACTCTTGTTGCTGCACTTCTTTGCGTTTTCAATGGATAGACGGACTTGGGAGGAGATTATGGACAAGGTTAACTTCCGTTAACAAAACCACGGCTTTACGGTGGCCGTTTTCCCCTCGGCCTGCTGTACTTGTGGGGGGAGAATAGACGCTGCCCCTGTAGGAAACGTGAGCGGATAGGGGGATGACGTTTCCTGCAGGGGCAGTGCGTGGGGGAATGAATGTCTGTCGCAGAGAAGGTCTGCGTACGGAGGCTATGCTTTCTTCTTGGGATACTTGCGGAACCATCCGTCCCATCTGAGGCGCATCACACCGAAGAAGGCTTCGCCGAAGATGCCGCCGTTCATCTTGGAGACACCCTCGCGTCGGTTGACGAACACGACGGGTACTTCCTTGATCTTGAATCCCATCTTGTAGGCCGTGTACTTCATCTCTATCTGGAAGGCATAGCCCTTGAAGCGTATCTCGTCGAGGGGAATCGACTCCAGCACCTGACGGCGGTAGCACTTGAAACCGGCGGTGGTATCGTGTACATGGAATCCGGTCACGATGCGGACGTACTTCGATGCGAAGTAACTCATGAGCACGCGGCCCATCGGCCAGTTTACTACATTGACTCCGCTGACATAGCGCGACCCGATGGCTACATCGTAGCCCTCGTCATGGCAGGCGGCATAGAGGCGTGGCAGGTCGTCGGGATTGTGACTGAAGTCGGCGTCCATCTCAAAGACGTAGTCGTAGCCGTGGCTGAGGGCCCACTTGAAACCTGCGATATAGGCGGTGCCCAGTCCGAGTTTGCCCGACCGCTCGATGAGGAAGAGCCGATCAGGGAATTCGCTGTCCATCAGATGGCGCACGATAGCGGCCGTGCCGTCGGGACTGCCATCGTCGATGACGAGGATGTGGAAGCACTTCTGGAGCGCAAAGACAGCCCGGATGATCTTTTCGATGTTTTCCTTCTCGTTGTATGTAGGGATGATGACGATACTGTCGCTGTTGTTCATATTCTTCGATTGTGTCGGATAGGTTTCTTTTGCAAACTACATATTTGTTGTGGTTGCAAACTTACATATTTTTTTCGTATTGACGGCGCGGCCTGTCATAAAAAGTGTTTTATTCTTCATCGTTCAGGCCGTGCCTTGTTGTCACCAGGGGCTTGACGGTGTGGCGTCAGGCTTTCAGTCGGGCCACGTCATCGGCCTCGCCCACGATCCAGAGCATGTCGCCGAGCATAAACCGGTAGGTGGGCGATACGGTCGAGAGGTTCTCCTTGCCCTCTTCCATGCCGACCACCATACAGTTGTACTTGTCGCGGATGCCGCTCTCGCGGAGGGTCTTGCCCAGGAAGGCGCTACCACTGTCGATGAGCAGGCGGCTGAGTTTCATCTCGCGGTGCTCGATGTCGGGGTCGTCGGGATAGATGTCGTTGTCGAGCGTGGTCTGTAGTGTGGCCAACTGGTCGTCGCTGCCGATCACCTGTACACGGTCGCCGGGGAAGAGCACGTCGTCGCCGCCGGGGATGTTGATACGCTGGTGGCCACGGAGTATGCTGCTCACCATGATGCCGAAGCGACTGCCGAGACTCAGTTCGGCGAGCGTCTTGCCGGCCCAGGTCGACCCTTCGGGTATCTCTACCTGACTGATGTGTATGTTGCGGTCGAGTAGGTGTCCGGCGTAGAGGGGACGTTTCTGTCCGAGCACTTCGGCCTCGATGTCGCGCGACCGGAGATTTTGCAGGAACAGGCGCTCCATGGCGATGCTGCGCTTCTTGAGTGTGCGCGACACGAGCATGAACAGTACGACGGCTACGGCGAGGGAGATCATGAATGCATTGGTGAAGCGGGTGAGGTAGTTGCAGATGTAGAAGACAAACCCGACAGCGATGACCATGCGCACGAGCACAGTGAAGATGAGCGGCAGACGGTTGATGCGGCTCTCACGCCACAGGGCGTGGAACTCCTCGCTGTGGTTCTTCTTCATCACCATAGCGCGGAGGAAGGGCGAGATGGCCACAACGGTGAGCACACCGCAGATGCCGTTGGCCCACCAGTGCAGGCCGGGCATGAGGTGGCGGACAAACGGCAGGACAAACGTGAACATCAGTATGATGACCGCTACCGAGAGGATGGCGTAGATGAGTGTGATGCGTGCCATCGACATGAGCAACGGGCGCCAGTAGCCGCCCTGCGACTTCGACGGATGACTGAGGGTGGTGGCGTTGAGTCCGGCTATCCAGCGTTTGGGCAGGCGCGGTTCGAGATAGTTGTAGGCCGGCACTGCCAGGCGTATCATGTAGGGAGTAAGGAAGGTGGTGATGACCGATACGGCCACGACCACGGGGTAGAGAAAGTCGCCGATGACACCCAGCGAGAGACCCAGGGAGGCGATGATGAACGAGAACTCGCCAATCTGTGCCATGGAAAAGCCACACCGCATGGCCGATCGGAGGGTTTGTCCGCCGAGCAGGTAGCCTAAGGTGCCAAACAGAGCCTGGCCTACCAGTATGGCCAATACCAGTGCGAGGATGGGCAGGGCGTAGGATACCAGGATGGCTGGGTCGACCAGCATGCCGACCGACACAAAGAAGATGGCGCCAAAGAGGTCTTTGACCGGTGAGACGAGCCGCTCTATGCGCTCCGCCTCGATGGTCTCGGCCAATATCGATCCCATGACAAACGCGCCGAACGCACTACTGAATCCTACCTTTGTCGAGATGACGGCCATCATGCAGCAGAGGGCAAGCGAGACGATGAGCAGGGTCTCGTCGTTGACCAGTTTGCGCACGTGGCGCAGGAGCAGGGGCACGGCGAAGATGCCGACCACAAACCAGAGCACGATGAAGAAGGCGATCTTGAGCACGATACCGAAGATCTGTCCGCCGTCGGGATTGTTGCCCACGGCCACGGCCGAGAGCATCACCATCATGACGATGGCTAGCACGTCTTCGAGGATGAGCACGCTCATGACTGGTCCGGCAAACTGCTGTTGCCGCAGACCCATGTCGGTGAAGGCCTTGTAGATGATGGTCGTGGAACTCATGGCCAGCATACCGCCGAGGAAGATGCAGTCCATGCGGTCCCAGCCGAATGCGTGCCCGACAACGACTCCCGTCACCATCATGCAGAAGACGATGGTGCAGGTGGTGATGACAGGCGCAATGCCCATCTTGACAATCTTCTTGAACGAGAACTCAAGTCCGAGCGAGAACAGCAGGAACATCACACCGATGTCTGCCCAGGTGTGGATGTTGGCGTTGTCGATGACCGACATGGTGTAGGGCATGTGCGGACTGACGATAAATCCGGCCACGACGTAGCCCAGCACGAGGGGTTGCTTGAGGCGTTTGAAGATGAGGGTGACGACTCCGGCGGTGATGAGTATCAGGGTCAGGTCAGTGATGAATGCGGGTATTTCTGACATGGTGTTGCGGGTATGAAGAAGCCACGGTGTCCGGATACGGCAAGTACCGGATACCGTGGCTCGTATGTTGTTCGGTTGTCAGGCGTGTCTCTGACGTACGATATGCGCTGTTAGTCGTTGTACTGTGCCGTCAGTTCGCAGATGCGCACGATGACGCGCATGGCTTTCTCCATGACCTGGATGCTGACAAACTCGTACGGACCGTGGAAGTTGACACCTCCGGCGAAGATGTTGGGGCAGGGCAGACCCTTGAACGAGAGTTGTGCACCGTCTGTTCCGCCGCGTATGGGCTCTACCTTCGGGGCGACACCGCTGTCCTGCATGGCCTTGAGCACGATGTCGATGACGTGCATCACGGGGTCTATCTTCTCCTTCATGTTGTAGTACTGGTCCTTGATGTCGGCCGTGACAGTGCCTTCACCGTATTTCTCGTTCATGCGGTCGACGCACTCTTCGATGAAGGCCTTGCGGTCTTCGAAGCGGTCGCGGTCGTGGTCGCGGATGATGTACGACAGGGTGGCGTGCTCGATGTTGGACTGTATGCCGAGCAGATGGTAGAAGCCCTCATAGCCTTCGGTGGCTTCGGGAGTCTCTGAGGCGGGTATCATGTCGATGAACTCGGCGGCGAGACGGTTGGCGTTGACCATCTTGCCCTTGGCATAGCCCGGATGTACGCTCACGCCGGTGAGGTGTATCTTGGCTGAGGCCGCGTTGAAGTTCTCATATTCGAGGTCGCCGAGGTCGCCGCCGTCCATGGTGTAGGCCCACTCGCAACCGAACTTCTCCACGTCGAAGTGATGGGCACCCATGCCAATCTCCTCGTCGGGATTGAAGGCGACGCGTATGTCGCCGTGCTTGATCTCGTTGTGGTCGCGCAGGTAGCACATGGCCTGTACTATCTCGGCGATGCCGGCCTTGTCGTCGGCACCGAGCAGGGTGTGGCCGTCGGTCACGATGAGGTCTTCGCCGATGTGCGCCTTGAGTTCGGGAAATTTCTTCGGTGAGGAGACAATGCCCTCGGAGAGAGTGATGTCACCGCCGTCGTAGTGCTCGACGATGCGTGCCTTGATGTCGGCGCCGCTGCAGTCAGGGCTGGTATCGTAGTGGGAGATGAAGCCGATGGTGGGCACCTCCTTCTTGATGTTGGATTTGAGGGTGGCGTAGATGTAGCCGTTGGCGTCCATCTCTACGTCGTCAAGGCCTTCGCGCTCAAGTTCCTTCTTGAGGTACTCGGCGAAGATGAGTTGTTTGGAGGTGCTGGGCACGGTCTCCGATTCCTCGCTCGACTGGGTGTCGAACTTGGTGTAGTTCAAAAATCGTTCGGTTATTTCCATAGTCTTGCTTGTATCTTCTGTATGGTGCGGGGCGTTCCCCGCGATGGTTGAATATCGGGTGGCCCTTTTCAGCAGCCACCATTTTAATGTATTCTTGGGTTGTCAGACGATGTCGAAATGATGGAGTGCATTCCATATGCCGTCGTCGTCGACGCTGCTCGTCACGTAGTCGGCCTTGGCTTTCACCACGTCGATGGCGTTGCCCATCGCTACACTGATGCCGGCGGCTTCGAGCATGGGGATGTCGTTGCCGCCGTCGCCGAAGGCCATGGTCTCGTCGATGCCGATGCCCATCGCTTCGGCGATGGAGCGTATGCCGTTGGCTTTGTTGGCGGCCGACGAGGTGATATCGCAAAAAGCGGGGTACCAGCGTGAGGAGATGCAGGTCTTGAGTTCGGGTAGGATGATGGACTCCTGCTCTTCGGTGAGGAAGGGCGTCATCTGGAGTATGCCCTGGTCGACAACGTCCATGACGGGAACGTCAAACTTGTTGTAGGTCACCTTGAGCATATCCATCCATACACGGCGCATGTTGTCGTCGACATTGCAGTATTGCAGATCGTCGACACCGACGAGAACGTAGGGTATCTTGCGCTCGTCGCAGAATTGCATGAGCGAGAGCACTTCCTCACGCGGTATGAGGTCTTTGCGTACGGTCTTGCCGTCAAGTATGCAGTGGGCTCCACTGGCCAGCACGTAGCCGTCGAAGAGTCCGTCTATCATTGACCCGAGGTTGTTGAGCAACTGCAGTGGGCGTCCCGAGGCGGTGAAGGTCTTGATGCCTTTGGCCCGTGCGGTCAGGATAGCCTTGCGGGTGGAGTCGGGTATGACGTGCGTCTTGAAGGAAACAAGCGTTCCGTCGATGTCGAAGAATAGGGCTTTTGTCATTGTTGTTGTGGGGTGTAACCTTTATAATTACAACCTTTATTTATAAGTAGGTATTCAAAATTATTCGTATATATGGGTCAGCAGATGCCTATTATACTTTGACATGTCTCTGCACCTTCTTTTCGCCTGTATGCCCGGCTTTC
>CAVCSC010000046.1:0-19322 GCA_963604975.1 Lachnospiraceae bacterium | reverse complement strand
CCGTACCAAACTTCTGCGACATCGTACCCGAAGAGAAGATGAGACCGGTGGCCGAGGTACCGAAATGCTCGGTATGGTAGTCGGCTACGTCGGCGTACATCGACCACAACAGCGGCGAGTAGATGCCGATACCCATAGAGGTGAGCACCACAAGAACGATCATGATCCAGATGCTTGACGCATTCATCGGCACGAAGAAGAAGGCTACAGAGGTGACCATACAGAATACGGCCGACCAGAAGAAAGCCATACGTTTGGAGCCGACCAGACGGGCAAAGGGAGGCGCAAAACCGCCGAAGACCATACAGGTGACCTCGCCGAAGGCCATAAACACGGTGAAGTTGATGATGAGGTGATCGATGGTGACACTGCCGTTGAGACAGTAGTCGAACATATATCCGGCCACAGCATAACGGAAACCGTTGAAGAAATTGGTGCAGACAGCCATAGCCGTCATGTAGAGCCATGCCTTGTTGTGCACAAGGTCGACAAACTGGTGGAACGAGAATTTCTCGGCACGCACCGGTTTCAGCCGCTCCTTGGTGAGCAGACCGCAGGCCAGGGTCATGAGGGCGGCCACTGCACCGAGCACTGCACCGATGACGGCATACTGGTGGGCATCGCTGCCGCCGACCCACTTTTGCAAGTAGGGGAAGGTGAGCAGGGTGACAAATCCCATGGCATAGGCACCGACCATGCGGAAGGCAGAGAACTGGTTTTTCTCGTTGTCATCGGAGGTCATCACGCCGAGCAGCGAACCGTAGGGCACGTTGACCATCGTATAGATGGCCATCATGAGCAGGTAGAGGGCATAGGCGTAGACGCGCTTGCCTACCGGACCGAAGTCGGGGGTATAGAGCAGTAGGGCGAACACAAGACCGAAGGGTATGGCACCGAAGATGAGCCACGGGCGGTATGTGCCCCAGCGCGACTGTGTACGGTCGGCCAGCGTACCCATGAGCGGGTCGGTGACCACGTCGAACATACGGGCCACAAGCATGAGCACGGCTGCGTCGGCGAAGGTCAGTCCGAAGACATTGGTGAAGAAGATGGGGAAGGCGATGGACATCACTTTCCACACGATACCGCCGGCAGCGGCATCGCCCATCGCATAGGCTATTTTTTCTGTTATACTTGCCATTCAGGTTAGCGTGTTTGAGACGTATGGAAGATATATTTTGGGAGATGGCCGTGAAGACCGGGGATGGGTGATGCGCACCCATTCCCGGCCTCGCAGTCAAAACAGGGATTACTTGCCCAAGGTGCGGCGGTTTTTCTCGACAAGCCGCTTGATGGTCTCAACGCTGGCCGTCGTGGTAAATCCGTCCTCGGGAGTGTTCATGCAGTAGTCTACCAGTTTGTCGACGGTAGACACAGCCACGTGCATACGGGTGTCGCAGGAAGCGTAGTAGATGAGTACGCGGCCGTCCTCGTCGGCAATCCAGCCGTTGGTGAAGGCTACGTTCATCACGTCGCCCACATACTCCTCGCCCTCAGGCACGAGGAAGTAGCCGCCGGGCTGAGCAATGACGCGCGTCGGGTCGTCAAGAGCGGTCATATACATATAGAGTACATAGCGCAGACCGGATGCGCAACCGCGTACGCCGTGGGCCAGATGGAGCCATCCCTTGGGAGTCTTGATGGGATGAGGGCCCTCGCCATTCTTCACCTCCATGATGGTATGGTAGTGGCGGGCGTTGATGATCTTCTCTTCCTTCACCTCGGCATGGGTCATGTCGTCGACGAGTGCCCAACCGATACCGCCGCCGGAACCAGCGTCGATAAATCCGTCTTGCGGACGGGTATAGAGGGCGTACTTGCCGTCTACAAACTCAGGATGGAGCACGACGTTGCGCTGCTGACTGCGGGTCTTGAGATCGGGCAGACGCTCCCAGGTCTTGAGATCGTGGGTACGGGCGATGGCGGCAGTGGCAGTGGCGGCAGAGAGGTCGCCGGGCTGCGCATCGTCGTGACGCTCGGCACAGAAGATGCCGTAGATCCAACCGTCCTCATGCTGTGTGAGACGCATGTCGTAGATATTGGTGGCAGGCACTACATCGTCGGGCATGGTGATCGGCTCGTCCCAGAAGCGGAAGTTGTCGATACCATTGGGACTTTCGGCTACGGCGAAGAAACTCTTGCGGTCAGCACCCTCGACACGCACGACGAGGATGTACTTGCCATTGAGTTTGATGGCACCTGAGTTCATGCAGGCGTTCATCATGATGCGCTGCATGAAATAGGGATTGGAGGCCTCGTCGAAGTCGTAGCGCCATTCGAGCGGTGTATGTTCGGCGGTGATGACGGGATACTCGTACTTGGTGTATATTCCGTTGCCCCAAGGCTTCGGGGTGTTCTTTCGGGTGAGGAGTGCCTCATGGTGGGCACGGATTTCCTCTACTTTCTTTTCAAATTCGGTCATTACTGTATGTGTATTTATAGTTTCTGAATTCGTGGGTTATAAGTGAGTGGGGGGGGGAAGTTACTTCTTCACCTTGGCGATGTCGCGGGCGAAAAGAGTAGCCGGGTCAGCATAGAAACGCTTGAAATCCTGCTCGGAGGTCTTGCCGGGAGCAGCGATATAGTTCTCCGTAGGATTGTCCCAGGCGTTGCGCCACAACAGCACGTAGCATACGGGATACTCTTTGAGCACGGGGAGAAGCGTTTGGGTGAACCATGTAGAGTCGGGCACATCGTTGTAGCCCGTCTCGGTGAGGGCGATGAGTTTGCGGTGACGCTCGCCGACGGTCTTGACCACCTCCAGTTCGCTGCGGAGCCATCCCTGGTAGCGGGCATTGTCGGGCTCGCGCTGATAGATGTCGATGCCGAGCAGGTCGACCACATCGTCACCGGGATAGTATTTCTCGTAGTGCGCTACGGTCTCGGTCTCATCGGCAAGGTTGGGTGAGTAGCCCCACACGAGATTGGTGCATCCCTTGTGGCGCATGAAGTCGTAGGTATAGCGGTAGAGTTGCTTGTACTGCGCGGTAGTGCAGCGGCCTTCGCCCCACCAGAACCATCCGCCGCTCATCTCGTGCCAGGGACGGAAGATGACGGGGATCTTCTTGCCGTCGGCGGTCTTGAGCGAGTTGAGGAAACTGGCCACGAGGCCCAACCAAGTATCAAACTTGGCGTGGAGTTCGCCGCCGGGGAGAATCTTCGTGACGACATCGCCCTCAAAATCCCATGCGCTCTTGCCCGTAACAGGATTGTCGGGATGCCAACTGATGGCGACAATGCCGCCACGGTTGTGCTGAGCGACAATCTCCTTGCGCATACGGTCGAAGGGCACGCCGTCGAGATTTTTGTCGTGTCCCAGTTCGAGGTGTCCGAGGTCGAAGCCCATCACGGCAGGATAGTCGCCACAGACCTCCTTGACATCAGAGCGGCCCTCGTCCCATTTCCAGGAACAGCCGTAGACGGGATCGTCTTGATGACCGACCATCACGCCCTGTTTTTGTATGGCTGCGAGACGGTTGATGAGTGATATTGCCGGTTGGCGCGATGCGGCCGACATCGCCGTGCCTATGGCAAGCGATGCGAGTGTTGCCATTATTCTATTCATTGCTGTTTTATTTTTCTGCGTTTACTGTGTTATATTTTCTCAGCGTATTGCGCACGAGTTGTCCCCAGGGCTTGATTTGGCTTTCGGTCCACTTGCCTTCGGCTTTGGCCGAGGGAAGAATCATGGAGCAAGTCTCGTTTTTGTCGGAGATTGACCAGTTGACCCAACTTACCTTCTTGGCTTCGAGCAGGTCTATCCAACGTTGATATTCGTCGGGAGCGAGCGGGCCGTCGCCCGAGGCTTCCATACCTGCGCACTCTGACACGAACACAGGGAGTCCGCCGTCGACAGCCGCAGCCAGACGCTCACGGAGATATTCTTTATGGGTGGCGGCATAGAAGTGCAGGGTGTACATCACATTGCTCACACCCGTGAGGGGACTCTTGGCGGGCAGGTCGATGTCCTGATCCCAGTGCGGGCAACCCATGAGGATGATGTTGTCGGGATCGTACTTGCGTATCTCGGCGATGACGGTAGAGGCATAGGCTTTGAGGTCGTCCCAAGAGTCTTCTATCGGTTCGTTGTAGAGTTCGTAGATGACGTTGGGATACTTGCCGTACTTGCGGGCCATCTGTCCGAAAAACGCTTTGGCCTCGTCGGTATGGAGGACATGGGAGTGCCAGTCGATGATGACATAGAGGTCGTTGCGTATGGCGGCATCGACCACAGTAGAGATACAGCGGAGGGCGTGCTCGGGATTTTCGAGATAGTTGTCTTCTATCTGCAGACCCATAGCGGCACGGATGACATTGGCGTGCCAGTCATCGGCCAGCCACTTCACGGTTTTCTTGGTGTAGAAGCGCGGCCAGAGATTGTGCCAGCCGAAACTCACACCGCGCAACACGACGGGGTGACCGTCTTTGTCGCAGAGTTGCGAACCTACCACTTGCAGTTGGCCCCACGTTTTCACGGGATGAGCGGCAAAGGCAGTGGCAAAGGAGAGAAGGAGGACAAGAGTTGTCAGCAGTTTCTTCATAGTCGGTATGTTTTTGGGAGCGTGTTCCAGGAAAGGTTCACGCATTGTTTTACTTCTTTTTTCCGTCTTCAGACGAACTGTTACTCTACGGTGAACGTAGCCTTGAGGAGCGCGGCATCCTCGCTGCATCCGCCCACCATAACCTCAAAGTCGCCCGGCTCCACGATACGCTGCATGTCGATATCGTAGAAGGCGAGACGGTCGGGGGTGATGTCGAAGGTCACGTCCTTTGACTCGCCGGCACGTAGCGCCACACGCTCGAAGCCCTTGAGTTCCTTGACCGGACGCGCTACCGACGACACACAGTCGCGGAGGTACATCTGGGCAATCTCCACACCGTCGCGGTCGCCAGTGTTGGTGACGGTGACGGTGGCTTTCAGGCTACCGTCGGTCGGTATCGTGGAGGCAGAGAGGCGGAGGTCACTGTACTTATAGGTGGTGTAACTCAGACCGTAGCCGAAGGGATAGAGCGGCGTGGACTTTCCACAGACTACCGGATGGAAGAAGGCCGATGCCTTGTGATTGTACCAGGTGGAGATCTGTCCGGCAGAGCGCGGCATCGTCATGGCGAGTTTGGCCGAAGGATTGACCTTGCCGTAGATGATCTCGGCGATGGCCTGTCCACCAAACTGTCCGGGTTCCCAGGCGTTGATGATGGCGGGCACGTGCTCGGCGGCATAGTTGACACTGAGCGGACGGCCACTGATGATGACGAGAATGGTAGGCTTGCCCGTCTCGTTGATGCGGCGGATGAGTTCGTCCTGCAGACCCACGAGGTCGAGGTTGTCACGGTCGGTATCCTCACCACTGGTGCGGTCGTTCCAGCGGAAGCGCATCATGTACTCGCCGCAGCAGACGATGTTGAGGTCGCAGTCCTTGGCTTTCTCGACAGCCTCGTCGACCTTGTCTTGCGACATGTTGCGCGGATCCCATCCTTGGTCGACAAATTCAAACTGGGTATCGGGAGCAATCTGACGGAGACCTTTGAGCACGGTCGACACCTTGTCCTCGGGCTGCAGTTCGCTCCAGTCGCCCATGATATTCTGGTCGTCGGCATTGATACCGGTCACGAGCACGCGCTTGTACTTGGCAGCATCGAGCGGGAGCAGTGCGCCCTCGTTCTTGAGCAACACGATGGCGTTGCGGGTGGCTTCGAGTGCGGTGGCCTTGTGTACGGGATCGTGGATGACACTGTCGCGCTCCTCCTCGGTGACATAGGGATGCTCGAAGAGTCCGAGACGGAACTTGGTATAGAGTATGCGGCGTACCGACTCGTCGATACGCTCCTCGGTGATTTTGCCTTCGCGTACCAGTTCGACAACGGCCTCCTGCCACTCCGGACCGTGCATGTGCATATCCATGCCGGCGAGTATGCTCTGGAGGAAAGCCTCCTTGTTGTCCTTGGCCGTGAAATGCTGGTCGACACAGTGCTCGATGTCCATCCAGTCGCTCACGACAAAGCCCTTGAAGTCCCAGTCGCGGCGCAGGATGTCCTGCATGAGCCAGCGGTTGGTGTGGCAGGGCACACCGTTGAGTTCGTTGTGCGACATCATCACCGTTGCGCCACCGGTACGCACGCTGGCCTCAAACGGTGGGAAGAACACTTCGCGCAGGGTGCGTTCGGACACGTCGCAGGGCGCACCATTGGTACCATTGACGGAATAAGAACCGCCCACAAAGTGCTTCACGCAGGCGAGCACGTCGCACGGAGCATCAAGGTTGCCCTGATAGCCGCGTGTGGTGGCCTCGCCGAGCAAGGTGACGAGATAGGGATCTTCGCCGAAAGTCTCGCCGGAACGTCCCCAGCGACCATCGCGGGCCACCTCTACATTGGGGTTGAACGTCCAGTGCATGTTCATCGCACGCATCTCGGCGGCCGTCTCGCGGGCGATACGGTAGGCCATCGGTACGTCAAACGAAGAGGCCAGACCGATGTTCGTAGGATAGACGGTATTGTCCTTGCACTTGGCATTGCCGTGTATGGCATCGATACCGATGAGCAAGGGTATCTGCAGGCGGCTCTGCATGGCCAGACGCTGCAATCCGTTGGCCTCCTCGATGGTCAGCACATGGAGAAACGAAGACACGAGTCCGTCGCTCGTCATCTTCTCGATGTCCTCTACCGTCACGCCGGGATAGAAGGCGTTGGCGGTATTCGTGGCGAGTTCTTCGGCTGTCATCGAAGCGGAATTCTGTCTGAAATGCTCGATGCCCACAAGTTGGTTCATCTGTCCGACCTTCTCTTCGAGCGTCATGCGGGAGAGCAGGCCGTCTATGCGGCGCTCTATCGGAGCGGTGGGGTCTTTATAGATAGGACGGACTGCGTTCTTGTCGTCCGTCGCTGGGGTTGACGTTGTATTCATTGCCATTGTAGGTATGCGTTTTCAAATGAGGAAAGGGGAGGATATCCCCCTTGGGGATGATGATATGGGGTATGTCCGGCCGGATGGCGGGAGATTGTGGGACGGGGCTGCAGACCGATGATCCCTATGAGGGCGGTACGGGTCTCACGCCGCACCTTACACTGAACTTCAAACTTACTAAAAACTCCAAGGACCTCAGGCCTTTCTGCCTCATGTCCCGAGTCTCCCGCCGGGTCGGATAGACAGGTCGTACGAC
This sequence comes from Lachnospiraceae bacterium, assembly GCA_963604975.1. Lineage (GTDB taxonomy): Bacteria > Bacteroidota > Bacteroidia > Bacteroidales > Bacteroidaceae > Prevotella. The sequence continues at coordinate 12,162 of CAVCSC010000046.1, read as the reverse complement.
GCGCCCGCCGTACGAGGTCTGTCCGTATGGCGTGTTTTCATCGTATGCTCATCTGTCGGAGGAGCCAGTCTTCCCACTCATCCCACTGTTCCTGATACCAGTAGTGGCCGGTGAGTTGGTAGACATGGAGTTCCTTGGGGGCGGTCACCGTGTTGTAGGTGGCGTAGGCGGTGGTCGGAGGCACTACGTCGTCGTTGTAGCCGAAGGAGAACCATCCGGGACACTGTATGCGGCGGGCGAAGTTGACACCGTCGTAGTAGCGCGAGGTCTCTATCTTCTTGGCATCGGCATGCTTCACGTCGTAGTAGAAATAGTGGGGCCAGCCGCAGGCTACACCCTTGAGCGAAGCGGTATGGTCGCAGAGGGCGGCATGCACAGCACCGTAGAAGGTGACGCGCTTGTCAAGGGCGGCACAGGCGAGCGAGAGAAATCCGCCCTGTGAACTGCCGGTCACACCCAGCGAAGTGCCGTTCCACTCGTCGAGCGAGGCAATATAGTCGATGGCACGCACGGCACCGACGATGACGCGCTTGTAGTAACTGCGGTCGCGCGAGTCCATATTGGCCTCCCAATAACAGTTGAGCGCACCCTCCATGAGATTGTCATACACCTTTTGTTCCATGGTCACGGGTACACCGTGGATACCGATCTCAAGGGTGATAGCACCCTGCGAGGCAGTCCACACGTCACCCTGATAGGGACGCACGCCGGCACCGGGTACACGGAGCAGTGCGGGGTATTTGCCGGGCTTGGTCGGTATGCAGAGTATGCCGTAGGTACGGCTGTTCCACCGCAGGTTCTGGAAACTCACCTCATAGACATTGACCTTGTCGGTGCAGCGCTCGGGCAACAGACGGCGGGTGGGCTCAAGAGAGACGCCGCGTGCCTCGGCAAGGGTGGAAGACCAAAAGGTATCGAAATCGGAAGGATTCTCGGTGGTGGGTTGCAGTTGCTCGGGAGAGAAGGCTGCTGTGCAGAGGCCCTCATAGTCTTTACCGCCGACATGGGCGGTGACCTTGAGGCGGTAGAAACCGGCCTTCTTCATCGTACCAGTCCAGCGCATGGTGCCATCTTTGAGGATGACATTCTTTTTCTTGGTGTCGGGATACATCTCCGGTCCGGCCTCGTAGTCGATGACTGCACCGTCGATGAGCGTGCCCGAGCGAAGCACGTTGACAGTGAACGTGGCCTTCTCCCCTACCTTGTAGTTCCAGTCTTTGTGGTCGGGGGTGACAGTGACGGTGATGTTGTTGCCTCGTATCTGCGCATCAGTGGTCATGAGGCAGATACCCATCAGCAGGCATAGCGTTGCAAATATTCTTTTCATGGGTCTTTAGCGATATGGTATAATATATTGTTTTGTTTGCGGTATTTTCGGAATGAGCGGCAATGACGTTTGTCATGGTCAGTGCCGGAGGTAGAGACCGTTGAGCCGTTTCATGAAGAGGGTGGTCTCATTGTTGTAGAACAGCATGAAGTCTTGTATCCGGCTATTGCCGTCGCCGGGGAACGGTGTATGATAGTGTCCGTCCTTGAAGTCGCCGCGGTTGGCACCGAACATGAGGTAGGACAGACGATGCTGACTGAGCAGCGGAAGGAGCGTCTGCGAGAAGACGGTGGAGTCGGGCAACGACTCTTGACCTACGACGATACCCAAAGCGTTGTTGTGCTCCTGGGCGAAAGGCTGGGCCTTGCCCACCATCTCGCCGAGCAGACGACCGTAGTCCTGCGACGGAGCACCGGAGGATTGCAGACAAGTGGCGCATACCACATCGATGTTGTTGTCGGGGTAGCGGGTGAGAAACTGGGTGGAGGGATAACTCTCGGCGTAGCCATAGACAACATTGGTCACGTCGGCATCGTCGAGCAGATCCTGTGTTTTCTTGTAGAGACTGGTATACTCGTCACTGGACAGACGGTCGTACCAGGTATTGCCGGTGAGCGGGTAGAGATAAAGCACGACGGGGGCCTTGATGCCGTACTCGTCGTGGAGAGTGCCGAGGTAGTCGGCCAGGCGCTTGACATACTGGGCAAGCAGGTCATCGTCGCCTTTGTAGTCGGGAGCGGTCCACTGCATGGTGATGAGCGCCCCGCGGCGGAAATTCTGAAGCACATCCCGGCGTATGGCGGAGAAGGGGAGTCCGTCGGCGTTGGTCTTGCTGCCATGCTCGATACAGGCCAGTTCGTAGCCCACGGCTGCAGGACGGTCGCCGCACACGCTGTGTATGTCGCTGCGGTCGCTGTCGCACTGCCAACCGATACCTTGTATCGTGCCGTACACTTGTCCGACGATGGTACCCTTGGCGGCATAGGCCTTGAGGTTCTCCTTCATGTTTTCGGTACGGGTGGTGAGACCGCTTGAAGCCATTTCGTCGTACGATTTTTTCTTGCCTCCGCACGAGCAGAGCGTCAAGAGGACGAGGGCAAAGGCCAGGAGATATGCTGATTTTTTCATAGTGTAAAAGCGTGTTCTAATAAATCCACGCAGGATAAGATGACAGGTTTGCGGTGGGATATTTCAGAGCCCACCTATTGGTAAATGGTGCCGGGCCGCCCCGGGAGACAGGCCCGGCACTATTGGGGAGATACGTTATTATTCGTTGTATGCCTTCTTCATGGCCTCAACCACCGTGGGGAGCGACCACTGCACCGACTCGCGGTCGCTGCCCTCGTAGATGCTCGACCAGTAGTAGGTGGCGATACCGAGTGCGCGGGCCTGTGATACGATGTCGACGGCTTGGTCGGCAGCGGCCTGTATCTCAGTGGCGGTGCTGGTCTTGCTGACCGACTTGGTGCCGTGGGTACCATACTCGCCGATGATGACGGGATAGCCCTTAGCGATGAAGTAGGTGTTCAGACGGGTAAACATATTCTTGACCTCGGTGCGGCAGGCATCGTCCCACTTGCCTTTCTGGGCAAACCAGTCATAAGGATCGTAGGTGTGGCACTCGAAGATAAGGTGTCCGGTGGCACTGTCGTCAGGCATCTTGAGGTTCTTGATGGCCAGTTCCTCGTTCTTGCCGGCATAGGCATTGATGATGAGGTTGCGTGTGGCGTTGTTGCCTCCAGTAGCACGAACAGCGTTGACGAAACTCTGTGCGTAACTGTTGAGCGCGGTATAACTGGCACTGCCGTCCTCGGGAGCGGTCCAACTGCTATTGGCATCGAGCATCTCGTTGTAACCCTCGAAGACAAGGCGCTGGCAATAGCCGGCAAAGCGGTTGGCAATCTGTGTCCAGAGATATTCGTACTTGACCTTGTTCTGGTTGTAGTTGTCCATGTCGGCCTTGATCCAGTGGGTCACGGGAGCGTCGTCGTGACCGGTATCGTGGTGCACGTTGAGTATGCAGTACATATTGTTGGCCATGACGTAGTCTACGATTTCCTGCACACGATCCATCCAGGCCTTGTCTACATTGCCGTCGGCATCCATGTGCTGGAACCAGGTGACGGGCAGGCGGACGGCATTGAAACCGTTCTGCTTGAGATAGTCTACCATCGCCTTGGTGATGACAGGCTGTCCCCAGCAGGTCTCAAAGTCGGTGACGGAATTGTTTTCCATCGTCTTGCTGAGGTCGACAGACTCCATGTTGTTGCCGAAGTTGGTGCCGAGGCCCATGTTGACGCAGGCATCCTTGGCACTCTCCTCGACGTAGGCGGCATTGATGTTCACCTGGTCGCGGGTGATGACGTTCTTGCTGCTCATGACGGTAGTCCACCAGTCGTTGGAAGGCATATTGCTGCCGTACCACGGCATGAAGTGGCTCCAGTGGGCTCCGGCATCCCAGGCATCCTGCACGAGGGCAGTGGTCTGGCCGTCGGACATGCCACACTCGGCAAGGGCAACCATCTTGGCGGGATAGCGGGCCTGTATCTCACGGAACTCCTGGGCCTGACGGTCGGCGGTGTAACCGTAGAGGTCGCGGCCGATGATGTCGACGTACTTGTCGCCGGGATACCAAGCCTCGTCGTTGTCATACGAGGTAGCGTCGCCGTTGTAGTTCTGTGTGGTCCATATCCAAATCAGATTGTGCACACCTTTCGACTGGAAGTAGTCGAACATGGTCTGCCAAAGTTTCTTGTAGGTCTCTGCGCCGTCGTAACCCCACCAGAACCAAGACTTGGTCCAGTCGGCCTGGTTTTTGGCGCAGGCATTGCCGGCACCCTCGTGGAAGGGACGCCAAAGGGCGGATACGCCTGCATCCTGTAGTTTGAGGAGCACATCGACCACCTTGTCCATTTCTTGATAGAACCACTTGTTCTCCCATGATCCGGTAGTGAAGACGTTCTGAGCCTTGAAGGAAGTCTCGGAGGGTGTACAGGTCACGCCGCTTCCGTCGGTACCGATGGTGGTGCTTTCGGTCTTGGGCACATTGAAGTGCCACATGAGCGAGACGATGCCGCCGGCATCGGCCCATTCGGTGACGGGGGTGATATTGCTATAGTCTATCCAAGTGTTTGTGGGTACATAGATATGGATGAAATCATAGCAGTTGATGGCAGGGTACTTGCCCGTAGCCTTGTATATATTGTCTGCTTCAGTGTGGTTCCAGTCGATATTGGCCAGCACGCCCGACAAGGTTTTTGTACCATAGTTGAGTTGCAGGTACTTGTAGAGCCGCTTGGTATTCTGTGTGGCTGAGGGGTCGGCGAGGTCGATGTCACTGACATCACTTTCGTGGTAGACGGAGAAGGTGATGTTGTTGATGCTGTTGACATCGTAGGTTTCCCATGCACCGAAATCTTCCCAACCTTTGAGTACGATTTCGAGTTTGCCGTCGGCGGTGTGCTTCATCGAAGATATGGTGTTGCTTTCACCGGCGAGGTTCCATTCTGCTTGTTTGCCGCTTTCTGCGGTGTTGATGGTGATTTTGTCGCCTTCTTTTTGGGCGAAGGTGGTAAGTGAGGCCACCACTACCATGGCTGAGAGTAACAGGTGTTTCATCTTCTGGTGATTTTGATGGCTTTGCCGTTGATTTTGACGATATACACGCCTTTGGGGAGGGTGTCGAGAGAGACGACGGTCTTGTCGCCGGCCACTGATGTTGTGACGGGAGCGGCCTTGCCGTCGATGGAGTATGCAGTCACCTTGTTGGCACTGCCGTCGACGAGGATATGGTTGCCTTCGATGGTGGTGCGCCCGGTTTCAGTCTGGCTGATGCCTGTAGTAGAGGTACCGTAGGTGAAGGTGGTCACGGTCCACAGTTCATAGGAGGCTGTGGTGCCGGTGGTGGTCACGGTCATCATGTCGTTGGCAAACGAGACATCGGGAGTGTCCGACAGGGCGAACTCTACTCTCGTGCCATCGCTGAACGAGACAAACAGCGACTTGCCACTTGCGGCGTGTGCCAGTATGCAGCCCAGTGCCAGACAAAATGTCAATGCCAGTCTTTTCATATTCTCTGTGTATTTTTTCTACTGAAAAAAGACCTGTGGCTCGGCAAGCGCGTGCTGCCGCGCCACAGGTCCTTATCTTATATATTAATGAGTCATATCATCTTGACTGTCGTCCGCGTTAGGGTAGGATGGCAATCTTGGTGATGCTCTTCAGGTCGCCCTGGATGATGAAGGCAGTGTCGCTCCAACCGTCGGAGGTAGAGAGGGCAGCCATCATAGCATCGTCGAATTCCTGAACAACAGCAGCATCAGTACCGCTCCTGTCGGCAACGGTGTAGATGGTGCCCCAGTTGGCATTGTTGATCTGCACCTGACCGGTAGCGCCTGCCTCCTTGTAGAAGAGGAGTTTAGAACCCTTCTTCACACCCCAGGCATTGAGGTCGGACTTCATAATGCGGAAGCGTCCGTCGTCACCCCAAGTGAGGTTGTAGGGATAGGTGATAGCCGAGCCATCCATATTGCTGGTCACAGGGGCTACGTCGCGCTCAGCGGGAACCACCTTGAAGTCGTAGGCTTCGGTCTTGGCACCGTCGAGGTCTTCGATGATGACCTTGTAAGATCCGGCCTCAGCAGTGGTGGGCACGGTGCATACAATCTCGGTGTTGGTACGCGAGGCGTAGCGTGTCACCTTGTAAGAACCGATGTAGAGGCTCTGTATGTTCTGCAGGTTCTTGCCCTTGATGGTGATCTGGTCGCCGGCGCAAGCCTCTGACGGGTCAATCGACGAGATGGCAGGAGCGGTAGCAGCCTTGATGGTGAGCGTGCCGCTGATGGCTACAGTAGTACCATTCTTGAGGTTGAGCGTAAATCCGGTGCCGGAAGCAGCGGCGGGAACAACGAGTCCGATGGCCGATGCGTTCTGTGCAGAGAAGGACTCGGCGGTCTGCGGTTCGTCACCGGGGAAGGTGATGGACTTAACGAGGTCGAGGTCGGTACCCTTGATGACTACCTTGTCGCCGGCGGTCAACTCAGCGGGAGTACAAGCGGTGACGGTAGGTTTGACGAGGGTGTAAGCCACGGTCACGGTCTTGCCGTTGCCCAGAGTGAGGGTGATGTCGCCTTCCTGTGCGGCCTCGGGTACGGTGGCGGTCACCTTGGTGGCGGTCACCTTGAGTTTGGCGTCAGCATCGTCGGCATTGGGGAAGGAGATAGCAGTAACGAGGTCGAGATCCTGACCGGTGATAGCGATTTCAGCACCGTTCTTCACGGGAGCGGGAGCGGCAGCCAGTCCGGTAGGAACGACTGTGGTGATGCTTCCAGCAGGTATCTCAACACCACTCTTGGTGATGAGGGTCACCTCACCGTCGGTAGCCTTCGCAGGAAGTGCCACGGCGATTTCGGTAGCAGAATGTGTCTTGAAGTCGGCAGCGTCAACGGTAGCACCGATGAATGCCACGCTTACGATCTGGTCAAAGTCTTTACCCTTGATGGTGACAGTATTGCCAGCCTTCACAGTTTCGGGAGACAGGCTCTGTACCTCGGGCAGATTGATGGTGATGGCTTCACGGCTCTCCAGTTCAGAAGGCTCAGTAGCGAGGTCGGTGACTTTGATGACACCTGTCTTGGCCTCGGCAGGGATGGCCACCTTGATGGTATAGCGGTCGTGAGCGATGAAATCCTTCTCGTAGACGGTGTCGTTCTCCTGGAAGATGACGCCGTGCATGAGGTTGAGGTAGTCACCCTTGATGGTGACGATGTCGCCTACGTTACCCACGAGATTGCTCTCGTTGTCGCCTACATAGAATTTTTCAAATTCGATGTCTTCGCGGTATGTAACCGAAGTCCGTGAAGTGATAGTGCCGCCCTTAAGGGTTTTGAGCACCACCTTGCCGGTGTCACACTTCTCGACAGGCACCATAATGGAGATCTTGCTCTCGCGTCCTTTCTGCAAAACTTCAATCGAAGTGATGGGGTCGGCTCCGGGTAGATCCACCTCGCTCACTTGGTCAAGATTTGAACCATAGAAGAAGAGTGTACCGCCGCGCAGAACGGGGCATGGGCCGAAGGCATTGAGCGTCACCTCATTGCCATACTGGTCGGTAGAGAGGTCGTCGCCGTCGTCGCACGCAGTCAGCGACAGCCCTGCGAGGGCCACCACCAATAGGGCGAAAAACTTATTTAATGTTTTCATATCAGTTCTTTGTTTGAAGTTTTTTTACTTGTTCGGGACAACTCGGATGTTGTCGATCTTGATGATAGGCGTACAGTCGGTACCTGAGGGGATGACGGTCTTGTTGTTGTAAGAACCGTTGACAACAAAGATGGTGAGGCTGGCGAAGTCTTCCACGCTCTTGAATGTAGAGGCGAGTTTGTTGCCGTCCCAGTCGTAGGCAAACTCTGTGAACGGGATAGTCACAGTCACCCACTTGTCGCCGGTGTCATAACTTCCGCCGTTGCTGTTCCACGGCATGTAGAGCGCACGGCTGATTTCGCCCTGTACATGGAAGAAATCGTTGTTGGCGTTGAAGAGAGTCACCTTGTCTGGTCCAGCGAAGATCACCTGCATTGCAGCAGCCTGCCAGGGGTTGCTCGACGGTACGAGCATCTCGAACTTCAGGCTCTTGTTCTCCCAGTTGCTGAAGTCGGCCACATCGCAGAGTTTCACACCGTCGCCGGTGAAATCACTATCCCATGTTCCGGCCCAGTACTCGAAGGCGAAATTGCCGTCGTTCCAGCCACCGCCTGCATCCATGCTGGTGTTGCCGAGCAATAGGTAGTTGCCCTTGAGTGATGACTGGTCGCTCTGGATCACCTGGTTGTGCCATCCGTGGTTGCCAAGCACAACACCGGAAGCAGCGTTGGGCGTATCGAAGTCGAACAGCATACCGCGCTCGTCCTTATACTGGAACGGAGCCTTTGTCGTACCATACTTCGTATTGATGTAGATATTCGTATGCTCGGGCATGTCGGACGGCATATTGAATGTGATGCTGGTCTTCGTGATCTTCATGTCGGAAGCATTGATCATATAGTCATCGCCCACTCTGATAGACAAGGGGAAGTTGTCATAGTCGAGGAAATAGTCACCCTTGATGGTCACTTCCTCACCAGCATCTGCCCACTCGTTGCTCATAGAACTGATGATAGGTGCGGGAACGGTGACCTTGAAGTCGTAGGACACGGTGTCCTGCGATGTGGTGATGAAGTAGATCTTGTCGGTCACTACATCGGGGATATTCTTCGGCACGCTCACGATGATGGTGTTGTCGGTCATGTAGCTTGTATTGAGCGTGGCGGTCTGGTCGTTGAAGTCGATCTGCTTCACGCTGCGCAGATTGCTACCCACGATACAAAGCGTGTTGCTCATTGAGGCTTCGGTGAGGAGCGAGTCCTTCGAAGCCACGTCAACCGGACGGATATAGTAGATGGTGGGCTTGCCGTCGGTGGTCTCATACTTGTCGGGCTGGTCTTCGCACGATGCGAAACCTGCCGACACTGCGGCGAGAGCCACGGCAAACATAGCCTTGTTTATATTCTTGATTTTCATAATTATCAGCTATTTTGATTATTAATAACTATATGTGCTGCGCACGTCTACGTGTATAGGTTGAACGTTGCTGCCGAGATTGGGGTTCAGCGCCACGTCTTCAGACGGGAAGGGCAGTGTGAAACTGCTTGCAGTGACGTTGGGCACAGCAGTGTTGCTATCGTACTGTATGTTAGAGCCGTCCCATGTAGCGTAGCCCGACTCGTAGAAAGCCTTGTATGCATCGTTCACTCTATACATGGAGTTGCGGCGCTGTGACTTGAGTTCCTTGATACAAGCGTCTACATCGTAGTAACTACGACGTACGAAGTCGTACCAGCGGTCACCCTCACCGGCAAGTTCGAGGCGGCGCTCCTTCCAGATATCGTCGAATGTGAGCACGGTCTTGTCGGGATCAGCCCACTTCACGCCACGTCCGTGCACTTTGTTGAAGCAGTCGAGTGCAAGAGCGTCGCTGGTATTGCCCAGCAGAACTTCTGCCTCAGCATATATCAGGTAGACATCGGCAAGACGGAGAATAGGAGTAGGCAGGGCATTGGCCATACGTCCGGCAGCCATTCCCAGTTCCTCCTGGTGATCGGCATTGTCGCCGAAGAGATGCTTCACGTTGTTTCCACCGGTGGGACTTTGCAATTCGCCCGTAGAAGAAGAGTTGTAGCTCTTGTCATAGAGGAACTGCAGATAGTTGAATCCCTTCGCACCGTTGTCCATTGTTCTGTCACGCCAGAAGTAGTCGTAGGTATCGCCAGCCATCATGATGGTAGCCTTGCGGCGGGTATCTTTGTCAAGACGTGTATTGGGGTTGTCGGCAGGTGATACGCCGAAAGCGTCCATAAGGTCAACCGACGGACCACCGTATCCACCCCAGCAGTCACCGTTCTCGTCGAAACCGACGGGAGCGAGGTCGCTCTGCAGCGTGTTCTGTGAAGTCCAGTGCGAACCTACAGTCCAGCGCCATGCAATCATGATCTCGTCGCAGAAGCGGTTGCTGCCGCGGAAGATGTCGGCATAGTTCTCCATGAGTTCGCGACCGGAGTTGTTGATCACGTCGCGGCTATATTCGGCAGCCTTGGCGAGGTCGTCCTTGCTGAGCGTACCGCTCACGCCGGCCTTGGTCAGATAAACCTTGGCGAGCAGACCCTCGGCACAGTAGTAGTCGATGCGGCCAGTAGTGCTCTTTGTCTTGGGCAGATACTCAAGAGCCTTCTCAAGTGTGAGCACGATGTAGTCGTAGACATCGCTTCTCTGCACCTTAGACAGCGTGTTGTAGTCACCATTGGCAAGCGTTGCCGAGTTGCTGTGGATGATGGGCACATCGCCGAAGGTGCGTGCCAGGTAGAAGTAGGCCATAGCCTTCCATGCGAGGCACTCGCCCATGCACTGCTTGCGTGTAGCGTCGCTACAGTTCTTGGCGTTCTGCAGAGATTCATATACGGTGCTTGAATGTCCGATGACGGCCCAAAGCGAGTAGGACATATTGATGAGGTCATCGTCAGTACCGTTGGTGGAGAAGTTCATATAAGGACTTGATCCCCAGTACATGTTGCCCGACATTACCTCACCGATCTTGATGAAACCGCGCTGGAAGTCGTACCAAGGAGAATTGTAGAGATAGTTGACACCAGAGATACAAGCATCGTCGCCATCATAGAAATTCTCCGTATTGTAGTTGTCTTCTACCGGACGGTCGAGGAAGTCGTCGCACGACGTCATTCCCAAGCCGAGCATCAAGGCAACTGCTGCATATTTAATGTTTTTGATTTTCATAGTTGCAAATCTTTTTAGGCGTTAGAATGATAAGTTCAGACCGAAGGTGACGGCTGTCGGCGACGGATAGCGTCCGTTGTCAAGACCGAACACATTGGAACTCTGAGTAGAAAGACCGACTTCGGGGTCGTAGCCAGAATATCCGGTGATGGTGAAGAGGTTGGTGGCGTTGAGCGTGAGTCGGAGATTGGTAAGTCCGATACGGCTGATGAGCTTCTGGTCGAATGTGTATCCGAGAGTGATGCTCTTCAAGCGCACGTAGGATCCGTCCTCAATATAGCGGCTGCTCCAAGCGTCGTTGTCGTTCGGGTCGTTGATAGAGGCACGCGGTGTAGAAGTGACAGAGTTGCTTACGACCACGTTGGCGATGTTGTCATACCAGTTGCCGGAGGTATTGCCGTCCTTGGGACTGAGTATGGCGCAGTCTTTCACGTCGGCGAGTTGGTTGACCCATGCCGAGTTCATGTGGGTAAGTTTCTTCTTCATGTAGTTGCCCACCTTGCCACCAACGCTACCGTTGATGAAGATGTTGAGGTCGAAGTTCTTGTAGCGGAAGGTGTTGTTCCAACCGAAGGTGAACTTAGGCAGCGGCGAACCGATGTTGGTCTTATCGTTCTCGTCGATGATACCGTCGCCGTTGATATCCTTGTATTTCAAGTCGCCCACATATGTGGTGTTGGAGCGGCTATACAAGGTGGGGTCGGTGCTCCATACCAGTTTGCCGTTTTCGTCGGTTTCAGTGGGGTTGTTCTTCTGCAGTGTGTTCACCGGAGAATTAATGATGTCCTCAAACGACTGATAGACACCTTCTACTACGTAGCCGTAGAAATTGTAGAGCGACTCACCGGGAGTAGAACGCGATACTACGTCGGTCCACTGGCCGTAGCCCAAGATGGCAGTACTGCCGGAGAGACTCTTCAGTTTGTTGCGGTTGATGGAGAATGTCACCTCTGAAGACCAGTCGAAGTCTGCGGTCACAATAGGTTTCACATTGAGCGCCATTTCTATACCGGAGTTCTGGATTGTACCGTAGTTGCCATAAGGAGCGGCAAGAGCAGACGATGCATTTCCGCTGGTACCCATGATAGAGGGAAGGATGAGCTGCATGAGCATGTCTTTCGACTCCTTGCGATACCAGTCGAAGGTGAAGTTGATGCGGTTGTTGAGGAAGCCGAGGTCGAGACCTACGTTGAATTGCTCCTGTGTTTCCCACTTGATGTCGAGGTTCTTGAGGTTGGCGGGCTTGTAGCTTGTGCCCAGACCTGTCTCCATTACGCCCATTGACGAGCCCCACTTGTAACCACCGATACCGGCGTTACCCGTCTGACCCCAACCAAGACGCAACTTACCGTTGGTGAGCCATGTACCTGCAATCTTCTGGATGAACTTCTCATTGGAGAAGCGCCATGCGAGGGCTACAGAGTGGAAACCAGCCCAACGCTTGTTGGGACCGAAGTTTGACGAACCGTCGTAACGGTAGGTGTATGTAGCGAGGTAGCGGTCGTCGAAGT
>CAVCSC010000045.1:0-19879 GCA_963604975.1 Lachnospiraceae bacterium | reverse complement strand
TCACGGACGAACTGCTGAAGAAGGGCATCGACCTCCAGCCCGAAAACCAAAAGATTGCAGACATAGAGGCTAAGATTGCCGAACAGGAAGCCGCCAAGAAGGAGCAGGAGGAGCAGGCTGCACAGGAAGCCAAGGCCGCCAAACTTGCAGCAGGCCTGGCTGCTGTCCTTGACAAACTTGCCGGCGACGGAGTAAACTACAGCATCAAGGACTTCAAGGTCTGCTTCCAGAAAGTGGACAAATGGCTGAAAGACTCCAAAGCCGCTCAACTAACAGAGGCTGATGCCAACGCCCTCTACTCCACCTCTGTCCGCATCCTCAAAGAGCCTTCCAAGAAAGAATTCAAAGAACTGGCTAAACCATTTGAGCAAGGTAGCATTTGGAAGAAGCTGGCAACCTACTTAGGCAAAGAAAAAGCCCAAGCGCTTTATAGCTCATACCTGAAGTAAGTGACAGGTAAGAAATATTATCCTTATCGTCTGACGCAAGGACGCATCAACTACTAAGCCAAGCTATCGTTTGGTGTTTTTCAACCGTACAGGTTGAGTTCTTTTTTACACATTGCTAAAAAACATCCCATACCAAGGTTCGTTACGCCTTGGTATGGGATGTTTGTTGTTTGTACCCTCTATGCAAATAGTGTTTGCAAATACCCCCAATTAATACTTTGGTTCAAAGCCTCGACTCCACTAAGTCCTTATTGTTGATGTACATAGACAAGTACAGGAACTGTTTTTGAGTACCCAGACGGTAAGAAGTGTCTTAATCCTTATTGTCATTGGACATAGACAAGCACATGGAGAATTTAACCGAAAACATCGTAGCCGCAATGTCTTAATCCTTATTGTTACTGGACATAGACAAGCACACGAGATAAAGGGCGCAAGTGTTGCGGTATCGGCGTCTTAATCCTTATTGTTACTGGACATAGACAAGCACAAAATATGCGGCCACGTTGGCGAAAGCATTGAAGTCTTAATCCTTATTGTTACTGGACATAGACAAGCACTAGTAATTGTAATTGTATCAGTTATCATGGTGGCTGTCTTAATCCTTATTGTTACTGGACATAGACAAGCACAAAAAAAATCGTTATGGCTCGTCGTTCTGACAAGTGTCTTAATCCTTATTGTTACTGGACATAGACAAGCACAGCCTTCTTTATGAGGCTAGCAAGGTTCACTGTGTGTCTTAATCCTTATTGTTACTGGACATAGACAAGCACTACATTGTTGATGGTGTTGGTATCTGTTGTTGCGTCTTAATCCTTATTGTTACTGGACATAGACAAGCACGCCCTGTGTACTGTTCGTGTGCAGCGATTCAATTAGTCTTAATCCTTATTGTTACTGGACATAGACAAGCACTCGTCATTACAAGACATTACTAATAATCAACAAGTTAGCCATCGTTATTAAAGATATCTTTACATTCCTTAACCGAAAGTTAACTTTTTCTTAGCGAGTACAAAAGTACAGGTTTTTCCCGAATTACACAAGCCAAATATTCTTAAAAAGAAGGGTGATTTAACCATGCAAATTAACCATACAAATTAGTTTGCTTAATAATCACGCAGCTTTTCGAGTCAGTGAAATACCATTTCCGTACAGGCCTGTAACTTTGCACTCAGAAATCAGAACTGAGGGCAAAACCTCTGTTCATAAAATGTAAATAAAAGAAGAAATGAAATTCATCAACCTAACTCCCCACAGCATCCGGCTGAACGACGGAAGAGAATTTCCTTCGGAGGGACTCGCAAGGGTTTCGGACACTTTCACGGAGTTCGACGAAAACGGAATATGCCTCGTCCGGCATGGAGAAATCAAGGACCTCCCTGCCCCACAAGAAGGAGTAAGATACATCGTCTCGGCGATGGTACTCGCCGCAGCCAAGGAAAAGGGAAGAAACGACGTGGTGGCTCCTGCCACAGGACATCCGCTCTGCCGAAGAGCAAACGGATTCATCGTCTCGGTACCGGGGTTCGTAAGATGACAAATACACAAAAATGAGTCAGTGAAATACCATTTCCGTATAGGCTCGTAATTTTGCACACAGAAAACCAATGCCGCTATGGTTATAGATGTTAGCGGCAAAACAAAGGAAGAAAATATGATTAAAGAAGTAATCAGAGTCTTCGGGGAAATCTTCTCGTCCCCAAAGCCACCAAAAGATGTTTTTGGTCCAGAAGACTTCAAAGACATCCTCAAAAAGGGAAGGAAATAATAATAACTCGAACTAAAAACCATACGCTATGAATCCCAAAATTATCATCGTAATTCTTGGTACCATCATCAGCATAATCGAAGTGCTGATCGGAAGTAATAAGATTTAAAACCAAGGCTTCAAAAGCCGAGTAAAGCAAATTGCCATATGAGCAGAAACACCATTATGCGCAGGGGCATCTACCAGGTTAGAGACCCTGCACTTGAAGACCACGTCTTCAATGACAGCAACTTGGGGCTTGCCAACTTCAACAAAGTTCACCTTGCTCTAAAAAGGATGAAGGGAAAATGCCATCAAGTGTCTTCCATCTACAAGGGCAAGGGACTTGTCGCCCCTTACAAATCAAATGCAACTCAGGAAATGTGGATAGAAACCCTCATTGACGAGTTCAATAACAAGAATAAAATCATAACCCAAAAACATATAAACATTATGTGTAAATACAACAAATACATCGGTACTATTACCAACTATATCAACAGAATGTACATCATTGCAGTTGACAACAAAACCATTTACGTCCCATTCGAAGTGATGCATAAGTTTCCGGTATTTCCTCTCACCATGCTGGAGAATGGACATCTCAAAGTGGGTGAAAAGATCACCATGGTAAAAAAAGACGAGAAAACATTCTACCCTGACCACGAGACCTACGGGATAAAAGCACAACAGGAGCAAAAGCAAACAGTAGACGGCTCCTACCTGCTAAAGAGCGCAAAACCGTACAAGAAGGAGCAAAGCCTCCAGGAACTGACGGCTAAACTCAGCGAACTGATTGCCACACTGCCAGTAGAAACGAGAATGGAAACCTTCAAGATTCTCACTGCCGCAGACATGACGGAAGAGGAGAAAACCGAAAAGCTGACATCACTCGTGGAGTTTCCACTCGACTTCGAGGAGTCACAGACCCTGGAGAAGAAGAGCCTGTTCTTTTCCCCGAAAAACCAGAAGGACGACAAGGCACAGCTCAAGGAAATCGTAGAGTCCATCGTTGCCATGTGCAATTGCGAAGAACAAAAGCACTGTCAACTCGTAGTGGGCGTGAACGACAAGACAAACAAGACCTGCAAACTGCAGGACGAGATAGCGACCAACTATCCACAAATGGAAACACTGGACCAGTTCCAAAACACATTCCTCGTCCCGTTCATCAAGTCATACACCTACGACAACCCAATGCTCATGTCGTCGCTGAAGTACAACTGGTAC
The DNA here is from genome assembly GCA_963604975.1 of Lachnospiraceae bacterium. Taxonomy (GTDB): domain Bacteria; phylum Bacteroidota; class Bacteroidia; order Bacteroidales; family Bacteroidaceae; genus Prevotella. Next base: position 16,447 of record CAVCSC010000045.1, on the reverse strand, counting down.
AGCTACAATGGCGACCTAATACTCATCATAGACATCAACTACCACGGAGACCCAATCATCTGCAAAGGCGGCAGACTGCCTTACCGCTGCGACTCCGCCAAGATGGTAGCCGAGGGCATGGACTTAGTGAACATGGTTAAGAAGTTGACAAGAGCTAAGGAAGGATAAAACGCCCCTCCACAAACAGAGAAATGTTTAATAAAATAGCACAATGAAGAGAAGAAGAAAAAACAATGAGGTAGTCGTTATCGGCAAACTCGTAGGTACTGCAGCCGCAGCAGTAGTCACAAGAATCGTAACAAAGGCTTTGATGCGCCTGTAGTAGTAACCAACAAAAAACAGAAAGCACATGATAGACGCAATCATTAAGGCATTAATAGAGATCAGCCTTCCACCCCTGGGGCCATACCAAGACTGCCTGGGCCCAAAAGACATCGAAAAGATGATCGAAAAGAGAAGAAAAACAAAGTAAGAAACAACTAAAAAATCAGAAAAACATGGAAAGATACGACTTGTCAAAGGAGACTTCGGGCTCCATAGGAACTATCGTCGGCACGGCTGTAGGTGCCATCGTAACCACGCTCGTCATCAACTGGCTGAGCGAAGACACAAAAGGACGCAACCGCCGTTAGAAGCAACAAAAACGAACAACAACATCATGAGCGGAATCACCATGATGCGCAGGGGCTGCTACCAAGGAAAAAGGGAAGTTGCCCCTTTTCCTACCCAATTACAAATATTTTTTCATAATCCAACGCAGATAAAAAGGAAGCCTATTCATGACTTTACTCTTGTATTCGTTTTGTTCATTTTTTCGAATTGAGCGTACTTCATTCTGCGCATCATTCTTTACCTTGATTGATGCACGAGCCGTTGCAGCAATTTGACTTTGACAATTTCTTTTTACTTCTGCTATCTGCATATCTGCAGATTTCTTTATTTCCATTTCTATCTTAGCAACTCGTTCTTCTATTATTGCGTTGTTTCTTTCCCGAATTTCTTTTAGTTCGCGTTGTCTCTTTGAAAAATTGATTGTCTCACCAATATAATAATAATGACATTTACATTGTGGGCATCGCAATATAGCATTTCTATCGACTATCTTTCCATCGTTTTTCATCATTGTCCCACAATGAGGGCAAAGGAAATCATATTTCAGTTCAATACCATATTTGGATTGGTATTGGAATAACAAGTCATATATTGAAGTTGATAAAACATCATTCACCTTCTTCAGAAAGGCATTATCTTTATGCTTTGGAAAATTCCCACTTGCACACATGTCATACAGCAAACTTAATGCTGTAAGTTTATTTTTATACTGATCATCTTTCTTCTCCAAAGTCCTAAAAAAGATATTGTCATATTTTGCGAACTCATGTATAATGCTATTTTTACAATAGCTCAAAATTTGCTCTAAAAGCATCAAGTTCCTATGAAGTTCTGCTATCTGCCATTCGCTTTCTTCAAAGCAACTATTCATTAGGCTTGTTTCACTTTTTGCTTCAGCCCAATATTCTAGAACTTCGTCTATTAGAAAGTCCACATCAGCTAGCCCTGTTGATTGTAATGTCTCTTTACCATAAACAATGCCTACAATGTGATGAGCGACCTTATAATTGTTCAGTTCTAAATACCCTATTATTTGATTATTTGAGTCTGACACATAGCCATCTATGATTAAATTACCGAACCCCACATAAATAGTTGCAAGGTCAACTAACGTTTCATTAGCTTCAACATCTTTTTCATACAGACCATGCACAGCTAATACCTTATGGCATATTTCATGCGCTAAAATAGCAATACAACTTTTCCAATGGTCTTTATATTCTTCGGAAATTGTAATATGAACAGCTCTTTCAGTAGTGTTATTTGCTGATTCGATAAATCCAGCAACACCATCTGTTGTCTTGCCAAATTTTACGTCTATATCATAATTGTTTAGCCCAACAAAGTCTAGCATGGACCTTGTTTCTGCATATAATATCTTGTCATCAGTTGGACTTATTTTGTGAATAATTGAAGGTTTATAAACATTCAATTCCCCAGACTTAATAGTTTGCTCTATTCTTTTCAGATTATTAAGAATATTCTTGGGGGTAAGAAATAATTGATTCTTGTCCATGGCTGATAGACTTTATATTACTCTTCAAACGGATAAGTCTCGTCGTATCTATACTTATCCTTGTACATCCAATACTTGCCTGGTGCTATATGTTTTGCGTTATAGCCGTTCAATTTAGACAAAGTACTTAGCGAGTATTCTTCATCTTTACCACCTTGCGCTCAGAAACGATAACCACACTTATAGCTTTGTAATAAGTTACTAAAAGTTTTAAGGTGTATGATAGACTATATATTAACTCTGTACAAATTTTGAATATACGGATTAGACAGATTTGCAAATCGGCTTTCGGATCGTCTCGACAATATTCATCGCTTGCAAGTGCCGTACTTCCACTTGAACACACTTTCTATCGGCACGCCGCGCCAAGCCTGCGGGCATTTCAGTCCGAAGATATCGGCTATGGTGGCAGCAGTGTCGTACTGGATGACGACATCGGTAATCTCCTGTCCTTGGCGGACATTCTTTCCGCTGATGATGAAGGGTACTTCCATCTCCAGCAGGGTCTGACCACCGTGACTGGTACCGATACCGCCGTGATCGGCCGTGACGATAATGATTGTGTCATCGTAGATGCCAGCGTCCTTCAAAGCCTGTACCAAGAGGCCGATCTGCTTGTCGACACGAGCCAACACGTCGTAGTACGCAGGCGTATCGTGGCCTATGGCATGACCCACATGGTCTACCTGGTCATAACAGACGGCAAAAAATGTGGGCTTCTTCTCCTTGATGTAGTTTACCGCCATGCGGCACAGTTGCATGGAGTCTTTCTCGTAATTGGTGGCGACATCCACGTAGTCGATGGCGAGCGAGTCGACAAGATACTTTATGCCGTCCCACTCCGCAATACAGCCTGTCACCGCTTTGGGGCACTGTTCGCGAAGGATGGAAAAGATGGTGGGGAAAATACCATGTCCGTTGGTCGTCATGGAAGGGACCTCCGGCACACGCGAGTTCCAGTTGGTATAACCGTGTATCTCCGTGGGTGCGCCATTGAACATCGAAGCCCAATTGACGGCCGACTCCGACTTCAGCACACAACGCTTCTTCAGCGTATAGCATCCACTGTTCATCAGACCCTGTATATTGGGGATATCATGCGCCTTGGGCACACTGTATGCGCCCCAACCGTCAATGCCGATAAGGAGTACATGCTTGGCTTTCCATACATTTTTTGCCGCACTTGCCGTGAGTATAGATGCCAAGACAAGAGCGAGTAAGGATAACGTACGTCTCATAATTGGTGTTCTTTTGGATTTCAAAATTGATAGACCATCGTCAGAGCGTCTGCTTTCCGGCCTTCACACTGAGTTCTTCTTTCTTGTCACCCCACATCAGCGTCACCTTGAAGGGGACATTGGTCTCGATGGTGACATGCGGACGCTCGTCAACCGAACCACGTTTGGCGACATGCACCGACACATTACCCTTCTCTCCAAACGGATAGCGGTCGATACCATAACCTTCGGTAAGCGTGACATCGATGGTCATACGGTTCTCAGGAATGTCCGAACGTATACCAAACACAAATTCGAAGAGATCGGAGATAGGTATCAGTCCGGTCCAACCCACAAAGTTCTTGCGAGCCATAAATCCCGGCGCAGCCTCCTCCGGAGCATAATATTCCCAAAAAGTACCTGTCTTTTCATATACCCGGAGCACATTGTCGTAGTGGTTTCTTGCTATCTCATGAGCCATCTGACGATAGCCCTTGTCCATCAGTCCGGTGATGACCATATAGTTGGCTCCCGGCCATACTCCACCTACCCAGTAACGGCCATTGGCTTTGTACTTGGGATGATCGGCAGCAAGTGACGGTACACGATGCGGACGATTGAATGTCGTCGTATCATTGAGGTGGGCCACAAATCTGTCGAGCCGGTCTTTCGGCAGTACATCCGTCAACAAGGCCCAATAAGCGTATACACCTTGGGTCGTTGATAGCGAGTCATTGGCATACTGGTCATAGAGGAAGGCATCGCTGTCATTCCACATATGGGCATTGATATAGGCCGTAAGATTCTTGATGTCGTCCTCAAACTCCTCTATCTCCTGCCAACGCTCCAGATAAAATCCCATCTGCAACAATATCTTGGCAGAGAGTATCTGCTGTAGGCAAGCGTCAAGCCATATCATGTGTCCGTGACTATAAATCGTGTTGTAGCCATCGGGCACACGCGGCATATTGTCCATACCGGTACCCCATCCGCTGCTCCAGTAAGTACCGTTGCGCCAAGTGCGGTTGAGTTTGAGCCATTTGTAGTAGGCAGCGAGCACAGGGAACACTTTGTTGAGTCGGCTATCGTCACCGGTCTGCGTGTAGTAGAGCCATTCGGCCCACGGAAGTAGATTGGGACCCGTGCTTGTAGGGTCATAACGTCCGAAACAGTCTGATCCGTCGGCCCGTATCTCCCGACAGATAAATCCGTCAGGATGCTGCTTGGCATAGAAGTTGTCAAGCGTCTTTTGGAAGGGGAAGAAACGCATACCATACCGGCAAAACATAGATATGAAAGCATTGTCCCACATGAAGATATTGCCGTTGTAGGCAGGAGCGATATACGAGGTGACGAAGCCCGAGTCGTCGAGCGGCTGACAGATATTGCCGATGCCTATTTTCCAGGCCTTCCAGTACATCTCGATTTCCTTTTCATGTCCATCCCAGTATGGAGCCGGGAGTATTTTGCGCGCCTGCTCGAAAGAGCCTGGCTTGGTCTTTTCCATCTTTGCCGTACGGAATGCATTCTCCGCCACGAGCGTCTGCATGACGTAAGTGTTCTTGTAGGGAAGTTTGTAGAGCGGCGAACCCGAAGAAATGAGGTTCTGCGCCATTGCTGTACCGCCCAAAAGCAAAGCAGCGGCAGCCATTGTGATTTTTGTCAATGTCATAGATTTACGGTTTTACCTTCGACCTCCGTCAGATGTCAGTATCTGCACATTTTTGACATCTGGCAACAGGAAACTGTCCGGTTATTTTCATGATAGATACGCTCTTCCGACCGGAAGTATGCGCTTATGGACAAAGGTACGGTTTTCTTCCGAAAAAAAGAAATCCTTGCCCCGAAAAGGACAAGGATTTCGATATGGTCAAATAAAAACCGTGATTGCTACATCATACATTACTTGGCAGTAGAGTAACCCTCGTTCTGCTTGAGAGCACCACCAGACTTCGTGATTTCCGTTGAAGGATAGGGGAAGGCTATCATATAGTCCTCATAAGTCTGCTTGTTGGTGTAGTCCTCATAGTCGCCTACAGCGAACGGGCTGTCCGGATCGCTGCGACGCTCATAGTGGCGTACACGAGGATGGGCATTGAGTTCCTTCGAGGCCAGATTCTTGATTTCGGTTTCACCGGAATGGTACCAGCGCTTGAGGTCGTAGAGGTGGTCTGTGAACTCGAAGGCCAATTCGCAACGACGCTCGTGATAGAGGTCTGTCCATGTAGCGTTGCCAGTGATGGGAGTCAAGTGAGAGCGGGTACGCAGACGGTTGAGGTCTGTGGTAGCCTTGGCTGCCTGTCCGGTAGCCAGATAAGCCTCTGCCCGGAAGAGCAACATCTCGGCAAAGCGGATGAGCGGCAGATTGACGCGTGCGGTAGGCCAGTCACCGTTGGTGCTCACATAGCCGGCCTTGTCGGCGTTCTCATACTTGAAGGGATCCATGTACTTGTTGATCATGAAACCAGCCTCAATATCTGAAGAAGAATAGAATCTGCGGGTCTCGCCGAAGAACTGGAATTCCTGACCGTACTCCAGTACAGAGCGGTGGAGACGGGCGTTGTCGGCACCGTCTTTTGCCATTTCCTCATAGATATCATAAGACGGTTTCATCTGACCCCATCCGTTGTAGATACCCCAACCTTTATTCTCAATGATGATACCAGGGAACTCTGATCCACCGGGGGTGTCACCACCTGTTCCTGCGATACCGAAAATATATTCTTTGGTCCAGAAGTTGTTGAAATCGGAAGAGAAGACGTCGTCATACTCGGTAGCAAGACCACGGCCATAGGTGCTTTCCAATTCATTGACCATAGAGATGACATTGTTCCACTGCGAAGCATCCCATGCTGCCCAGTAGGCGTATACCTTGGCTTTGTAGGCTACGGCAGCGGCTTTGTGAGCGCGACCGCGGTCGTCGGCACCGTACTCCTCAAACTTGGGCAGGTACTTGATGGCATTGTCCATGTCCTCGATGATGTACTTGTAGTTGTCTACGACAGATGCCTGCTGCTTGGGTATGGAGTTGTCATACTCGCCGGCATAGTCCTCATAGCGGGTGAAAGGCACACCTTGCTTGCCTGTTCCATAGCGATAGGCGATATAGAAGTGGGCAAATCCGCGCATGAAGAAGGCTTCGCCGAGCGAACGGGTCTCAACTGAGGTCAGCGTGGTAGAAGCCTGCTTCTGCAGCAGTTTCTTGATGACCCAGTTGGAACGTGCTATCACCGTCATGAAGTTGTTGTACGTAGTACGCAACGGACTTTCATCGCCGTTGTACTGGAAGGTAGCGAGCGTATTGTATCCGCGTGTACGTCCCCAAACAATGTCGCAGGCAGCGCCTTGTTCCCAGAATATCTCACGACCGAAAAGGCCTTCCTGATGGATGGGAGCATAGAGAGCGTCGATGGCGTCGATGGCCTGATTGTCGTTGGTGAAATATTGCGTCGTGGTCGATGTTCCCTCAGACTGCACATCCAAGAAATCGCTGCAGGAACTGAGAAGCGCCAGCGAGACGACGGCTGTCAATATATACTTTGTTTTCATAGTGTATTTCTTGATTTAAGATTTAGTATGTGAGTTTCACTCCGAACGAGAATGTGCGCGATACCGGATAGCGCATAGCGTCCCATCCACCGCACTCGGGGTCGATACCGGTGTAGTCGGTGATGGTGAAGAGGTTTTCACCGCTCACGTATACGCTCAGGCGACTGTTGCGGGCGTTGAAGTGCTGGCACTTGCGGAGCAACTTCGTCAAGTCATAGGACACAGTCACGTTCTTCAGACGGAGATAGGAGGCATTCTCCAGATACCAGTCAGAGGCTGTCGAGAAGTTGCCGTTGGGGTCGTTCTTCGACAAGCGGGGAATGTTCGATCCGCGGTTGGTCTCACTCCATGCGTCGAGTATGCGGCTGTCGCGGTTGAAGTTGCCTTCCACGTCAGAGAGGGTCATGCTCTTGGCTACATTCAAGGCCTGTGCACCGGCTACGCCCTGGAACATAGCAGAGAACGAGAGGTCTTTCCAAGTGAAGCCACCGGAGAGCGAGAAGGTCCACTTCGGCGTTGCGCTGCCGCAGTACTGACGGTCGTTGTCGTCGATAGTACCATCACCGTTGGCATCGACAAACTTCAAGTCGCCGGCCTTGGCATTGGGCTGTATGCGCTTGCCATCCTTTTGATAAGCAGCGGCTTCTTCGTCACTCTGGAAGATACCGTCGGTTCTGATGAGATAGAACGATCCGAGAGGCTGACCTTCAGCATCCTGATAGCAGTAGGGTATGAGACGGAAACTGCCGTCACCGGTCCATACACCAGCATTGCCTTCAGAGTCTTTCACGCCGATGTCGCTCACCCAGTTTTTCAGCCATGCCACATTGCCGCCTACATAGTAGGAGAAGTTCTTATTGACACGGTCGTTCCATGTAGCAGAGAATTCGATACCGCGGTTGCGAACCTCACCCTGGTTGACGAGCATTGCGTTGATACCGATACTGTTCGGCCAGTTCATAGACTGTGTCTGGATAAGGTTGTAGGTGCGCTTCTCAAACCAGTCGAGCTGCATGGCCAAACGGTCGTTGAACATGTTGAGGTCGAGACCGAGGTCAAACTGCTCGGAAGTCTCCCACGTCAGATTGTTGTTGAGGGCTGTCTGGTTGTAGACGAACGTATTCCAAAGAGTGTTCTTCTCTACACCGTACTGTGCCTGCTCCTGCCATGTGGACAAGCCCAGAAGAGCCGACTTGTAGTTGTAACCGATGGAACCGAGGTTGCCCACACGTCCCCAAGATGCACGGAGTTTCAAGAGCGAAACAACGTCAGTCTTCGGGAAGAAACTTTCATTGGACACCTTCCATGCTGCGGTCACTGCGGGGAAGTCGCCGTGGTTGTTTTCCTTCGGCAGACGGCCTGCATAGTCACGGCGCCAAGATGCGGTCACGAAGTAGCGGTCGTCATACGAGTAAGCCAAACGGCCGATAAGCGACACATTGGCATCAGGACCAGTAAGGTAGTCGGAAGCCGATACCGATCCGGCATAGGCCAGATACTGCAGATAGGCAGACTCATCGGAGAAGGTCTTGCCGTTGACGCTAAATCCGCGTACATTATAATGATCGGCAGTAGTAGAGAGCAATGCGCCTACGGTGTGCTTGCCGAATGTATTGTCGTAGGTCAGCGTGTTCTCTGTCTTCCACTGGTCGGTACGGTAAGTGCTCTCGTTAAGGGAGTTGCTGCTGTTGGGCTTGCCCACCTCATCGCGGCGGGGGTTAAACTGCTTGTAGTAGTTGCTTTTGAGATTGTAGGTGAAACGGCTCACAAATTTGAGACCGGGAACAACGTTGGCAATCTCCAGTGCAGTGGTCGACCATGTATCACTCGTGCGGCTGAAAATATTGCTGGCCGTGAGCGTACTCATCGGGTTGACTGCGTCACCGTGTATGTCGGCATAGTTGGAACCGTACTTTGCGATATACTCGGGATCCTCGGTTGTTGTTCCGCCAAATCCACTTTCGGTATACGGACTATAGACCGTAGCACTTGCGGGCATATAGATGGCCGACAACACAGCACCGGTATAGCCGGATGTTGTATTGGTAGAACGGCTTTGAGTGTTCTTCCATACGAGGTCTTCAGAGATAGACACCCACTTGTTGATCTGGTACTTACCGTTGTAGTGCAGAGAAAGATTCTTGTTGAACGTGTTGACAAGAATACCCTCGTCGTTGTCATAAGCAAACGAGAGACGGTTGGTGAACGTGTCTGTACCTGTATTGATCGATACGTTGTGACGCTGATAGAATGCGGTGCGGAAGATTTCGTCCATCCAGTTGGTACGGGTAGTGCCGATCCAAGGATTCTTCGTGACATCCCAACCTTCGGGCAGACTCAGTCCAGCGGCTGCATAAGAGCGTTTTCTCATCTCTATTTCCTGCTCGGCATTGAGCGGTGTCGGCAGGTTCATGGCATTGCGTATGCCGATCATACCGTCATAGGAAAGTGAAGTCTGACCCTTCTTGGCCTTCTTCGTGGTGACGAGCACTACACCGCCGGCACCCGACTGGGCACCATAGATAGCAGCCGAAGCAGCGTCCTTGAGCACAACGATCGACTCGATGTCATTGAGTGAAGAGATAGGAGCACCGGGCACACCATCAACTACCCACAGCACATTGTCGCCGTTCTGCGATCCTTGACCACGGATAACGATATTGGGACTTGATGTCGGATCGCCTCCGCTCGACTGTACGGTGACACCAGCCAACTGTCCCTGCAACATGCCCTCGGTAGAGGTGACAGGGCGCACGGCCAGTTCATCTACATTGTTGACCACTCCGACAGCAGCCGAGAGGTCTTTTTTCTTTGTTGCAGCACCGTAACCGATAGCCACCACCTCGTTGAGCATATGACTGTCATCTTCGAGCGATACGGTGACCTGTGAGCGTCCGTTCACCTTGATGGTCTTTTCGGCATATCCGATAGAACTGACCTGCAGTTGGGCACCGGGCTTCACGTTAGCCGTAAATTTTCCATCGATGTCTGTCACTGCGACCACGCCGCCACCAACAACCTTCACTGTTGCTCCGACGATGGGCTGACCTTTGGTATCGGTGACCAAACCTCCCACTTTCATGGTACCTTGTTGTTGAGCGAATGCCTCTCCACCTGCGACAGGTGTACTGCCGGCATAGACGGACAAAGAAGAAAACGAAAGCAAGGAAACGGCTGCGACGCCGAGTGCTTTGCGTTTCCAACTTGTTTGCAAGTTGTTCTTTCCCATTTTTCTGTTTTTAATTGTTTCTTCGGCGACCAAAAAGCCGCCTCGTAAATTTGTTTTCATAGTCACAAATTGCCTACCATTATAAATGTGGTACAGGAGAACGGAAAGGGTAATTTCACCTTACAATAGGCCATCGTTCTCACGGGCAACATTGATTAACACGATTGCAAATATACGCTAAAATAGGTTACGTAACAACTTTTTCAATGCAATTTTCAGTATCGTAATGCTGTTTTCACGGATTCGTAACACAATCGGCCGATTGTGTGCGAAAACAATTTTTTACGCATGATTTTCGGGTGCTGCGCCACTGCGATTTTCTCCATCAAAATACGACTTCTGCCTACCACAAAGCCTTGACCGCAAACCACACGATAGGCACGAGAAGTGAAGGAAGAAGATTAAGGGTCTTGCAGTCTTTCAGATTGAGCAGCGACAGACCACTGCCCATGATGAGCAGTCCGCCGACAATGAGCAGTTCGGCCATCAGCGCATCACTCACGGCCTCACTCGACATCTGCGCCACAAGATAGAACAGGCCCTGCCACAAGAAGAGTACTGGAGCAGAAAGTATCATGCCTATGCCGTAAGTGGAAGCAAACACACAGGAGGACACCAGGTCGAGCGTAGCATTGGTGAAGAGCAAGGTATTGTCTTCCTTGAGCGCACTCATCACCGGACCAAGCATCGACAACGGACCGATACAGTAGAGCAGCATCGCTGTAATGAGACCGTCGGCAAACGAAGACGAGGAGGCGCCGGCTCCTTCCTTTTCAGACGGCTGCTTTCGGGTGCGCCGCTCAATAAGACGACGGAAACGGCCGTCAAGATCAAGACGGGTACCCACCACTCCGCCTATGGCGATAGCAAGAATAAAAAGCACCGGATACTGGCTTTCCTTCATGTGCGAGATAGAAGCATTGAGACCTATGGCGAGTGAAGCAAGGCCCAACGAGTCATACAATACCCGCTTGTATTTGTCTTTCACCCCAGAATGCAGCAGTGTACCCACAATGGTACCAACAATGATGGCACCGGTATTTACAATTGTTCCTAACATAAAATAAAATAAAATAAAATCTATTACATAAGTAGGTATTCAAAATTATTCGTATATATGGGTCAGCAGATGCCTATTATACTTTGACATGTCTCTGCACCTTCTTTTCGCCTGTATGCCCGGCTTTCATCGGTCGTGTAGCCCGCTACACTTCCTCTTCTACCCGAACATACAAACGAAAATAAGGCACATATCCATATCAGATAATTTTGAACACCTACTTACAAAATTACAAAAAAAACAAGAGAATTCGACAGATAGTACCTATCTTTGCACATGGTGACGATAAAAACAAAGCCCTTTTTAGCACTCACCACAAGACAACAAGATACAGATAACCTAAATACCGAAAAATATATGTACAAAAACTTATTCCTATCGTTAGCCTTGACAGTATCGGCACCTGCAATGGCGCAAACTGCGGCTCGGATGAACGACCTTTCGGCTGAACAGAAGTCTATGGCCATCAGCCTGAAACTCACAGGCCAACTGAGCACTTCAGGCAACTCCGACTTCCGGCAACTCCGCGACCTTTGCTGGCAACTCCGCGATGCCGACCTGAGCGATGCCACATGCGACACCATACCCGACAACGCCTTCCACTCGCGCCACCATCTGCAGCACATCACCTTGCCCAAGACTGCGAAAGTGATAGGTACACAAGCCTTCTTCGCCTGCGACCGTTTGACAGATATCACCATACCCTCATCAGTAAAGAGCATCGGAGCAGCCGCATTCTCGGGATGCCGGTCGCTGACCACCGTCACGCTGGAAGGCAGTCCACAACTCGACGGGTTTGCCTTTGCCCGTCTCACCGGTCTTCGTACCGTACGTGTCGACGCCAAAGTACCACCGCGCGCCGCCGCATCGACCTTCTATGGCCTCGACCGCAGCAAGGTGAAACTCATCGTGCCCAAAGGGGCAGAAAAGGCCTACCGCAAGGCCACGGGATGGAGCCTATTCTTCACCGACCCGCAACCGGGCAACGAGCACTGCGACCCTGCCACTTGTCTCACCCCCGCACCAGCCGCCCTCCATGTAGAGGGCAATAAAACGCCGCTTCAGGTCGCTGCCCAATGGGAGATCGTCTGCGACAAGACTTGCAACAGCGACATTCGCCACCATGCCCAGCGCATTCTCGACGAGCGGTTGGGCAATGACGTGCGTCTCGTAAATGGCAAACAACGCTCTGCCACCCTTCTTCTTGCCATCGACCCTTCTATCGGTGACAACGAGGGATATACAATCACCATCACCGATAATGCCGTGAACATCAAGGGACGCACCAGCGCAGGCGTGTTCTACGGCCTGATGACCTTCGACCAACTGCTGCGCGGAAGCGGCATCTACCGCCATGTGGCTACCCTACCCCAACTCTCCATCACCGACCAGCCACGCACACACATCCGTGAACTGATGGTCGACCCGGCACGCACGTTCATCCCCTACGACGATCTCAAAGCCTTCATCCCGGAGATGGCCCGCTACAAACTCAATGCCCTTCATCTGCATCTTGTAGACGACCAGGCATGGCGCATCGAAATCAAGGAATACCCGCAACTCACTGCCGAAGCCTCGTCACGCTGGGGACAGGACGACATGCTCTTCCCGATTAAGGGCTACTATACTCAAGAACAGATGCGCGACCTCGTGAAATACGCTGCCGAATACCACGTGGAAGTGATACCCGAGATAGAAATGCCGGGACACGAGGTGGCCGCCATCAGCGTATTTCCCGAACTGACCTGCCATCAGCGACAGGTACCCGTGCGCACTACGTGCGGCGTGTCCAACCAACTACTCTGCCCCGGCAACGAATTTACTTATGAGTTTCTCGGCAACGTGTTCCGCGAACTGGCTGATATCTTCCCGTCGCCCTACATCCACCTCGGTGGCGACGAGGCCGGAAATCCACCGCTCGATTGCTGGACAGACTGTCCCAAGTGCCAGGCGCTGAAACGGCAGTTGGGTATCACAACGACCGACCGCTCTGAAAACTGGCGACTGCAAGGCTATCTCTTCGACCGCATGATCGACACCCTCCGCACCAAGTACGACAAGACCCCGATGTTCTGGTACGAGTCTGACTTCAAAAAGATACAACCGGGATGCATCACTTTCGCATGGCGCACAGGACAGACTCAAGAAGCGCTCGATGCTGCCGTAGCCAACAACGCCCGCATCATGCTCTGTCCCGGTGATCATTGCTACTTCGACTATCCGATGGCCAATGGCGATATGCCCGAAGTGAACTGGGGCATGCCCGCCACTACCCTCAAAGAGGCCTACGACCTCGACCCGGCATGGGGCATGGGCGAAGACTTTGAGAAAAACAATCTCTTCGGTGTGGCCGGCACGCTGTGGAGCGAATGTATCAATACACCCGAACGTATCCTCTATCAGGCATACCCACGCGCCATCGCTCTCTCGGAAGTAGGATGGAGCACTGCGGGCAACAAGTCGTGGACCGGCTTCCTTACCCGACTTCAGCCTGCCCTTCAGGACATGATGAAGCGAGGCATACCGTTCTCCATGAGACTGGAAAAGTAACACCTCCATACAAGTACGCCAAAGGGCGTGTCACTCTTCTGGGTGACACGCCCTTTGTATGTTCAAACGCAGAACATTAACCGTCCATCATGTCTGCCTACCTGCCCTTCCAACTCAGTCGGGCGGCTATGGGCCGGTGGTCTGAAGACACGCTATCTGCAATGACCGTAAACCTGTCTACCTGCACCTTCGTCTCTGAAGGGGCACACACGGCAATATAGTCAAGCAAGGAGTCTGGGGTGTCGGCGGGATAGGTGGGTTGCGTCGTGTCATTTGCCAAGAAAAACATCTGTCTCATCTCCGCAACAAATGCATCGCCGGGCAAGGCATTCCAGTCACCGGCAAGGATGAAGGGTTTGCACGCCCCCTTCACATTCTCCAAGATTATGGGTACTGAGGCCAACTGGTCTTCGGGGGTCAACGACAAGTGCAGACAAGCAAAGATATAGTCCTTGAACTCAGCCATGAGCAACACCCGTTCCTCCTCACGTCCGGGAAGACGGACCCGACGTACTGACACCGGTTGTTCCTTCGAAAGAATGCCTATACCGTAAGAACCACCGTCAAATGCGATGGCCTTGGCAAAAGTAGGATACAGCCCGGAACACTCAGACAAACGCGTCAACACGTATTCTCCTCCACTACGACCGGTCACACTGTCCACCTCCTGCACCGCCACCACATCTGCCTTTTGGTTGATGAAATGGCGGGCTATGCGAGCATAGTCGGTTTTGCCGTCAATACCCTCGCCATGACGAATATTATATGATACGACTGAGAGTGTATGCACTTTCCGTTTGCCATAAGCCATAGAAAAAGATGACACGACAAGCATTGCGGCCATCAACAGTCCCACGACACGAATAGATTGTTTTTTCATTGTCAATGATTGATATTGGTTTCAGATGGATTTTTTAGGACTCGCCCATTTACTAATAGATACAACAAATTTAGATAAAATCTCCGAATTAAGTAGGTGTGATAAAAACAAAAATACGCAAATCATACCACAAAAGCCGACACGCACCATACGCTTTTGTAAAAGAATATCAGTATATTTGCCAACACAATCAAAACAGAGAAAAACTTGAAATTATGAAAGACATCACTATCTCAGACAGCATCCGGTACATCGGTGCCGATGACAAAGACCTTGATCTCTTTGAAGGGCAATACGTCATACCCAACGGCATTTCCTACAATTCCTACGTGATTATCGATGAAAAGATAGCCATACTCGATACCATCGATGCCAGACGCACCGACCAGTGGATAGAAAACCTAAAACGCGAACTCGGCGACCGCCAGCCCGACTATCTCATCGTGAGCCATATGGAACCCGACCACTCATCCAACGTGAAACTGCTGCTTGACATGGCACCGCAAGCAAAAGTGGTATGTACTGCCAAAGCCAACCAACTCATCACCCGCTTCTTCGGCATGCAACTTCCTGCCGAGCGTACCGTCATCGTAAAAGATGGCGACACCCTCTCTCTCGGACACCATACCCTGCAATTCTTCACCGCACCCATGGTACACTGGCCCGAGGTGATGATGGAATACGAGCAGACAGAGAAAATACTGTTTGCGGCAGACGCATTCGGAAAGTTCGGTGCGCTCGATGATGACGCCCCCGACGGATGGGCCTGCGAAGCCCGACGCTACTACTTCAATATCGTAGGCAAATACGGTGTGCAGGTACAGGCCGTACTCAAAAAACTCTCCGGTCTCGACATCAAGACCATCTGCCCTCTCCACGGGCCCATACTTACCGGCGATCTTGCACCCTATCTCTCGCTCTACGACACATGGAGCGCCTACCGCCCCGAAACGGAAGGCGTATTCATCGCCTATTGTTCACTACACGGCAATACAGAAGAGGCCGCACAGAAACTGGCGGAACTCCTCAAAGCCAACAATACGAAAGTAAGCATAAGCGACCTACGTCGCGACGACATGGCAGAAGCCATCGAAGACGCCTTCCGCTACGATCGCCTCGTACTCGCCGCCCCCACCTACGATGCCGGCGTAATGCCCGTCATGGAAGACTTCATGCAACACCTAAAAATGAAAAACTTCCAAAACCGGAAAGTGGCCTTCATCGAAAACGGCTCCTGGGCTCCAGTTGCAGCCAAGAAAATGCGGGAAACCATGGAAAGCATGAAAAATATGACAATTGTAGAACCCATTGTCACCGTTGAGTCAACCGTAAAGCCAGACACCATCATCGCCCTCAAGCAATTGGCTGACGCACTTGCAGACTAAGAGAAGCACTGTCGCTGACAAAAATCCGCGAATATACAATCCTTCAAAAGAAATTATTGGTGTCCGGTAAAAACATCGCAATTGACGAGTCCCGTAGGGACGACAGATTATAGCGTAGGGGCTCGCCCCTACGCTTTTTCATTTGTACAACCCCGCATCATCCTATAGGGTCGCAGCCAGGAGGGTAGGTTGTTCAAAATTGACAAAATGCAAAACCATCATCAGCCCTGGAGGGTAGGGTGTTCAAAATCTTAATAATTTCTCTGTCGAATTTTTGCCTTAAAATACGGCTTAAATAACATAGTTTCAAATAGTTACATTTTAATAATTACGCATATTTTTGAAAATGTATAATTATTATTGAAGTTTCATTCATTCAGTGTCCCCGAAGGGGGCGAAACCTGCGGATAGAAACGGCTTTCGCATCGTCGTCCTCGAAGAGGGCGAAC
>CAVCSC010000044.1:0-21142 GCA_963604975.1 Lachnospiraceae bacterium | reverse complement strand
CATGAGTTGAAAAAGTCGTTGTCAAATTACGGTGATTAAAAAGACTATGGGCAGACGAGTATTTTTGTCAATATTGGGAGTGGCGTTTTATGAGAAATGCCGCTACGGAAAAGAAGATTTCATAGGAACGGAGACCCCTTTTGTGCAGAAGAACTTGCTCGAGTATCTCCAGAAGAAGGAAGAATGGAGTAGGGAGGACCAAGTGTTGGTGTTCTTGACCGACAAGGCAAGGGAATGTAACTGGGACAAAGGCCTCGAGTCCCGTTACAATGGGAAGGTACAAAAAGAGGTTCCGCACATAGGTTTGGAGAAGATGCTGCTTGATATGGGAATATCCTACCAGGCAGTATCTATTCCCGAAGGTAAGGATTCCGGGGAGATGTGGGATCTGTTTGAGGTGATATACGAGCAGCTTCAGGAGGGCGACGAACTCTATTTGGACATTACCAATAGCTTCCGTTACCTCCCGATGCTGCTGGTGGTGCTGGTCAACTACGCCAAGTTGCTCAAGGATGTAAAGGTAAGAGCCATCTTCTACGGAAACTATGAGGCGCGTGACAAGAAGACCAACATTGCGCCTATCATGGATCTGCTCCCCCTTTCCGTATTGCAGGATTGGACGCTTGCCACCTCTGACTATCTACGTTATGGACAGGTGAGTAAACTCCATGAGTTGACGGAAACCTCCATGGCACCTATCATGAGAAATTCGGAAACACGTACAGAAGACGCTGTGACGCTTCGTCAGTTTGTGAACAAGTTGAAGGAAATGGTGGAGGAGAGAATCACTTGTCGTGGGCGGCAGATTGTTGATAGTAAGAGCCTTCGCACGGTTGGGATGAATGCCGACAAGATTCAGGAGGTGATGATAGTCCAGTTCAAACCTCTGTTTGAGAAGATAAAGGAGTCTTTGAAGGACTTTGATGTAAGGGAGAATGTTCTCAACTGCATCAAGGCTGCCAAGTGGTGTTTCGACAACAAACTGTATCAGCAGGCAACGACCCTGTTGGAGGAGGGCTTGATTACCGTATTGTGTCAGTATTATCAGCTTGACTATACTGACAAGGATTACAGATATATCATCACCGGTTGTATCGCTGCTAAGGCAAGGGGTGATGTTTACCAAGAAGACAAAAAAACTTCTGATAAAAAAGAGGTTATAGACCGCATATGGGCGGATGAAGCCTTATGGAATAACCGCGAATGCATCAACCTTTTGCAGCAGTTGATGTCGGTGCGCAATGATTACAACCATGCTGGTTTCCAGAAGAACCCCGGTTCTTCAAAGCAAATCATAGAGAAAATAGAGAAACTGATGGGAATGGCAGAGAATGTGCTGAAGGATTTTGCAGGTGACCCATATTTTTCTCTATCATAGCATCGTTTTACCGGCTACCAATAAATAAAAATGGCTTATGACACGCAACGTTTTTTTGTGTCATAAGCCATTTTTTAGTAGTTAGGCTGGTTCTAAAAAAATACCGTTGTAGGGAATTGCTTGGAACTCTTTAGAACACGCTATCAGATATTCTCAAAGGTCACCGGTTCCTCGGTGGGTTTGGTCGCCTTGTGCTTTTTCTCTGTCGGTTCGATACCCTCTTCTTCGAGGTTGCCATTCTCGTCGAGTATAATTTCCTCATCGGTGGGTATGGTGTCGTTGTTCAGTGTATCTACCTTTGCTTTGGGGTAGTAACTCTGGCAGTTGTACATACCACTGGCGATGTCGGCATCCTTCGGGGGGCTGAACTTGGCGTGGTACTGCTGGAAGGCAGGGTCGGAGAGGAGGGACTCAAGGAAATATCCGCAGATGGGGAGTGCCGTGCGGCTACCCTGACCCAATGCTCCTGTACGGAAGTGTATGCACCGGTATTCACCACCGACCCATGCGCCGACCACCAGTTTTGGGCTGACGCCCATAAACCATGCGTCGGAGTGGTTGTTGGATGTTCCGGTCTTGCCGCCCCAGTCTGTATCGCGGAACTGGCCGACATATCCGTTGAGGCTTTGTGATGTTCCGCCCGGTTCGCGCAGACCGCCCATCAGCAGTTGCTGCATGAAGAAGGCACTCTTGTAGGAGATGGCCTGTTCCTCGTTGGTCGGGGCGGTGAATATCTCCTTGCCGTCTTTGTCGAGTATCTTGGTCACGAGTACCGGGTCGACGTGCTTGCCGTCGTTGGCCACGGTACAGTAGGCGTTGGCCAGTTCGAGCAACTTGACATCGCTGGAGCCCAGTACCAAGGATGGTGTTTCGTCGAGCGGACTCTCGATACCCATGGCATGTGCAGTCTCGCAAATGCGCTTGATGCCCATTTCCTGTCCGAGGCGTACGGCGACAGAGTTGATACTTCTGGCGAAGGCACCCTTCAGCGGGAGAGAGTCACCGGAGAACGAGCCGTTGGCGTTGGTCGGTGCCCATGTCACCTCCTTATGCTTGTTCTTGTCGTATACCTGCATACTGATGTATTCGTCGCGGCGTTTGTCGCAGGGGGTGAGACCTTGGTTCATGGCTTCGGTGTAGACGAAGAGTTTGAACGTGGATCCTGGTTGGCGCATGGCGGTCACCTTGTCGTATTTCCATGACTTGAAGTCGATGTCGCCGACCCATGCCCGTACGGCACCGCTCTGCGGTTCCATAGCAACGAAGGCACAGTGCATGAAGTGTACCATATAGCGGATGGAGTCCATCGTCGACATGGTCTTCTCTACCATTCCCTTCTCGTAGTCAAAGAGTTTTACGGTGTGGGGACGGTTGAGGTAGTAGTCTATGGAGTCCGGGTTGTTGGGGAAACGCTCCAGCAAGGCTTTGTATACGGGTTGCTTTTGGGCAATACCTTCTATGAAACCGGGAATCACCTGATGGTTCTCATCCTGCCACGGATCTTCTTTTCCCCAGTGATTGTTGAAGTTGCGCTGTACCTGCTTCATCTGTTTGATGGCCGCATCTTCGGCGTACTTCTGCATGCGCGAGTCAAGGGTGGTGTAGATCTTGAGTCCGGAGGTGTAGAGGTCATAGCCATTGTCCTTGCACCAGTCTTTGAGATAGTCGGCCACGGCTTCGCGGAAGTAGAGTGCTTTGCCGTCATAATTGGACTCGACGTTGTAGTTGAGGCGTATGGGTATCTGGCTGATGGAGTCGAAGGCGGTCTGTGTCAGGTCGCCGTGCGATACCAGTTTGCCCAATACCGTATTGCGGCGACGCAGGCTATTCTTGGGGTTGGAGATGGGATTGTAGTAGGTCGTAGCCTTGAGCATACCTACAAGTACGGCACTCTGTTCGGTGGTCAGTTCGCCGGGTGTCGTGTTGAAGTAGGTCTTGCAGGCCGTCTTGATGCCGAAAGCGTTGGAGCCGAAGTCTACGGTGTTGGCATACATGGCAAGGATTTCGCTTTTGTCGTGGGTGAGTTCCAGTTTGGTAGCGATAATCCATTCCTTGCTTTTCATGATGAGCATGCGTACGCCAGGGATGTTGCCGAGCAGTCCGGTGCTGTAGTCGGTACGCACACGGAACATGTTCTTGGCCAACTGTTGGGTGATGGTCGACGCTCCGCGCGCGTCATGGTGCAGCACGGCATCCTTGACGGCACCGACAAGACCGGGGAAGTCTATGCCGTGGTGACTGTAAAAACGCTCGTCCTCGGTGTCGATAAGAGCTTTCCAGAATATGGGATTGACCTCACCGTATTTCACCGGGGTGCGGTTTTCATTGAAGAACTTGCCGATGAGCACGCCGTCTGCGCTGTATATCTCAGACGCTTCGTGGGTTTGGGGATTCAGAATGGTTGCAAATCCGGGAGACTTGCCGAACAGCCAAAGGAAGTTCATGTCGACCATACCGAAATAGAGAATCACTGCGACAATGAATGAGGCCAGTCCTGTAGCCGTCTTGATATACCAAGGACGGCCTTTGTACAGATTTTTGTACCATGGCCAGAAGCCGCTTATTCTTTTCCAGCACCACGCAAGTGCGTTTCTGAGTTTCTTCATCTTCTGGGAAATTATAGTTTTTGACAATGGGATGGAGTGTGCAAATAGTCTACAAAAATACGAATTTTGTTCACTCCTTGTCGTATGTCTCTATATAATTTATGATTTCTTTAATGTTGTCCGGACCGAACCATTGTATCTTTTCGTCGCGCTTGAGCCAGGTGAGTTGTTTGCGGCAGTATTTGCGCGTGTTGCCTTGTATGCGTGTGACGGCTTCTTCGAGCGTCATGTCGCCGTCGAAGTAGGAAAAGAGTTCTTTGTAGCCTACGGTGTTGAGCGCATTGAGCGTGCGTTGCGGGTATACGCGACGTGCCTCGTCGACAAAGCCGTCTGCTATCATGTCAAGTACACGGGCGTTGATATTGTCGTAGAGCGTCGTGCGGTCGGCGGTCAGGCCAATCTTCAGGATGCGGAAGGGGCGTTCTTTCTTGTCGCGTTTGCGGAAAGAGGTGTAGGTTTTTCCGGTCATGTGGCATATCTCAAGGGCGTGAACCACACGGCGGGTATTGTTGCGGTCAACGACCGCCCAATGTTCGGGGTCGAGCCGATGAAGTTCTTCAACAAGTACGGGAAGACCTTCGGCTTCGAGCCGGCGTTTCATCAGTGAGCGGGTCGCGTCGTCGATGGTGGGGATGTCATCGATGCCGTCACACACGGCATCGATGTACATCATACTGCCCCCGCTGAGCAGGGCGTAGTCGTTGTTGTGGAACAGGTCGTCGAGCAGGGCCAGTACATCGCTCTCAAACATAGAGGCGTTGTAGTATTCGTCGATGTGCCGGGTGCCGACAAAGTAGTGCTTGGCTTGGCTTTGTTGCTCTTCTGTCGGGGCCGCTGTCCCGATAGGTATCTCGGCATATATCTGTCGGGAGTCGGCATTGATGACAGGAATGCCAAAGTGTCTGGCTATTCCTATGGCGGTGCGGGTCTTTCCGACTCCTGTCGGCCCTTGCAGGACGATGAGTGTTTTCTTCATTCTGAGGTGTGCGGTGCTGTGGTGTCTATAGTGGGCAACCTCAGCGTATGATGCCTCGCTTGGAGTTTTCTACAAAGTCGATGATGTATTGTATCTCCTTGGTGATCTGAAGGTTTTTCTTGATTTCCTGTATGCCTTCGGCCAATATGCCCTTGGAGTAGAGCAGGCGGTAGGCGTTGTGGATATGGTCTATCAGTTCGTTGGAGAAACCGCGGCGGCGGAGGCCCACAAGGTTGAGTCCGGCGAAGCGGATGGGCTCTTTGCCTGCGATGATGTAGGGCGGTATGTCTTGGCTGAAACGGCTTCCGCCTTGTATCATCACGTACCCGCCGATGTGGCAGAACTGGTGGCAGAGCACAGAGGCGCTGATGATGGCATTGTCGTCGATGATGACTTCGCCGCCAAACTTGGTTGAGTTGCCGATGATAAGTCCGCTACCCATCTCGCAGTCGTGTGCGATGTGCATGCTTTCCATGAGAAGGTTGTTGCTTCCCACGATGGTAGTGCCTTTTGATGCGGTGCCTCGTGAGATTGTGACGTTCTCGCGGATGCTGTTGTTGTCGCCTACCTGACAGGTGGTTGCTTCCCCGTGGTATTTCAGGTCCTGTGGCTTGGTAGAGATGCTTGCGCCGGGGAATATCTCGTTGTTGCTGCCTATGCGGGCGCCATTGTGTATGGTGACACTGTTTTGGAGTACGTTGTTGTCACCGATGACGACATCTTTGTCGATGAAGCAAAAGGGGCCGATGATGTTGTTCTCACCGAGTTTTGCTTCGGGATGTACATAGGCGAGGGGGCTTATCTGGTTTGATCCCATAGGTTGGTATTGTGTTAGACGGGTTTCAAGAATAAGTTTTGCAAGGTTGCGGGTTGAGACCGCAAGATACCAAAACGCGACCCGTTTGTTTTATTGTTTGTTTTCGGTGGGGATGTCCGGTGGCTCACTCTGCACCCCCACCTTTGTTTATTTGTTCTTTACGATTTGCGCAGTGAATGTGGCTTCTGACACGACGTGGTCGCCTACGAACACATAGCCTTTCATAGAGGAAACGCCGTGGCGTACCGGGGCGAGCAGGTCGACCTTGAAGATGAGGGTGTCGCCGGGAACAACCTTTTGGCGGAATTTCACGTCGTCAATCTTCATGAAGTAGGTAGACCAGCGTTCCGGCTCCTCCAGCGTGTTGAGTACGAGCAAGCCTCCGCATTGGGCCATGGCTTCTATCTGCAGTACGCCGGGCATGACGGGCTCTTGCGGGAAGTGTCCTACGAAGAACGGCTCGTTGCTTGTGATGTTCTTCACACCTACGATGCTGGTGGCTCCGAGGGCGATGACCTTGTCTACCAACTGCATGGGGTAGCGGTGGGGCAACAGTTCGCGTATGCGGATGTTGTCCATGAGGGGAGTCTCGTTGGGATCGTAGATAGGGGCTTGTATCTCGTGCTTGCGTATCTCGCGGCGCATCAGTCGGGCAAACTTGTTGTTGACGGTGTGGCCGGGGCGGGTGGCGATGATACGTCCCTTGATAGGCTTTCCTATCAGGGCCATGTCGCCGATGATGTCGAGCAGTTTGTGGCGGGTACATTCGTTCTCCCATACCAGAGGCTTGTGCTGGATGTAGCCCAGTTCGCTGGCGTCGCGGTGTTCTACCTTCAGCATGTCGGCCAAGAGATCGAGTCGCTCCTGTGAGGTCTGCTGTTCGTAGATGACAATGGCATTGTCCAGGTCGCCGCCCTTGATGAGGTTGGCTTTCAGCAGCGGTTCGATGTCGCGTACGAAGACGAAGGTGCGCGCGGGGGCTATCTCGCTCTCGAAATCCTCCATCTTGTCGAGTGTGGCAAACTGGCTGTTGACAAATTTGGAGTTGAAGGAGCACATGGCGGTGATGCTGAATTCCTCGTCGGGAAGGATGGTGATGCACGAACCGCCCTCCTCGTCCTTCACTTCTATTTTGTGACGGATGATGTACCAGTCTTTGGGGGCGTTGAGTTCGGTAGTGCCTACCTCGTTGATTTTCTTGACGTACATGTCTGCGCTACCGTCCAGAATAGGAAATTCGGGACCGTTGACTTGTATCAGGCAGTTGTCGATGCCCAAGGCATAGAGTGCTGCGAGACCATGTTCTACGGTAGACACGCGTACATCACCTTTGCCGAGAACGGTACCGCGCTGGGTATCAATGACATTTTCGGCGATGGCTTCGACGATGGGCATACCATCGAGGTCGATGCGTTGTATTTTGTATCCGGTGTTTTCAGCGGCCGGGTTGAATGTCACGGTGAGGCTCAGTCCTGTGTGCAGTCCTTTTCCGCATAGGGAAAAACTGCCTTTCAGCGTTTTCTGCTTCAACATATATTATTATGGAATATAGGATTTTAGTTGTTTGTCATTTTCTTGAGTTCTTCTACTTGCTTTGTCAAGTCATTGAGCTGCTTGTAGAGATCCGGCAGACGGCGGAAGATGGCTTGGGAGCGGAAGTAGGCTTTCGGGGCCATGGGCGGTGTACCTATCAGCGTGGTATCTCCCTTTATGCTGCCGGGTACTCCCGACTGGGCACCGAGGAATGTCTTGTCGCCGATATGTATGTGGCCGGCGAGTCCCACCTGGCCTCCGAACATACACCATGCACCGACTTTGGTGCTTCCGGCGATGCCTACTTGTGCCGACATGACGGTGTTTTCGCCGATTTCGACATTGTGGGCCACCTGTACGAGGTTGTCGAGTTTCACGCCCTTGCGTACGATGGTGCTGCCCATCGTGGAGCGGTCAACGCAGGTGTTGGCACCTATCTCCACATTGTCTTCTATGATGACGTTGCCGATTTGGGGTATCTTGTCATAACCTTCGGCATTGGGGGCGAAACCGAAACCGTCTGCGCCGATGACAGATCCGGCGTGTATGGTGACGTTGTTTCCCAAGAGGCAGTCGTGGTAGATGGTGACGTGGGCGTAGAGTATGCAGTGGTCGCCTATCTTGGCGTTGTCTTCAATGGTAGTGTGGGGGTGTATCTCGCATCCGTCGCCGATGACGACATTGTCACCGATGTAGGCGAATGCGCCGATGTAGCAGTCTTCGCCTATTTTTGCGGAGGGTGAGATGAAGGCGAGCGAATCGATACCTTTCTTGCGCGGTTTGCTGGCTTCGTAGAGTTGGAGTAGTTTGGCTACACATTCGTAGGCATTGCTTACGCGTATGAGTGTGGTTTTCACGGGATGTTCCAGTTCCACGTCATCGTTGATAAGGACGATGGATGAGGCGGTGTCGTAGATGTAATGGGTGTACTTGGGGTTGGACAAGAACGAGATGGCGCCGGGTGTGCCTTCTTCTATTTTGGCGAAGGTATGTACGGACGCATTGTCATCGCCCTCGACTTTTCCACCGATGAACTCGGCTATTTGTTTCGCGGTAAACTCCATTTTCAAATTTAATGATATCTTAATTCTGCAAAAATAGCAAATTTAATTCAGATACATAGGGTAGGCGACTATTAATTTTCGCTTTTATGTCATATGTATATGGTGTAACGCATAAAACCCATGCACTTTTTGCCTTTGGGCGAAAGGTGCATGGGTTTTTAGGTGGGTATTATGGAGAGGCGTTACAGTCCGGCCTTTGTCAGTTCGGCATCCATTTCGGCTTGCAGGGCTTTGGCTTTTTCGGCAGCCACTTCTGCATAGTCCTCGCTGTTGCTGGCGTAGATGATGCCTCGTGAACTGTTGACGAGCAGTCCGCAGTCTTTGGTCATACCGTACTTGCATACTTCCGACAAAGAACCGCCCTGTGCGCCTACGCCGGGCACGAGGAGGAAGTGGTCGGGGGCGATGCGGCGGATGTCTTCAAACATCTTGCCTTGTGTGGCGCCGACGACATACATCATGTTGTCGTTGTCTCC
Source organism: Lachnospiraceae bacterium (assembly GCA_963604975.1). Taxonomy (GTDB): domain Bacteria; phylum Bacteroidota; class Bacteroidia; order Bacteroidales; family Bacteroidaceae; genus Prevotella. Next base: position 12,292 of record CAVCSC010000044.1, on the reverse strand, counting down.
CCACTGCATGGAGGTGCGCATCACTTTCTCGAACAGTGGTGTACCGTCTTGGTCTACGGTCAACTGGAAGTCGTGGCTGCCCTTGTTGCTGGTCAGTGCGAGCACGATCACCCATTTGCCGTCGTAGCCCAGGAACGGGGTCACGCTGTCTTCGCCCATATAGGGGGCTACGGTGAGTGCGTCTACGTCGTATTCTCCGAAGAAGGTGCGTGCGTACATATCGCTGGTGTTGCCGATGTCGCCGCGTTTGGCGTCGGCTATGATGAAGTGGTTGGGGTAGTTCTCCTTCAGATAGTGTACGGTCTTTTCGAAGGCGGCGATGCCTTTCAGTCCGAAGGCCTCGTAGAAGGCCAGGTTGGGTTTGTAGGCCACGCAGTACGGAGCGGTGGCATCGATGATGGCCTTGTTGAAGGTGAAGATGGGGTCTTCTTCCGTGAGGAGGTGTTGCGGTACCTTTTTGAGGTCAGTGTCGAGTCCTACGCAGAGAAACGAGCGCTTGGTCTTGATCTCGCTGATCAGTTCTTGTCTGTTCATAGGTCTTTTATATTGGCGTGAATCGTATATTGGCGTGAATCGTTGGGTTTACAGTTCGTTTTCTTTCATCCGCTCTGCGTTTTCGGCTACGGTGAGGGCATCAATCATCTCCTGGATGTTTCCGCCGAGGAATCCTTGCAGGTCGTGGGTGGTAAATCCGATACGGTGGTCGGTCACGCGGCCTTGGGGAAAGTTGTAGGTACGTATCTTTGCGCTGCGGTCGCCTGTGGAGACGAGGGTCTTGCGTCGCGATGCGATATCGTCCATGTACTTCTGATGTTCGCGGTCGTAGATGAAGGTACGCAGGCGTGAGAGGGCGCGCTCCTTGTTCTTGGGTTGGTCGCGGGTCTCGGTACACTCGATGAGTATCTCTTCTGTTTCACCGGTGTTGGGGTTCTTCCAGGGGTAGCGCAGACGTACGCCAGACTCCACCTTGTTCACGTTCTGTCCGCCGGCGCCGCTGCTTCGGAAGGTATCCCACTTGATGTCACCCTCGTTGATGTTGACCTCAAACTTGTCGGCTTCGGGCAGTACGGCTACTGTGGCGGCACTGGTGTGCATACGTCCTTGCGTTTCGGTGGCGGGTACACGTTGTACGCGGTGTACGCCCGATTCGTATTTCAGTGTGCCGTATACGCTGTCGCCGCTCACGGCGAAATCGATTTCCTTGAATCCGCCCACGGTACCCTCGCTGACACTTGTCACGGACAGTGCCCAGCCTTTGGTGTCGCAGTACTTTTTGTACATGTTGAACAGGTCGCCGGCAAAGAGGGCGGCTTCGTCGCCTCCGGCTCCGGCCCGGATTTCCATCTGTACGTTTTTGGCGTCTTCCGGATCTTTGGGCACGAGGGCTATCTTGATTTCCTCCTCCAATTTGGGCTGCAGGGCTTCGTTCTCGGCCAGTTCTTCACGGGCCATTTCCTTCATGTCGGCATCGGTCTCGTTGGCCAGCACGTCTTTGGCCTCCTTGATAGCATTGAGGCAGGCTACATAGCGTTTGCGTGCGTCCATGATGTCGCCGAGGTCTTTGTACTCCTTGGTCAGTTTCACGAAGCGGGGTTGGTCCATGATGACCGCGGGGTCGGTGATGAGTGTAGATACTTCTTCGTAACGGCTTTCGAGTCCGTCGAGTTTTTCGAGTATGTTGTTTTGGTCCGCCATTTATCTGTGATGGTGAGTGGATTTTTAAGATTAGTAATTGAATTCTCCGAATTCCGACTTGATGGTCAGGCTTCTGGGGCCTTCTTCAATATGTCCCACCACCTGCGCGTCGATATTGAAACTCTTGCTGATGGCGATGACCTTCTCGGCCTGTTCGGGGCTGACATAGATTTCCATGCGGTGTCCCATGTTGAACACCTTGTACATCTCTTTCCAGTCGGTACCGCTTTCCTCGTGGATGGCACGGAAGAGTGGCGGGATGGCAAACATGTTGTCTTTGATCACGCGGCAGTTGTCTCCCACGAAGTGCAGCACCTTGGTCTGTGCTCCGCCGGTGCAGTGTACCATACCGTGGATTTCGGGGCGCAGTTCGTCGAGTATCTTCTTGATGACGGGGGCGTAGGTACGGGTGGGGGAGAGTACGAGTTGGCCGGCATTGACGGGTGCGCCTTCTACGGCATCATCCAGACGGTAGTGTCCGCTGTATACCAGTTCTTCGGGTACGGCGTGGTCGTAACTCTCGGGATATTTCTCGGCCAGGTATTTGGCGAACACGTCGTGACGGGCGCTGGTCAGTCCGTTGCTGCCCATGCCTCCGTTGTATTGTTTCTCATAGGTGGCTTGTCCGCATGACGACAGGCCGACGATGATGTCGCCGGGGCGTATATTGGCGTTGTTGATGACATCGCTGCGCTTCATGCGGCAGGTGACGGTGGAGTCGACGATGATGGTGCGTACCAGGTCGCCCACGTCTGCGGTCTCGCCGCCGGTGGCGTAGATGCCCACACCCATCTTGCGCATGTCTGCGAGCAGTTCGTCGGTGCCGTTGATGATGGCCGAGATGACCTCACCGGGTACGAGCAGTTTGTTGCGTCCGATGGTGCTCGATACGAGTATGTTGTCTACCGCGCCGACGCACAACAGGTCGTCGGTGTTCATGATGAGAGCATCCTGTGCGATGCCTTTCCATACGTTGAGGTCGCCGGTCTCTTTCCAGTAGAGGTAGGCCAGCGAGGATTTTGTACCGGCTCCGTCTGCATGCATGATGTTGCAGTAGTCAGGGTCGCCTCCGAGTATGTCAGGGATGATTTTGCAGAAGGCCTGCGGGTAGAGTCCCTTGTCTATGTTTTTGATCGCGTTGTGAACGTCTTCTTTTGCTGCGCTCACGCCGCGCATCATGTATCGGTTTGATTTATCCATTGTCGTATGCTGGTATTTTTTAGTAGGTACTCAAACTTATTCGTATATAGATGTCAGCAGATGTTATTCTACTCCGTGCCAGAAGTTCCAACTGGCAAAGGCTTGCAGTAGGAGCATCTCGAGTCCGTTCTTTGTTGTGGCTCCGTGTTGTGCGCCGCGCTTCATGAAGAGGGTCTCGTCGGGATTGTATATCAGGTCGTAGAGTATGGTATGGGTGTTCATAGCGTCGTAGGGCAGGTCGGGGCAGGTGTCCACGTTGGGGTACATGCCGCAGGGGGTGCAGTTGACGATAACATTGTACTCCCGTATCGTGTCGGCGTCTACCTGTTGGTAGGTGATGGCCCCTGCTTTCTGTGTGCGGCTGACGAACTGCACTTCCAGTCCCAGTGACTTCAGTCCGTAGGCGACGGCTTTCGATGCACCTCCCGTACCCAGCACAAGTGCTTTCCGGTGTATGGGTTCGAGCATAGGCTCTATGCTTTGGGTGAATCCGATGACATCGCTATTGTAGCCTCTGAGTACGGTCTTGGCACCCTTGTGTTCCACCTTGATGACATTGACTGCTCCGATGGCTCTCGCCTCGGGACTGAGCGAGTCGAGGTAACTGATCACTTTCTCCTTATAGGGTATGGTGACGTTGAGTCCTTTCAGGTCGGGTGTCGAAGCCAGTATCTCCGGCAGTTTGTCTATCGACGGTATTTCGTAGTTGACGTATTGTGCGTCGATATGTTCGTTTTCAAACTTTTCGTTGAAGTAACTGATGGAGAAGGAGTGGCCCAGCGGGTATCCTATAAGTCCGTATTTGTCCATAGTAGAGGTGTTTCTGGTTTGGCTTATTTAGTGGCGAAGTACATGGTGCAGATACCGAAGGTGAGTCTATGAAACCGTGCTTCTGCAAATCCTGCGCGTGTGAGTATCTCCACCATGTGCTCTCCTTGCGGGAAGGCTTCGATGGTGGCTGTGAGATAGGAGTAGGCCGTGTCGTCGTGCGAGAGCAGGCGACCGTAGAGGGGCAGCACACAGTGTGAGTACAGTTTGAACAGAATGTTCATGGGGAAGGTGACGGGAGTCGTCAGTTCCACGATGCAGAGGTGTCCGCCGGGCTTGAGCACGCGGCACATCTCACGGAGCCCTTTGTCGAGGTCGGCGAAATTGCGGATGCCGAATGCGGCTGTGACGGCGTCGAAGGTGTTGTCGGCAAATGAAAGACGGGTGCAGTCTTCATGGCTGAAGGAGATGATACTGTCGAGTCCGGCCTGGCTGACCTTCTTTCGCCCGATATCCATCATGCCGTCGCTGATGTCGACACCGAGCAAGGATGCGGGGTGCAACATCTGTGCGGCCATGATGGCGAAGTCGCCTGTGCCAGTGGCAATGTCGAGTATGCTTTGGGGGGCATAGGGAGCCAGTTGGCGTATGGCGTACTTTCGCCACCGCTTGTCAATGTTCCATGACAGGCGGTGGTTGAGTGTGTCATACGAGTGGGCGATATTGTCGAACATGCGTTCTACCTGTTCGCCTTTCGCCTCCTTGTCGTTGTAGGGCTTTATCTGTTCTTGCTTGTAGGCCATGTGGCTTTGTCGTGGTGAGACGGTTGGTGATCACTTGCGTGCGGCGAGCCATTCCGACACGTTCTTCTCGATGCGTGCGGCGATGTCGCCTTCCTCGGCTGTCTTGTCAAACTTCTCGCCGGTGATGTGCTCGTAGAGTTCGATGTAGCGGTCGCTTACGCTGTTGGCGTATTCGTCGGTCATCTCGGGTACGGTCTGTCCGGGCTCGTTCATAAAGTCGTGCTCGATCAGCCACTGGCGTACAAACTCCTTGGAGAGTTGCTTCTGCGGTTCGCCCTTGGCCAGTTTTTCTTCATAGCCGTCGGCGTAGAAGTATCGGCTGCTGTCGGGGGTGTGTATCTCGTCGATGAGGTATACCTTGCCGTCGCGCTTGCCGAACTCGTATTTGGTGTCGACCAAGATGAGGCCCTGCTTGGCTGCGATTTCCTGTCCGCGGTTGAAGAGTTTGCGGGTGTAGTCCTCGACGATGGCGTAGTCTTCGGCGCTCACGATACCCTGCTTGATGATTTCTTCCTTGGAGATGTTCATGTCGTGTCCTTCATCGGCCTTGGTAGTGGGGGTGATGATGGGCTCGGGGAAACGTTCGTTTTCTTTCATGCCGTCGGGCAGACGTACGCCGCACAGTTCACGGCATCCGTCCTTGTAGGCGCGCCATGCCGAACCGGTGAGGATGGAGCGGATGATCATTTCCACGCGGAATCCCTCGCACTTCACGCCGACGGTGACCATGGGGTCGGGGGTAGCCAGTTTCCAGTTGGGGCAGATGTCGCTGGTGGCGTCCAGAAACTTTGCGGCTATTTGGTTGAGCACTTGTCCCTTGAAGGGGATGCCTTTGGGCAGTATCACGTCGAATGCGGAGATACGGTCTGTGGCTACCATTACGATGACGTCGTCGTTGATGTCATACACGTCGCGTACTTTGCCGTGGTATACGCTTTTTTGTCCTTCGAAATGGAACTCTGTGTTTGTAAGTGCTTTCATACAGATGATGATTTTTATAAATTATAAAAATGTTGGTTACTGTTCTTCTTTGTGTTCTGCGGCCGCGCCCTGGGCTTGGGTTTGGCAGATCTGGCGGTCGTGTGTCTCAAAGGCGTTGACGATGCGTGTCACGAGTTTGTGGCGCACGATGTCTTTCCGTCCGAGGCTGACGAAGCCGATGCCTTCTACGCCATCGAGTATTCTGAGGGCTTCTACCAGTCCGCTCTTCTGTCCGCGTGGCAAGTCTATCTGTGTGGTGTCACCGGTGATGATCATCTTGGTGTTCCATCCCATGCGGGTGAGAAACATGCGCATCTGTGCCGGTGTGGTGTTCTGGGCCTCGTCGAGTATGACTACTGCGTCGCTGAGCGTACGTCCGCGCATGAAGGCGAGCGGTGCAATCTGTATGGCGTGCTTCTCCATCATGTCCTGCAGTTTGACGGCGGGTATCATGTCTTCGAGGGCGTCGTATAGCGGCTGGAGGTAGGGGTCGATCTTGTCTTTCATGTCGCCGGGGAGAAAACCGAGTTTTTCTCCGGCTTCGACTGCGGGTCGGCTCAGTATGATTTTCTTGATGTTCTTGTCTTTCATCGCCTTGACGGCCAAAGCGATGCTCAGGTAGGTCTTTCCTGTTCCGGCCGGTCCGGTGGCGAATACCATATCGTTGGCATTGTAGGCATCGACGAGGCGTTGCTGGTTTTCGCTGCGGCTTTTGATAGGGCGGCCCGAGATGTTGTATACGATGACATCCTTCACGGCGTCGGCTTTGGTCTGTCGCCCTTTGATGATGTCGAGTATGTCTTCATCGTTGATGGAGTTGTACTTGTGTACGTGCTTTCGCATCGTTTCCACGTTGTCTTCAAACGATGCCATCTCTTCCTCGTCTCCAAGCACTCTTATCACATTGTCGCGGGCTACTATCCGGAGTTTGGGAAACAGTGACTTGATCATCTGAAGGTGACAGTTGCCCACCCCGTAAAATGCCACGGGGTCGATGTCTTCCAATATGATATGCTTCTCTATCAAAACAAAGTCGGTATAAAAAATGTCTGTGCGGAAAAGAGGCAAATACGAAAGCGATTTTCTGCCCCCGCCAAAACTCTTTGCAAAGGTAGTGAAATTAGGATAAAAAGCAAAGGAATGCCACGAAATAATGTCTATGCATATACAAAATGCGGTGGCGGAAAAGAACAGATAGGGATGTATTTTGTAGGTAAAATCAGACGAAATACTATGTTATTTGACTGGTTGTGCCGTCCTGATTTTGTACGAAGCCCTTGTACGGTTCGTACAAAGGCCTTGTATCGACCGTACAAGGGCCTTGTAGTGTTCGTACAAGGGCTTTGTAGTATTCGTACAGGGTCTCTGTACAATGCCGTTTTTCGGGGTGGGGGAGGAAGAGATAGGGGATGGGGGAAGATGGAGTATAGAATGGCTGAAAAAAGCCTGTTGTGCTTCCGCGTCGTGGAGGTACAACAGGCTGATGGAGTGGGGTGAAGTAAAACCAGGCTATTCGGGATAGTTGAGATTTTCCGGTGTGATGTGTTCGAGCACTTCTGTGAGATATTTCCGGGCTTCCCATCGTGCCATGGGCAGGTCGTGCAGCAGGTAGTTGCCGCAGTCCTTCGGAGCGGCTCCGGGAATCTCGCTGTCGTAATCGGCTACGAAGCGGAAGGTGGCCTTCATCAGGTCGACAATGTCGTCAGAGCGCAGGTCGCCCTTCATGAGCAGGTAGTTGCCAGTCAGACAACCCATAGGGCCCCAGTATACGATGCGGTCTTTCCATGTCGGATCGTTGCGCAGATAGGTGGCGGCCAGATGCTCGATGGTATGCAGAGCACCGGGGTGGAGTGCGGGTTCGCGGTTGGGCTCTTTCATACGGATGTCAAACGTGGTGACGGTCTCTCCGCCTATCTCGTCCTTGCGCGATACGTAGATGCCGCGCAGAAGTTGTTCGTGGTTGATGGTGAAACTGGGTATCTTTTTCATAAGTAGGTATTCAAAATTATTCGTATATATTATGTGTTATGGGTCAGCGGGTGCCTATTGTACTTTGACAGGTTTTTCCGCTGTCTTGTCCTGTCATCAGATGGCTTCGAGGAAAGCCTTGGTCACGTGGAATGATCCGTCAGCCATTCGGTCCCAAAAGTCGTAGTACATCTGGGCCTTGTGGTCGTTGAGAGGCACATCGCTGATGATACGGAAACTGACGAAGGGCACACCGTAGATGTGGCAGGTCTGTGCGATGGAGCAACTCTCCATGTCGACGGCCTTGGCTTCGGGGAAGTGATTGAGTATCTCCTGCATCTTGTCGCGGCTGTCGACAAACCACTCGCCGCTCACGGTCAGTCCGCTGTGTATGGGTGTTCCGCAGTCGATGGACAGGGCTTTGGATACGAGTGCCTCTGGTGACGCATAGCGTTCGGGCATGCCGAGTATCTGGCCGTAGGCACACTCCGTTCCGCAGTAGGCATCGTGGTAGGTGCAGGCGGTGCTGACACATACTTCGCATACATTGAGTGTGGGGTCGGCGCCGCCAGCTACACCTGTCGAGATGATGAGGTCAGGGTGGTAGGCGTCTATCAGTTCTACGGCTCCGATGGCGGAGTTTACCTTTCCTATGCCGCACTGTGTGGCGACGATGGTCTTGTCGGCAATCTTGCCGAGGGTGAAGGTGTGGCCGTTGTGGGTCTCAGTGGTGGCTTCTGTGAGTAGTGTGCGGAGTTGGGCAAACTCCTTGTCCATGGCGACGATGACGCCGATGGTGGTCATTTTATCGTTTGTCATATCTATGAGTGGGTCAGTGGGGTGGGGCAATGTGGTTGCAAACTTACGCATTTTTGTCCGGAAAAAGGAAGGTTTCGCTGGCAAAGACGGATGTTATTCGGGTTTTTTGCCTAATTTTGCATCGTATAGGCCAATCCTGTTTATAAGGTGGGTTCTAAAAATTACCTTGCGTGGAATTTTGGTGCACGCCATACGTTGGGGATTTGGCTTTTGTGGCATATTCAGAAACAAAAATATCATTTCAATGAAGACATGGAAACGATGGCTGCCCGATGTGTTGGTAGTCGTATTGTTTGCGGTGATCTCGTTTGCCTATTTCTTTCCGGCAGACATAGAGGGCCGTATCCTTTATCGTCATGACTCTTCGGCCGGCCGTGGTGCCGGTGAGGAGCAGGCACAGTATTATCAGCGTACGGGCGAGCGCACCCGTTGGACCAACTCCCTGTTCTGCGGTATGCCGACCTATCAGTTGGCACCGTCGTACAACAGTACCACGACATTGGCCAAGATCAGTCAGGTGTACGACTTGTGGTTGCCGGGCTACGTCAACTACGTGTTCCTCTATCTGCTGGGTTTCTATATCCTGCTGCGTGCGTTTGATTTCCGTCGGTCGTTGGCTGCACTCGGTTCTATCATTTGGGCATTCAGCAGTTACTTCTTCATCATCATTGCTGCCGGACACTTGTGGAAAGTGATGGCCCTGGCTTACCTTCCCCCGATGATTGCCGGTATCGTGCTTTCGTACAGAGGCAAGTATCTGTGGGGATTTGTGGTGACGGCGATATTCTCGGCCTTCGAGATCAATGCCAACCACATACAGATGACCTACTACTATATGTTCATCATTCTCTTCATGGTCATCGCCTATTTGATAGATGCCATCCGCAAACGGAAGATGGCCGACTTTGGTCGTGCCACGGCCGTATGTCTGGCGGGTGCCGCCATTGGTGTCTGTCTCAATATTTCCAACCTCTACCATACATGGACCTATACCCAGGAGTCGATGCGTGGCAAGAGCGAACTGGTGAAGAAAAACTCAGACAACCAAACAAACAGCGGGCTCGACCGCGACTACATCACCCAGTGGAGTTATGGCATCGACGAGACGTGGACCCTGCTGGTACCCAACACCAAGGGTGGCGCAAGTGTGCCCATGTCGCTGAACGAGCGTGCGATGCAGAAGAAGGCCGACCCGCAGTTCATGCAGATCTATCAGCAGTTCGGGCAGTACTGGGGCGAGCAGCCCGGCACGAGCGGTCCGGTGTATGTGGGCGCCTTTGTGCTGATGCTCTTCATACTCGGTCTGTTTATTGTCAAGGGGCCAATGAAGTGGGCTTTGCTGGCGGTCACCATTCTTTCGGTGCTGCTGTCGTGGGGACGCAACTTCATGGGCTTCACCGACCTATTCCTCGACTATGTACCGTTGTACTCCAAGTTTCGTACGGTGGCCTCGATACTGGTCATCGCCGAGTTTACCATTCCCTTGCTGGCAATGCTGGCTTTGAAGAAACTGGTTGACGAGCCTGAGTTGCTGCCGCGCAGAATGAAGTTTGTGTGTATCAGTTTCGCCTTGACCGCTGGTGTGGCAGTGTTGTTTGCCCTGATGCCGTCGGTATTCTTCTCCGATTTTGTATCGCAAAGCGAGATGCGGGCCTTGCAACAGGGTATGCCGCAGGAGTATCTCGGCCCGTTCCTTGCCAATCTGCGTGAGGTGCGTGAGTATATCTTCACGTCAGACTGCTGGCGGTCGGTATTGATCATCTGTCTCGGCATGGCATGTCTGCTGCTTTACCGTCTGAAGAAACTCGATGTGCGCGTGATGGTAGGTCTTATCACGGTGCTTTGCCTTGTAGATATGTGGCAGGTGAACAAGCGTTACCTCAACGACGGTATGTTTGTCGAGAAGAGCGTGAGCGAGAATCCGCAGCCCATGAGCGCTACCGACCGGCAGATACTGCAAGACCACTCGCTCGACTATCGTGTGCTCAATCTGTCCACCAATACTTTCAACGAGAACGAGACGTCCTTCTATCACAAGAGCATCGGAGGCTATCATGCTGCCAAACTCCGCCGTTACAACGAACTGGTAGAGCACTATATCTCGCCTGAGATGCAGACTGCATATGGGGCCGTGGCAACGGCGATGGGCGATATGACGAAGGTCAACGGCGACTCCATCTACCCCGTGCTCAACATGCTCAATGCGAAGTACTTCATACTCCCTCTCCAGGGCGGACAGACCACACCCGTGCTCAATCCTTATGCCTATGGCAATGCCTGGTTTGTAGACCGTGTGACGTATGTCGACAATGCCAATGCTGAGATAGATGGTTTGGGTAAGGTCAACCTGCGTCATGAGGCTGTAGCCGACGCCAAGTTCAAGGAGATACTCGGTGAGGCCGTACCGCAGAACGGCACATCTGTGGTGACGCTCAAGAAGTACGAACCCAACGAACTGGTCTATGACGTACAGTCAGACAAAGGCGGCGTGGTCGTCTTCTCCGAGATTTACTATCCCGGCTGGACGGCTACCGTTGACGGGACCTCAGTAGAGGTAGGACGTGTCAACTATGTATTGCGTGCGCTTCAGGTGAAGCCCGGCAAGCACAGTGTAGTCCTTACGTTCAAGCCGAAATCAGTCGACCGCACGGAAACCATCGCCTGCATCGCCTACATCGTGCTCGTGCTGGCCATCCTTGGTGGCGTGTATTTCGAATGGCGCAAGCGCAAGAACAACGCTGAGGCTGTGGGCGAAAAATGATAATGTATAAAGTATAGGTTGGTTTCTAAAAAACACTTGGAACCCACCTAAAAATAAAGGCGCGACCTTGTAGTTCTGCAATGGTAGAATACTGCAAGGTCGCGCTTTTTCTTTTCGGGTTTTGTCATATAAGCCCAGTTATTCCTGCCTACGCCTTTGAATAAGGTTGGAGAATAGGGCTTATTGTCGTGGAGTCGATGATTTACAGGCGTTTGATCCATAATGGAACCTGCCGCTTTTGGCTGTCCGAGGAAAGTTCGTCCTCATATCGGGCTTGTAGGATGTGGTACGTATCCTCAAACACTCCCTCAGGTTGCTCCCATGCAGAAGCCGCATTGTGTTTCTCTCAATATTCATCGTCGGATTTTGAGTATTCCTCCATTCTTTGGTATGCCAGTCGTTCATCGTCCCTTTCCGTGAAGATGATACCACAATATACAAAGCCATGCTTTTCCAAAATATGCTGCATGATGTGGTTGTCACGATGCGTATCAATGCGGATGTTGCCTGTAAAGATAGAACAATGACGCATGATTTCATCGAAGATACCATGGACGTTCGGGAGACCTGCTATTCGGTGAATGACAGAATAAGTACACTGGCCAAATTCGTCGGTATCGCTATCAAGCCAATGCCCGTCCTTTATAGTTTGATAAGTCGAATCAAACTGATTTCTTATAAAAGCATAGTATGCTACAATTTTATCGTTCTCGTCAACAATAACGAGACCATTCTCGTTTGCAATATCCTTCTTTATCGTTTCTATGTCGGGATAGCCTTTAACCCATTGTTGGGTATTGCCGTTTTGCTGCATTATATTGCGTGCAGCATCAATAACTGACATGATAATTTCAAGGTCTTCTATCCTTGCTTTTTCGGTTTGAAGCATGGTATGAATTGAGTTATATATGTGATTGTCTCATTTTGTATTCCGAGTGCAAAATTATAAAGACTTTCTAAAACCGGGTAATTTTAAAGTTACATTAAAGTAAGTTATACGTGATTGTACTTTTGCAAGGACTTGCATCTTTGTCTAAACCATCAAATGGTAATTCGCTATTGAACTTGTCGAAATCTGATTGGAACAATCTATCCTGTATTACACGATACTTCTCAAACTCCGACTCAGCGAACATCTTGGCATATTCGGCAGACACCGTTCCGGCATCAGGAAGGACTGCATCACCACCAGCTTCAAGGATGATGTCTATTCGTTTAGCCCAGTCTTCCATTGTCATCGGAATGTGACGCTTGGCCATACGCTCCGCCAAATCGAGGATAGAGTTGACAAGTCTTC
>CAVCSC010000043.1:0-21156 GCA_963604975.1 Lachnospiraceae bacterium | reverse complement strand
GTGTAACCCTGGGTTTAATGTACCAACGCAAGGTCTGGCCTGTAAGGTCAGCACCTTACAAGAGGCCCCGATTGCGGTGCTGACCTTACAGGCCAGCCGTCATCAAAAACCGTTGAAACCCAGGGTTACAGATGTCACTACGTTCCATCTTCACCCTGGGCTACGGTCGTTACGCCCTTCCAGGGCTAAGGTTAGTCACGGCATTTTATGGGTGCAAAATCAACTTGCATTTTGAACACCCTACCCTACGGGACTCGCCGATTGCGATGTTTTTACCGGACACCAATAATGAAAAATTCTTCCCTCGTCAGTAAGTGCCCCTCGTCAATAGGAGAACGAACTGCCGCCGAGGAACTCACGCAGTAGTGAGGTTGGCGGAAGCGTGTCGTAGGGCAATGCCACGAAGTAGGCCAGGAACTTGCGCAGGCGGTAAGCCTCGCCGTAGGCCGGACTCGACTCGGGTACACACGCCAGGAGCGGTTCGGCCTGTGTCTTGATGACCGACAGTTCGTAGATCATGGCCGAATTGAACATCACGTCGGCATTCTCCTGATAGGGGAAGATCCACTTGTTCTCACCCGCCCTCACGCTCGGCCAGCGCAGTATGGTCTGCTCGGCCGACACGCCGCGATACTTGTAGTCGCGTATGATACGGCGCAGCAGGCGGTTGTCGGTCGTGGGGATATAGTTGTGCGTGTCGAGTAGGATGGTGGTCAGTGCCGAGGCATAGACGCGGAACTTCAGTGCTTCGGGTATCTGTGCTGTCAGTTCGGGATTGAGCGCATGTATGCCCTCGATGACCAGTATCTCGCCCTCGCCCAGACGCAACCGTCGTCCGCTGCTGACACTGCGGCCCGATGGGAAGTCGTAGCGTGGCAGTTCCACCTCCTCACCCCGGAAGAGCGCGGCGAGATGGGCATTGAGCAAAGGCAGGTTGAGGGCGTGTATGCTCTCGTAGTCATAGTCGCCCTTGTCGTCGAGCGGCGTCTTTTCGCGGTCGACAAAATAGTCGTCGAGCGAGATGGGTACCGGACGTATGCCGCACGTGAGCAACTGTATCGACAGACGCTTGCACGTCGTGGTCTTGCCCGACGACGAAGGACCGGCGATGAGCACCATGCGTACCCCCTGCCGTGCGGCTATCTGTTCGGCGATGTGCGAGATTTTCTTCTCCTGCAGGGCCTCCGACACGTTGATGATGTCGTTGGCGTGTCCGGCTTGCACGGCCGTGTTGAACACGCCCACCGTGCCCATGCCGAGAATCTCCTGCCAGTGGTGATGCTCCTTGAAGATGTCAAACATCTTGTCCTGTCGGGTCAGTTCGCCCAGACGCGACGGATCAGATGGGGCGGGTATGCGCAGAAGCAGTCCGTCGTAGTACTTCTCAAGGCCGAAGAGGTAGAGTTGCGAGGTGTTGGTCAGCAGCGTGCCGTAGAAATAGTCGACATAGCCGTCGAGGTCGTAGTACGTCGTGTAGATACGTCCGGCGGTACGCAGGAGCGATACCTTCGAGTGGGTGCCGAGTCGCTCGAAGAGGCGTATCACCTCCTCGGTGGGTGCCTCGTGGTGGGTGATGGGCATGGCGGCGGCGATGATTTCCTCCATCCTTGCACGCAGGGCATCACAGTCGGCTACGGTGACGGCACGGCCGATGCGCAGGTCGCAGTAGTAGCCGCCCGAGACGGGGATGTCAATCACCACCGACCCCTCGGGATACAGGTCGTGCACGGCCTTGCAAAGCACAAGGAAGAGCGTGCGCGTATAGGCCCGCGAACCCGACGAGGTGCGCATGTCCTGAAACTCCACATCCTTGTTGTGATACACCCGGTAGTGCATGCCCTCCACCTTGCCGTTGACCTTGGCGCTGACAGGGCCATACTCCATCTCCAGACCCGTGAGACGAAAAATATCAGAAAGCGTGCTTCCGATTTCTACGCTTAAAGTTTTTTTATTATTTTTGCAACGTATTTGTATTACTTGTTTCATTTCATTACGGTTACAGGGTTATACAAAGAAGTGACGCTAAGTTACTGTGTTTTCGACACGCAACCATCCACACCGCATCACAAATTAAAGAAATATATGTCGATTTGGATTTTTTTTAAGATTGCGGGCTCGCTCGCTCTCCTCATCTATGGTATGAAGGTCATGAGCGAAGCCCTGCAGAAGATGGCAGGCTCGCAGTTGCGCCATATTCTCGGCGCTATGACCACCAACCGCTTCACCGGTCTGCTCACCGGTATGTTCGTCACAGCCTCCGTACAGTCGTCCACGGCGACAACGGTGATGACCGTCTCGTTCGTCAACGCCGGACTACTCACCCTGGCCCAGGCCATCTCGGTGATCATGGGAGCCAATATCGGCACGACGTTCACGGCGTGGATCATGTCACTCGGCTTCTCGTTCAATCTGCTCGATGCCGTCTTCCCCGCCTTCATCATCGCCATCTTCCTCATCTACACGAGGCGACACCGGTACATCGGTGACTTCCTCTTCGGCGTAGCCTTCATGTTCTTCTCCATCGCCCTGCTCTCGCAGACCGGCAAGGAGATGGACCTCTCCCACAACCAGGCTGTCATTGACTTCTTCGGATCTTTCGACAAAGACAGTTATCTCACCATCTTCTCGTTCCTCATTATCGGAACCATCCTCACCTGCATCCTCCAGTCTTCGGCCGCTCTCATGGCCATCACCATGGTACTCTGCTCCAGCGGTGTGCTCCCCATCTATATGGGTATCGCCCTGGTCATGGGTGAAAATATCGGCACCACGCTCACAGCCAATCTCGCCGCCCTCGCTGCCAATACCCAGGCCCGCCGCGCTGCCTTCTCCCACCTGGTGTTCAACATTACAGGTGTCATCTGGGTGCTCGCCCTCTTCTATCCCTTCATCGACCTCGTCTGCTCGTTTGTAGGCTATGACCCCCACCAGAGTGGTATCAACCCCCACAAACTCTCTGTCGTGCTGGCCGCCTTCCACACCTCGTTCAACGTGTGCAACTCGGCCCTCCTCATCTGGTTTATCCCCCAAATCGAGAAACTCGTCTGCCGCATCATCACCCCGCGCAAGAAAGAGGAGGAAGAAGACTTCCGTCTGCGTTTCATCTCTGCCGGCATCATGAAGACCCCCGAACTCTCCGTGCTTGAGGCACAGAAAGAGATACAGGCCTTCGCCGACCGCATACAGCGTATGTTCGGCATGGTACGCGAACTGCTCGGCACGACCGACGATACCGCCTTCACCAAACTCTTCACCCGTATCGAGAAGTACGAGAGCATCTCCGACAACATGGAGATAGAGATCGCCAACTACCTCGACAACGTGTCTGACGCCCACCTCTCCGACGAGACCAAAGCCAAGATACGCGCCATGCTTCGCGAGATCAGCGAACTTGAGAGCATCGGCGACTCCTGCTACAACCTCGCACGCACCATCTCGCGCAAGAAGAACGGCAAGGAAGACTTCACCGAGAAGCAGTACGAACACCTGCATCAGATGTTCGAACTCACCGACGACTCGCTCACCCAGATGAACGTCATGCTCACCGGACGCAAAGACAACCTCGATGTCAACCGCTCCTTCAACGTCGAGAACGAGATCAACAACTACCGCAACCAACTGCGTTCGCAGAACATCAACGACGTCAACGACCATAAATATTCCTACTCTATCGGTACCATGTATATGGATATCATCGCCGAATGTGAGAAACTCGGAGACTACGTTGTCAACGTTGTCGAAGCACGCATGGGTACACGCCAGCGCGAGGCATAACCTCCGCCGGTGTCCACTTTTAGCAACACCTCATTGATCCTCGAATTGACCCTCGACGAGACGGAGAAAGGAAAATTATTTCCGCATAAGTTTCTCCGTCTCGCCGAAAATCATTACCTTTGCAGCCAAAACGGATGGTTCCGTAGCTCAGTTGGATTAGAGCAACAGCCTTCTAAGCTGTGGGTCCAGGGTTCGAATCCCTGCGGAATCACAAACGGCAAAAAATACTATAGAGGATTTTACTTCGAGTAAAATCCTTTTTTCGTATATATACGGTTGAGTATCAGCGGTTTGGACGGTGCTCGCCAAATAGATGAAAAGTTCCGCAGGGTGCGGAACTTTTTTCATAGGCAGTGCGTATAAGTTGTTTTCGCCGTCACCGAGTTGCGTTACACGTCCGTCCGTGTAACGCATTTTTGCCGATAGTCTCCCCTTATAGCCCTCGTGTGTACGGTTCTGATATACAAACTTTCCTTCCCGGAAGGAAAGTTTTTGCAAAAGTTTCCTTTTCAGAAGGAAATAAATGCACGATTCTTTCCTTCTCAGAAGGAAATGTTGTATCTTTGAGGCCAAGAGAATAAATAACAACAAATCTGGTCAGGAAAATGGATTTACGTAGTGCTTTCCAGTCTATCATATCATTGCATCAAGAGGAACTTCCTCTCAATTTGCAGAATAGAAAAGCCCAATTGCCGTTGGATGGAAACCGCATCGTGACAGTAACAGGTATACGGCGTTGCGGCAAGTCATCCTTATTGGGTCTTACGGTCAACCGCTTGTTGAAGAATGGAATACCGAGAGAACGTATACTGTATGTCGGTTTTGATGATGAGCGTTTCCTGTTAATGAACCCGCAAAACTTTGACGAGTTGCTGCAGGCTTATCGGGAGATGTATCCAGACATTCCGCTAAAGGATGTATACATGTTCTTTGATGAGATACAACTTATTGAGGGTTGGGAACTCTTCGTGCTGAGAGTGTACAAGAATTATTGCAAGCATATCTTTGTGACAGGAAGTACGGCAAAAATGCTTTCCGAGGAGATGGTGTCTGCTTTACGGGGATGGCCGGATGAATACCGTGAGTATCCATTGGGCTTTGACGAGTATTTGTCCTTTAAGGGCATCGAGGCAAGCAAGTATAGCGAAGAGGGAAAGGCCAAACTGATGGCGGCTTTTCGTGGATATTGTGAGGATGGCGGCTTTCCGGAAGTCGTTCTTCAGAAGAACAAGACCGATAAAGTCAAGATTCTGCAGTCCTATTTCAATACCATGCTTTTCAGAGATTTGATGGAACATTATCACGTCAGTGCTTCCCCTTCGGTAGTGCGTTACTTTCTGAAACGTGTGATGAACAATCTTACGAAACCGACAAGCGTGAACAATATCTATAATGACCTGAAGTCGCAGGGACAGAAGGTTTCCAAGGATTCGCTTTACCTTTGGCTGGATTATGCTTGCAATATATTTATGTTTCGCAAGGTAGAGAAATATGACAGGTCTATGGTGAAGCAACGTTCTGCTCCTGCCAAATATTATGTGGCTGATATCGCTTTGCGCAATGCCGTATTGTTGCCGGAAAGTGAAGATGCGGGCAAGGCTTTGGAGAATATTGTCTATCTCAATCTGGAGCGCAGTCTCGGCCAGGAGGATGCTGTCTACTACTTCAATGAGACAAAGGAATGTGACTTTGTGGTGCGGAGGGCTGACCGTGTTGCCGAATTGGTACAGGTATGCTGGTCGTTGGATGAGGAGAATATAGAGCGGGAAACGGGCGGATTGCTGGCTGCGTCTTCAGCAATAGGTTGCAAGGAGTGTCGCATTGTCACGTTCTCCCAGCGGCAAACCATCGAGCGTGAAGGGATAAGGATCGAAGTGCTTCCCGTGTGGGACATGAAGTGGGACATGAAGTAGTCCTTTTCTGTTTGCTATTATAATAAGGTATATTCTAAACACACACCTCTCAGTCTGGCCAAACGCATCCCGGCATAATCGTTGTTTTTGCGGCGGAATGTTTTTAGAACCTGTCATAAAAGTGTGGTCACACCTGTCCGGCCTCCACCATGAGGACGATGCGCTCGGTGTACTTGTCTACACCCTCGGGATCGTACTTCTTGGCGAGGCTGGCGCCGAAGAGAGAGGCGAAGGCCTGGTAAAAGCCGGCGCGTATCGGGCCGAGGAAGGCCTGGATGAGTTGGTAGGTCGTAGAGTTGCACTCGCGGTAGACGAGCTTGATGAGGAGTTTGCCCTGCTGGTAGGTGAGTTTCTTCATGCGTGGGGTGTACTGCTTGCGTATGTCGCGCTCCACCAGTTTGAGATGGGCGTCGCGTGCCTTCTTGTCGGGCAGGGTCTGCAGATACTCGTAGGTCTCGATGATGATGCCGTTGACCTCCTTGGCGATGGGCAGCACCTTCTTGACGTTGGCCACGAGCCGGTTGTAGGCCACACGCTGGGACGCAGTCTTGAAGACAGGCTGGGGGAAGACGTACACGTCGTTGAGTTCCATGTACTGTATGCTATCGTTGCCCGAGAGCACCTTGCCCACCTTCACCATCGGTACGAAGGTAGGCGTGTCCATGTCGGGCTCGCGGTCTTCAGGCCGCGGAGCATCCTTGCCGTCGGTCTGTGCAAAGGTCGTGGCGGTGGCGAGGACAAGGAGAAGCAAGACAGCGTATCTGTACATATATTTATATCAAATAATTTTGAACACCTACTTATCAAGTGACAAAAGTACACAAAATATAAGTGTTGGCGGTGACGGTGGACGTTAAATTTCGTGACGATAGAAAAAATAAGCACGTGCGGTCTGAGTCAGGTGACATTTTCGGAATCTACCCCAAGTTTTAGGCCCATATTTTCCGTATAAACACTCATTTTGGCCCGAATTGCTGCACAAACAACGTATAAGTGTGCAGTAACGGGCGTATTTTTCGCCAAAACACTTGTCAATATGGATAAAAATTGTTTCCTTTGTACCCGCTTTCCAATAATGGAATAATATTATCAACTAAAAAATAACAATTATGTCAGAAATCGAAGCAAAAGTAAAAGCTATCATCGTAGACAAACTCGGTGTAGACGAGGCAGACGTTAAGCCCGAAGCAAGTTTCACCAACGACCTGGGTGCAGACTCTCTCGACACTGTAGAGCTGATCATGGAATTCGAGAAAGAGTTCGGAATCTCCATCCCCGACGACAAGGCTGAGAAGATCGGCACTGTAGGCGACGCTATCGCATACATCGAGGAAAACAAATAAATTTCATCCCTCGCCGCCACAGGGCGAGAGATTTCTTCCGGCTTATGGTTCATCGCTGACACGTTCTCCCGATGAGGAGAACACCTTGACGCCCTTTGCATTCTTCTTGTTTTTCGCCGGGACACGGTCGAAAAGCGTACGTCAAGGCAGTTTGTCCGGAAGGGCAAGCGTGGTCCAGCCCTGAACCATAAGTCGCATAGACACGAACCACAAACCGATTACAGATGGAATTAAAAAGAGTTGTTGTGACCGGACTTGGTGCCGTCACCCCAGTGGGCAATACCGCTGAGGAGACCTGGGAGAACCTTCTCGCAGGCAAGAGCGGAGCCGCTCCTATCACCCATTTCGACTGCTCCAAATTCAAGACGCAATTCGCCTGTGAGGTCAAGGACCTCAACGTGACCGACTACATCGACCGCAAGGAAGTGCGCAAGATGGACCGTTACGCTCAGTTGGCCATGGTATCTGCCATGCAGGCCGTAGGCGACAGCGCCATGGACTTGGAGACAATAGACAAGAACCGCGTTGGTGTGGTCTTCGGTGTCGGCATCGGCGGTATCCGTACCTTCGAGGACGAGGTAGGCTACTATGCCACCCATCCGGAGAACGGACCGAAGTTCAACCCCTTCTTCATCCCCAAGATGATCGCCGACATTGCAGCCGGACAGATCTCCATACACTACGGGTTCCACGGACCCAACTTCGCCACCACATCGGCATGCGCCTCGTCGAGCAACGCTCTGGCCGACGCATTCAACCTCATACGCTTGGGCAAGGCTGATGTCATCGTCAGCGGTGGTGCCGAGGCTGCTATCTGCGCTTGCGGCGTAGGCGGCTTCAACGCCATGCACGCCCTCTCCACACGCAATGATGACCCCGAGCACGCATCGCGCCCCTTCAGCGCCAGCCGCGACGGATTTGTCATGGGTGAAGGTGCCGGATGCCTCATCCTTGAGGAACTCGAGCACGCCAAGGCACGCGGAGCCAAGATTTACGCCGAGATGTGCGGTGCCGGCATGAGCGCCGACGCACACCACATCACCGCCTCACATCCCGAAGGATTGGGTGCAAAGCTCGTCATGAAGGAAGCCCTGGCCGACGGCGGACTCCAGCCCGAAGACATCGACTACATCAACGTACACGGCACGTCGACTCCCGTGGGCGACCTCTCTGAGGTGAAGGCCATCAAGGAGTTCTTCGGCGACGCCGCCTACAAGCTCAACATCAGTTCGACCAAGTCGATGACCGGTCACCTGCTCGGCGCTGCCGGAGCAGTAGAGGCCATGGCCACCGTGCTGGCCGTGAAGAACGACGTAGTACCGCCGACCATCAACCATGCCGACGACGACCTCGATCCCGAGATCGACTACAACCTCAACTTCACGTTCAACAAAGCACAGAAGCGTACCGTACGCGCCGCGCTGAGCAACACCTTCGGTTTCGGAGGTCACAACGCCTGCGTAGTATTCAAGAAATATGCTGAATAACATCATCGACAGAATAAGGCTCCCTTTCCGTAAGGACAAGGAGCTTTATTCGTCTTTATATCGCATCATCGGGTTCTATCCCCACGACATCAGCCTCTACAAACTTGCCTTGATGCACAAGAGCATGTATCGCCGCAACGAGAAGGGACGTCCGCTCAACAACGAGCGACTCGAATTTCTCGGCGACGCCATCCTCGATGCCACGGCCGGCGACATCGTCTACCGCCATTTCCCCGGCAAGCGCGAAGGCTTCCTGACCAACACCCGCTCCAAACTCGTGCAGCGCGAGACCCTCAACCGCCTTGCGCAGGACATGGGGCTCAACCAACTCATCCTCTCCAGCGGACGTTCCCAGAGCCACAACTCCTATATGGGCGGCAACGCCTTTGAAGCCCTCGTCGGCGCCATCTACCTCGACCAAGGCTACAACGCCTGCATGCGCTTCATGCAGCAGCGCATTCTCAAGGAGATGATCAATATCGACAAAGTGGCCTACAAGGAAGTCAACTTCAAGAGCAAACTCATCGAGTGGAGCCAGAAAAACCGTGTGCGCCTCGACTTCCGTCTCGACTCCCAGGAAAAGGACAAGACCGGAAGCCCCGTCTTCAAGTACACCGTACGCATCGAAGGCATCGAAGGCAGTACCGGCACCGGATACAGCAAGAAGGAGAGCCAGCAGATGGCCTCGAAACTCACCTTGGCACGGTTGCGCCGCGAACCGCAGTTCATCGACGCCGTGTTCGCCGCCAAGACCGACCGCACCAAGATGGAGGAAGAACCCGTAGAAAACGTGCCCGACCCTGAAGCAGAGGCCAGCACGTCGTTTATCATCAGTCATCCCGCCACCGGCAGCGATACACCCGCCACCGGCAGCGGCAAGACCAAGGGCAAGCGACGCTCGCCCATGTACCGCCAGTCCAGCGGAGAAGGTACCAAGAACAGTGCCGACAAGGCTGACGACGAGTTCGACCTGAGCGACATCTCCGCCGCCGCCAAGACACGCGAGGAAATCATCGCCGAGGCCGAAGAAGCCGCCTTCCGCGACTGACCCACACCGCCACAACCCGGCGGCGCGACACTACCGTAGCGGGCCATGCCGCCGGCAAGAAGCCGGAGCATGGCCCGCTACTTTTTTCCCCGTCACCCAGTACGGGCAAGATTTTTCTTCGGCACCCGCCGATACCCTCTATTGCTACACCCCACACACAATATACCGCCCCTCGCTACGTTATGCAAGAAAAAGACTCACACATGAAAAAACATATCCGCACTCTCCTGTTGGCCGCCACCACAGCCCTCTCCGGAACGGCCAACGCCGACAACGGTGATTACTACACGCGTGGCATAGGTCGCTACCCCGGCCAACCGTCGGCCTATACCGGTCCCTGCCTCGTTAGCGACCAGACCTACCGCAATGTGGCTCTCCACCGTGCCGCCTACGCCTCGTCGTCGATAGACTACAATCTCACCGCCCAACTTGCCACCGACGGCATCATCACCGCCGCCGAACCAGCACGCCTCACCGTCACCACCCCCGAAGGGCCGCTCTCCCTGCGCGACAAGGAGAAGACCATCGACGGTCACGAGCACACCAGCAACTATGTCCGCGGCGAGCATACCTTCATACAGTACGACTGGGACGGCATGGCCGTCAACCTCGACTCCCTGCCCCTGCACTGCGAGATCGCCTACCATGCCGCCCAAGCCACGGCCGGATATACCGTCACCGTGCTCGTTTCTCGCGACGGCCGCCGCTGGCAGGAGGCCGGACGGATCTCGGGCAAAGACCTGCCCGGAAAGGCCACCCGACAGATGGTCAGTTCAGACCCCAACAAGCGTGAAGATGCCGTGCGCCTGCCCCTCCGCCGTCTCGATACCCTTATCCCCCTCACCCGTCGGGGCGAGTACAGCCATGTGCGCCTGCAGTTCGATATGCCCGGCTGTGCCTACTGGCGCATCTACGCCACCGGCGAGCACTGGATGCCCTCCGAATATTTCGCCAGCGCTTTTGCTGTAAGTGCAGACGCAGATGTTGCCGACAATAGCAAGACTCCCGTCAAGAGTGGCACAGAAAAACCCTGGATATATGTAGACCTCGGTACGGAGTGCGATATAGACCGTGTCACCCTGCACTGGATACACAAGGCCCGCGTCGGCCGCATACAGTTCTCCGGCGATGCCAAGACGTGGACCAACGTTGCCACCCTTCCCGGCGGCAAGGGCCGCACCGACAATATCGCCTGCAAGGGCCGCGCCCGCTATGTACGCCTCACGATGGACTCGCCCGACGAGAGCCGCCTCTTTGTGCTCTCCGAGATGCAGGTGTGGGGCCACGGAGGACTCACCGCCACCGTCCGCAACGACGATGCGCCCATTACCGGTTGGCAGGTCTGCCGTGAGGGCGACACGCAGTGGTTGCCCGCCACCGTACCCGGAACGGTACTGACGAGTTACATCAACGCCGGGGCCGTGCCCGACAATCTCTATGCCAACAATATGCGGCAGATCTCCGAGAGTTTCTTCTGTTCAGATTTCCGCTACAAAGCCCGTGTGCGCGGCACCTCACTCCCTTCCGGACGCCACGCCTACCTCGACTTCGATGGCATCAACTGGAAGGCCGAGGTGTGGTTTGACGGTACACGCCTCGGACAGATCGACGGCGCCTTCCGCCGCGCCCGCTTCGACGTCACCCCGCTCATGTCGCCCGGCGACCACACGCTTGAGGTACACGTCATCCGTCCGGCCCACTTCGGGGCGGTGAAAGTGAAAAACGAGACCAGCACCGACCTCAACGGCGGAGCCCTCGGCATAGACAACCCCACCTTCCACGCCTCCGTCGGCTGGGATTGGATCACCAGTACTCCCGGCCGTCAGACCGGCATCTGGAACGACGTGCGCCTCACCTTCGACGGCGGCGCTTCGCTTGCCGACCCACTCGTCACCACCACGCTTGCCGATGGCGATACCCTTGCCACGATGACTCCTGCCGTCACCCTGACCAATACGGCCGACACGCCCCGCCGCCTCACCGTGAAGGGCTGGATCGGCGATATCGCCTATGAGCAGTCGGTGACGCTCAGTGCCGGCGAGCGCCGTGAGGTAGCCTTCTCGCCCGACGAGTACACCCAACTGCGCCGACGCAACATGCGTCTGTGGTGGCCCAACGGCTACGGCGATCCCTATCTCTACGATGCCGGATACACCGTGACCGCCGCCGACGGCACCCTGCTCGACAGCATCGGCTACAAGGCCGGCATACGCCAGGTGGCCTACTGCGACCTCGACACCACGGCCACCTTCTACGTCAATGGCCGCCGCATCACGCCCCTGGGCGGCAACTGGGGATTCAGCGAAGCCAACCTCAACTACCGTGCCCGTGAGTACGACGCTGCCGTGCGCTACCACCGCGAGATGCACTGCAACATGATACGCAACTGGGTGGGACAGATCGGCGACGACGAGTTCTATGACGCCTGCGACCGCTACGGCATACTCGTGTGGCAAGACTTCTGGTTGGCCAACCCTTGGGACGGACCCGATCCGGCCGACGAAAAGATGTTTCTCGACAACTCTGCCGACCTCATCGCCCGCATACGCCGCCATCCCTCGGTGGTCATCTACGTGGGACGCAACGAGGGCTTCCCGCCTGAGAGCCTTGACAAGGCCCTCCGCAGTCAGATCACCTCGCTCCACCCGCAACTCGGCTATATGCCCAGTTCGGCTGACGGCGGTGCCAGCGGCCACGGCCCCTACCAACTCATGCCCACCGACTACTACTTCACACACGTCTCCTCCAAGATACACTCCGAGGAGGGCATGCCCAACATCCCCACCTACGAGAGCCTTTGCCGTATGATCGAGCCCGACAGTCTGTGGCCCATCGGTCTGGCTTGGGCACAGCACGACTTCACGATGGGCGGCGCCCAGGCCGGCCGGTCATTCATCGACATCCTTGAACAGCGCTTCGGCCGTCAGACCGATGCTCGCTCCTTCACCGCTCTTGCCCAGTGGCTCAACTACGATGGTTACCGTGCCATGTTCGAAGCCCCGCAACTGCGCCGCCACGGTCTGCTCATTTGGATGACCCATCCCTGCTGGCCCAACATGTCGTGGTCTACCTACGACTACTACTTCGAGCCTACCGCCGCCTACTTCGCCGTGAGGGAAGCCTGCCGCCCGGTGCACGCCCTGTACAATCCCGTGACACGCGAGGTGGCTGTGGTCAACATTCTGCCGCAGACCCACCATGACATCACCGTCGAAGCCCGTCTTCTCGACCTCAACGGACGTGTGGTGAGCAGCCGTGAGGCGACCCTCGACCTGTTGGCCGACACCACCCTCATCCCCTTTGCGCTCAGCCAGCCCGACCTCGACATCTACTTTGTGCGCCTCACGCTCACCGAGAACGGCCGCGCTATCGATACGAACACCTACATCGAGAGTCCTTCTTCTGACGGATGGGAGCAACTCTTGCGCCTGCCCAAGGTAGCCCTTGAGACCTCACAGCAGATACGCACCGAGGACGACAACCATACCGTCACCGTCACCCTGCGCAACCCCACGTCTACTCCGGCCCTCATGGTGCGGCTCAGTCTCCTTGGCGATGATGGCGAGCAGATACTCCCCGCCATCTACTCGGACAACTACTTCCACCTCATGCCCGGCGAAGAGCAGACCGTCACCGTGTCCTACCACGATGCCGACGGCCGCGGATGCACACCGCACGTTGTCATCAGTGGGCAGAATGTAGAGGAAACAGGAAAATAAGAAAGAGAGAAAACTATTTTACGACAATAGAGACAATAGAGACAACAGATTTAGTTCTTGGAACTAATTTCTAAAAGTTGTCACTATTGTCTCTATTGTCGTTTTAAGGTGCAAAATCTATTCGGATTTTGAACACCCTATGTCCGATTCCAGTTACGACTCGGCTCCTCCACCTCCGGAGTCGCCGCCGCCGAAATCGCCGCCGAAACTTCCACCGCCGTATCCGCCGCCATGTCGTCCCATCATCGAACCGAGAAACATACCGGTGAGCAGGGCGCCTGTGCCTCCCGTTCCGCCTCCGTCGAGGGGATGGTCGCGCACGACAATGTGTCCGCACTCTGCGCAGACATACGTGTCGCGGCGCACACGTTGGCCGTACGTCAGCCGACATTCTTCGGAAGAGATGTGCCGCAGACCCGTGTGGTGGCACCGCGGACAGCGGCGGTCGCGGTCGGAAAGCCGTTTTGATAAGACGAGGAATATCACGATGCCCACGGCGATGAAGATCAGTACAGAGAAGACGGAAACGTCGTCTTCTTCGCGACGGGCAGTGTCCTTGCCCGTATACGCCTTGGTCAGCGTCGCGCAGACGGCCCGCGTGCCGGCCACAAGAGCACCGTCGAAGTCGCGCCGCTGTAGGTGGGGTACCATATAGGTGCGCTGTATGCGCTTGCAGGTGATGTCGGGCAGTTGGCTCTCCATGCCGTAGCCGGTAGTAAACCGCACCTTCGCCCTGTCGCCGACCAGAAGGATGAGCAGTCCGTCATTGCGTTGTTTTCTGCCGATACCCCAATGGCGGAAGAGCGCCATAGAGTAGTCGAGGAGCGTGCTCTCGCCCACCGACGGCACGACGGCCACGGCCACCTGCACGCCTGTCGACGACTCCAACTGGGTGAGCATACGGTCGACACTGTCGCGGGCGGCGGCAGAAAGCAGGGCGGCAGGGTCGCTCACGTGGCGGCGCACGTCGGTGAGCCGCACGTTGGGCATGTCCTGCGGGGCATACGTCGTATGCACTGTGTCGGCTTGACCCAGTGCATCGGTCGGCAACGTCGCAAAAAGGGCGGCCAGCACGAAGAACAAAGAGGCGAGGCGACGCATCAGAACTTCACCTCAGGTGCTTTCTCGGCCCCTTTCTCGGCCTCGAAATAAGTCTTGGCCTCGAAACCGAACAGGGAAGCAAGGATATTGGCCGGGAAACGGCGGATGGCTACATTGTACGTCCGGGCCACGGCATTGAAGTCGCGGCGGGCCACGGAGATACGGTTCTCGGTGCCTTCAAGTTGCGCCTGGAGGTCGAGGAAATTCTCGTTGGCCTTGAGGTCGGGGTAGTTTTCCTGCACCATGAGCAGACGGCCGATGGCTCCCGAGAGGTTGCTCTGTGCCTTTTGGTAGGCCTCCATCTTCTCGGGCGTGAGGTCGGCGGCCTCGATATGAGTCTGTGTGGCCTCGCTGCGGGCCTTGACGACGGCCTCAAGTGTCTGCTGCTCGTGGGCGGCATATCCCTTGACGGTAGCCACAAGATTGGGTACGAGGTCGGAGCGGCGCTGATACTGTGTCTCCACGTCGGCCCACTGGTTGCCCACGGCCTCCTCCTGACTGACGAGCGAGTTGTATACTGACCCTGCCCAAAGCAGGATGACTGCGACGACAGCAGCGGCAATGAGCCACCCCTTGTGTTTCTTGATGTTCATGTTGATTGTTGTTGTCTTTGGTTTGTTTGCGGTAATAATTTTTTCTCGTGACGTGTCGTTACTTATTGTGACTTATCGTCACTATACTCCGCAAATTTAGCAATAACGCACCGACTACACACCGCCTTTTGGCTTTTTTTATGTACTGCAAGGGTTTATTATGAAAAAAATGAGTAAGTTTGCAAGACATTATTTTAGTATCCACCTAAGAAGTATTTCATGCAAGAGACAAGACAAAACCGCATAGCCCGGCTTCTGCAAAAAGAACTGAGCCTCATTTTCCAGTCACAGACCCGTATGATGCACGGCGTGATGGTCAGCGTGACCCGCTGCCGCGTGTCGCCCGACCTGAGCATCTGCACGGCCTATCTGAGCATCTTCCCCTCGGAGAAGGGTGAGGAGATTGTCGCCAACATCACGCGCAACGAGAAGACCCTGCGCTACGAATTGGGCACGCGCGTACGCAACCAGTTGCGCATCATTCCCGAACTGCGTTTCTTCATCGACGACTCGCTCGACTACATCGAGCGCATCGACGAGTTGCTCAAGAAATAGACGCTCTGCTCAAGAAATAGACGTGCCGCCCGAGAAATGAACTTCCCCCTCCTCATAGCCCGCCGATACCTGTTCTCGAAAAAGTCGACGAACATGATCAACGTCATCTCCGCCATCTCTATGGTGGGCGTGGCCGTAGCCACGATGGCGATGGTCATCGTACTGTCGGTGTTCAACGGGTTTCACGATCTTGTGGCCTCGCTGCTCACCAATTTCGACCCGCAGATCAAGGTCGTGCCTGTCATGGGCAAGACCGCCCCTGCCGACGACCCGCTGCTCGTGCGCATGAAGGCGTTGCCCGAGGTCGACGTGGCCACCGAGGTGGTAGAAGACCAGGCGCTCGCCGTCTACGGCGGCCGTCAGGCGATGGTCAACGTGCTGGGTGTGGACAATACCTTTCAGCGGCTCACCCGCATCGACGACATACTCTACGGCGATGGCACCTTCCTGCTGAGCGCCGCCAACCTGCGATTTGGCGTGCCGGGCATACGTCTGGCACAAACCCTCGGACTGGGAGCCCAATGGGACGGATACCTCAAGATATACGCCCCGCAACGCGAAGGGCAACTTGTAGACATGGCCACGGCCGACGAAGGCTTTGTGGTCGACTCGCTCAATTCGCCCGGTGTGGTCTTCGCCGTACAAAACGGCCACTACGACCGCGACTATATCATCACCTCCATCGACTTCGCCCGCGGCCTGTTCGGACAGGACGGCATGGTGTCGGCCCTGGAGTTCCGGCTCAAGCCCGGCAGCAACCTCTCCTCTGTGAAGAGTGCCATGCGGGAGATAGGCGGCGGAAAATACCAAGTGCTCGACCGTTTCGAACAGCAGGCTGACACCTTCCGCATCATGCAGATAGAGAAGGTCATCGCCTACATCTTCCTGACCTTCATCCTCGTGGTGGCCTGTTTCAATATTATCGCCTCACTCTCGATGCTCATCATCGACAAGCGCGACGACGTGGGCATACTCCGTTCGCTCGGCGCTACCGACCGGCAGGTGATGCGCGTCTTCCTCTACGAGGGACGCATGATCTCGGCCATCGGTGCCGTGGCCGGCATCCTCGTCGGTCTGCTGCTCTGCTGGTTGCAACAGCAGTACGGACTGGTGTCTATGGGCAGTTCGAGCGGCACCTTCATTGTCAACGCCTATCCCGTAAGCGTACACTATGGCGACGTGGTACTCATCCTCGTCACCGTACTGGCGATAGGGTGGGGCGCAGCGTGGTATCCCGTGCGGCGCGTGTTCCGCACACTCAAGTGAGATGTTTTTTGCGGGTCGTTGCAGACGAATTGTAGGGCATCCGCTTCACATTATTTCTTAGTTTTTGTATATTTATCGTATATCCTTGTATTTTATGCAATAATAACGTAAAATACAGGGATATATACCTTTTTGGCCACCTTTTTTGTGTAATTTTGCAGTTGATTTGTTGCATAAAAATACACATATTAAATGACCAGAAGACAACAAAAATACCTTTCTGTCATTCTCCTTGCCGTGGTTGCCGTAGCCGTCGTGCTGCTCATCGTGGCTTGTCCCGGACGCCAGCACAAGGTCGTGGCCGGAAAGGGCGACCTCAGCGGAGCCGTCATCGGCGTACAACTCGGCACTATCGGCGACACGCGCGTCTCGCCGATGGAGTCTGACGGCAGCGGCACCCGAGTAGAACGTTACACCAAGTCGGCCGATGCCATACAAGCCCTTCTGCAAGGCAAGGTCGACGCCGTGGTGGTCGACGAGCAACCCGCCAAAGCCTTTGTCGCCCAAAACCCCACCCTCCGTATCCTGCCCCAAGCCTACGGCACCGAGCAGTATGCCCTCTGCGTAGCCAAGGAGCGTACCGCTTTGGCCTCCCGTATCAATGCCGCCATCACCGCTCTGCAGGCCGACGGCACTCTCGACACAATCGTTGTGCGCCATCTGCGCGACGGCCAGTCCGTGGCCTACACCCCGAAGCACACCACAGGCGCGACACTCACCGTGGCCACCAATGCCACCTTCCGTCCCTACGAGTACTACGACGGCGGACAGATTGTGGGTATCGACATCGACATCATGCGTGCCGTGGCCGACCGCCTCGGCATGACCGTGCGTGTGGAGGACATGGAGTTTGATGCCGTCATCACCTCCGTGCAGACCGGCAAGGCCGACGTCGGTGCCGCCGGACTCACCGTCACGCCCGACCGTGCCAGCAACGTCACCTTCTCCGTACCCTATGCCACCACCCGACAGATGATCGTTGTGGCCTCCACCAGTGCGACCACCATCGGCGAACAAGGGTTTGTGGAGAAGTTCCACACCAATTTCATCACCGACTCACGCTACCTCTATCTCCTCCGCGGACTGGGCAATACGCTCGTTATCGCCCTTTTCGCCATGCTCATCTCCCTCGTCTTGGGCACCGCTATTGCCGTCGTGCGCTTCACCCACGACACCACGGGCGCACTGACCGTCTTCAATGCCCTCTGCCGTCTTTACCTCATGGTCATCCGCGGCACACCGACGATGGTGCAACTGCTCATCATCTACTATGTGGTCTTTGCCTCGGCCGATGTGAGCAAAGTGTTTGTGGCTATCATCGCCTTCGGTATCAACTCCTCGGCCTACCTTGCCGAAGTGGTGCGGTCGGGACTCATGGCCGTCGACCGCGGACAGATGGAGGCCGGACGGAGCCTCGGACTGTCACACACCGCCACCCTCAGCCGCATCATCCTGCCCCAGGCCTTCCGCAACGTGCTGCCCGCCATCGGCAACGAGACCATCACGCTGCTCAAGGAGACCTCCATCAGTGGCTATATCGGCTTGGCCGATCTCACCAAGGGCAGCGACATCATCCGCTCGCTCACCTACGACGCCATCATGCCCCTCGGTATCGTGGCCCTCATCTACTTCCTTCTCGTGGCTGCACTCGCCGCAGGCGTAAACCGGCTCGAAAAACATCTCGCAAAGCATGACAGATAGCAACATACTGCTCCGCGTGGAGCACCTCTCCAAGTCGTTCGGCACCAACGCCGTCCTGCGCGACATCAGCACCACCGTCTCCCGGGGTGAGGTGGTCGCCGTCATCGGTCCGTCGGGTTGCGGCAAGAGCACCTTCCTGCGCTCGCTCAATCTGCTCGAAGAACCTACCTCCGGACATATCTACTTCGAAGGTACCGACATCACCTCCGACGATACCGACGTCGACCTCGTGCGGCGGCGCATCGGTATGGTGTTCCAGCAGTTCAACCTCTTCCCCCACATGACCATCCGCCGCAACATCACCCTCGCTCCCACGCTCCTCGGTCTGCTCACCCCCGATGAGGCCGATGCCCGCGCAGAGGCATTGCTCGACCGTATCGGCCTGTCCGACAAGGCCGACCTCTATCCCACACGACTTTCCGGCGGACAGAAACAGCGCGTCGCCATCGCCCGTGCCCTTGCCATGCAGCCCGACGTGATGCTCTTCGACGAGCCCACCTCTGCCCTCGACCCCGAGATGGTAGGCGAGGTGCTCGCCCTCATGCGTGAGGTGGCTGCCGGCGGCATGACCATGGTCGTCGTCACCCACGAGATGGCCTTCGCCCGCGACGTAGCCACCCGCGTCCTCTTCTTCGACGGCGGACACATCGCCGAGGAAGGCACCCCCGCCGACATCTTCACCCATCCCCGGTCGCCACGTCTGCGCGACTTCCTCAGAATAACGCAGAAGGAGGTTTAAGGTTGTCAACTAAAAGGGCATGGCCTTAAAACACGCCTAACTAAATATATTTAAAAAGTAGACGTGTGTCTTGGCATTGTATGTAGATGTATATAAATTTGTCGCACCGCAATGACGGTACCGACACCAAGTCATCAACATACGAAACAACACACGCACATGAAGAAAACACTCTTCCTCCTCCTTTCCGTCCTTTTCGCCTTCACTGCGGTGAAGGCCAACGACGGCGTCTACTTCACTACCGGCAACTTCCTTGTCCCGGCGCAGGCGACCGACATCTCGGCCGCCCGTGAAGTACTCACCATCACCATCGGCAAAGACAGTTTTGCCACGGTCGACGTCTACTATGAATTCTACAACGCCGGCGAAGCCCAAACCCTCAAGATGGGTTTCGAGGCGGTGGCGCAGTACAATGACAACACACCGCTCAACCTCGGCGGAACTCACCCCCACATCACCGCCTTCACCGTCAACATGAACGGCCACAGTCTGCCCTACGCCAATGCCGCCGTCGCCTTCGACCGCACGTCGAAGACCTTTCCCCAGCCGCTCGACCTGCACAAGTGGAAAGGACTCGGCCAGGTGCCCGACTCGCTGCTCCCCGTGAGCGACTACCTCTACAATGCCGACCTCGACAGCGTCGTGCCCTTCGCCTACGCCTACTACTTCGACGCTCCTTTCCTCAAGGGCCGCAACATCGTGCACCACACCTATCGCTACCGCATGAGTTTCAACGTGTCCGAGCCCTTCAACATACCTTACTGGCTCACCCCCGTCACTCGTTGGGCCAACGGTCAGGCCGATGATTTTACCCTACACATCACCGCCGACGACATCGCCGAGTTCTGTCTCGTCGATAGCGTATTCCGTGATGCCCCCTTCACCACCACCGGCCTCTATCCTATCTATAAGTTGAAGGACGACTACGGCAATCCCTTCATCTTCACCACCGTGCAGGCGGGCGATACAGTCACCTGGCACAGCACTGCCTTCCGTCCACAGGCCGACATGAGTATCAACGCCCCGTCGTGGGCCGTCGGCAACAACCTCCACCGCAGCATGATGGCCGACCGCGTCGTTGTCGATGCCGATGGACACGAATACCTGTACCTGGCCGATGCCGGTGACGGCTGGTTTGTCTTCGCCCAGGATTATGGCGTTGTCAGCAAGCAAGGCAGCCGCGTAGAGGAACGCTGCGCCTCAGACGGTCAGGGATGGATCACGGTCAGCGACCTTCAGACCGGCCGGGTCAACGTGCGCCAGAAACCTACCACCGCCAGTCCGGTCGTCACCACCATCTGCAATCCCGATGGCATGATACCCGAGTCCTACCCCTGTCTCGGCACCTTCTCCGCTCCCGACGGATATATGTGGTACAAAATCCGCGTGGGCAAGAAGACCGGCTATGTGCGCCAGGGACTCGTAGTCTGGGATGCCGTCAATACCTATTGATATTATTGGTATAGGTACAAAGCCAATACTCAATTCCCGTATTTAGATTTCATGCCGTCAGGGTGTTTTTGCGGGATAAAAACGAAAACTTGAGTTATTATTTTACGACAATAGAGACAATAGTGACAATATTTTTTCGAAGGAACTAATTTAGAAGTTGTCTCTATTGTCTCTATTGTCGTTTAAGGTTTATAATTGGGTTCTTATTTTACGACAATAGAGACAAAAGTTTTTTTGGAAGGAACTATTTAAGATTGTCTCCATTGTCTCTATTGTCGTTTTAAGGTTTTCATAATTGGGTTATCATTTTACGACAATAGAGACAATAGAGACAATAGAGACAATAGTTTTTTGGAAGGAACTATTTAAAAGTTGTCTCTATTGTCGTTTCATCGTTTGGTCTTATCCGCCCCGATATCCCCCATTATCCGTCTTATTTCAGTCTTCGGGCCGAAATACTGTAGT
>CAVCSC010000042.1:0-21292 GCA_963604975.1 Lachnospiraceae bacterium | reverse complement strand
ATGGTGGCTGAACCTGTACACAGACATGCCGTATGACAAACTTTCTTTTGGATACCCCGAATTTCTTGAGGATATATGTGCGGAGTCCATCTGCTAATTTAAGGGTTTATTACACACAAACGTCAATTCTACGGGAATTTTCACCCACTTTCTATTCACCACTATCTTCATTCTGCTTCCACTTACCTGCTTTAGAGTATAAGTACCATCTCCATTATACTGAAGCGTTGCACTAAGGTCTTCACTCCCATAGTCATTGGTAATACCAAGAGAGTAAATGTTTTTCCCTTTCTTCTTTGCATCTGTAATAAGCCATTTGCGCGTATCCCTTATTGCTCCAAAATAGCCAGGCAAATCCCCAAAAATCTCTTGTCCGTCAACCACAACATCATTATCTATGAAATTTATTTTCAAAAACACTTGATAATCAGAGTTATACAAGTAACCGTTAAAGTTATTGTTTTTGTCCTGAGCCATCATGACTGAACTATAAAAAGCGAGAAGGGATACCGCACTAATAGCGTATTTTAGAAAGCGTGTTTTCATCATCTTAAAAATTATATCACAAGCATCGGGAATAAATCCACGGAGATATCAAAGTATTCAAGGAGATATGATGCAAAGTTAATGAAATGCATCAAGAAAAAGGCTATTTTGGGAAAAATAAATATCCAATAATTTGGCTTTTACAATTATTATAGTAAATTTGCAACGCTATTCGCTTTTTATGGAAAATATCAATTTAACTCCAGACTACATTTTTGAGTCGAGTTGGGAGGTATGTAATAAAGTTGGCGGAATATACACCGTTCTCTCCACAAGAGCGCGCACATTGCACAAAACAATGGGCGATGGTCTTGTATTCATAGGTCCCGACTGTTGGAAGGACAAGGAATGTCCTTTCTTTTGTGAAGACAACGCATTATTCCCGGATTGGCAAAAGCATGCGCAAGAAGAAGGACTTCTACTGCGCATAGGACGTTGGACAATCCCAGGAAATCCGATAGCCATATTAGTTGATTTTACACCATTCTATCAAGAAAAAGACCGCATATATACCCAAATGTGGGAGTGGTACAGGGTTGATAGTCTTCATGCATATGGTGATTATGACGAGGCATCCATGTTCTCTTATGCTGCCGCTAAGATTGTCGAAAGTTTCTATAAGTTTGGTATCACTAAAGACAAAAAGGTCATTTACCATGGAAATGAATGGATGACCGGCCTGGGCTTATTATACATCCAGCATGAAGTTCCTCAGATTGCGACTGTATTCACGACGCATGCCACAAGTATCGGACGAAGTATCGCAGGAAACAACAAACCATTGTATAATTATCTGTGGGCATACAATGGCGACCAAATGGCAAGTGAATTAAACATGCAAAGCAAACAGTCTATCGAAAAACAGACCGCTGCATTTGTAGATTGTTTCACCACAGTAAGTGACATTACTGCTAAAGAATGTGCTGAGTTGCTGGACAAACCTGTTGATTTTGTGTTGCCAAATGGTTTTGATGACGATTTTGTACCACAAGGACGGACTTTTACCTCCAAGCGAAAGGCTGCCCGCAAACGTTTGCTGAAATTGGCCAATGCACTTACAGGGTGTACTTTCGATGATAACACGTTGATTGTCAGTACAAGTGGCCGCTATGAATTCCGGAACAAAGGAATTGACGTATACATAGAAGCAATGTCGCGGCTTAACAACGAATCTTCATTTGACCGCCAAGTCATCGCGTTTGTTGAAGTTCCTGGATGGGTTTTTGCTCCACGGCAGGATTTGGCAGAACGAATGAAGAACAATGTTTCCTACGAGACGCCATTGGATACTCCTTTGATTACGCACTGGTTACATGACATGAGTGGAGACAATGTATTGGCGATGCTTCGCAATCTCAATATGTGGAACCGCCCAGATGATAAGGTTAAAGTAATTTTCATTCCAAGTTATCTTATCGGCAATGACGGCATTGTGGATATGAAATACTATGATGTGATATTGGGCAATGACCTTTGCGTATATCCCTCTTATTATGAACCGTGGGGATATACTCCATTGGAATCAATTGCTTTCCATGTACCATGCATTACTACCGATTTGGCTGGTTTTGGCCTTTGGGTGAATAACTCTTTAGGACATAATGGTGAGATTCTTGATGGGGTTAAAGTAATACACCGAGATGACTATAATTTCTCTGATGTTGCAGACGCCATCAAGAGTACGATTGTGGAATTCTCGCAATTTACTCCAACAGAAGTCCGCAAATCAAGAAAAAATGCAGAGGTGCTATCCCAAAAAGCCTTATGGAGCGAATTTATCAAATATTATGCTTCAGCATACAACTATGCGCTCCAAAAAGCAGAAGAGAGAAAACATTAATCATACATCAATTCAAATAAACTATGAAGATTAAAGCTGACTACGCCAACGAACCGCAATGGAAAGAGTTGACAGTCAAATCTAGACTTCCCGAGCAGTTGAATTGCTTGGACGAATTGGCACACAATATGTGGTGGGCCTGGAATTATGAAGCACGTGACATGTGGAAAAGTCTCGATGCAGATCTCTATGAAGAGGTCGGCCACAATCCCGTACTCCTCCTTGAACGTCTAAGCTACGACCGCAAGGAAGCTATTGTAAAGGACAAGTCCATTATGAAGCGCGTCAAGGACGTATACAAGTCCTTCCGGGCCTATATGGATGTGAAGCCTAACAAGAAGCGCCCTTCTGTAGCCTATTTTTGTATGGAGTACGGTATTAACCAGGTACTGAAAATATACTCTGGAGGTCTGGGAATGCTTGCAGGCGACTATATGAAGGAAGCCTCAGATAGCAACGTTGATATGTGCGGCGTAGGTTTTCTTTACCGCTACGGATATTTCACCCAGTCACTGAGCATGGATGGTCAGCAGATTGCCAAATATGAAGCTCAAAATTTCAATTCTCTGCCCATCGAGCGTGTGCTTGACGAGAATGGAAATCCCGTTGTCGTAGATGTACCTTATATGAACTATCAGGTGCATGCTTACGTATGGCAAGTCAATGTCGGACGCATCAAACTCTATTTGCTTGACACAGACAACGAGATGAATTCGGAATACGACAAGCCTATCACTCACTCCCTCTATGGTGGCGATAATGAGAATCGCTTGAAACAGGAGATTCTGTTGGGTATCGGTGGTATTTTGATGTTGAAGAAGCTCGGTATCAAAAAAGATGTATACCACTGCAACGAGGGTCATGCTGCGCTTTGCAACTTGGAGCGTCTCTGCGACTACATCAAGGAAGGAATGACATTCAATCAGGCACTTGAACTTGTACGCGCCTCTTCACTCTACACTGTTCATACTCCCGTTCCTGCAGGTCACGACTATTTTGACGAATCCCTCTTTGGAAAGTACATGGGTGGTTATCCCCAAATGCTTGGTATCTCCTGGGATGAGTTCATTGGTATGGGTCGTCAAAACCCCGACGATCATTCAGAGCGTTTCTGTATGTCTGTTTTTGCATGCAACACATGTCAGGAAGTCAATGGTGTAAGTAAACTTCATGGCTGGGTAAGTCAACAAATGTTTTCTCCTATTTGGAAGGGATACTATCCTGAGGAAAACCATGTCGGCTATGTCACCAATGGTGTACACTTCCCCACATGGACAGCCACAGAATGGAGAAAGGTCTATGCAAAATATTTCGACGAGAGTTTCATCGGCGATCAAAGCAATGAGCAAATATGGCACGCTATTTACAACGTTCCCGATGATGAAATTTGGGAAACTCGAATGGCACTCAAGAAGAAGCTTGTTGAGTATATTCGTATGAAGTTCACAGAGACATGGCTTAAGAACCAAGGTGATCCTTCACGTGTTGTTTCTCTCTTGGAGAGAATCAATCCCAACGCTTTGATGATAGGTTTCTGCCGCCGTTTTGCAACCTACAAGCGCGCTCACCTTCTCTTTACTGATCTGGAAAGACTTTCGAAGATTGTCAATGATTCCGAGCGCCCTGTTTTGTTCTTCTTCTCAGGAAAGGCACATCCGGCAGATGGTGCAGGCCAAGGACTGATTAAGCGAATTTTTGAAATCAGCCAGCGTCCCGAATTCCTTGGAAAAATCATATTCCTTGAGGACTATGATATGCAACTTGCCCGTCGTCTTGTTTCAGGCGTAGACATTTGGATGAATACTCCGACACGTCCTCTTGAGGCATCGGGTACATCCGGAGAGAAGGCCGAGATGAATGGTGTTGTCAATCTTTCCGTACTTGACGGATGGTGGGTAGAAGGCTACCGAAAAGGTGCTGGATGGGCGTTGCCTCAAAAGCGTACCTACCAAAACCAGGGCTACCAAGACCAACTCGACGCTGCCACCATCTACAGTCTGCTTGAGAATGAGATCAAGCCTCTCTATTATGACAAAAACGAGAAGGGATACAGCGAAGGTTGGGTAACTACCATCAAGAACTCTATTGCGACAATTGCTCCCCACTACACTATGAAACGTCAACTTGACGACTACTACGACAAGTTCTATGGCAAAGAAGCTGCCCGTTTCAAGAAACTTGCAGCAGACGATTGCCGTCTAGCAAAGGAGATTGCCCAGTGGAAAGAAGAAGTAGCAAAACGTTGGGACAGCATACATGTAGTGTCCAAGGACGACTCCGTATTGATGGGTGCTGAAACTGGAAAGGTATACAAATTGCGTTACGTCATTGACGAGCAAGGACTCAACGATGCAGTTGGTCTGGAATTCGTATCTATCAAGAACGATAAAAGCACAGGCGAGGAGCGTATCTTCCGTGTACGCGAGTTCAATGTAGTAGGCCATGAAGGAAATAACTACACCTTTGAAGTTGAGTTCGAACCTGATGTTGCAGGTGCATACAAGGGCTGTGTTCGTATGTTCCCAAAGAATGCGAATCTTCCCCACCGTCAGGATTTCTGCTACGTAAAGTGGCTTGACTAGTCTTGTACAATAAATCTTCCTAAAACAGGAAGATCATAAAATACTGCGATGTCCTGGAAATTCCAGAACATCGCTTTTTTGTATGTTCGGAGTAAGTAATAAAAAAATAAAAGGAGAAAACCATTTATCATTATTTTCTCCTTTTATTATCTATATTTCCAAGAAAGCCGAGAATTACATAACTCCGTCTTCTCTAAGTTTCAATTGCCATTTCCATGCACTTCTCAGGACATCATCAAGTGGAGTTTCTGCTTTCCATCCCAGTACATTATTGGCCAGGTCTACATTTCCCCAAACCTTCTCGATGTCGCCCTCACGACGAGGAGCATACGTCCAGTTTACCTTCACCCCAGTTGCTCTTTCGAATCCTTCAACAACCTCAAGTGTCGATACACCCGTACCCGTACCGATATTAAAATATTCTATCGGTGATGTTTCTTGATCCAGAACTCGTGCCATTGCGGCAACATGGGCCTTTGCCAAGTCAACAACATAGATGTAATCACGGATGCAAGTTCCATCAGGTGTGTTATAATCCTTACCAAAAATCTTGAGCTCCTTGCGGATGCCTATTGCTGTTTGTGTAACAAAAGGAATGAGATTCATAGGAACCCCATTGGGCAACTCACCAATTAGAGCGGATGGATGTGCGCCAATAGGATTGAAATATCTCAGTATGATAGATTTTATAGGCGCACCACTATGAATATAATCCTGTATGATTTCCTCATTGATTTGCTTGGTATTACCGTATGGTGAAAGTGCCTTCTGTATAGGGGCGTTCTCTGTAACAGGCAGATTTTCAGGAGTCGGTTGTCCGTATACTGTACAACTTGATGAGAAAATGATACCCTTTACCTCGTACTTCGACATCAATTCAAGAAGATTGATGAGTGACAGAATGTTGTTACGAT
The DNA here is from genome assembly GCA_963604975.1 of Lachnospiraceae bacterium. GTDB lineage: Bacteria > Bacteroidota > Bacteroidia > Bacteroidales > Bacteroidaceae > Prevotella. The sequence continues at coordinate 15,410 of CAVCSC010000042.1, read as the reverse complement.
AATAAAGCAATGGTTTCTCTACACTCTCCCCTACTGCCTTGGACGCTGCGAAATGTATGATACCCTCTATTTTAGGATATTTCTTCAGTACATTCTCTGTTGCATCCTTGTCTCTCAAATCTATGTTCTCAAAAGCCGGACGGATACCCGTTATTTTTTCAATACCATCCAATACCTCAATTTTTGAATTGGAAAGATTGTCTACAATAACAACATCGTAGCCGGCCTGTAGCAGTTCAACTGTAGTGTGCGAACCGATAAAGCCTGTACCGCCTGTCACTAAAATTGTTTGTTTCATCTGTATCTTTTTATTAAAGATTAATTATATCTAAGATATTTCTCTTATCGCAAAAGTAGTATTAATATTTATATGCAGCAAATAAATCTAGTACAAATTCCGTTTTAGGATTTCTCCGTCTGCATGCTGGAATTCACAAAAGACAAAGGAAGAAGATCGGATGCACGCTCTAGACAATAGATACATCTTGTACCATATAGGAACAATCGCATCGGTTTTTTATACCTGTCCTCGATTCCCAGCATTACCTGTCTACATTCTCCACAAGGAGAAATAGGGTCGGTCAAAAATCCATCTTCATTCCGTGCTGCAATCGCCAATGCTTCTATGTGGTGCTCTGGATACTGGGCTTGTGCAGCGAAGATAGCAGAACGCTCTGCACATAACGTTGCCGAAAATGCTGCATTTTCTTGATTTGCGCCAATAACTATCCGACCATCATCCAAGCGTAAGGCTGCCCCTACACAAAAATGACTATATTCGGAATATGAATGGTCAGTAGCATTCATGGCGCACCTTATCAATTCTTTGTCAGACGGATGCAACTCATCCATCTGACAACTCTTTATGTTTACAGTTATATTCAAATCTTCCATAAATGGTATTAATATTGGTCAAGCAAAAATACAAAGAATAAACGAGAAGTAACCTTCTCCCTTATTAAAAAATAAGAAGAAAATGGTTCTTAACACCGTTGTAAAAAAAAATATACTTACTTTTGCAAAAAATTAGCAATTGAACCAGATGAAGTTTGTCGGTATAATTCCTGCACGCTATGCGTCGTCTCGTTTCCCTGGAAAGCCATTGGCTAAATTAGGAGGGAAGTATGTAATACAACATGTATACGAAAAAGTAGCATCCGTATTGGAAAACACATACGTCGCAACCGATGATGAACGTATAGCGCATGCGGTAGAAGATTTCGGAGGAAATGCGGTAATGACCCGAGCTGACCATAAAAGTGGAACAGACCGTATAGCAGAGGCTATAGAGAAAATTGGTGGTCAATGGGATGTCGTTGTCAACATCCAAGGAGACGAGCCCTTTATCAGACAAGAGCAATTACATACTATTTGTGAATGTTTTGACGATGACCGTACGCAAATTGCCACTATCGGAAAGCCGTTTACAGAAATGGACGCAGTCGAGAACCCAAACTCGCCCAAAATTGTTGTTGATAACAATGGTTATGCCATGTATTTCTCCCGCTCGGTTATTCCATTCGTACGCGGAATAGATAGGGAGAAGTGGTTAAATAGCTTCCCTTTTCTCAAGCACCTTGGTATTTATGCCTATCGCACAGACGTTCTTCACGAGATAACACGCCTGCCGCAGTCGTCTCTTGAAAAAGCGGAACGCCTGGAGCAACTTCGCTGGCTACAGAATGGTTACAAAATTAAAGTAGGTATCACAGATTTTGAAACTGTAGGTATTGACACACCAGAGGATCTTGTCAGAGCAGAGAAATTCTTAGCACAGTCTGAGTAGATGCCACTATACGGCACCTGTTATCTATCCGTTCCCCTACAAGCCATACAATTTGTTTCTTTGCATCTTCTACAACAAATTTGCTGCGCTTTTCAAAAAGTGAGCATTTGCGGTCTGTAAGATAGTCACTGACTAATTTTGATCCGCGCATACCAAAAGGAACAAAACGATCACCACGCATTATAGGCCGAACGGTAAGCGGCCAACAAACGGTGTCCGCATCCAAACATGCGACTTGTTTTGATGGGTCAATGGGAAAATTGACCGTCATGGTCTCATTGACGAACGATAATTTCAGTTTGCTTCCGATATTGTAGATTCCAACTTCAGGAATGCGCATTGGAGTAAAAGTCGGCGCGTATTTGGGACTTATCAATATTCTTCCGCGGTCAATGAGCAAGTCGTGTGTAGGCGAAGACCAAATACGGCCACTTGAAGCATTCATGTGGTGAATAATTTGTAAGCATTGTGGTGAAGAGAAACCATATTCCTGAACAATACAAAACAATGTACACACCGGTGATGGTTGTTGTAGCAGTTTCTCTATGGAAATTTCTTCTTTCCCGTTTAGGCTAATATTAGCCACGGATTGTTGTATTGCCGCATCAAATACGATTGCTGATTCTGCTATATTCTGTGAAGTTGAATAGATATTCTTTCGTACAGCCGGATTGATTTTTTCCAATACGGGAAGCAAGTCCAAACGTATTTTGTTTCGCACAACATCATCTACTAAATTGGAACTGTCGATTACGTAGTCTTGATTTGAGTAACACAAGTAATCCTCTATCTCTTTCCGTGAAACACAAAGCAGTGGTCGGATGATGTTTCCATTTCGTGGCAGAATACCCCGCAAACCATGTATTCCAGTTCCCCTAAGAAGATTTATCAAGACAGTCTCAACACAATCATCGCGATGATGAGCCACACATATTCCGTCACCGCCAATATCCTTGCGAAGTTTTTCAAAATATGCATATCTTAATTCACGGGCGGCCATTTCGATACTTACTTTATGCAATGACGCATAAGTTCGTGTATCAAAATGAGCGCGGTGTATCGTTACATGAAGCCGATTGCACAAATTTACGCAAAACATTTCATCACGGTCTGACTCCTCCCCACGCAGATGAAAATTGCAGGTGGCCGCTTCCACAGCGTAACCCAATTTCACAAGCGTCAATAACAACGATACACTGTCAGCGCCTCCTGAAAGCGCAACGAGATATTTCCCGTTTAATGAGAGTAAGCCATGTTCGCTGATATATTTCTTTACGCGATTTAGAAAATCGTGCTCGAATTTATTCGACATATAGAACAAGTCCTTTTAGGTATTCTCCTTCGGGATGATATATATTGATGGGATGGTCTGCCGGTTGATGTAATTGATGTAAAATGCGGACCTTTCGTCCAGCCTGTGCTGCGGCCGTAAAGACGGCATTGCGGAAATTGTCTTTTGTGACAATCTGCGAGCAACTGAATGTAAAAAGTATTCCCCCTGGCTTGATTTTTTGAAATCCCTTTACATTGAGTCGTGTATATCCTTTCAGGGCATTATGCAATGCGCCTCTATGTTTGGCGAATGCCGGCGGATCAAGTACAATAAGGTCATACTTATCTGCTTCCGCATCCAGATATTTGAATGCGTCCTCACAAAATGCTTTATGTCGATTGTCTCCCGGAAAATTGAGTTCTACGTTACTATTGGTTAGATCAACTGCCTTTGCACTACTGTCTACAGAATGTACAAGTAGGGCCCCTCCGCGCATTGCATATACAGAAAAACCTCCTGTATAACAGAACATATTGAGCACTGAACGCCCTTGAGCATATTTCTCCAATAAATGACGATTATCTCTTTGATCGACAAAAAAACCTGTTTTCTGTCCCTTGAGCCAGTCAATGTGGAAATTCAGTCCATTTTCGGTAGCAATATTACTATCCATCTGTCCATAGATGAAACCATCTTCATGCTGGATATCAGCCTTGAACGGTAATGTCGTGTCGCTTTTATAATACACGTTCTTTATGCATCCACACATTACTTCAATCAGCGCTTGACAGATGTCATGACGAAATATATGCATACCCACATTGTGGGCCTGCATCACTGCCGTAGAACCATAGCAATCAATAATCAGTCCCGGAAGATTATCTCCTTCTCCGTGAACCAAACGGAATGTATCATTGTCAACTCGGCTTGTAAGCCCTATTGCCCTACGAACTTCCAAGGCCGTTGTCAAACGCGACACCCAAAATTGTTTGTCTATTTCCACGTCACGAAACGACAGGACTCTCACCATGATAGAACCGATTTGGAACATACCTACAGCGAGGAATGTGCCTGCAGACGAAATTACTCTGACAACCTCGCCTTCTTCGATGCCCTCATCCATTTTCGCCACTGCTCCAGAGAATATCCAAGGATGAAAACGCTTAAGACTCTCTTCTTTTCCGCGTTTGAGGAATACTGATTTATACATATTGGTTATTGTTTCCGTTGTTGTTCGTTTGCTCTATAGTTTCAGGTCTCATTATAAGATAATAATCATGACTTTGCGCAAGGCGCTCTATCTCTTCATATAGATTGATACATGCCCAAGCATCAGTTGCCGCATATGATTTCTGTTTGTCAGTAAGCACATCGGCATCCCAATTGGACAGACGTTGTCTTTTACTGATTTTCTGTCCAAAGAGATTGGCATAGAGTTTTTGAAGGCTCATATCCTTAATTCCCAACTTACCTATCAGATTTTGTATATCTATAAATTTTCCGGGCGTAAAATCCTGCCGACGTCGCAACATACACAAATCATCGTGCCAAGACAATCCGACCATTGTTACTTCAGTATTGCTAAGCAAACGGATAAGTGAAGGTGGAAGGCCAATGTAATTCAGACGAAACAAGAAACAGATTTCCCGCGTCGAAACCTGTAACAATGACACCTTATGATGCTGACCTTTTCGGAATGCAGGACGTGTTTCCGTATCTACACCGAGAATATCACATGACAAAAGATACTCCACAGCTCGATCTGCTTCTCCTTCACTCAGAATAACGACAATCTTTCCTGGGAACAAGACTGTAGGCAACTGACCTATGGCGTTTTTGTCGAACTTATCGTATATCGTCTTTTTCATTCGCTTGGACTATTGAAATGCAAAATTAGCAAAAAAGCACGAGTTATAGGACATTTGTTTGCATTTTTCGCATCTGTCTGTCTTTATCACTTTTTCTTCTCCGCACGCGCCTTTTTCTTTCTTTTTATTCCAAACAAATCGCGAAGACCATTAAAGTCTTTTTTCATAACGATACCTATTCCCTGTGTAGTCAATGTGTTTCGAGTAAAATAGCGATCATTGGTCTTATTATAAACGTTGACAGAAAGGTTTCCGTTCGGGAAGAGGAGATAACGTAGGTCGAAATCTCCAATAAAACTCGTTGTGGCATTAGCATTGTCTCGATACCCAAACTGTCCGTTAAACAAAAGCCGATTGTTCAGCATACGTCCGGAAAGCAACCCTTCATATTCTGCATCGTTGAATCCTTCAGTACCAGTAGATATATTAGCACCAATATTCCAGTTACCATTTCTCATAACGGAACTGAGCACGTTGTTGAGTTGCTGACTGATGGTTCCACTCAATATACTCTGCATAGCAAGTGATGTTTGACTATATTGTGACGAACTTTCCATGACAGCATTATTGTTACCCTGAGTATAAAATCTACCGACCGCTAACAGATAAAGAGCTTGTTGATTCATCTCCTCCTCAACATTGATAAGGCTATAAACCATCTGCTTCGCATCATTTCCTAGCGACGGAAGATCTATGTCAAAGTCTACCTTTGGGGCACTGGGACTACCTGTTATATTCATCAGACAATTGACCCGGACATTATTTGATGTAAAAGACTTTCCTATATTCAAGTCCGAAAGACTTACACTATTGAGCACGTACATAGCCTTTAGATTGACGTCTGCGTTGTATGGATTTCCACCAAACGCAATCGTCCCTCCCTTTTGGAAAGCAAAATCGCGTTTGATCACATTCTGTACTGTAAGTTTATATACACCATGGTCTACAATATAATTGCCATATATATCAAAAGAACCCTTGTTATAGTATGTCGCCCGAAGAATACCATCACCATTTAATGTAATATAATCTCCTGTCTGCTCATCCATTAACAATTTGATGGTGGCATCAGGTGTACAGTTGACAAGAAAATTGAGTCTGATATTGGTCCCCACCATATTCTCGTTATTTACATCCTCACTGACGGTTTCTTTTTCTTTACGTCCCATATCTGATGAGGAAACTGCCAGACTATCCGTTTCCTTGTGGGGACTCATCCAATGCAGGAATTCATGAGTAGAAAGAGTGCCAAGATCATTGACGTTATAGACAATTATGCACCCGGGACAGGGTGTCGCGTTGATATCGATATTTACTTCACCACTACGGCCACTTATAAAACAATCTCCGGTAACATATGCTGTTCCATAAAACGTGTTCTCCCCAAATGTATGAGTGTCGTACGACAAAAGATTTTTTGCCTTCACTCCGAGATCATAAGAAAGATTCGTCAAGTGTTGATGATGTACGCTACCTTCGACGACTCCGATATTTCCATTACGATCGTATATTGTGTCCTTGCTGAATATGATTTCATCAGGAATAAATTTAACGGTATCGTTTTCAAGTGAGTATGTCGTATTCAGACTACTAATACACAACGAACCGTTAACCACCAATTGGCCTGTAAGATTGATATTGCTGAGTTTTCCGGAAAGACGAACAGCACCTTCAGCGGAAGCATCCACATCGCGCATAAAACTTCCACAAAAACTCTCCATGAATTCGAGGCGGGTTCGGTTTGCCTGAATATTGAGATCTATTGTGCTGCGTCCTGGAGATACATATCCATCAATAAACGTATTGCGGTTATCATCTTTGGCATTTGCTTCAATGTTTATTTGTTGCGTGGCATCATCATAAGAGAGGTTCGCCGAAAGTGTCCCCATATGGCCGTTCTCAAACAAAAATTTGTCTACCGTTAATACTGCAGAAGCCTGCGGATGTTTACTAAACAAAGCCGAAACGCTTCCCCTACCTGAAGCGGTACCATCGAAATCAACAGAATGGAAATTGATAAGATCAAGAACATATCGAACATCTATGCCATTCAGATTGACAATCAATGAATCATTTGCAGATGCGGATGCAATGCCATCAATTGATACATACTGTTCACCATGACGAATACAGAAATCATGAACATTGACATAGTCTTTACGATATGAAATTGTAGATGGTGATATATTCCACGTACTATCCCCTACAGAAACAGAAGACTCTGCAATCTCTACAAAAGCAGTTGATCGGCCATAGGGGTCGTGCCGGAATTGAGCACTTGCATTCAGAATGCCTGAGAGAGGGTGGCGTTCATTGTTTTTGAATGCGATAGAGGCTGAAAGCCGGTTATCACAAGCACCGGCGCGAACAGAAAGATCTGTTTCACATCCATTTGCCATTATCTTACGCAATTCGCCTATAGCCACCAAAGTATCATTTGGCGTAGAGACATGCAAAGACACATCTTTATAGGGGGCACCGTCATATATAAAATTAGGTATCTTGCATGTTATATCCACTTGGTGATGTCTATCATCCATACCCCCCGCAATCGTCAAAGGTTCCTTCACTTCAAGAGGTATACCCAAAAGATATTGCATCCAACGGCTATCGTTGATACGCATTGATATATCAAAGTCATTTAGTCCTCTCTCGCTCACCTTAGTCAATCCTGGTATGGTTGGCAATTTGTTGCCAATCATACGAATAATACTATTGGGTAGAGTCGTATAATCGAAATGACCTTTTACGTCTATCTGACCAAAATCACTGTTTACAGAAAAAAAATGATGTCCCTTATCATATCCAGTCCGTAGTGATAGACTATCTATCGCATAATTTCCCTTTTCGGGACATTGCATCAAAAAATCAGAAATCTGTACGTTGCCGCTCGCATTATTGATATTATTGCCTCTTAAATCTGCAGATACAGCAAACTCAAAAGTGGCATCACCCCATTTTTTCGATAGTCCTAGTCCCCTGGGAGAAAGTTGTTGAACCGATCCCCTCAAGGACAATGACGGCGAATTCTTTGCCACGTTCGCAACCCCAGTAAGAGACATACGACCACAGGGGTCGACAAGAAAGAACTTTCCTGTAATGCAATCCCCCACCCTATTACCATTGAGTTTTATATCTTGGTACATATGGCCATTGTACTCCATCTTTTGGATATTTCCCTCAAGGGATCCATTTCTGAGATTATATCCATTGATGGACATCTGAGCTGCGAATAGACCTAACTGATTATTTGAAAGCAATGTGCCAAGTTTGAGATTCTCGGTATTTGCGGTAATAGAATATTTTTTTGACAATCGTTGTGCACTGCACTTGACATCTCCGACATCAGTGTTGACAAATCCTTGCACATGCCAATTATCTCCAAATCCATCTGCATTTCCTTTGCAAGAGATATTTCCTAAGAGAATGAAATTTTTAGGGAGAGATTTCCCAATAGATAGAGACAAATCTGAGATTTTCTGGGCATCCGCATAAAGTTTCTCAATATGAGAATGCCAACGAAAACGATTACCCAATTTTTCCAACTTGCCATTTGCACCCAGATTAATAGTATTCTCACCGAGCAGTAAATGAAGTTGCTTTACTTGTAAGGAGGAAACAGTTCCTCCAAATGACAAGTTTACAGAAACCTTTTCTTTTACATTCTTTAGAATGGGAAGAAAGCAAGAAAAATCAGAAGGTGCAATTCTCGTCGAAGAGACAATTCTACCTGCATACTGCAATGTGTTCGTCAAAAGCGAGTCATTTTCCATTTGGAAGGTTGCCGAAACGTTATCCGATTCTATCAAAGAATGTGGCATCTCTAAACGGAAATTTCGGAGACACGCGTTATTTCTTCCCTTGACAAGATCCATCTTCAAAGATTTCAGACGCAATCCCGATTTTTCCACAAAAGACAACGATTTCACCATGACATTTAGGGAATCCTTAGTCAATCGGTTGAGTATGATATGACCGCTTAAGTCAGATACTGCAACATCATCAAAAGAAAAACGAGCATGCATAGGACTCTTATACAGTTTGCGATAATTGAAAGCCCCATGGCGGATGACAATTGAATTAACTTGAAGGTCTAGCGGAGTAGATTCTTTGTTGTCATTGTCTGATGAAAGAGAATCAAGTACGAACTGGTAATTGGGTTGTGCATCCGGTTTTTCTTGATACAAATTGGCATGCATGCCAAAAAGTTGTATAGACGAAAATGACAAACGCTCCTCAAGTAGCGCAACAGGATTGATCTTTGCAGAAAGCCGTGCTACCCGTAACATTTGTTTGTCTTTTTGATCGTATATATATACGTCATCGATGATCAAGCGATTGATAAAACCAAGATCAACTCGCCCGACAGAAACCTTAGTTCCCAATCCCTCAGAAAGCGCATTGCTGACCAATGTCCCTATGAAAGACTGTGTAACAGGAATGTGCAAAAGAACGACAACGGTCAGATACATTCCAACCGCTGTCCACACAACAATATTTATGGCACGTTTCAAGTGTATAAAAATTCTTAAAAGAAATAGAGATACAAAATTACACCAATAAATCGGCAGTAAAAAATAAAACAACCATTTTCTTTTATATGCGCCTAAATTTTGCTAATTTTGCACAAGAAGAATTATCCTGGAAAATATACAGCAAAAAAGATCTGCGCACCCCATACCCCATTTGTCTTTCAGGCTAAATTCTTGTTCGAAAGAAAATTTTCTAACTATTTTATGGACCATAATCAAGACGCGCCGAACGTAATAAAATTACGAAAAGGCCTTAACATTAAGTTGAAAGGGACAGCGGCTAAACAGAAGGTCACCATCAATACTGGTGAAGAATTCGCTGTCACACCCGATGATTTTGTTGGTGTCATACCAAAAGTTATTGTACGCGAGGGCGATCATGTCAATGCTGGCGATGCTCTTTTTGTCAACAAGAATTATCCCGAGGTAAAGTTCCCGACGCCCGTTAGTGGCGTAGTGACATCTGTTGTCAGAGGCGATCGTCGCAAAGTTCTTTGCATCAAGTTGAAAGCTGACAAAGAACAACAGTACACAAAGTTTGCAACCAAAGAGGTATCTTCGCTTTCGGCAGAAGACATTAAAACGACCTTGCTGGAGTCAGGCCTCTTCGGGTTTATCAATCAATTGCCGTACGCTGTTGCCACGACACCAGACACGACTCCAAAGTCTATTTTTGTCAGTGCATTCAGAGACATGCCTTTGTCCGCAGATTTTGAGTACGAAATCGAAGGCAATGAGCCCGATTTCCAGGTCGGATTGACGGTGTTGTCAAAAATAGCAAAGACCTATTTGAACATCAGTTCCAAACAGTCGTCCCCCGCTCTTCTTCATGCTAAGGATGTTTCTGTCACTGTATTTGATGGCCCCTGTCCTGCTGGCAACGTCGGCGTACAGGTCAACCATCTTGATCCCGTAAACAAGGGTGAGACGGTATGGACTATTGATCCGACCACAGTCATATTTATAGGTCGTTTGTTCCGGACGGGCGTTGTGGATCTTCACCGCACCATAGCCATTGCAGGAAGTAAAATGAAGAACCCCTGCTATGCAGATGTAGTTATAGGACAAAAAATAGGCGATGTCCTGTTTGACCAAATAGAAACGTATGAGCATGTTCGACTTATCAATGGCAACCCATTGACTGGAAGAAAATGTACCCCGGAAGACTATATTGGCGCACATACATCAGAGATTATCGCAATTCCTGAAGGCGACGACGTTAACGAAATGTTCGGTTGGATACTTCCCCGAACACAAGATTTCTCTACCAATCACAGTTATCTTTCGTGGTTGTGCGGCAAGCACAAGGAATATGACCTCGATGCACGCATAAAGGGAGGAGAACGGCACATGATTATGAGTGGAGAATACGATAAGGTACTGCCGATGGATATCTACGGCGAATACCTCATCAAAGCAATCATAACAGGAGACATCGACAAGCAGGAACAACTCGGTATCTACGAGGTGAGTCCCGAAGATTTTGCCGTAGCAGAATTTGTGGACTCCTCAAAACTCGAGTTACAAAAGATTGTCCGTGAGGGTCTCGATATTCTACGTAAAGAAAACGCATAAATCATAATAACACAATGAGTGCATTAAGAAATTATCTCAGCAAGATAAAACCCAACTTCCAAAAGGGTGGGAAACTGCATGCCTTCGAAAGCGTGTTTGATGGATTCGAGAGTTTCTTGTTTGTCCCCAATTCGACAGCAAAAACAGGAACCCACATCCACGACGCCATTGATTCGAAGCGCATCATGAGTTTTGTGGTCATCGCCCTTCTTCCTGCATTGTTTTTCGGTATGTACAATGTAGGATATCAGAACTACAAGGCAGCCGGCACATTAGCCGAGGCTACATTTCTGAATATTTTCGCCTACGGTTTTTTGGCCGTTCTACCCAAGTTGTTGGTAAGTTACATTGTCGGCCTTGGAATAGAGTTTGCTTGGGCACAGTGGAAACATGAGGAGATTCAAGAGGGATACTTGGTATCGGGAATCATCATACCCTTGATTGTACCCATCACTACCCCACTTTGGATGCTGGCAATCGCCGTTGCTTTTGCAGTCATATTCTGCAAAGAGATATTCGGCGGTACTGGTATGAATATATTCAATGTTGCCGTAGGCGCACGAATGTTCCTGTTCTTCTCCTACCCCACTGCAATGAGTGGAGACAAAGTATGGGTTTCACAAGAAAGCATATTCGGACTTGGAAACAATTTGGCAGACGGTCTCACTGCAGCCACTCCACTTGGTGAAATCGGACAGATTGGGGCAACCACAGCAAATATAAGCGACATGGTTACTGGTTTCATACCCGGGTGTATTGGCGAAACATCTGTGATCGCCATTGCCATCGGTGCCGTTATTCTTTTATGGACCGGTATTGCATCATGGAAAACAATGGTCAGCGTTTTTGCAGGTGGCATTGTTATGGCACTTACCTTCCATGCTCTCGGTATGACACCCATCATGTGGTATGAGCATATCGTATTGGGCGGTTTCTGTTTCGGTGCCGTTTTTATGGCAACAGACCCTGTCACATCGGCAAGAACAGAACCGGGTAAATATATATACGGATTCTTCATTGGTGCCATTGCAGTCATCGTACGTGTAATGAACCCTGGTTATCCGGAAGGCATGATGCTTGCCATCTTTTTCGGTAATATGTTTGCCCCCCTTATTGACTACTGTGTAGTACAACGAAACATATCGCGCCGTGCGAAACGCGCCATTAACAAATAAGCATAAGGTCATGAAGACAAATTCCAATAGTTATACAATTGTCTACTCCATAATTATTGTGGTCATTGTAGCATTTCTTCTGGCATTCGTTTCTTCCTCTCTTCGGGAAAAGCAGGAAGCAAACGTGGCTCTTGACATTCAGAAACAGATTCTCAATTCACTCAACCTGCGTGACCTTGACAATGAGACCGCATCTGCCAAATACAAAGAAGTGGTCAAAGAAACCAAGGAGCAGGATGGAATGAAATATTATCTCTGTGAAGTAAACGGAGAGAAGAAGACCGTCTATACAGTTAAAGGTATGGGTCTTTGGGGCGGCATTTCCGGATTCATCGCTGTCGACGACGACAATAACACCATCTATGGCGTATATTTCAATCATGAGGGCGAAACCGCTGGTCTTGGTGCAGAGATCAAAGACAACGTCAAATGGCAAGAGAAATTCAGAGGCAAAAAGATTCATAAAGATGGTCTGGACGGCATCCAACTTGGTGTAACAAAGGGTGCGCAGGCCAATGATCCCAACAATGTCGATGCCGTCACAGGTGCAACACTTACATCAAACGGCGTAGACGAGATGTTGAAAAAAGGACTCGCCAATTTTATTAAATAAGAATCATCATGGCATTATTCAGTAAACAAAATAAGGAGGCATTCTCCAAGCCTCTCAATTTGGACAACCCCATATTGGTGCAGGTGCTTGGCATTTGCAGCGCCTTGGCTGTCACCTCACAGTTGAAACCAGCCATCGTTATGGGACTCGCCGTTACTATTATTACGGCATTCTCCAATGTTATTATTTCTATTATCCGTAACACCATACCACAACGTATACGCATCATCGTACAGTTGGTAGTTGTAGCCGCCCTTGTAACTATAGTAAGCCAGGTACTCAAAGCCTTCGCTTATGATGTGAGCGTGCAACTCTCTGTATATGTCGGCCTGATTATCACAAACTGTATCTTGATGGGTCGTCTTGAAGCGTTTGCAATGATGAACAAGCCATGGCCGTCATTTTTGGATGGCATCGGAAATGGCCTGGGTTACGCGATGATACTTGTTATCGTTGGCGCCGTACGTGAATTGCTCGGAAGAGGGTCACTTCTTGGATTTCAAATTATTCCCGAGAGTTTCTACAATTTCGGATATGTCAACAACGGTATGATGACCATGTCTGCCATGGCCTTAATTTTACTTGGATGTGTAATTTGGGTACACCGTGCCTACATTTATAAGGAGGAGAAATAAAGATGGATCACGCAATTAGTTTGTTTTTCCGTTCGATTTTCGTCGACAACATGATATTTGCCTATTTCTTGGGTATGTGCTCATTTTTGGCCGTATCCAAGAATGTGAAAACTTCGTTGGGACTGGGACTCGCCGTTACATTCGTGTTACTTGTCACCGTCCCTGTAGACTACCTGCTTCAAACAAAAGTTTTGGGCCCCGATTGTCTGATTCCTGGAGTTGACCTTAGTTACTTAAGTTTTATCATCTTTATCGCAGTCATCGCCGGCATCGTTCAACTTGTAGAAATGGTGGTAGAGAAGTACTCACCCTCTCTTTACGCAGCCCTGGGTATATTCCTTCCTTTGATAGCTGTCAACTGCGCCATCATGGGTGCCTCACTCTTCATGCAGCAACGCATTCTTATGGATCCGGCCAACACGCAAGCCATTACGTCTGTATGGGATAGTATTGTCTATGCAGTCGGTTCTGGATTAGGATGGACGCTTGCTATCGTACTGATGGGTGCCATCCGTGAAAAGATGCAATACTGCGATGTACCCAAACCTCTGCAAGGACTTGGAATCACATTTATTACAGTAGGCTTGATGGCCATGGCCATGCTTTGCTTCTCTGGTCTGAAAATATAATAAGGAGAATATATAGATATGGTAAACACTTCATTTATATTGGCAAGTATCGGGGTCTTTCTTATCGTTATACTCCTGCTCGTCATTATTCTGCTTGTAGCAAAAAAATATCTTAGCCCAAGCGGAAACGTAAACATCGAAATCAACGGTGATAAAACGCTTAACGTACCGCAAGGAAGCAGTTTGATGACAACACTCAATGAAAACGGCATCTTTCTCCCTTCTGCTTGCGGTGGAAAAGCAAGTTGCGGTCAGTGCAAAGTTCAGGTACTTGAAGGCGGTGGTGAAATTCTCGATTCAGAGCGCACACACTTCACCCGCAAACAAGTCAAGGAGCATTGGCGCCTTGGATGCCAATGCAAAGTTAAGGGTGACCTTAAGATTAAGGTGCCTGAAAGCGTGATGGGTGTCAAGGAATGGGAATGTGAGGTCATCTCCAACAAAAATGTATCTTCATTTATCAAAGAGTTCAAGGTTGCCCTGCCTCCTGGAGAACATATGGATTTCGTACCCGGTTCATACGCCCAAATCAAGATACCTGCATACGATTGCATCGACTACGACAAAGATTTTGACAAAGATCTCATCGGAAAGGAATATATTGGCGCATGGGAAAAATTCAACATTTTCTCTCTCAAAGCCCACAATTCCCAGCCTACAGTACGCGCATACTCTATGGCCAACTACCCTGACGAGGGTGATATCATCACACTGACAGTACGTATTGCCACAACTCCATTCCTGCCGCGTCCGCAGGTAGGTTTCCAGAATGTGCCTACAGGAATTGCATCTTCATACATATTCTCCCTAAAACCGGGTGATAAAGTGATGATGTCCGGACCTTACGGTGATTTCCATCCAAACTTCACGTCTGGCAAAGAAATGATTTGGATTGGTGGAGGTGCCGGTATGGCTCCCCTTCGTGCGCAAATCATGCACATGACCAAGACGTTGCACACTACAGACCGTGAACTCCACTTCTTCTATGGCGCGAGAGCACTTGGTGAGGCCTTCTTCTTGGAGGATTTCTGGGAGTTGGAAAAGGAATTCCCCAATTTCCACTTCCATCTCTCTCTTGACCGGAAAGATCCAGTCGCCGACGCACAAGGTGTGAAATACTACGAGGGTTTTGCTGTCAACTGTATTCGCGATACCTACTTAAAGGATCACGAGGCACCAGAAGACTGCGAATACTATCTCTGCGGTCCTCCAATGCTTATCAAGACCGTAACCGACTATCTGGATTCATTAGGCGTCGACACTGATAGCATCATGTACGACAATTTCGGATAGTCACGGCTAACCGTAACAAAGTCATAACAAA
>CAVCSC010000041.1:0-21476 GCA_963604975.1 Lachnospiraceae bacterium | reverse complement strand
TATATATGGGTCAGCAGATGTCTATTATACTTTGACATGTCTCTGCACCTTCTTTTCGCCTGTATGCCCGGCTTTCATCGGTCGTGTAGCCCGCTACACTTCCTCTTCAACCCGAACATACAAACGAAAATAAGGTGCATATCCATATCAAATAATTTTGAACACCTACTTACAAAAATAACAAATACATCAGTTATGACAAAATATTAATATGCTTTTTCAGAAACCGCTCGGAATT
Organism: Lachnospiraceae bacterium; assembly: GCA_963604975.1. GTDB lineage: Bacteria > Bacteroidota > Bacteroidia > Bacteroidales > Bacteroidaceae > Prevotella. Next base: position 21,238 of record CAVCSC010000041.1, on the reverse strand, counting down.
AGGGACAAGAAAGACGCCTTAATGACGGTAAAAAAATCATAAAACACGACAGGAGATATAATTTCGGCACCCGTAATAGAGTTATTGTTAATAGAGGCGGTCACGAATACGCCGCACAATTATTATCCATGGCGAAAATCTCAGAATCCGCCTATAAACCCAAAGAGAGAAGAATGAAAGACATACGCATACCCCTGATCGTCCTTCTGTGCCTGCTACTGCACACCATCAAAACAAGTGCCCAACATGATTTCATCCGTCCCGTAACCGATGCCATACCGGGCGGATACAACTTTTGGGTCTACACCCCTACCGACTATTACTATACCTACGAGACCACCCCCGTCATCATCTTTCTGCACGGACAAAGCCTGTGCGGACGCGACATCAACCGCGTCAGACGGTACGGTCCGCTCGATGCCATCGTCAGGGGTCGGGAGATAGATGCCGTTGTCGTCGTGCCGCAAAATCCGGGTGGCGCATGGAATCCTCAAAAAATCAATGACGTACTCGAATGGACCAAGAAAAACTATCCCTGCGACTCCACCCGCGTCTACGTCCTTGGGATGAGTCTCGGAGGATATGGCACTATGGATTTCGCCGGTACTTATCCCGACAAAGTGGCTGCGGCCATGGCACTTTGCGGTGGATGCTCGCTGAAAGACAAAAGCGGCCTCGGCGATCTGCCATTATGGATACTGCATGGCACAGGCGACCGCGCTGTGCCTGTCAGACAATCGCAGACGGTGGTCAACGAGTTGCAGGAGGAAGGCCGCGACCAGCGTCTCAGATACGACTGGCTACCGGGAGCATCACATGGAGCATTGGCCCGTATTCTCTATATGAGAAAGACCTACGAATGGCTTTTCTCACACACGACAACCGACTGCGACCGTCCGGTCAGACGCGACATCACCATCGACAACAGCGATCTCACACGCGCATACAACGACATGAAGAAAGGACTACCAAGCCCGGAAATCATCTACGACAAGAGTATCAAGGAAGACGAGGAAGAATAAGAAGCCTTGATAGCAAATTTATCAATCAAAAATCTTGAACTCATAGCCCTGATCCCGCAACCACTGCAAGGCTGCGGGAAGAGCATAATGGAGTTTATCAATGCTCTTGAGCGAGTCGTGGAAGGTGATGATACTGCCGTTGCGGGCATAACGCTTCACATTGTTGAGCACATCTTCCGCTGTCATCCATTTAGAATAGTCGCGTGTCACAAGATCCCACATCACGATGCGATACTTGCGGCGCAACCAGAAATATTCGCTATGGCTCATACATCCGTGCGGTGGACGGAAGAGATGGGCATGAATGAGCGCGTTGGCCTCATTGGTATCATGAATATAGGTAGTAGACCAATGCTTGAACCCGCCAAGATGATGGTATGTATGATTGCCCACCTGATGGCCTGCATCGACAATCTGCCGGTATAGGTCGGGATATTTGCGTACATTGTCGCCGACCATGAAGAAGGTGGCATGGGCATCAAACCTTGCCAGTGTTTCCAGGATGAACGGCGTAGACTCGGGTATCGGTCCATCGTCAAAAGTGAGATAGACGGCCCGTTCAGTCTTGCTCATCCGCCACAAGGCTCTTGGATATAGCCAGCGCAGCCACAATGAAGGTTGCTCGATTATCATACTCTGTGAAAAAACACGACCGAGCCTCTTCTCCCTTGCGGAAGAAGAGGCCGGCACTATATCATCTTGTATTCTTGTTCAATAAACATCTTCGCACTACTCGTCGCCGTACTGCATCGGGCGTCCGCCTTTCTGCAGATAACCGGAGTAAAGCATGCTAAGTGTCTTCTCCCACGAAGCGGCCTTCTTGACATCGACCGCACGCATGCCTTGTATGATGCCCTGCATCATCATGAACTGTCGCATGGCATCTATCTCCGACAAAGAGAAGTTGGATGCAGAGAGCGACAGGTAGTAGTTGGCATACTGCTCGCAGTTGGTCCAAATCGTATTCAACGTTTCGGCCGCTTTCTTCTTGTCGCCCAGCAGCAGATAATTGTTGGCCATCTCCATACCACCGTTCAGATAAGTGACGGGGACATTGAATGCCGGTATCTTCTCCTCACTGAGTTTCATCACCTTGCGGGCTTTGTCAAACTTGCGCTCTGCGATGAGGTGAGAAGCCAACGTATTGAGCATCAGACGATGGGTGACACACATACGTTTCACGGTCTCGTCGACATATACACCAGGCTTATCGATACCACCCCACTTGAAGCGGTTCATGACATTGTAGTAGGTCTTCTCCGAATCAAAGTTGGAGGCACCGGGGCGATTGGTCGTGAACGGAGTGATACGGTTGGCAAGACCCTCCTGCACAAAGTTGTCACCAAGGTTCATGTAGTTGTCCGACCCTACGGTCAAGGCTACATATACGGGGCGCTCCCAGTTGCTCTGCGAGAGTATCTCAAGCATCATCAGTTCACCCTTGTAGAGCACACGCTTTCCGGCGAGCGAGATGATCATGTGGTCAGGAATGGTATCGCTGGCCATCATCATACCGCTGCGGCGCACGGCATCCTTGTCGATCTTGATATAGAGTGTATCAGAAGGTATGACGTGCATGTCGGCATCCTTCGAGCGCACCCAGTACTTCATGACGTTCTTCACGTCGAAGGGCTCGTCACCGAACTGGGCCTTGGCAGCCGCCGGATTCTCGGCATAGAACTTGCGCACTTCGCCTTCCAACTCGGGATGTATCTCTACATACTCATTGGTACCCGAACAGAAGTCAAGACGCGGCCACGTGATAGGCACTGAAGGCGAATTGTAGGCCGGACGCTTCATCTGGTCGATATACCAGTCGGTATTCAGGTAAGACAGGTTGCAGACGCGAGCGTCGGTACGCACTCCTTCTACCTCTTGATTGTACCACAAGGGGAAGGTATCGTTGTCACCATTGGTGAAGATGATAGGTGCACCCTTGTCCTGCAAGGTCATCAGATAGTTCTGTCCATAGTCACGGCAGGTGTAGCGGCCACTACGGTCATGGTCGTCCCAAGTCTGCGATGCCATCTGAATAGGCACACCAAGACAGAGAATGCCGACGATGGAGGCCAATACCGTCTCGTGACCCTTGACCCACTTCTTGAGCAGGTCTATGATGGCCAGCACACCAAGTCCGCACCAGATAGCGTAGGCATAGAACGAACCGGCATAAGCGTAGTCACGCTCACGCGGTTGCTGCGGAGTCTGGTTGAGGTAGATGACAATGGCCAATCCCGTCATGAAGAACAGGAAGAATACCACCCAGAACTGGCGTATGCCGCGTTGTCCGCGGAAAGCCTGCCACAACAGACCAATGATACCGAGAAGCAAGGGCAGACAGTAGAACACGTTGTGTCCCTTGTTGGCCTTCAACTCATCGGGGAGTTTGCTTTGGTCTCCGTACATGGCATTGTCGATAAAGGAGATACCTGTTATCCAGTTGCCGTGCTCGGTTTCGCCGCTACCCTGAATGTCGTTCTGACGTCCGGCGAAGTTCCACATGAAGTAGCGCCAGTACATGAAGTTGACCTGATACGACAGGAAGAAGCGGATATTCTCCCACTGCGTGGGCACTTTCACCGTCATCTGCTCACCGCAGCGGTCGTAGGGCACCTCGTGGCCCTCCACTCCGCCGAGCCAGCTCTCGTAGGACTGTGCGTGAGCCGAACTGTGCATACGGGGGAAGAGCATGTTCTGTGCATATTCCACCTTATCCTTGTGGCTCACTACAAAGTAGGAGTCCTTCTCGTCCTTGGAGGCTTTCTCCTTGCGCTGCCAAATAGGTGCACCTTCCTTGCGCACGGGGAAGCACTGGTTGCCCTCCACCTTGAGTTTCACCTGCGAAGTATAGGCCTGACCGTAGAGCAACGGAGTGTCGCCATACTGGTCACGGCTGAGGTAACTACCCAACGTGAAGATATCTTCAGGAGAATTCTGGTCCATCGGCGGATTGGCAGACGAACGGATGACGATAACAGCATAACTGGAATAGCCGATCATGAGCATCAGCATGCAAAGCAATGCCGTGTTCTTGATACGGGCCGAGATGTACGGAACGGCCTTCTTCTCGATCACCTTGCGACGGCTCAGCACGAAATAGAGCAAAGCCAAAACAACGATACCGATCACACCTGCCGACCATCCATAGCCATAGAACGGGATGCCGAGCATACCTACAGAGAGCGTGAAGGCGATATTCTGCCGTACAAAGTTGCGGTCGACGAAAGTCTCGTAGATAGCCCATATCACGGTAGACACGAGCAGTATGATGTAGATGATCTCACCCGTATTGAACGGGCAGCCGAACACATTGACAAAGAGCAGTTCAAACCATCCGCCCACGGTGATGATACCCGGCACTACGCCGTAAAGTACGGCAGCCACAAGCACGAACGACACAAGGAGAGCGAGCAACGATCCCTTGAGTTCGATTTTGGGGTAGAGACGGTAGCAGAACACCAGCACGATGGCCGGGATACACAGCAGGTTGAGCAAGTGTACACCGATGGAGAGTCCTGTCATATAAGCGATTAGCACCAGCCATCGGTCGCTGTGAGGCTCGTCGGCATGGTCTTCCCACTTGAGGATGAGCCAGAACACGATGGCCGTGAAAGCCGATGAATAGGCATATACCTCACCCTCAACGGCTGAGAACCAAAACGTATCGCTAAAGGTGTAGATCAATGCGCCGACCAGACCGGATGCCTCGATAGCAATCATCTTGGAAACGGTCATATTGCTCCAGTCCTTCACCACCAGTTTGCGGGCCAAATGGGTGATACTCCAAAAGAGGAAGAGTATGGTTGTAGCACTGAGCAATGCGCTCATCGTGTTGACCATACGTGCCACTTGGGTGGCATCACTGGCAAAATGTGAGAACAGATTGGCTGTAAGCATGAAGAAGGGTGCGCCTGGGGGGTGTCCTACTTCCAACTTATAGCCGGTTGTGATAAATTCGGGACAGTCCCAAAAACTGGCTGTCGGTTCGATGGTTGAACAATATACGAAGGCGGCCACAAGAAAGGTCAGCCAACCCAGCACATTGTTCACTAACTTGTACTGTTTCATTGATTATATGTAGAAATAGTTGTTATCGCTCTTTTTCTTCACATTGCCGTATTCAGCGGACAATCAAGATTGTACTGCACTAACCTTGCAAAGGTAGCAAAATAATACGACAGAACGTTTGGCGCTATACATACTTAATATATTTTAGCATTGCGCCACCGTTGCAGCAACGACGGAGGAGCGGTCAAGCCTGCCCACCGCCATTGCCGTCCTCATTGCCACAGGTACCGGCAATATGCCTGCGCAAGACTCGGTGGGGCAAGTCACCGTGCGCCATCAGTTCGATAGGACAACCGAAATAGCGTTCCAGTTCGTTAGGTGTCACCTCTCGGGCTGGATGATAGTGCAGCGTACGGTTGACACAGGCCACATCGCGCACATTCTGCATGACCGAACCGATATCGTGGCTGACAATGACAACGGCACAATCGCGGTTGATCTGTCCGAGCAATTTGTACATCTGTTCCTGAAACCGCTGGTCGATATAGGTATTGGGCTCGTCGAGCACCACCACCGACGGGCGCGACACGATGGCACGCGCCAACAGCACACGCTGCAGTTGACCTCCACTCAGCGCACCGATAGGCCGGCGAGAGAAAGAGGAAAGGTCGAGCCGGTGCAGCGTTTCGTCCACCTGCGCCAATTGGCTGCGGGTATAAGGTCTCAGCAGTGGTTTTTCACGACTAAGCCCTGAAAGCACCACGTCGTAGACGGAGATAGGAAACTCGCGGTCGATCTGGTTGTACTGGGGAAGATACCCCATCGTGATTTCCTTGACTTCCTTACCGTCGCGATAGTAGCGCACACTTCCCGCGTCAGGACGCATCAACCCGAGCATCACCTTGACCAGTGTGGTTTTTCCACCGCCATTGGGACCGATGATACCGAGAAAGTCGTGGTCGTATACCGTGAGCGATGCATCCTGCAAGGCCACATTGCGGCCATAGGAAGCCGTGACACCGGCGAGTTCTATAATCGGTGTGCGTGTCATCTGAGCAAAGTTGCGATTTTCACCATTTCCTTGTCCCAGTCATACCCCAAAGGATGTATGGATACCTTCTTTGCGCCTACACTTGTAGCCACTACATCGACATTGCGGTTGGAGAACTCTTTTTGCACGAAAAACGTGTGTACGCCCAATTTCCGGGCCTCCGCGATCGTCTCGCTCAACTGCTTGGCACTGGGTTCGCGTCCTTCCTGCTCCATCGGTATCTGGGTCAGACGGTAATCGCGCGCGAAATAGGTAAGGATGGGATGATAGATGAGAAAGGCCGACGACTTGTAGCGGGTGAGTTGCTCGCGAATCTGGGTGTCCACATTGTCGATGTCGGCCAGGAGAGCATCGAGGTTTTTCCGGAAATACAGACTGTCGCGGTTGTCGATATTCGACAAAGCCCGATAGATATTGGTAGCGATGACCGAGGCGTTGGTCGTACTCATCCACGTATGGGGATCGGCCACACCCTCTGCGCTCTGTGCCGGCGTGATGCCTTCAGAGGAGTCTATCACGATAGCATGGGGCGCATTGGCCTCAAGACGTTTCATCCAAGTACGTTCGAAACCGATACTGCCCACCTTGATGTACAGGTCGCTCTGCGAGAGATCAACCATCTGCTGGGCCGTAGGTTCGTAGGTTTCAGGATTTCCGCCGGCAGGCACCATGGTCTGTACCTGGAATTTGTCTCCGGCAATACGCTCGGTGAAGTACCGCAGCGGTTCGATTGTCACCGTGACGACACGTCGTCCGGACTTTTTCTGTGACTGTCCGCAACCGTATAAGCATACTACGGTCAACAGGACAAGAAAAGAAGAGATGTATTTGTTCATATCTGAAGATGCGTGTTAAATCTATGACACAAGCGATACGCTGTATACTAACAACACGTAGCGCAACAATTTTCCGATGGTGATACTCGTCATTGACACCACCACATTGGCCCGCATCAGTCCCAGGACGACAGTGATGGCACTTCCGAGCAAGGGAAGAAAGGCGAAAAAGCCCATCCAAGCACCACGTCCGCCCATAAAACGCTTGGCCTTGTCCAGACTTTCCGGACTGACATGCAGATAGCGTTCTATCCATTCCGTACGCCCCATGCGCCCCACTCCATAGTTGAACATAGAGCCGAGCACATTGCCTATCGTACCGTAGATGACCAGTTGGGCGGGAGCCAAACCTTCCAGTTGCAGACCGAGCATGACGGCTTCGCTGCTGAAGGGAAACACGCTACCTGCAAGAAAAGCGGCCACGAGCATCCCCCAGTACCCCCAGTTGAGCAAGAAATCGACTATAGCATCCATACATTATAGGCAGTGACCACAAGGGCCAACAGAAGGAACACGAAAAACGAGATATTGGTAAGGCGCGTCCGCGTGAGCGACACATAGTGGCCGACCAAAGGCGAAATACTGACAATCAACAGCCCCAAAAGGTTGTTGACGTGCTGGGGCTGCAGAAAGAGGAACACCGCCGTACATATAGCCACAGCGGTGAATACCTCAAAGAGCATACGGGTACGTATCTTGTCCATGTAACTATTGCGGTGGAAATGCACCACCCCGACAACAGTGAGCAACAATACAAGGGCAGTAGCCGAGAGTTGTGCTCCTGTCCAAGGCAGAGACAGGGCCAATGGCCGAAACTGGGCCAGCGAAAGAAAGTGGGGAATCAATGCCTGCGGTTCGCCTATATAGACGTAGTATACCTCAACAAACCAGTACGGCAGCAGTATCCCGAGCACCGATGCGAAAAACGTTCGTACTGACCCGGCCAACACATTGGTATAGAGCAATATCCAAAGCACGGAAACAAAGAACAGTATCTGCACAAACCAAATACTCGCTATGCCCAACATGAGAAAGGCGTAGAAGATACTCCCTACGGCCCGCTTGTCCTGATAGGCCCGAAAGAAAAGTACATAGAAGGCGACAAGGCACAACTGCACTCCTCCGTATACCGGATTGGCCAACAGGAAGGTGGACATGGTCGACAACACAAGAAATGTGCACGACACCATACGACTGTACACCCGTATGAGGGCATTGGCATTGTTGAGTTGCATCATCAGAAACGACGATACCGACAACAAGGCAAACGACACCCACATCCGTCCCTCAAGCAGTCCGGCTGCCAGACATACGAGCACGACATAGATGGCCGTCACGGGCAATGCCATACGGCTCTCGGCTATCCTGTTCTGTAATCTTTTTCTTTGCATCTATTCTATGGTGGGCAGTTCGGCGCCCCATTCCGCAATCGCCTTGTTAATAAGCGATACTTGCGCAAGACGGCAGCACCACACCGCCCACCGCTGTACGCCACGTTACAGGTCTTGTCCGATATCGCGACGGAAATACTTACCGGTGAATTCTATCTTTTGGGCCTCGGTGAATGACTTGTGGAGGGCTTCCTCCTTGTCCTTGCCATACGAACTGACGGCAATGACACGTCCGCCGGCAGTGACAATATCGTCATCTGAGAAGGCCGTACCTGCATGGAACACGATGGAACCGTCTACCTGATCGAGTCCGCTAATCGCGTATCCCTTCTTGTAAGCCTGCGGATAACCACCACTGACAAGCATCACGCAGACTGCTGCACGCTCGTCGAACTCCACCTCGCGCTGGTCGAGATTGCCTTGGGCCACACCTTCAAAGAGGTCGACAATATCGCTCTTCAGACGCAGCATGACGGTTTCGGTTTCCGGGTCACCCATACGGCAGTTGTACTCGATAACCATCGGTTCACCCTCTACATTGATCAGTCCGAAGAAGATAAATCCCTTGTAGTCGATACCCTCTTCAGCCAAGCCTTCTACAGTAGGACGAATGATGCGGTCTTCCACCTTCTTCATCCATGCTTCATCTGCAAACGGCACAGGAGAGACGCTACCCATACCTCCGGTATTGAGGCCGGTATCATGCTCACCGATACGCTTATAGTCCTTGGCTTCGGGCAATATCTTGTAGTGTTGACCATCGGTCAGCACAAAGACTGAGCACTCTATGCCGCTGAGGAACTCCTCAATGACCACATGGGCAGAAGCATTGCCGAACATACCGTCGAGCATCTCGCGAAACTCTTTCTTGGCTTCCTCCAGCGTGGGAACTATCAGCACTCCCTTGCCGGCACACAGACCGTCGGCCTTGAGTACATAGGGAGCCTGCAGAGTTTCAAGGAAACGGAGTCCCTCCTCAATGGTTGTACCGTCAAACGTGCGGTACTTGGCCGTCGGAATGTTGTGGCGTTGCATAAATCCCTTGGCAAAATCCTTGGACCCTTCCAGTACGGCACCGGCTTTCGACGGGCCGACAACGGGAATGGATGCAGTACGCGCATCAGCACGGAAATCATCGTAGATGCCTTTGACCAATGGATCTTCCGGACCTACCACCACCATATCGACAGCATGCGACACGACAAAATCCTTGAGCGCAGCGAAATCGTCGGCTTTGATGGCGACATTTTCTCCACATGAGGCGGTACCGGCATTGCCCGGAGCGATAAAGAGTTTTTCGACTTTCTTACTTTGGGCTATTTTCCATGCAAGGGCGTGCTCACGGCCGCCGCTTCCCAACAACAGTATGTTCATTGTACTATTTTTTTGATACGCTAATTTCTATCTACAAACCGAGCCTGCGGTTTTGCATGCAAAGTTACTACATTTACACGGAAATAACACGCACACATCCTTTTTTTTGGGCTTCCGTCTCTACCGCGATCTTGCAATATAATAATGTAGGTTCGGGAAATAGAATCCGCCACATACACTGACATACTCGCTCCTCTTGATACTGAAATCAGCAGGATAAGATGGAGAAAGAACAGGGTAAGATGGAGAAAGAAAGGGAGAAAGAGTAAGATAGACACCCGTATACAGCCCTATGATTTTTGTACAAAGGCTTTGTACGGTCAGTACAAGGCCCTTGTAGCGACGATACAAGGCCTTTGTAGTGTCAGTACAAGGCCTTTGTATTGGTCGTACAAGAGACCAGTACAAAATGAGAAAAACCGGCATGGCTATGCCGGCTAACAAGTGCAAAAAAAGAATCAGAGACAGGGCTTGTAGACCGAGAGCATCTGGCGGATAGCCTTGGTCCGCTCAGCACTGAGTGGTTGCACGCCTTCAAGAGGATAGGTCAGGCCAAGTTGACGGTACTTGAACGTACCGAGGGTGTGATAGGGCAATATCTCTATCTTCTGCACCACATCATAGTGTGATACATGCTCACCGAGCCGACGCAGCCATTCGTCGTCGTCCGTCAGACCCGGTACCACCACATGACGAACCCACGTACTGATGCCACGCCGTTGCAGTTCGTCGAGAAATTTCAGATTGTTTTCCTGTCGTTGTCTGGTGAGATGCGGGTAGAGGTCGGGATCCATAGTCTTGATGTCGAGCAATACCAAATCGGTATGTTGGAGTACCTCAAGAGCACGCGGCGTACAATAAAAGCCACTGGTATCAAGTGCCGTATGAAGGCCCTCGGCCTGACAGAGCGCAAAGAATTCAGCCGCGAAACCGGCCTGCATGAGCGGTTCGCCGCCGGAGAGTGTCACCCCGCCATTCTTGATAAAACTGCGGTAGCGCAGCACCTCGCCGAGCAGTTGCCGGGGTGTCATTTCGTACTGGCACTTGGCCTGCGGGTCCCAAGTGTCGGGGTTGTGGCAAAACTGGCAGCGTAGCGGACATCCCTGCATGAACGCCACAAAGCGTATGCCCGGTCCGTCTACCGTACCAAAGGTTTCCACGGAGTGTATTCTGCCTATCGTATCCATAAGTAGGTTTTTCAAACCAACGAAAGCCATACTCTTCCTACGGTCAGGAAGCAGATGGCTTTCGTGGTATTAGTATAAGGCGGGTAGTTTCAGAGCCCGCCGTAGATGTATCGCAGGATTACATACCCTGATTGATCGTACGTGAGAGTACGTCGAGCTGCTGTTCGCGGGTCAGTTTCACAAAGTTCACCGCATAGCCGCTGACGCGGATAGTCAACTGCGGATACTTCTCGGGATGATCCATAGCGTCGAGCAGGAGTTGGCGGTCGAAGACATTGACATTGATATGCTGTCCTCCGTGAGGCGTGAAGTAGCCGTCAAGCAACGACACAAGATTGGCAGCCTGCATATCCTTCTCCTTGCCAAGGGCAGAGGGAGCGATAGCGAAGGTATAGGAGATACCGTCGCGTGAATGCTGGAACGGCAGTTTGGCCACAGACGACAAGGCTGCTACGGCACCCTTCACGTCACGGGCATTCATGGGGTTGGCACCCGGAGCAAACGGAACACCCTTCTGTCGACCGTCGGGTGTAGCACCGGTGTTGCGACCATAGACCACGTTCGACGTGATGGTAAGCAGACTCTGTGTGGGAGTAGCCTCACGGTAGGTGCGATGCTGACGCAGATACTCCATGAACGTCTCAGTGAGGTCGACAGCGATGGTGTCGGTCTCCTCATTGTTGTTGCCGAAGGGTACATATTCGCCTTCTTCTATCTTGTAGTCTACGGCCAGTCCGGTCTCGTCGCGCACGATGCGCACCTTGCAGTGCTTCATGGCAGCGATGGAGTCGGTGACGATAGAAAGACCGGCAATACCTGTAGCGCGTGTGCGCTCCACGTCGCCGTCGTGCAGAGCCATCTCAAATGCCTCATAGTCATACTTGTCGTGCATGTAGTGGATGATCTTGAGGGCGTTGACATAGGTCTTGGCCAACCAGCGCATCATCTGCTCAAACTTGGGCATAAACTCCTCATAGGTGAGGTAGTCGCCGGTGATGGGAGCAAAGCGGGGAGCCACTTGATGACCGGTTATCTCGTCGCGACCACCATTGATGGCGTAGAGCATACACTTGGCGAGGTTGGCACGAGCACCGAAGAACTGCATCTGCTTGCCGATCTTCATCGGGCTTACGCAACAAGCGATACCGTAATCGTCGCCGAGGTCGGTACGCATAAGGTCGTCGTTCTCATACTGTATGGCGCTGGTGTCGATGCTGACCTTGGCACAATATTTCTTCCATGCCTCGGGCAGACGCTCGCTCCAAAGAACGGTAAGGTTGGGCTCGGGCGAAGGGCCCATGTTGTACAGGGTGTGGAGGAAACGGTAGTCGGTCTTGGTGACCATCGAACGTCCGTCGATGCCCATACCGCCGAGAGAGGCTGTAGCCCAGATGGGGTCACCGGAGAAGAGGTCGTTGTACTCGGGGGTACGGAGGAAGCGCACGATACGCAACTTCATGATCATCTGGTCGATGAGTTCCTGTGCTTCCTCCTCGGTGAGCGTGCCATTCTTCAAGTCGCGCTGGATATAGATATCGAGGAAGGCGCAGACGCGTCCGAGCGACATGGCAGCACCATCCTGGTCTTTCACTGCACCGAGGTAACCGAAGTAGGTCCACTGCACGGCTTCACGAGCATTGGTAGCCGGCTTGGTGACATCGAAACCGTAGGCGGCACACATACGCTCAAACTGCTTCAAGGCCTGTACCTGCTCGCTGATTTCCTCGCGATGGCGCACGATTTCCTCAGTAAACTCCTGTATATCGATACGCTTGAAGTAGCGTTTCTTCTCCTCGATGAGGTTGGTCGTACCGTAGAGAGCGATACGGCGGTAGTCACCGATGATACGGCCGCGGCCGTAGGCATCGGGCAGACCGGTGATGATATGGGCATGACGGGCAGCCTTGATATCGTCGTTGTAGGCTGAGAACACACCCTCGTTGTGGGTCTTGCGATATTTGGTGAAGATGGTCTTCGTAGCGGGGTCGAGTTCATATCCATAGGCTTGCAGTGCCTTCTCTACCATACGAATACCGCCCTTGGGGAAGATACCACGCTTCAGGGGAGCATCGGTCTGCAGTCCGACTACCACCTCGCTGTCCTTGTCGATATATCCGGCACCATAGGTGTCAAGGCTTTGAGGCAGTTTGGTCTCGGCATCATAGATACCCTTCTCGCGCTCCACCTCGAAGAGGCCGGAGAGGATGTTCCAGAGTTTCTTGGTCTTCTCGGAAGGCCCTGCCAAGAATTGTTCGTCACCGTTGTAGGGCTCATAGTTTGCCTGAATAAAGTCTCTTACGTCGATCTCGTGTTTCCAATTGGAACCACGGAAGTCTTGCTGAAGATCTCTTAAAACCATATTTTAAAAATGATGTGGTTGATAATAAAACTGGTACAAAGGTACTATTTTCTGTCCAATCGGCCAAGTGCGTATGTCATTTCCATTACAAAATCATTATTTATGAGTATACGCACATTGCGTCACCTACGGTGCGTAGACACGAGGTCGCAATCGGAAACCTATTTTCTTGTCTGTCACGTTTTTTATCCTTAATTTTGGAGAAACTTTCAAAACCAGAAACAAAATGAAAAAAACATTGTTAACCTTCCTTGCCACACTGATGCTGTTGCCCAGTACTGCAAAAACAGAACAGAAAGTGGTATTGATAACCGTAGACGGCTATCGCTGGCAAGAATTGTTCGGAGGTGCCGACTCCGTACTGATCAACGAGAAGCAGTTTGGCGAGGTCGAACTCATGAAGGGCGACTACTGGAAAGCCGACCCCGTAGAACGCCGCAACGCACTGATGCCCTTCACCTGGGACTACATTGCCAAGAACGGCATCATCATCGGCGACCGCAACCAGGGATGCACGATGGATGTCACCAACAAGATGTGGTTTTCCTACCCCGGCTACAACGAGGATCTGTGCGGACACGCCGACGACGAGCGCATCACCAGCAACGACCCCTTTCCCAATCCCAATGTGACCGTCTTCGAAGCCGCCAACAATACCGACGAATACAAAAACTCGGTACTGTGCTTCGGCAGTTGGGACCGATTCATCGAGATCTTCAACGAGAAGAGAAGCGGACTGGAAGTCAACGCCCACTACCGCCACGCCATGTCGAAGACACCGACTGAACGGGAAAAATATCTTGACAAACTGCAGGAAGCCTGCCCCAAATACTGGGACGGCGAGCGGTTTGACTTCCTCACCCACGAATATGCGCTGGAGGCCATGCGCTCACGCCACCCCAAACTGATGTTTATCGGATACGGCGACACCGACGAGTGGGGACACGCCGGCAACTACCGGCTCTACCTCGATGCGGCACATAGCACCGATGCCTACCTCAAGGAACTTTGGGAACTCATCCAGAGCGACCCCTTCTACAAAGACCAGACGACCGTCATCGTCACCTGCGACCACGGACGCGGCGACACCGACATCAATGCATGGCGCGACCACGGAGAAGAGACGGCCCACTCCGGACAGACTTGGCTGATGGCCTTCGGGAAGGGCATCCCTGCCAAAGGTGTTCTGACCTCCGGCCAGTACTACAATGCGCAAATCGCACCGACCATCGCCAAATTGCTGGGCATCAAATTCAAACCCCAGCACAAGGGGGTCGGTTCTCCCATCACATTCTAAGCGTGTCCTGAACACTAAACAAAAGGCGGATTCCAAAAAAATCCGCCTTCAAATAATATTGAACACCTACTTATGAAACTACAAGAAGGAGCATACGAAAATCTGATTACCGAAGCGCTACAGAGCGACATACGACAAGCCTCAACCGACGGTCTTGTCTGCAAAGAAGACGATATCGACGATGCCGAGTCGCCATCGATGCTGGCCGAGCATGTGCGCAAGATGGTCTGCAACCGGCTCTCCGACGAAAACCTGTCGACCGAGGAGCGCGTAGACTTTGTCAACCGACTGATAGACTTTCTCGGTGAGGAGAAAGAAGACAAAATTGCCGATGAACGGAAAATGCTCTCTGCCGTAGTTTCAAGACAAGAGGACGCCAGACTGAGAGCCACCGGACAAGAACCCGTCCGCCCGCTGACCGGTTTCCGTATCAGCAACCTCTTCACTGGCGGACAGAGCAAGGTGCCGCTGAACGCCGAGATAGAACGCGACATCGAAAGCGCAGACAACATCTACCTCATCGTGTCGTTTCTGAAACTCTCCGGCCTCAACCTCATCTACGACCGTCTGAAGAAGTTTTGTGAGAACGACAACCACAGGCTGCGCATCATCACGACCACCTACTGCGGTGTCACGGAAGCCAAAGCGGTGGAGCGGCTCGCCCAGTTGCCCAACACGGAAATCCGGATATCGTACAACACACAGATCGAGCGGCTCCACGCCAAATCGTATATCTTTGAGCGCAATTCGGGATTCAGTACGGCCTATATCGGTTCGTCCAACCTCTCGAAATCGGCCCAGACCGACGGACTGGAATGGAACATCCGTGTGACAAACACCGAGAACCCGCACATCATCAAGACTGCATTGGCCACTTTCAATCTCTACTGGAACAGTCACAACTTCGAGGACTACAACGAGGGAGGCTCCGAAAAACTCCACCGCGAACTGGTAAAGGAAAAACAACCGGCACATCGCACGGCCGGCACACTGGTGAAGTACGCCTTGCTTCCCCATCAGAAGCAGATACTCGACCGACTGGCCGCTGTCCGCGAAAACGGCATCCGGCGCAATCTTGTCGTTGCCGCCACCGGTACGGGAAAGACCGTCGTTTCGGCCTTCGACTACAAACTGTTCTCGGAATCCCATCCGCACCGTGCCCGTCTGCTCTTTGTGGCCCATCGCCAGGAGATACTCCTACAGTCACGCGATGCCTACAGAAGTGTGCTGGCAGACGCCAACTTCGGCGATGTATGGGTAGGGCAATACAAGCCCAGCAACGACATCAGCCACTTGTTCGTATCCGTACAGACCTTCAATGCCAAGTATGAGGAAATATTCAGTGCTTTGCCTCACGACTACTATGACTATATCGTCATCGACGAGGCCCACCACCTTGTAGCCGACAGTTACCGTAAGATACTGACCCACTTCTCCCCCAAACTGCTGATCGGACTCACCGCCACCCCGGAGCGTATGGACGGTGTGAGCCTGTTGCCCGACTTCGACGGACAGATCAGCGCCGAGATACGTCTGCCGATGGCCTTAGACGAGGGACTGCTTACTCCCTTCCAGTACCTCTGCATCAGCGACAACACCGACCTGACCGACGACGACCTGATGCAAGGCAACAAGTATGTCGCCACCAGACTGACCGAAAGGCTCTGCAACCGAGAGCGTGTCGGCCTCATCATCGACCGGCTCAGTTACTACCTTCCCGACGAGACCCAATGCAGGGCGCTCGGTTTCTGCGCTACCAAGGAGCATGCGCGCTATATGGCAGAGAGTTTCCGTGCCTACGGACTGAAGGCTGACTACCTGACCGCCGACAGAGACAACGAGCGTGACAAGCTCAACCGCCAACTATCCAAGGGCGAGATCAACTATCTCTTTGTGGTCGACATCTTCAATGAGGGTATCGACATCCCTTCGGTAGACACCGTACTGTTTCTCCGCCCCACGGAGTCGCTGACCATATTCCTACAACAACTGGGCCGCGGCCTGCGTCTGTATCCCGGCAAGCAATTGCTCACCGTCTTCGACTTTGTGGCGCAACTCAACAAAAAGTACGACTTCACCAGTCGCTTCCGCAGTCTGATGGTCAGAAAGGACAAGAGCGTGGTCGAGCAGATACAGAACGGATTTACCCTTCTTCCACACGGCTGCACCATCCACATGGAGGAGAAGGCCCAACAATACGTGCTCGACAACATCAAGGCCGCGATATACAACAAGAGACGCCTGATACAGGAACTTCACGGTTACGACCACTGCCCGACCCTCCGCGAATTTATCGAGAACAACGGGCAGGACGTGCGCCTCATCTACAAGGGCAGCAACTGCTGGAGCAGCCTGAAACGCGAAGCCGGCCTTTGCGCCTATCCCACTGACGAAAACACCAAACGCTACGAGAAAGGCATCGGCAATCTTACCCATGCCAACAGTGCGGCATACCTGCACTTCATCAAGAGGACACTGTCACACCTCGATGCCGTCTCCTTTGCCGACGAACGGGAGAGAACGTTCGGTGTCATGCTGTACTACACGCTCTACCTTGACCGTATCGGCAAGACAGGGTTCGGCAGTATGGAAGAGGCCCTTGCACGGTTGGCCGACTATCCGGTGTTTGTCACCGAACTGCAAGAGTTGACCGACTATCTTCTGGAACATCTCGAAATGAAAACCTTTGCGGTAGGCGAAGGGCTGCCCGTCGCACTGGAACAGTATGGTTGCTATACCCGCGAAGAGATATTCGCCATCTTTGGCCGCCAGACGGCCAACAAGAAGATGCAGGGCTGTGTAGCCGGGGTATTCAACATCGAGGAACTCAACACCGAACTGTTCTTTGTCACGCTCAACAAGTCTGACAAGGACTTCTCCGCATCGACCATGTACGACGACTATGTGGTGAGCGAAAACCAGTTTCACTGGAAGTCGCAAAATACTGACACCCATAAAGGCCGGGGACGGCGGTTTGTAGAACAGGCCCAAAACAAGAAGAAGTTTCTGCTCTTTGTCCGGGAATACAAGCGCGACGGTTTCGGCAACACCTGCCCGTTCTACTGTTTTGGCCTGGTAGACTACATCTCGTCCCGCGATGACAAGCCCATGAGCATAGACTGGCGCATGCACCAGCCCATATTGCCGCAATTCATCAATGCCGTATAACACTATGAAAACAATACATGTAGTAGCCGCCATCATCCGCGATGCAGACGGCCGATACTTCGCCACCCAACGGGGATATGGCGAGTGGAAAGACTGGTGGGAATTTCCCGGCGGAAAAACAGAAAGCGGCGAGACCTCCGTCGATGCCCTGAAGCGTGAAATACGGGAGGAACTGGCCGCTGAGATTATTGTCGGCGAAAGGCTCTGCACCGTGGAGTACGACTACCCACAGTTTCATCTCTCTATGGAGTGCTTTTTGTGCACACTGTCCTCTGGTGCCCCTACCCTACTTGAGCATGAAGATGCACAGTGGCTGTCGCCCAAAGACCTTGACAATATAAAATGGCTTCCAGCCGACCGGGAAATCATCGCCCGACTGAAAGCCACATTGTAGATAAGGTCTAAATGGTGGGTTCTAAAAAAATCCATCGCAAGACTACCGTTTGCTCTTGCTTTCCTTGGCATCGAAGTGGTAGGAGAATTTCAGACTGACATAGTGGTGAATATAGTCATACGAACTCTCCGACCGCTGATACGACGTGTAACTGGCCTCGTAGGTATTGTCCTTGTTGAAGATATCGTTTGCTTGCAAGGAAAGCCAACACCGGTTCTTGTTGAAATGGTAAGATACCGACGCATTGGCCAATATACGGTGGCCATTCATAGAGGTCGTCAGATACCCCGAGCGGAAAAGATCGACCATTCGGATATTGAAGTAGAACGGAGCCAACTTCACATTGCACCTAACACCTAATCTGTTTTCGAGAGGATGAGAATTGTATGATGTGGCATCGTAATGGTATCTGTTCCATTCCAGTTTGTCGTAGAGTGACAACTGAAGTTTTTCCGTCTCATAAGACAATTCCAGGTCTTCATTGATGCCAAGCAGTTTCTGGTGGTTAAGACTGGGAACAGCGTTGGCATCATCATTGTCGAGGATTGTAAGGAAACCGTAAGACTGCGACGTGGTGAAACTGAACTTGTTCATCAGCCGCAGGTAGACGCCGATGCCCTGATCATAATTGACACCGATCTTCCACTCGTCACCGCCCTTCACGTTCATGGGTGTGCTGGTATACACACCGGTCTGCGAGTTGTAGCGGTAGAGGGTAGACAACGGATGTATCTCCTTGTTGTATGACAACTCCAACCCAAGAACGATCTGCTTGCGAAGCCACATACGGTGATAGCCGAAGGTGGATGTATGACTGTGCGTGTTGCCAAGCCGTCCGTTTCCGGTACTGATGCTCATCGGGTCGGTGGTATCACGGAATGCGAAGGTATTTGTCAGTTGGGGGACGGTGGTGTTATAAGCAAACGAGAAATCCATGTTGCGCACACGACCCATTTTCCACTTCAAAAACAATGAAGGGGTATACGTTTGGGTGTTACGCACGGTAGTCGTGTCAAGTTGCCCGTATCGGTAGTCGGCATTCTCGCGAGTGGCAGTCCAGACAAACTTTGGAATGATCATCAACTGCTTTGTGGGCGAGATAGTACTCTTCAATGAGAGTCGGTTGCTCCAACTGTGCATACGGACATTCTTGAGGTTGTCATAGTCGGGCGTAGTCGGCAGATTGTCGTTGACCCGCGCCTCGTCGGTATCGGCAAACACACTGCGCGACGTGCGATAGCGACGGTAGGTCACATTGTCGCTCAGATTGAAGTAGAGTTTCTTGGTAGCCCAGTAGTCGAACGTGGCACCGAGCGTAGATTGCAGGTCGTGGTTCTTGTAGGCAAAATATTGCCATTGGTTCTCGCCATACCCTTCACGCAGATATTCAAGCGTGCGATGATTGTATGTATTTGAGTTTTCACCGCTGGCCTGCGTATTGCCATTCACGATGAAAGAGCCTTTCTTGCCCAGGTAGTGCGTCCACGAATAGTCGAGCGTGAGTGTGCGGTCTTGCCCGTCCGTGGTCTGGTAATTGCGGTTGCGGGAGATAATGTGCTCGTAGAGGGCATCGCCGGGTTTGGCCCCCATGACGGATGCGAGTGCATGGTACTGAAACTGACTGGGATCATAACTATACGAAGCACCTTCCGCCTCTCTCATACCACGCGTTTTTCCATACGAGGCATTGGCCTCGACTTCGATACTGTTCAGTGAGTCGGTGTAGGTAAAGAGACTGGCCCACAACTGCGGATTGATCTTGTGGTCATAGTTGTAGTTCTTCGACAGAGACAAGGTACGGTCTTGATTGGGGAAGAATGTCTCGGTAGACGAACTGTTTGTACCCCATCCGTCGCCATGACCAAAGTTGGCGCTGATGTCGAAACTATTGCCCATGAGATTCTCCGCGCCCTTTGTCTGCCAGTTGTGCTGATAGTTGTAGGATCCGCACTGGCTCTTGCCGTCATTGTCGACATTGCGGTTTACCGTTCGCCGCATGGTGCGCTCCACATAGAGGTTGGCATTGTTGGCCTGCACATATACCAGTTGCGGGTCGTGCTCGCTAAGCCTGCTCGCATTGAAGTCAAACAGGTAGCGTTTCGCGGTCTGATAGGAAACGCCCACATCGCCATACCACTTGTCGAGAAATCCTGGTTTGATCTCGATGTCGAGCACATTGTCTTCATCGCCGTCGTCGTTGCCCGTATGTCGGGCCAACTCCGACTTCCGGTCGTAGAGTTTTATCTTCTTGGCCACCTCAGCCGGCAACTGCCCCACGATATTGTCTCCGCCAAAGATATTCTTGCCGTTCATCATCAGACGTATCGGCTTGTTTCTCCAATAGAGTTGACCGTTGCGATTCACCACTCCCGGCAGTTTCTTGATGAGTTCGTCGAGTCGCGCCCCCTCCTTCAGTTTGAAAGCATCGGGATTGAACACAATGGTATCACCCGACATGGTGATACGCGGCATTTTGGCAGTGACTTCCACCTCACGCAGCATCAAGTCGGTAGGCTGCAACTTGATCGTGCCGAGATTGATAGTGTCCTTCACATCTTCACCATACGAATAGTCTACCTTTCGACTGTTCTTGTATCCAATCATGCTGAAGGTGAAAAGTATACGGCCCTCCCATCCGTTTTCGAGTACGAAACATCCTGTACTATCCGCCGTAGCCGACGTCTGCATGCTCCATCCTGGTTTCGGATTCACCTCACTACTGATGCTGGCATTAGCCAGAGGTTCTCCCGTTTCCGCATTGACGAGTTTGCCTTTGAACCAATCGGCGTGGCATACGGCAACATTCGCCAAGCAGAGGAATGTCAGAAGTATCCATTTTCCGAAAACACGTTTCATATTGCCTTTTGTATAAAAATAGGTTACACGACTCATATCAACTTATTTTTCATAAGTCACTTACAATAGGCAAAAATATATATTTATTCTATACAACACAAACTTTTGCTTCTTTTTCGAGAAAAACATTGAAAATAGGCAATAAAAGCGGCAACATAAAAAACTTATCCATCATTAATAGTCCTTTCCCCTTGTTATGTCAGAAAGTATACTTATATTTGCGGATAAGTAGGTGTTCAATATTATTTGATATGGATATGCGCCTTATTTTCGTTTGTATGTTCGGGTTGAAGAG
>CAVCSC010000040.1:0-23402 GCA_963604975.1 Lachnospiraceae bacterium | reverse complement strand
AGCCCCTACGCTATAATATGTCGTCCCTACGGGACTCGCCGATTGCGATGTTTTTACAACATTGCCCCTGCAAGGGGCGCAACGTTCATTGTGTCGTGAACTGTGCGCCGCTTGCAGGGGCAGTGGCTTAATTTTTACCGCCTTAAGTAGGTATTCAAAATTATTCGTATATATGGGTCAGCAGATGCCTATTATACTTTGACATGTCTCTGCACCTTCTTTTCGCCTGTATGCCCGGCTTTCATCGGTCGTGTAGCCCGCTACACTCCCTCTTCAACCCGAACATACAAACGAAAATAAGGCGCATATCCATATCAAATAATTTTGAACGCCTACTTAACTATTTAGATTAGATATTGGGGGTATCCCATACTTTGGTCTTGGTGCATGCTATGGGCAGGGTCAGACTGCCGGCTTTGAGCAGGAAGTCGCCTTCTTCGAGTGTCCACTTGCCGTCGGCACCGACAAAGGCAAGACTCTTGGCGGGTATCTGGAAGGTGACGGTCTTGGTCTCACCGGGTTGCAACTCGATCTTGGTGAAGTCGCGCAGGCGCTTGTTGTCGGGTACGGTCGAGGCGACGAGGTCGCTGGAGTAGAGTAGCACGGACTCTTTGCCAACTTTTGTTCCGGTGTTCTTCACGTCGACGGTGACGGTGAGCATGTCGTCGGCGGTGAACTGTGAGCGGTCGGCTTTGAGATTGCTATACTCGAAGGTGGTGTAACTCAGACCGTAACCGAAGGGCCACTGGAGCGATACCTTGGCGTCGTAGTCATAGGCACCGTCCATCGTTCCGACCTCCTCAGATACCTTGTAGTCGTAGGTGTGGAGCGAGTTGATTTCCTTCGGATAGGTGTAGGGCAACTTAGCCGAGAAGTTGGCGTCGCCGGCCAGAAGGTTGGCCAGGGCATCGGCACCGTAGTTGCCCGGCAGGAGTATGTCGACCACGGCGTTGGCCAGCGGTTCGATATCGGCGATGAGGCGCGGGCGGCCCTCGTTGAGGATGAGGATGATAGGCTTGCCCGTCTTGGCCAGTTCCTTGACCAGGTTGCGCTGGTTGTCGGACAGCCAAAGATCGTTGAGATTGCCGGGAGTCTCGCAGTAGGAGTTTTCTCCGATGCAGGCCACGATCACGTCAGCATTGGCGGCTGCCTGGACGGTGCGGCCGATCTGCGGTGCGTTTTCCTCGTAGTAGGCACCGTCTTCATTGTAGGTCACGCCCTGTTCGAGAATGATGTTTTCCTTGCCGTACTTGTTGCAGAGGGCCTCATAGATGGTGTTGTACTTGGTGGCGAGGTCTTCGGCTTTAGATCCTTGCCAGGTGTAACTCCATCCGCCGTCGAGACAGCGCATCTGGTTGGCATTGGGTCCGGCCAGGAGTATCTTCTTGCCCTTGGCGAGCGGCAGTATGCCGTCGTTCTTGAGCAGTATCTCGGTCTCTTCGGCGGCGCGGAGGGCCTTTTCTGCAAACTCGTCGCAACCGAACTTCTCATATCCCTTGCCGCCGGTGTTGGGTTCGTCAAATAGGCCGAGACGGTATTTCACGCGGAGGATGCGACGCACGGCATCGTCGATACGCGCCATGGGCACCTTGCCCTCCTCGACCAGTTCCTTCAGCAGCGGGCAGAACTCCACGTTGTACGGGTCCATAGACATGTCGACACCGGCGTTGATGGCTATACGGATGGCGTCCTTCTTGTCTTTTGCCACCTTCTCACGGGTGTAGAGATTGTTGATGTCGGCCCAGTCGGTGACGATCATGCCGTCCCAGTTGAGGCCGTCCTTGAGCCATTCGGTCAGGTACTCATGGCTGGCATGGACGGGCACGCCGTTGATGCTGGACGAATTGACCATGATGGTCAGTGCGCCGGCTTGGACGGCAGCCTTGAACGGTTCGAAGTATTTCTCGCGCAGCATGGCGGGCGAGAGGTAGGCAGGTGTGCGGTCCTTGCCCGACCAGGGTGCGCCGTAGGCCATATAGTGTTTGAGGCTGGTGGCTACATGGAACTGGTCGAGGTGGTTGGCATCCTCGCCCTGGTAGCCCTTGATCTCGGCTGCGGCCATGCGTGCGTTGACGATGGCGTCCTCGCCGAAACTCTCCCAGATGCGGCTCCAACGGGGGTCGCGGCCGAGGTCGGTCACTGGATTGTATACCCACGGGCAGTTGGCCGCGCGACTCTCATAGGCGCAGATTTCGGCACCGGTGCGGGCCAGCGTCGTGTTGAACGAGGCACCGAGGTTGATGGGTTGGGGAAACAGTGTGCCACCTTGTACATAGGTCACACCGTGGTTGTTGTCGAGACCGTAGATGGTAGGAATGCCCATGTACTTCATCGACTTTTTCTGGATGAGCCGTATCCATTTCTGCCACTGGGCAACGGTGGCGGCACGGGTACAGGGGGCATTGAGGATAGAACCCACCTTCCACTTCGAGATACAGGTGTCTACCTTCTCCTCGCTGAGCATCCACCCGTCTTTGTCTGTTGTGGTGCCCAGTACGTCGAGGGTCAACTCCAGCATCTGTCCGATTTTCTCGTCGAGCGTCATCTGTCCGAGTGTTTTCTCGATCTTGGCTTCAATCTTCGCATCCCGTGGGATGGCGGGCTTGATGCCCTCGGCTTTGGTGCCCATACCCAGTAGCAGGAGGGCAGCCAGCAAAAAGTTTCTTTTCATGTCTTTATCGGTTTTCAGTCGGATTATATTGTGGTTGCAGTCTGTTGTGGGGTGTCATGGGGTAGATTGGCGGTTTGGGGCGGTACAGGCGGGATGCCGGATGTCGGCTTTGTCGACGGATGTTTCGGTACCGGCCTAAAACAAAAAAGAGAACAAACCGAAGTATGTTCTCTCTTTGTGGGCGCTGAGGGATTCGAACCCCCGACCCTCTGCTTGTAAGGCAGACGCTCTAAACCAGCTGAGCTAAGCGCCCTTGTGCTTCCTGTTTGAAAGCGATTGCAAAGGTAGGGAATGTTGTGGATATATCCAAATATATTAACGTATTTTTGCAATAAAATATTCAAATTGCTGTTTTATACGCTTTTCAGGACATCACTACGGTCTTTTTGTCGTCATTTGGCGTTGTTCTCCTTTTCCATCTCCACCTCCTTGACCTTCCGGAAGAGTTCGGAGGCGAAGACGAGGTCATTGAGTTGCTTGTTGGTGGAACTGATGACCTGATCTTTGTTGCCCTGCCACTCTTTGTGGCCTTTGTAGATGAAGACGATATTCTCGCCGATACCCATCACCGAGTTCATGTCGTGGGTATTGATGATGGTGGTGATGCCGTACTCCTTGGTGATGCTGCTGAGCAGTTCGTCGATGACAAGCGACGTGCGGGGGTCGAGTCCGGAGTTGGGCTCGTCGCAGAAGAGGTATTTGGGGTTGAGCACGATGGCGCGGGCGATGGCGACGCGCTTTTGCATACCGCCGGATATCTCGCCGGGGTATTTGTTTTCGGCTCCGGAGAGGTTGACGCGGTCGAGACACTCCTTGGCGCGGTGTACGCGCTCGCGGTAGTTCATGGAGGAGAACATGTCGAGCGGGAACATCACGTTTTCCAGTACGGAGAGCGAGTCGAAGAGTGCAGCGCTCTGGAAGATCATGCCCATCTCGCGGCGCATGTGTATCTTCTCCTTCTTGGTCATGCTCACAAAGTCGCGGCCGTCGTACAGTACGCTGCCGCTGGTGGGGGTGAGCAGGCCGACAAGATTTTTCATCAGTACGGTTTTGCCGCTGCCGCTCTGTCCGATGATGAGGTTGGTCTTGCCGTCTTCGAATATGGCGTTGATGTCGCTCAGGACGGTCTTGTCCTCAAACGACTTGCAGAGATTTTTTACTTCAATCATGCTACGGGTTTTTTAACTGAGCAGTTGGGTGAGGAATACGTCGGAGCAGAGAATGAGCACACTCGAACTGACGACGGCGTCGGTACTGGCCTTTCCTACCTCTACCGAACCGCCCTCCACGGTGTAGCCGTAGTAGGAGGAGACGCTGGAGATAATGTAGGCGAAGAAAAGACTCTTGATGATGCTCATCCACATGAACCACGGGTTGAAGGCGTGCTGCAGACCGAGCGTCAGGTCGTCGGGCGAGAGGATGTGGCCGATATAGGCTGTGCCGTAAGCGCCGAGAATACCGGTGGCCGATGAAAAGATGACGAGGAAAGGCATGATGGTCACCAGTCCCAATATCTTGGGCAAGATGAGGTAACTGGCTGAGTTGACGCCCATAATCTCGAGAGCGTCAATCTGCTGTGTCACCCGCATGGTGCCCAACTCGGAGGCGATGTTCGACCCTACCTTTCCGGCCAAGATGAGACACATGATAGACGAGGAGAACTCCAGCAACAGGATCTCACGGGTGGTATAGCCCGATACCCAGCGGGGCATCCACGGGCTCTGGATGTTGAGTTTCATCTGGATGCAAATCACTGCACCGATGAAGAAGGATATGAGCAGGACGATGCCGATGGAGTCGACTCCGAGAGAGGACATCTCCTTGGTGTACTGCTTGAAAAACATACGCATACGTTCGGGGCGCGAAAACGACCGTCCCATCAGCATGACGTAGCGACCGAGTGTGGTCAGGGATTTGACAATAAGCATGCGTGTTGACTTTTGTGCGTGCAAAAGTAGCAATAAAAAGCGGAAACTACAACGGCCCTTAAAGTTTTTTGTGAGGAGAGGCCGATGTCATGATGCTGCCGCTGCCGAATGTACTCTTAAGTAGGTGTTCAAAATTATTTGAAGTATAATAGGCATCTGCTGACCCATATACACGAATAATTTTGAATACCTACTTATATATTTATAATGTGTATTTTCTCTCATGGCGGACTTCTTAGCGCGAGGCTGGGCGTAATATTTTTGTGTCATGTGGTCGGCGGCTCGGAAATTTTGACTATATTTGCAAGCAATTTTTGCGTGTTACCACCACCGGCTTTTTTCTTTGATAGGGCAGGGTAGTGGTCAGACGCAAACAACCGACCTACATGACATGATGGGCAATACCGAAACCACAGAGAACAATGCAGAGCAGCGCAGTATGGTGCTGCGCACAGAAGGACTGGTGAAACGCTATGGCAAACGCACCGTCGTCAACAATGTGTCCTTCAATGTGCGTCAGGGCGAAATTGTGGGTCTGCTCGGTCCGAACGGTGCCGGAAAGACCACCTCGTTCTATATGACGACGGGTCTGGTGGTGCCCAACGAGGGCCATATCTATATCGATGACCACGACATCACCGACTATCCCGTGTACAAGCGTGCGCGGGTGGGTATCGGCTATTTAGCACAGGAAGCCAGCGTGTTCCGCAAGATGAGCGTGGAGGACAATATTATGTCCGTGCTACAGATGACGGGACTCACACGCAAGGAGCAACTTGACAAGTTGGAAGACCTTATCAGTGAGTTCAATCTCGGCAAGGTGCGCAAGAATATGGGTGATCGTCTCTCGGGCGGTGAACGCCGACGGACGGAGATTGCCCGTTGTTTGGCCATCAACCCCAAGTTTATCATGCTCGACGAACCGTTTGCCGGTGTCGACCCCATCGCTGTGGAAGACATACAAAAAGTGGTGTGGGAACTCAAGTACCGCAACATCGGTATTCTCATCACCGACCACAACGCACAGGAAACCCTCAATATCACCGACCGTGCCTATATGCTTTTCGAGGGTCGCATCCTCTTCCAAGGCAGTCCCGACGAATTGGTGGCCAATGATACCGTGCGTGAGAAGTATCTCGGACATAATTTCGAACTGCGCAAGAAGGACTTTCAGTTGCTCACCGAGCGGCGCAGAAAGCAGATGCAGGACGATTGACGCAAAGTGTCGTATGGAAGGCGGCGATTAGGTTAAAAAAACAAATTTTCTATTACTATATTGTGCAATTACGCTGATATTGCGTAATTTTGCATTTCCGTGACGCAAAATCAAGACAAAAATAAATTTAATATAATATACATCGGAGATGAAAATTTTATTTGAGAATCCCGACAAAGTGAATGGTCTGTTGACCATTACAGTCGAAGAGGACGATTTCAAGGGTAATGTCGAGAAGGCATTGAAGGACTACCGCAAGAAGGCTACCTATCCAGGCTTCCGCCCTGGTATGGTACCTATGGGTCTGATCAAGAAGCAGTACGGTCCGGCAGTCAAGATGGACGCCATCAACAAGTTTGTAGGCGAGCAGATTTACAACTATGTACGCGAGAACAAGATCGCTATGCTCGGCGAGCCCCTTCCTTCTGAGAAGCAGACAGAGGCCGTAGACATCGAGAAAGAGGCTCCCTATACCTTCATGTTCGACATTGCCGTTGCTCCCGAATTCAAGATTGAACTCAACGGAAAGAACAAGATTGACTATTATACCATCAAGGTAGACGACAAACTCGTCGATCAGCAGGTGGATATGTACGCCAGCCGTGCCGGCCAGTATGCCAAGGGCGACGTATACGACGCAGAGAAGAACGACCTGCTCAAGGGTGACTTGCGCGAACTCGATGCCGAGGGCAACACCAAGGAAGACGGTATCACCGTAGAGGGCGCTATACTCATGCCTTCATATATCAAGGTAGAAGACCAGAAGGCTCTCTTCGAAGGTGCAAAGCCCGGCGATATCATCACCTTCAATCCCCGCAAGGCTTATCCCGAAGGCGAGGCCGAACTCTCTTCGCTGCTCAAGATCAGCAAGGATGAGGCTAAGGAGATGACCTCCGACTTCACTTACCAGATCACCGAGATACAGCGCTTCGAGAAGGCTCCTGTAGACCAGACCATGTTTGATGCCATCTTTGGAGAGGGCGAGGTGAAGAGCGAGGAGGAATTCCGCAGCCGTATCGCCGAGGAACTCAAGCAGCAGCTCGTAGGCAACAGCGACTACAAGTTCTTGCTGGATGTACGCATCTACTGCGAGGAGAAGGTCGGCAAACTCGAATATCCCGATGCTCTGCTCAAGCGCGTCATGTTGCTCAACAACAAGGACAAGGGTGAGGAGTTTGTAGAGAAGAACTACGACGAAAGCATCAAGCAACTCACCTGGCATCTGATCCGCGAGCAGCTCGTTGCAGCCCATGATATCAAGGTAGACGACAACGATATCAAGGAGGCCGCTACCGCTATGGCCCGTATGCAGTTTGCTCAGTTCGGCATGGCCAACGTGCCCGAGGAGTATCTTGAGAACTATGTCAACGAGATGCTCAAGAAGCGCGAGAACGTAGACAACTTCGTTGACCGCGCCATCGACCTGAAACTCACCAACGTCCTGAAGGCTTCCGTGAAACTCAATGAAAAGGAAGTGTCTCTCGACGAGTTCAACGAGATGATGAAGAAATAATTCAAAAAAACTTCTTCCAATAAAAGAGGTTATCGACTTTTTTTTGCTATCTTTGTACAAGGTAGGCTGTATTTCAGACGGTTGCGGCGCATTCTCGCCGCCAGTCAGTAGGCCTCCTTTGTGAAGAAAGGAGCAAAAGCAGTCGATAACCTCTCTTTTTTTATCGGTAGAAAAGCATTTATTCGCACAATAACAAATCATGAACGACTTTAGAAAGTATGCGACCCGCCATTTGGGTATGAACGGAATGGTACTCGACGACGTCATCAAGGCACAGTCACAGTACATGAACCCCTATATCCTCGAAGAACGTCAACTCAATGTCACCCAGATGGACGTATTCTCACGTCTGATGATGGACCGTGTGATCTTCCTCGGTACCGAAATCGACGACTATACCGCCAATACCCTCGAAGCCCAGTTGCTTTACCTCGACTCTGTAGATCCGGGCAAGGATATCTCCATCTACCTCAATTCCCCTGGTGGAAGCGTCACCGCAGGTCTCGGTATCTACGATACGATGCAGTTTATCAGCAGCGATGTGTCGACCATGTGCACCGGTATGGCCGCTTCGATGGCCGCCGTTCTGCTCGTGTCGGGTACTGAGGGTAAGCGTTACGCCCTTCCCCATAGCCGCGTGATGATACACCAGCCCCTCGGCGGTGTGCAGGGACAGGCTTCGGATATTGAGATCGAAGCCCGCGAGATACAGAAGTTCAAGAAAGAACTCTACACCATCATCTCCGAACACTCTCATACTCCATTTGACAAGGTATGGCAGGACAGCGACCGCAACTACTGGATGACGGCCGAAGAAGCCAAAGCCTATGGTATGATTGATGCCGTGATGACTCGCAAGAAAGGTGAAGACAATAAGTAAGAACAACACACAACAAGATTAAGAAACAATGCCCAAAAAAGTTTGCAACTTCTGCGGAAGAAGCGAAAGTGATGTGCCTATGCTCATTACTGGCGTCAAAGGATATATCTGCAGCGACTGCGTGATGCAGGCTTACCAAATCGTGGACTCTACAGGTCTGTTAGGCGATCCCAAGGAGGGACGACATGAGGGAGAGGCCAACTTCGAACTCAAGCAGGTTCCCAAGCCCAAGGAAATCAAGGAATATCTTGACCAATATGTCATCGGACAGGACGAGGCCAAGCGGTATCTCTCCGTCGCTGTATACAACCACTACAAACGTTTGCAGCAGCCCAAGGATGACAGCGGCGTGGAAATAGAGAAGAGCAACATCATCATGGTGGGCAGCACCGGTACAGGAAAGACCCTGTTGGCCCGCACCATCGCCAAACTGCTCGACGTGCCCTTCACTATCGTAGATGCCACCGTCTTTACAGAAGCCGGATATGTGGGCGAGGATGTGGAGAGTATTCTCTCGCGCCTATTGCAGGTGGCCGACTACAACCTTCCGGCTGCCGAGCGCGGTATCGTCTTTATCGACGAAATCGACAAGATTGCCCGCAAAGCCGACAATCCCAGCATCACCCGCGACGTCAGTGGTGAGGGCGTGCAACAGGGGTTGCTCAAACTGTTGGAGGGTACGATGGTCAACGTGCCGCCAAAGGGTGGCCGTAAGCATCCTGACCAGGACTATATCCATGTCGACACACGCAATATCCTCTTTATCTGCGGCGGTGCCTTCGATGGTATCGAACGCAAGATAGCCCAGCGACTCAACACCCATACGGTGGGTTTCAACGCGATACAGAATGTGGCCCATATCGACCAAAAGGATCTCATGCAGTATATCCTGCCGCAGGACTTGAAGTCGTTTGGACTCATCCCGGAGATTATCGGCCGTCTGCCGGTGCTCACCTATCTCAACCCGCTCGACCGCGAAGCACTCCGCCGTATTCTCGTCGAGCCGAAGAATTCCATCATCAAGCAGTATGTGAAACTCTTCGGTATGGATGATATCCAGCTCACCTTTGATGACGAGGCACTCGACTTCATTGTCGACAAGGCCGTAGAGTACAAACTCGGAGCCCGCGGACTGCGCTCCATCGTGGAGTCAATCATCACAGATGCCATGTTTGAAGCCCCGTCGACAGGCGAAAAGACCTTCACCGTGACACTCGACTACGCCAAAAGCCAAATAGAGAAGTCACGCATACAACAGATAGAGACAATCTGACACTGTCTTCATCGCATAGCCGGTACCGTGACCGTCCGGCAATAACCCCTCATCGGGGAGCGACCTCGTGAGAGCCGCTCCCCGCAATCCAAACAAATCTATGACTACGAAAGTGAATCTCAACGAACAACTGAAGCGGTACTTCGGCTTCGACTCGTTCAAGGGCGACCAGGAAGCCATCATCCGCAATCTACTCGACGGCAACGATACCTTTGTCCTCATGCCGACCGGTGGTGGAAAGAGTCTGTGCTACCAACTGCCATCGCTCATCATGGACGGGACTGCCATTGTCGTGTCACCGCTCATCGCGTTGATGAAGAACCAAGTAGACGTCATCAACGGACTCAGCGAGGAGAATGGTGTGGCCCACTATCTCAACTCGTCGCTCAACAAGTCGGCCGTGCAACAAGTCACCGACGACATACACAGCGGCAAAACCAAACTGCTCTACGTCGCCCCCGAATCGCTGAACAAGGAAGACAATCAGGCCCTCTTCCAATCGATGAAGATCTCTTTCTACGCCATAGACGAGGCTCACTGTATCTCGGAGTGGGGACACGACTTCCGCCCCGAATACCGCAATATACGCCCCACCATCAACCGTATCGGTCAGGCTCCCGTTATCGCACTCACCGCTACGGCCACCGAAAAGGTGCGCACGGACATCAAGAAAAATCTTGGTATCGCCGATGCCAAGGAATTCCGGAGTTCGTTCAACCGTCCCAACCTCTACTATGAGGTACGGCAGAAGACCAAGGATGTCGACAAGCAGATCGTCAAGTTCATCAAGCAGAACACGGGCAAGAGCGGTATCATCTACTGCATCTCCCGCAAAAAAGTGGAGGAACTGGCCAACGTGCTGCGGCTCAACGATATCAAGGCCGCTCCTTATCATGCTGGACTCGACTCCGCCACGCGTTCCGCCACACAGGACGATTTTCTGATGGAACGCATTGATGTCATTGTAGCCACCATCGCCTTTGGTATGGGTATAGACAAACCCGATGTGCGGTTTGTCATACATTATGATATCCCCAAGAGTCTTGAAGGGTACTATCAGGAGACCGGACGTGCCGGACGTGACGGTGGTGAGGGACAGTGCATCACGTTCTACTCCCACCGCGACCTGCAGAAACTGGAGAAATTCATGGAGGGCAAGCCTATCGCCGAACAGGATATCGGCCGCCAACTCTTGCAGGAAACCGCAGCCTATGCCGAATCGTCGGTTTGCCGCCGCAAGTTGTTGCTCCACTATTTTGGCGAAACCTATACGCAGGACAACTGCGGCAACTGCGACAACTGTCTCCATCCCAAGGAGCAGCGCGAGGGCAAAGACCTTCTTGTCATCGTACTCAAGGCCATTCTCGCTACCAAGGAAAACTTTAAGCAAAACTATATCATTGACTTTGTCAAGGGACGGGCTACCGACGAGATTGTGTCGCACAAGCACGACCAACTCGAAGTGTTCGGAGAAGGCGAGGACGCCGATCCGAAACTCTGGAACCCGGTCATCCGGCAAGGTATCATCTCCGGTTATATCAACAAGGAGGTGGAAAACTACGGCATCTTGAAGGTGACGGCCGCTGGCCGGCGCTTCATCAGCCATCCGCAACCGTTTATGATTGTCGAGGACCGTGACTTCCATGGCGACGACGGAGAAGACGAACAGGGAGGCAAGGCCGTGCTCGATCCTGAACTGTACGCTATGCTCAAGGATTTGCGCAAGAGCGTGGCCCGGAAACTGGATCTGCCCGGTTATGTCATCTTCCACGACGTGTCGCTCGAACAGATGGCCACACTCTACCCTGTCACCATCAAGGAACTCTACAATATACAGGGCGTCGGCATGGGCAAGGCCAAGCGCTATGGTGAACCTTTCTGCGACCTTATCCGCAAGTACTGCGAGGAGAACGAAATCCTGCGTCCGGAGGAGTTTGTGTTCCGTTCGGCCCCCAAGAGTACGAATATCCAAAAACTCGTCACCTACATCGAACGCCAACTGCCACTCGACGAGATTGCCAAGATGATGGGATGGGAGTATGAAGAGTTGCTTGATAAAATAGATGTGCTCGTGCAGAACGGTGTCCGTATCAACATCGACTACTATCTGAAAACCTTCCTCGACGATGACCAGATAGACGAAATCTACGAGTTCTTCCAGGAAAACCGCGACTTTGCCAATGCTGACGAGGCCATGGAAGGAGCCATCGACGAACTCGGCGAATACTACGAGGACAACGAAATCCGTCTCGTGCGCATCAAGTTTCTCTCCGAAGTGGCCAATTGATAGGATGGTTGTGCTGTGCATGCCTTCTGCGGCAAGGAAACTGTTGCTGCAGTATGGTATGGACGGTCGGAACTCTTTGTGCAGACGGTGCCGGCATACCCGTTGGACGTGGCGTTAAATTGCATTAACAAGATGTGAAAATGGGCAGGGCGTTGTCTATGTATGGATTTTTATTGCTAAATTTGCACGCAATAAATTTTTTAAGTTATTATATGTCATCATTTGTTGCAGATAAAATTGTATTGGACGGTCTGACCTTCGATGACGTCCTTCTCATTCCCGCTTACTCAGAGGTGCTGCCGAAGACAGTAGAGTTGAAAACCCAGTTCTCACGTCACATCAGCCTTAATGTACCGTTTGTGACGGCTGCCATGGACACCGTCACAGAGTCGGCAATGGCTATCGCTATCGCACGCGAAGGCGGTATCGGTGTGATACACAAGAACATGTCTATCGAGGAGCAGGCCCGTCAGGTGGCTATCGTGAAGCGTGCAGAGAACGGTATGATCTATGATCCGGTGACTATCCGCCGCGGAAGTACAGTGAAGGACGCTCTCGATATCATGGCCGAATACCACATCGGAGGTATTCCCGTGGTAGACGATGAAAACCATCTTGTAGGTATCGTCACCAATCGTGACCTTCGTTTCGAACGCCATCTCGACAAACTTATTGATGACGTGATGACCCACGAAAACCTTGTTACCACTCACCAGCAGACCGACCTCGTTGCCGCCGCACAGATACTGCAGGAAAACAAGATCGAGAAACTGCCCGTTGTAGACAAGGAAAACCATCTTGTAGGTCTGATCACCTACAAGGATATCACCAAAGCCAAGGACAAACCTATGGCTTGCAAGGACGAGAAAGGCCGTCTGCGCGTGGCTGCCGGAGTCGGTGTCACGGTAGATACACTCGACCGTATGGCTGCCCTCGTTGAGGCCGGTGCCGATGCTATCGTCATCGATACGGCACACGGTCACTCCAAATATGTCATCGAAAAACTGGTAGAGGCCAAGGCTTCCTTCCCCAACGTGGACATCGTTGTGGGCAATGTGGCCACAGGCGCAGCCGCCAAGATGCTTGTCGACAACGGCGCTGACGCTGTCAAGGTGGGTATCGGCCCGGGTTCTATATGCACCACCCGTGTGGTAGCCGGTGTCGGCGTTCCCCAGTTGAGCGCAGTCTACGACGTATACAGCGCACTGCAAGGCACAGGTGTACCTCTCATTGCTGACGGCGGTCTCCGCTATTCAGGCGATGTGGTCAAGGCTTTGGCAGCCGGCGGTAGTAGCGTGATGATCGGTTCGCTTGTAGCCGGAACAGAGGAAAGCCCCGGTGATACTATCATCTTCAATGGACGTAAGTTCAAGAGTTACCGCGGTATGGGTTCGCTCGAAGCCATGGAGAACGGTTCGAAAGACCGCTACTTCCAGGCCGGTACCAAGGACGTGAAGAAACTCGTGCCCGAAGGCATCGCCGGACGTGTACCCTACAAAGGTACCGTACAGGAAGTAATCTACCAGCTCATCGGCGGACTTCGCTCGGGTATGGGCTACTGCGGCGCACAGACCATCGACCTGCTGCACAATGCCAAGTTTACCCGCATCACCAATGCCGGTGTGATGGAGAGCCATCCCCACGATATCACTATCACCAGTGAGGCTCCCAACTATTCGCGTCACGAATAAAATTCGGACCATACAGACAAAATGAACAATAACCGATAGCCGGGACTACCTGTCACCACTCCGCAGAGCGGATGCTCTTGCGGAATGGTGGCTTTCTCGGCTTATAACACAAGTGTGGCGTACACGCCCTTATCAATTATAGATGAAGAACAACATGCTGCTGGCGCTTCTCCTTCTGCTTCTCGGAGGAGTTGCTGTCGCCCAGGTAGACCCCACGGTGATGACCGTCAATGGTGTACCCGTATCAAGGTCGGAATTTGAATATTCCTACAACAAAAACAACTCGGAAACGGTTGTCGACAAGAAAAGCGTCAACGAGTATGTCGACCTTTTCATCAACTACAAACTCAAGGTGCTCGCTGCCCAGGCAGCAGGTATCGATACGACACGCTCCTTCAAGTCGGAATTCAGGATGTACCGCGACCAGCAGTTGCGTCCTACCTTTATCACCGATGCCGATGTGGAGGCTGAGGCCCGCCGTATCTACAACGAGACCAGTCACCGTATAGACTCCTTGGGCGGACTGGTGCATCCGGCACACATCCTCGTACTCCTGCGACAGAAGGCAACCCAGGCCCAGCAGGACAGCGCCAAGTTGCGCGCAGACTCCATCTACAACGCACTGAAACATGGGGCCGACTTTGCGACACTCGCCCGCAAGTGCTCAGACGACAAACGCTCGGCCATAGAGGGCGGCGACCTGTCGTGGATACAGCCCGGACAGACACTCAAGGAGTTTGAAAAGAAGGTGTACGCCATGAAGAAGGGCGAACTCAGTCAGCCGTTCCTCTCTCCCGTTGGCTACCATATCGTGTTGCTCAAGGACAAGGGCAACTTCTTCCCATACGATTCTGTTCATGCCGACATCTTGCGGTTTATCGACCAGCGCAACCTGCGCGACCGCATTGTCAGTGCAAAGATAGACTCCATAGCCAAGGCCAGCGTGCCTGCCTGTACTTCCGAGCAGGTGCTCGACCGTCGCTCTGAGGAGTTGCAGGCCAAGGATCCCGAATTGCGCAATCTGATACGTGAATACCACGACGGACTGATGCTCTACGAAATCAGCAACCGCACGGTATGGGACAAGGCCGCCAAGGATACAGAGGGCTTGGCCGCCTACTTCAAGAAGAACAAAAAGAAATACCAGTGGGATACCCCCCGCTTCAAGGGTATCTCCTGTCATCTGAAAAACGAGGCCGACATCAAGCGTGTCAAGAGCGTTGTCAAAAACTTGCCCTTCGACCAGTGGGGTGAGGCCCTGCGCAAGACCTTCAACGACAGCACCGTCACCATCAAGGTGGTGAAGGGTATCTTCAAAGAAGGCGACAACGCACTTGTCGACAAGGAAATCTTCGGCAAGACCGCCGAACTCAAACCCGTGAAGGACTATCCCTACACACTGACCTACGGCGAGAAACTCAAGGCTCCTAAGACCTATGAGGATGTACGCGACCAGGTGGTGGCCGACTATCAGGACTATCTCGAAAAACAATGGGTAGAGTCCTTGCGCCGCCAATACCCTGTCACGGTAGACAAAGCCGTACTCGAAACGGTCAACAAACATTAATGGCGGCCTTGGCCGTCGATATAGCATAGACCACATATATATTTATGAGAAAAGAATATAAGATATTCTCCGCCTTCCTGTGCGCACTGCTCTTCCTTGGTATGGGAGCGCGTGCCGCCATGCCAGCACATACCGCCACCGCTACTCCGGCTGATACTACAAGTACCGTAACCGAAGAGACCCCCATACCCGAAAGCAGCGTAGTCGACGAGGTGATATGGGTAGTGGGTGACGAACCGATACTCAAGTCGGATGTCGAGATGATGCGTCTCCAGGGCGAATTGGCCGGCATCAAGTGGAAGAACGACCCTGACTGTTCCATTCCCGAGCAGATCGCCGTACAGAAACTCTTCCTCCATCAGGCAGAGATAGACTCTATTGAGGTGTCCGAATCGGATATCGCCAACAATATCGAGATGCAGATCAACCAGTGGATTCAGAGTGCCGGCTCGCGAGAGAAACTGGAGGAATACCGCAAACAGTCGATCTCCCAGATACGCACGCAACTCTACGATGATTTCAAGAACAATCAGCTCATTCAGCAGATGAAGGAGAAACTGGTGTCTGACATCAAGGTGTCTCCCGCAGACGTGCGCAACTATTTCCGCGACCTGCCCGAAGACAGTATACCCTTTGTCCCGACTGAAGTCGAGGTGGAGATTATCACCAAGGAGCCTCGCATTGATCCCGACGAGATCGCACGTATCAAGAACGACCTCCGCGAATATACCGACCGTGTCACCCGCGGCGAGACCTCGTTTGCAACCCTGGCCCGTCTCTATTCCGAAGACCCGGGTTCTGCACGTCAGGGCGGAGAGATGGACTATATGGGCCGCGGATACCTCGACCCGGCTTTTGCCAATGTAGCCTTCAACCTGACCGACCCCAAGAAGATCTCCAAGATTGTGGAGTCGGAGTACGGTTATCATATCATACAACTGATCGACAAGCGCGGTGACAAGATCAAGGTGCGCCACATCCTTCGCATACCCAAAGTGTCGGCCGAGGCTACCGAGGCTGCCCGTGTGCGTCTCGACTCCATCGCCGACAATATCCGCGACAATAAGTTCTCCTTCGAGGAGGCCGCCTCTGTGCTTTCCGACGACAAGGATACCCGCAACAACCACGGACTCATGTCCTACAACTCACAGGAAGGACGCACCTCCAAATTCCAGATGCGCGACCTGCCCACTGAGGTGGCCCGTGTAGTAGAGGATATGAAGGTGGGTGAAGTGTCGAAGGCCTTCCAGATGATCAATGAGAAGGGCAAGACGGTCTGCGCCATTGTCAAACTGAAGAGCCGTATCGACGGCCACCGCGCCACCATCACCGAAGATTTTCAGACGATGAAGAACGTGGTGCTCGCCCGCGAGCGTGACAAGTTCCTCCACAACTGGGTGGTCAACAAGATCAAGACCATCTACGTGAAGATGAACGACCGCTACAAGAACTGCGATTTCGAATATGAAGGATGGATCAAATGACGCCTGACAACCGCAACGTACAAAAATATCAAGGGCATAGAATCTTTCTCGTATTGGTTCTATGCCTTTTTGGACTTTTCCTCGTTTCTTCCTTTGCCGCTCCCGGCAAAAAGAAGAAACGTCCTAAGACCGACGAGCGCATACACCTTGTCAATTCCCGTGAACTCTACCACGATGTCCGTGGGGCCCATCCCGACGCCGATATTGTCAAGGGTAATGTGCACTTTACCCATGCCGGATCTGACCTGTGGTGCGACAGTGCCTATTTCTACAAGGAGTCGAACTCCTGTCGGGCTTTCGGCAATGTACGCTACAAGCAGGGCGATACCCTCACGCTCACCTGCCACTATGCCGACTATGACGGTATGGAACAGATGATGCACGCCCGCCATGATGTGTGGCTCCATCACCGTACCCAAAAACTCCATACCGACAGTCTCGACTACGACCGTCTCAATGATGAAGCCTATTTCTTTGATGGCGGCCGTCTCATCGACAACAAGGATATCCTTGATGCCGACTGGGGCGAATATCACAGCGACACGCGTGAGGCCGTGTTCTATTATAATGTGAAGATGACCACCCCCAAACAACGGGTGGAGACCGATACGCTCTTCTACGACACGCGCAAGCAACTGGCCCATGTCACAGGACCTTCCAAGGTGTTCTCCGCCGACAACGTCATCCATACCTCTGATGCCTGGCTCAATTCCAAGACCGACCGGTCGCAACTCTTTGGCCGATCTACCATCGTCAATGGTGAGAAGAGCATTGTGGGCGACAGTATCTTTCATGACAACAAGACCGGACTGAACGAGGGCTTTGGCAATGTGGTCTACATCGACGCCAGGAACAAGAACGAACTCGACTGCGACCATCTCTACTACAACGACAAGACCGGAAACGGCTACGCCACCCGAAGGGCTGTCGTCAAGGATTTCTCGCAGCAGGACACCCTCTATATGCACGCCGACTCCATCAAGATATATACCTACAATATCGAGACCGATAGCGTTTACCGCGTGGTGCACGGTTTTCCTCATGTCCGTGCCTTCCGTGTCGATGTGCAGGCCGTGTGCGACTCCTTTGTCTACAACAGCAAGGACTCCTGTCTGACCATGTACCGCGACCCCATCGTGTGGAACGACAACCGCCAGTTGCTCGGCGAAGTGATCCGTGTGTACAACAACGACAGTACCATACGCTATGCCGAGATCGAGGGGCAGGCGCTCTCTGTGGAAAAGGCCGACGACAACAATCATTACAACCAGTTGTCCTCGAAGATCATGAAGGCTTACTTCATCGACGGCGCACTGCGCGAGACTGAGTCGATAGGCAATGTCAAGAGCATCTACTACTTCTCAGACGACAAGGACAGTGTACTCACGGAGCACAACTATATGGAGGGCGACACATTGCGGGCCTTTATCTCGGCAGAAAAGAAACTGGAGAAGATGTGGACGTCGAATCCCGTCGGTACAATGTATCCCATCACCCAAATCCCTGCCGATCGTCTCAAGTTGCCGGAGTTTAACTGGTTTGCCGACCTACGGCCACGCGACAAGGATGATATCTTTGTATGGCGTGGCAAGAGTGAAGGACAGAAACTCAAGGAACAGCCGCGCATGGAGGCCCCGTTGCAGCATCTTGGCGAAAAGAATACACTCATACAGAAATAATGTTTTTCTTCAGCAATCGTAAGCCTCGGGGCTTCCATCATACGTTTGTCTATGCCGACAGCCGCCGTGAACTACTGCAGCGGCTTCAAGAGCGTGCGGCCTCCACGTCGTCTGCTTCCCGGACCGAATGTGATGCGGAGATGATACACCGGGCTTTCCGTCGGCCGTCGCACCGCAGTCAGTGGTGGATGGTACGCGGCATGTTCCTACCAGTGGTATTGCTCCTCGCCCTTGTCCTTCTCCTTCTGTTGATACTCGAAAAATAAAACCCCACCTTATCATGTCTGCACCCCTACCTCATAACAACCGCCATGAGTGATATCATACAAGTTTTGCCCGATGCAGTGGCCAACCAGATTGCGGCGGGCGAAGTCATACAACGCCCCGCAAGCGTGGTAAAGGAACTCGTCGAGAATGCCATCGATGCTGGTGCGACTGTTGTCAACGTACTCACTGTCGACTCCGGGCGCACCTCCATCCAGGTCATCGACAACGGAAAGGGTATGTCGGAAACTGATGCCCGGTTGTCGTTCGAGCGCCATGCCACCTCGAAGATACGCAAGGCGGCCGATCTTTTCGACCTGCATACGATGGGTTTTCGTGGCGAAGCACTCGCCTCCATTGCTGCCGTGGCACAGGTGGAACTCAAAACCCGTCAGCCCGGCGAAGATGTAGGTACCCATCTCTCGCTGGCCGGTTCGAAAGTGGTCTGTCAGGAGGCTTGCGCCTGCCCGGTGGGCAGCAATTTCATGATAGAAAACCTGTTCTATAATGTTCCCGTTCGACGCAAGTTTCTCAAGTCCAACGCTACAGAACTGACCAACATCACCACCGCCTTTGAGCGTATCGCCCTTGTCAATCCCGATGTGGCCTTCACCTTGCAGAACAACGGATCGGAGATGTTTTCGCTCAAGGCGGCCGGATTGCGTCAGCGCATTGTCGACATCTTCGGTAAGAAAATCAATCAGACTCTTCTGCCCGTGGAAGTAGCCACGTCGCTTTGCAAGATTACAGGTTTTGTAGGAAAACCCGAGTCGGCCAGAAAGAAAGGTGCGCAACAATACTTCTTTGTCAATGGCAGGTACATGAAACATCCCTATTTCAACAAGGCGGTCATGACCGCCTACGACCGTCTGGTACCGTCAGGCGAGCAAGTGCCCTATTTCCTCTATTTTGAGGTAGATCCGGAAAATATCGATGTCAACATCCATCCGACAAAGACGGAAATCAAGTTTGAGAACGAGCAGGCCATTTGGCAGATAGTAGCCGCCGCCGTCAAGGAGAGTGTGGGTATGTTCAATGATGTTACGGCCATCGATTTCGATACCCAAGATTGTCCGGATATCCCCCTTTTCGACCCTAACAATATCAGCGCCCTGCCCAAGGTACAGTACAACCCTGAGTACAATCCCTTCCGTATGGCCAGCGCCCCATCTGTTCCTGTCACGCCCTCGGCAAAACCTTCTGTCGAGGGTTGGGAGCAACTCTACGATGGACTCGGACGAGATGCCGACCCGCAGACCCAACTTTTCAGTTTTGATGAAGTAGGGTCGGGGATTATCCCCTCACGTTTTACCCCAACGGCTTCTTCCTCTGAGGACAGTACAGACGTCCCAGCCGATATTATCCCGTCGGCCGTGTCGTCCATCGGCGAAACCATGCCGGAAGAGAAATCGCCCGCCCACTACCAATACAAAGGCAAGTATATCATGACGGCCGTCAAGTCGGGTCTGATGATTGTCGACCAGCACCGCGCCCATCTGCGCATCCGCTACGAGGCTTACCTCTCCGCTTTGCGCAACAAAAAGACCCGCGCTCAAAAAGTGCTCTTTCCCGAGGCACTCCATTTCTCGGTTTCGGAGAACGTGATATTGGAGAAAATCCTTCCCGAACTGGAAACCATCGGTTTCGAACTCACC
Source organism: Lachnospiraceae bacterium (assembly GCA_963604975.1). Classification (GTDB taxonomy): domain Bacteria; phylum Bacteroidota; class Bacteroidia; order Bacteroidales; family Bacteroidaceae; genus Prevotella. Next base: position 3,294 of record CAVCSC010000040.1, on the reverse strand, counting down.
AGTCTCGGAGCAGGGTCTTACGCCCTCGGTGCCGTTCCCGAAGGACTCGAAGGGCTCGACTATGTGTCCATACTCCAGGATATAGTGTCCTCGTCGGCCGAGACCCGCACTTCTGCCATCGACGAGATCAATCACGATATCGCCCTCGGTCTGGCCCGGCATGCCGCCATCGGTTACGGAGAAGTGCTCGGCAACGATGAAATGGAGAATATTGTCAATTCGTTGTTTGCCTGTTCCAACTTCAACTACACTCCAGACGGGAAGAAAATCATCGGGGTACTCCGGCAGACGGAAATTGAACATTTGTTTTCCTGAGAGCCGTATCTATCGCGCTTTTTATGCTTATTTTCACCGCACTGCACAATATTTTCAATGAAAAAATGTATCATTTTAATTTTTATTGCTAACTTTGCGGTCAAATAGGGGGTATTGTCCCCGTATGAGAAATAATATTTTGATTGTTAAATACATAAAGGTTATGAAAAAATTATTGATCATGTTGGCCTTTGCTGGCGTTTCTGCCACAACAATGGCACAAGACGCTGACCCTGTACAGAAGTACAGTGTAGCCACAAACTCATTCTGGAGCAATTGGTTCATCCAGGTTGGTGCTGACTGGAATGCTTGGTATTCTGGTGAGGAGCACGGACAGGGACTTGACAGAAGCCCGTTCAAGAAGTTCCGCTCAAACCCCGGTGCTGCTGTAGCCATTGGTAAGTGGTTTACTCCCGGTATCGGTCTCCGTACCAAACTCCAGGGTATCTGGGGCAAGACCGTAACAGACGGTGACAACAAGGGTAACGGCAACAAGTACTGGACTCTGAACGAGCACGTGCTCTTCAACTTGAGCAACATGCTTTGCGGATACAACCCCAACCGTGTATGGAACTTCGTTCCCTTCATCGGTGCTGGTGTTACCCGCTCTTGCACATACAACCGTTACGGTATGGACCTCAGCGTAGGTATCCTCAACCAGTTCTACGTAAGCAAGAAGACTGCTATCAACTTCGAATTGGGTTGGAACCGCTACGAGGGCGACCACGACGGTGTTGATTTGACCGACGGCCAGCGCGGTTGGGATAGCCACGACAACCACCTCTATGCTGAGTTGGGTCTGACCTTCAACCTCGGCAAGGCTTCTTGGGACAAGACTCCCGATGTTGACGCTATCAAGGCTCTCTCTCAGAGCCAGATCGACGCTCTCAACGCTCAGCTCAACGATGCTAACGCAGAGAACGCACGTCTGAAGCAGCTCCTCGCTGCCAAGAAGGATGAGCCCACTGCAGCTGTTAAGGAGTTCGTCAACACTCCCGTATCTGTATTCTTCAACATCGACAAGTACAACATCGCTTCTAAGAAGGATCTCGTTAACGTAAAGGCTCTTGCTGACTACGCTAAGGACAACGACGCTAACCTTCTCGTTACCGGTTATGCCGATAGCGCAACAGGTAAGCCCGCACACAACCAGACTCTGTCTGAGAAGCGTGCTGAGACCGTTGCCAACGAGCTCGTTAAGATGGGTGTAAGCCGCGACAAGATCACTACCGCTGCTAAGGGTGGTGTGAACGACCTGTCTCCTATCTCATTCAACCGTCGTGCTACTGTTCAGGTTAAGGACTAATCATTCTCTGACATCATAGCAACCAAATAGAGGGGTTTCTTCCGCAAGGAGGAAACCCCTCTTGTATTTCCGACAGTATATTGTTTCCGACTCTTGTGCAGTGTGCTTGTGGCCGGTAATTACTTTATGCTATGGAGTAATGTGTGCTGCAGATGAGTATAGGAGGTCTTGTTCCCAATTGTCGACGAGAAAAGATGCGGATGGTATATAAGGCATTGTGGAAAATACCTTATCGAACATTTTTTTGAAAAAATCTTCCAGAAAAGTTTGTGGGGTTAAGAAAAAGTTGTACCTTTGCACTCGCTTTCAGACAGGAAGTCTGAAGGGCGCTTAGCTCAGCTGGTTTAGAGCGTCTGCCTTACAAGCAGAGGGTCGGGGGTTCGAATCCCTCAGCGCCCACCCTGTTACACATCGACAAAGCAGTTTGTCCTCTTTCCGAATGGAAAAAGATGAACGAATGTCGGGCGCTTAGCTCAGCTGGTTCAGAGCGTCTGCCTTACAAGCAGAGGGTCGGGGGTTCGAATCCCTCAGCGCCCACAGGGGTGTTTCCCCGTGGTTCTTCGGAGCTGCGGGGATTTTTTTGTATTTATAGTTTCGTTTTACAAGTTCCGCTTTGTAATTCTTTTTCATTTCCTTTTAGTAGTTTTTCATTCCTGTAACCATACTTTGTACAGAGGTTTTGTACGACGGCTACAAGGCCCTTGTACGGTCGATACAAAGGCCTTGTACTGTCCGTACAAAGCCTTTGTAGTGTTGCGCAGATTTCTGCGGGGAAAATGGTGGGCTATCAGGCGTTTTCCTTGCGTACCTCGTTCATGTCTTCGAAGAGCCAGCGGTGCAGGATGAGCATCATGTGGAATTGTCTTCTGATATAGTCTTCGAGTGCGGGTATCTCCTTGATGAAGATGATTTCGCGGCTTGAGTGTACGAGGGCCTCGCTATTTTCCTTGTCGATGGCGTACACTATGGTGGAGTCGCTGCGCATGTTGGTGCGGTTGATGGCCGACTTGAGGCAGGACAGTTCAGTCAGGTCATCCAATTGCTGGGAATACCAGGAGTAGTCGATGATTCTGACGCTCGGGCTTTCTTCATTGCAGTAGAACACGAAATTTTCGCCTTGGTATTCGGTCCACAGTTTTTCGTCGTCTTCTTCTACTGTGCATCCCATATTTGTGAGTGTACTGCGGAGAAGCGATTTTGTCATACGCTTTTCCTCGTTTTCGGTGTTAGCGGTGGTCTCTTCGGCGTTGGTGTAGGGGCGTACGTTGGCAAACCGGGCTGAGAGACCATCAATCTTGTACCGTACGTTCTTCATTTCGAGGATAAGCCTTGCCGTCGCGACGAATACGGCGAGGAGAAGTATGCAGATGATGCTTTGCATGTGTGGTATTTCTTGCGTGATTATTTTGTTGATGATGTTTGTCAGAGGTTTTGTGACTTTTCGCTGAGTAGTGTATTCACTTCTTCTACGGTCAGTCCGGTAGCGGCGGCAATGATGGACAAGTCTGCCCCGACTGCATGCAGTCGTCTTGCAGTTTCGGCCTTTTCTTTTTCGACACCTTCGGCTCTTCCTTCGGCTCTTCCTTCGGCTCTTCCTTCGGCTCTTCCTTCGGCTCTTCCTTCGGCTCTTCCTTCGGCTCTTCCTTCGGCTCTTCCTTCGGCTCTTCCTTCGG
>CAVCSC010000039.1:0-23689 GCA_963604975.1 Lachnospiraceae bacterium | reverse complement strand
TTGCCCCTGTAAGGGGCGCATATTTTATTCACATACAATGAATTATGCGCCCCCTTCAGGGGCGATGTTATAATAATTAAACGAAAAACGTAGGGGCGAGCCCCTACGCTATAATCTGTCATCCCTACGGGACTCGCCGATTGCGATGTTTTTACCGGACACCAATAATTTTAATTAATTACTTACCGTCACTTCAACGCCCTTCCATACTCTCGCGCCGCTGCTGCTGCGGCGTCTTTCCGGTATGTTTCTTGTAATAGCGGCAAAAAAAGGACACGTCGGTGAAATGGTATTCCCATGCTATTTCCTTGACGGTCTGGGTACCAAACTGCAACTGTGCCTTGATCTGCAGCACGGCATACTGGTCGATAAGGGTCTTGGGAGTATGCGGTGTGACCTGACGCACAATATTGGTAAGGTACTTCGACGACACATTCATCAGGCCAGCGTAGTAGCACACATCGCGCGACACCTTATAGTCGCGCTCCACCAACATCATAAACCGATTGAACAGTTCACGCACACGATGCGACCGCACCTCGTCGGGACGGTACTGCGGATTGCGCTGCAGGTACTCATGAAAACCGATAAAGAAGGCCTTCAGTTGCAAGAGCACCAACTGTTCCATGCAGGTACACTCCGGTTGCGAAAAGTATAGGCGGAGCAAGGCAAACATACTGTCGATGATGGCCGTCACTACGGGTGTATCCTGACGGCAACGGTCCTCACGCAGGGCAGAGTATACGGTCTGCTCCAACTGCAAGCTGGCTTCGCGCAACAGGGCCGGACTGAACGTCATCATCTCCACACGAAACTGCGGCGACCACGACTTCAGAAGCACAACATCACCGGGAAACAGGGTGATGACCGCTCCCTCGTAGAGTTCCCTGTCCTTGAAGTTGACCCGCAGCGTCGCCGTGCCTTCACGACAAATCAGTATCGCACCATAGTGCAAGGCACACATCTCAGCCCGCCAGTCCTCCAAGGTGGAGAAACTGAGACGCGCGTCACGGCGACCGCTCAGTTCGTCGCCATAACCATAATTGCGCAGAGCGGATGCACGGCGCACTGTTTCGTTGTCGGTCTGCATCTTGTACAAAATCAGATATTCTTCCTATTTCAACCGCAAATATACGAACATTATGTAGAAATACGGAACGTATGTTCCCAAAAAGTCCATACGCAGTGTGAAATGTGAAACTTGCGACGCAAAAAAACTGCCTAACTTTGCACACGAAAATAGACAAGACGAATTTCAAAAAGACAGATGACAAAGACAATCCTTTGCGTGGGCCTTCTGCTACTGGGAGGCACACCCTTTGCGTCCGCACAAAGCGGGGCGACGCCGCCCGACAGCCGACAAGGACAATCGATGAACATCGACCAACTCTTTGAACGTGTGGAGAACAACAGCAAACAGATCCGCACACAGATGGTAGGAGTGGAGAGTGCCACCCACGGCATAGCATCCGCCAAAAGCCAGCGTCTGCCCGACATCGACGCCTCACTGTCGGTAAGTTATATCGGCAACGCCCTGCTGACCGACCGTGACTTCAGCAACGCACACGGACTGAAATCACCCCACTTCGGCAACAGTTTTTCTCTACAGGCCCAGCAAGTGGTCTACGCCGGCGGTGCCATCGATGCAGGTATACGGTTGGCCGAGATGGGCAAGCGGCAAGCCGAGACAGGAGTCACACTGACCCGCCAACAGATGCGCTTTGTCGCCCTCGGACAGTATCTCGACCTCTACAAGACCGACAACCGCATGAAGGTCTACGAGCAGAACATTGCCCTGACCCGCCAACTCATCGACGACATCAAGGCCCGCCAGACACAAGGCATGGCCCTGAAGAACGATATCACCCGATACGAACTGCAGATGGAGTCGCTGCAACTGGGGCTGACCGCACTCCGCAACAACCGCAGCATACTCAACCACCAACTCTGCAATACCCTCGGACTGGCTGAAGGCACGACCATCATCCCCGACACGACCGTCAGCGAGAAGCAGTATGCCAAGGAAGGTGAGCAGTACTGGCAGAACACCGCCCTCGCCCACTCGCCCCTGCTGGAGCAAAGTTCGATCAATATCAGCATGGCACAGGAGAAGGAGAAACTGGCCAAAAGCGAACTGCTGCCCAAGGTGGCTGTCGTGGCTGCCAATGATTTCAACGGGCCCATCACCTTCGAACTGCCGCCCATAGACAAGAACCTGAATATATGGTACGTCGGCATCGGCGTGAAATATAGCCTGGGTGCTCTCTACAAAAGCAACAAGCGCATACGGCAGGCCTCAGCCGACACCCGTCAGGCCAGGGAAGCCTATGCCCTGCAGAGCGAGCAACTCAACAACAACATACAGGCAGCCTACACCCAGTACCAGCAGACCTACATCGAACTGGCCACTCAGAAGAAAAGCGTGGAACTGGCCCGCCAGAACTATGAGGTCATCAACAACCGCTACCTCAACCAGATGGCACTTGTCACCGATATGGTAGATGCCTCCAACCTACGGCTCAACGCTGAACTACAGGAAGTAGATGCACGCATCAATATCGTCTACGCCTACTACCGTGTGAAATATGCGGCCGGCAATATCTAATTTTTCCCAACAAACCACACCTTCATCAACAACGGGCATAGTCCCGCAAAAAAACATACAACGACAATGAACAAGAAAACCGTCAAGAGAATATACAACGTCGTCATCATCCTCATACTCCTCGGTGCCATCGTGTGGGCACTGAGCCACCTCACCCACGGCGCTGGCGTAGAGTACACCGACGACGCACAGGTCAACCGCCTCATCACCCCCATCAACACAAGGGTTCAGGGATTTATCAAGGAAATACGCTTCGAAGACTACCAGCATGTGAAGAAAGGCGACACGCTCGTCATCATCGAGGATGCCGAATACCGTCTGCATGTAGCCCAGGCCGAGGCCGGACTCAAAGGGTCGCGCGCCGGTTCATCGGCCGTAAGTGCCAGCATGAGCACTACGACGAGCAACGTGCAGACCGCCGCTGCCGGCATAGAGGAGGCACGCGTCGAGATGAACAATGCCAAGCAAGACTTCGACCGCTTTGCCTCGCTGCTGAAGAAGGATGCCGTCACCCGTCAGCAATATGACAACGCCTATGCCCGCTACCTCAGCGCAAAAGCTCGCTATGAGCAGGCCAACAGCCGCCGACAGAGTGCCGCCTCGGTACAGGGCGTGCAGACCCACCAGTTGGGTGGCTCGCGTGCCAGCGAAAGCGTAGCCGAAGCACAACTGCACCTGGCCAACCTCAACCTCTCGTATACCGTCATCGTCGCTACCTGCGACGGCGTGATGAGCCGCAAGGACATTCATGTAGGCCAACTCGTACAGCCGGGCCAAATGCTGGCCCGCATCGTGTCTGACGACGACGTGTGGGTAGTGGCCAACTACCGCGAGACACAGATGGACCAGATCACGGTAGGCAAAGACGTGGAGTTCACCGCTGATGCCATTCCCAGCGTGACCTTCAAGGGCAAAGTGCAGGCCATCTCTGCCGCTGCCGGTTCGGCCTACTCTATGATACCGGTAGACAACGCCACCGGCAACTTTGTCAAGGTAGAGCAACGTGTACCCGTGCGCATCGCCCTCACCGCCGACAACGACGCCAAGGCCGTCGCCCTGCTGCGTGCCGGCCTCAATGTGGAAACCAAGGTGAAGATTGCCCAGTAACCATTCGTGGAACAATAGAGGCGGACTCCTCCCACAAGAGTCCGCCCTACAAAGTCAATCCAAGAAAAAAAATGCCAGGACCTCCTACTTTACAGGGACCATTCAGTGTCCCGTCGTTCAACAGTTTCGTACCCCGTCGGCTACACCCGTGGATATACCTTCTGTTCGCCTTCACCTTTCTGTTGTCGGGCGGCATCTACGGCGGAGCGATGAGCCATGTGATGGGCGAATACAGTCTGATGAGGGAAGACGTGCTGATGATCATCATGTTCAATGTCGTGGGCGTGGCCATGCCGTTTCCCTTCCTCTTCAAGATGAAGTTTCACTTCACCAACCGGCAGTTGCTCATCAATGCGGCCCTCGTCGTTGCCGTGTGCAACATACTCATCGTCTACACCGAGTCGATACCGCTGCTGTGCGTGTTGGCCTACATCTCAGGTTTCTTCAAACTCTGCGGATGTTTTGAGTGTATGAGTACCATCCAGTTGTGGATGACACCGAAACGCGACTTCACCATCTTCTTTCCCCTACTCTACTGTATGGTGTTGGGCAACATGTTTCTCGCACCGTGGCTCACCGAACATCTGATATACATCTGTCAGGAATGGCGCACGGTCAACTGGGTGATGGCCGCCGCCCTGCTCACCATGGCACTCGTGCTGTACGTCACAACGCATGATTTCCGGTTTATGAAACCGCTGCCCTTCATCAGCAACGACTGGTTGGGCTGCATACTGTGGTCGGCACTGATGCTGGAGTTTATATTTTTCTTCAACTATGGCGAGTACTACAACTGGCTGGACAGTAGCGTCATGCGGGCAGACATCGTACTGTTTGCCGCGACATTCTACTTCTGCATACAACGTATGCGCCACATACGCCACCCGTACATTGCGCCAGAGGCATGGAAATACAAACGGCTTGTGCCCCTGCTCATCCTCTTCGCCTTTGTAGAGTTTATGGGCAGCACGCCCAAAGTGTTGCAGACGGCCTTCACGGGCAGCATACTGCACTTCGGCACGGTCACGACCAACGTGCTGAACCTTGTAGAATGGATAGGGGCCATCGTCGGCTGTCTTTTCTGCCTCTTCTGGTGCAAGGTGCTCCACGCCAAGTATACCCGGTTGCTCACGCTCGGCGTGGCCGCAATGGTATGCTATCCGGTGATGATGTACTTCCTCATCGACCCGGGACTACCGATAGAAGCCCTCTACCTGCCGACCTTGCTGCGTGCTTTCGGCAACGCCATCTTCTTCTGTATGCTGACCATCTACCTGGAAGAACTGATGCCATTCCAGCACTTCTTCATGGGACTGACCATGGCCGGTCTGGTGCGCAACGGTCCTATATCGGCACTCTGCTCTGGACTGTACAGTTTCGGACTGCGCCACCAAGTGGCCGACAATATGGCGCGAGGTCTTCCCTACGACATGAGCAACCTGCTCATGATATCCATACGCCAACTCTATGGCGTGACCTGCGTCATCGGCATCGCCGTGCTGATCATCTTCCTGCTGTGGGACGTACAACCCGTGAGAAGCACACTGAAGAAGATGCCGACATGGAACATTGTCGGCAAGAAGATGAAAAAAGCCTACCGCAAAACGGTCGCCACGGCCTGACCGGGCCACAACGAGATTTTTCAACGCCGAGATTTCTCAACAACAGCAAAGGTTCTGTACCGACAAAGCGCACAGAACCTTTGCTTTTTTTGCATCAGAAATTTTTAGAAGCCGCCTTATGGCCATGACCGGCAAATTGTGTATATTTGCATGGATAAGTAGGTGTTCAAAATTATTTGATATGGATATGTGCCTTATTTTCGTTTGTATGTTCGGGTAGAAGAGGGAGTGTAGCGGGCTACACGACCGATGAAAGCCGAGCATACAGGCAAAAAGAAGGTGCAGAGACATGTCAAAGTATAATAACACCTGCTACCCATAAATAGATACGAATAATTTTGAATACCTACTTACCTACTTAAACCTTAAAAAACGATGGAAAAGAAATTTGACCTGTCTGTATCCAACTACGGTACCGCCCGACAATACGACTACAAGGTAGCCATTCTGCCTTGGGGTGCAACCGAGCCCCACAACCAGCATCTGCCCTACCTCACCGACTGCATCCTCTCACACGACATCGCCGTCGACGCTGCCGTAAAGGTACACGCACGCTATGGCATCTACTGCATGGTACTGCCACCGGTCAACACCGGCGCACAAAACCCAGGACAACGCGACCTCAAATTCTGCATACACTACCGCTACGAGACCCAACGGGCCATACTGACCGACATTGTGGCCTCCCTGCACCATCAGGGCATACGCCGGTTGCTCATCGTCAACGGACACGGCGGCAACAGTTTCAAGAACATGATACGCGACCTGACCATCGACTACCCCGACTTCATCATCGCAAGCAGCGAATGGTTTAAGATGTGCCCAGCCAAAGACTATTTCGACATCCCGGGCGACCATGCCGACGAGTCGGAAACCTCGGTGATGATGCACTATCACCCCGAACTGGTGCGGCTCGAAGAGGCGGGAGAAGGACAGGCACGCGGATTTCGTATCAACGCCTTGAAGAGCGGCAAGATATGGACCCCCCGCCACTGGACACTCGTGACAGACGACACGGGCATCGGCAATCCAGCCCTCTCAACGGCCGAGAAAGGCAAGCGGTTTGCAGAAGCCGTAGTGACAGAGTATGCAGAATTTCTACATGAGTTTGCCGAGGTCGACACCTTGGCCGACCTCTATGAGAGGAAAGAGTAAGCAGGGCTAAATCTATGTTTCACTCAACCAATATCGTCCTGCTCGCGGCAGTCGCCGGTCTGTCGCTCACTGCCTGTATGACGACCAGTCGGACAGCCGCAGGACCAGAATACAAGACAGAGAACGTCATCGGATTTCCGACTAACGAGGATGGTTACGGTCTCGGTGTGTCGGCATGCTACGCCGGACGTATCGGCGACTGCATCATCATGGCAGGCGGCTGCAACTTTCCCGAACCGGGCAAGAAGCGTTACTACAAAGGCATATATGCCGCACGGCCCGACGGCAACAGGCTCAACTGGCGGCTTGTAGGCTACCTGCCGGAAGCAGCGGCCTACGGTGTGACCGTAGAAAGCGGTGACAGTCTTGTACTGGCGGGCGGTTGCAACACCAACCACAGTTTGTCATCGGCACTCAGTCTGCATCTCGACACGACACGATGGAAAGCCACCCTACGACAACTACCGTCCCTACCATGCACGGCAGACAACACAGGCGGAACACGGTGCGGCAACAATATCTACGTCGTAGGAGGTCTGCAAGACGGAAAACCCTCCACCGACACTTGGACGGCCCATCTCAGCGGCACCTTGCATTGGACCAAGATTCCGTCACTTCCCGGTACGCCAAGAGTGCAGCCGGCCTGCGCAAGCGACGGAACAGGGGTCTACGTATGGGGAGGATTTTCACAGAATGGAGAAAACAGCACAGTACACTGCGACGGATGGCGGTATGACACGTCGTCGGGCAAGTGGCACCCCCTGTCAGCCCCACAATCAGCCGACGGACAGGACTTGACGCTATCAGGCGGAACGGCCACAACAATAAAAAGTGAGAATGGCGAAAAATCGGTCATCGTCTGCACAGGCGGAGTCAACAAAGACATCTTCCTCGATGCCATCAGCGGACGATACCAACTGACCGAAAAAACGGAATACCTAAACCATCCGATAGACTGGTATAGGTTTAATGGGCTATTGCTCACCTACGACACATCCACAAAAAAATGGCTCACACCTCTTGCCCACGACAAACGGTTGGCAAGAGCGGGAGCACAGGCGGTTGTGATCGACGACAAAATATACTATATCGGAGGCGAACTGAAACCGGCTGTCCGCACACCGGACATTGTACGCACCACAAGACGGTGACAGCACGCTGCCCCGCAAAACATATCTGATAGAATATTTAGGATTTTCCCTTACAACGGATGGGATGCTTTCTACGGGAATCCCATAAATGTCGTAGGGCCTCTATGGGAGCATAGAGTATCATACGAGGCCCTACCCACCGCATCACCTCGCGTATACGTTGCCGCATATCCGGGCGGTAACAATGTACGCTGCACTTTCCACAGACCGTCTTGCCTTCACCAAAGCGGCAGCGCGAAAGACGCAGCAAGGCATAGTCGCGCAGCCGCTCATACTCCTCGGGAAGAACATCCGTACCCAAACGATGGCGACAATACAAGGCAATCATGTGCGCCACGACCTGTTTCTCTCGTTCTATTCTACTTCTACTCATACGCTTCTTCTAACAAGAACAAGGCCTAACAGGAAAGAATGTGACGGAGACTTATCGTTTCCGTCCGTCATACCCGACCAGTGTTTTCTGCCGCCACTATGCGGTCGCGGCACTCCTCCATCAACCATTTGGGCGTACTTGTCGCGCCACAGATACCGATGGTTTGCACATCCTTGAGCCAAGCAAGGTCGATCTCCTCCGGCCCTTCTATCTGATAACTGTTGGCATTGACACGACGACACTCATTGAAAAGCACACGGCCGTTGCTACTCTTCTGTCCGCAGACAAAGAGCACGAGGTCGTGACGCGCAGCAAAGGAGGCGACATGGGGCATGCGGTTGGCTACCTGACGGCAGATGGTATCGAAACTGCGGAAGGTGGCACCAGGAGCCATGTGCGACTGGATGTAATCGATGATACGACGGAACACGTCAAGGCTCTTGGTGGTCTGCGAGTAGAGATAAATGTCGTGCGTGAAATCGAGCGTGCGCACGTCGTCCATATTTTCTATGACGATGGCATGGCTCTGTGTCTGTCCGACAAGGCCCAGCACCTCTGCATGACCGTTTTTGCCGAAGATGACAATCTGCGCATCGGGATTGGCATCATACTGCTTCTTGATGCGGCGCTGCAACTGCAACACCACAGGACAGGTAGCATCAATCACCTCAATATTATTTTTCTGCGCCAGTGCATAGGTCTCGGGCGGTTCGCCATGCGCACGGAGCAATACCTTCACGTCGTGCAGACGACTGAGGTCGTCATGATTGATGGTGACAAGCCCCTGCGTATGCAGACGCTCCACCTCCATGCCATTGTGTACGATATCGCCCAGACAGTATAGGGTATTGCCCTTGGCCAGTTCCTCCTCAGCCTTCTTGATAGCAGTGGTCACACCGAAGCAAAAGCCACTGCCATTGTCAATTTCTATATGTATCATTTGTGGAAGAAAATTTTACCGCTCTACTCTGTAATGATGTGTACAACCACCTTCGGTGATTGCGGATCGTTGGTGATCATCAGTATACGCGGTTTGGTACGCAGGTTGCGCAACTGGCGCTGCTCGGCTGTCACCTTCATCTTTGCCTCCTCGCCAGGGGCAAGTTTGGTTTTGTTGAGCGACACTTGTAGGCCGGCTGTGAACATCTGCAGACTCTTGATGTCAAGCGTACTCTGTCCGTCATTGCGGATGACCACTTCTCCTTTGAGTTTCTTCTTGCTGCCAAACGGTCCGAGATTGAGTTCGGTGGTCGACAGGGTCATGTGAGGAGCGGCGGAAGAAGCAGAAGCGAGTTGGTCGAACTTGGGCAGAAGAACGGCCGAGATAGAGATCTCCTTCTCATGGCTGACCTTGTCACCGGGGAACTGGCCGAGATAGACGGAGGTCTGGGTAAGTCCGAGATCCTTGAGCAGACGGGAATCGAGGGTGATAGTGACTACACCTGAGTGGCCGGGAGCAATCTTCGAAGGCGACACGTCGGCACGCAGGTAGTTGGGCAAGTGCATGACAACAGGTTGCACGACACCCGATGTGGTATTGCGGATGTGTATCTTCTGCTGCGGGAGTTCGCCGCGATTGACATCGTCGTATTCAAGGTCGGTCTTGTCAGCCAACAGGCTACCCAACTTGAAAGGATAGGAACCGGAGAAATCGACAATATGGCGTACGACACGTCCCTTGAGATGCAAGACAAGCGGTTTCTTCTCGCCGTTGGCATAGACAGCGACCAACTTGTCAAACGACCCCATCTGTTGTGCATCGTAAGTCACGTGCAGGGAAAACTTGCCGTCGGCGGCTATCTCTGTCGTAGGATAGTCGACAGTCGTACAACCACAACTCACCCTGACCTCATCTATGCGCAAGGGACGGTTGCCCTTGTTGAGAATTTCAAAATCGGCTGAAACGGGATTGCGGTATTGCACCTGTCCACAGTCGATGGACGGTGAAGTGACCTCCATACGCTGTGCGCTCACCGAGAGTGTGAAGACAGCAAAGAGAGAGACCAGTATGGACTTTTTGTTCATTGTTTTTTCTTTGTTATGGCGTGTTCTAAAATTCCACGCATTGTTATATTACTCTTTAGGCGGATGGCTCTTTGATGGATTTTTAGCATCCGACTTATTGGTTTGCAGCGGAAACATTGAGTTGCCCACCTATATTGAGCGTGAGAGACGCTGCCCGACCCGTATACTCGGGACTGTAGGCGCACTGCGCCGTACAGGTACCGGTATGGTAAAGGCCCGGACGGTCTACATAATATTCGGTTTCAATCACATGTTTTCCTTTCGACAGACGGTCGAAGAAATAGTCTGTAGCATTGTCTTTGGGCGCACAATAGTAGCTGCGGCGATATCCACTGAGTTGCGAAACAGGTTCAAGACAGGCCGCACGCTTGTCAGCCACCTGTACAAAATCGTAATCGCGGTCGGCCACAATGGTGATACGCACGACGATACGGTCGCCGACACGCAAACTACTGGCGGTGCCGTCTACCGGTATGCCATTCTTGAGTATCTGGCGGGTAACCGTCATTCCCGAAGAGGCGGCAGACACATCGGCAGCCGACTGGTAGTACTGGGCATAGACAGCGCCCCACGCCATACCGTCAGACGCTTTGTCGATGGTGAGCGAGCGGAAATCCTTTCCCGTCTTTGAAGTCTTGACATATCCGAGTCCGGCCGTGGCTATCGGCAAGGAAAGCTTTTGGCCATTGAGACGGATGATGGCCGACGACGAATTGTCGGAAGACAAGGGTTCGGCCTGTCCGTCGATGAAGGCATAGACAGCATTCACAGTGTTGATAGGAGTACTCCAGGATTGGGTACGCTTGGACTGCAGGAGCCAGCGCTGCATCTGCGAGACGGTGGTTTTGTCATCGGGAGCGAGCGTCTTCAACGCTTCAATGGCAGCCACTTGGGTAGGTATGCGATAGTCGCACCACGAATAACCTGCACGGGGTGTATCGAAATATCGTCCCATCTCATCGGTGTATACCGTATATTCGCGAATGCTCTGCAGCAGGTCGGCGGCTTCCTTGTGATGGTCGTTTTTCTCCAATATAATAGCAGTATTGGCTTTGCCGTAGATGGTGTACTCATTGTTCAGTTTCGCCAGCAGACCGACAAGATAGTCTTTGTCTTCCTCATACGGTGTGGAGAGTTTGCGCCCATCAAGACTGCAAAGATAGAGATAATGGATGGAAGTCTCACTGGGACAAAGAGACTTGCTGCCCTTCTTGGCCTCTGCCTTCAAGGTTTTTACCTCCGTCGACGTTTCCTTTCCCATAAAGGAGAATGCAGATGTCAACATGGAGGCCGTCTCCTTTTGCGTACCAATCATGGTGTTGAGTCGGACAAGCAGTTCGGCAACACTCACCGTGAGATAGCGATTGCCCTCCATGCCGGGCCACCACGAGAAGGATCCGTCGGACGTCTGGAGTTTCTGGAGTTTTGACAAGACAGAAGAGAGACGATACTGCAAGGCAGCCTCGTCGAAGAACTGAGTGAGGCGACTCTTTTGGTCGGCTTCGCGGTCGGCCTCAAGTACCCACGGGGTCTCGTCGAGAATCATGGTTTTGAGTTCAGCGTTGTTTTGCAGTTGGCTTTGCAGCGACGGACCGCCATCGCTTTCCTGCCGCCATAGGTCAACGGTCTGACGGATGGAAGTATTCTGACGCATCAGATAGGCACCCAAAGCATTGGCATAATAGGCTGCCGCCAAACTGATAACGTTGTTGCCTTCAGGTACAGAGAGAGAAGGAAGGGCTTGTATCATCAACCATGAGGGATGGTTGGTGTATTCGATGGTCATCTTGTTGCCGGCATCGGCAACCGGGAACATCGCCGAAAGGTCTACCGAGAGCGATGATTTGCCGTCCATCGTAAACGGGCGGGTGTCTGTCACCCGTTCCTTCTCGGGCAATACAGGCAGGTAGTGCTGCTCGCCGTCACTGTATCCCTTGCCGGAAGCGGTGACACGGCAGATGAGCAATTCTGCTGCAGAAGCATTACCTTCAATGGTCGCCATGTCGAAGTCGAAGGTCACCGTGGTATTTTCTCCTGCTGCAATGTTATACTTTGTACTCTTTTTGAGTATCTCCCTGCCAGTCTCTGCATCAAGAAGTGTAAGGACGGCAGTGCCCTTAGCCACCTTTTCAGAAGTATTCTGTATACGGGCAAGTATCTGTCCACGGTCATTGGCACGCACAAAGCGCGGCACATTGGGCTGCACCATCACGGTCTTCCGGGCAACGGCCTCACCCTCGATATTGCCGACATTCATATCCTTGTCATGGGCCATACCGATAAAGCGCCATGTCGTGATACTTTCGGGTAGCGTGAACCGCAGGGATACGTTACCCTTTTCATCGGTCACCAATCCGGGGAAGAAACAAGCGGTCTCACTGAAATTCTCACGCAACTGCACACCTGACGCAGTAGACGATGTTGTGGAGGGCTCTCCGTCTGACTCTTCGTCATCAACATCCTCTGTAGTGGCCTCTACGCCCTGCCCTACCGACTTGGCAGCAAGTACCATGCGGTCGGATGTAGAGGTGACTCTGACTTTGGACCCCATTGCCAAATTGTTTGAATAAGCGTCAGTGAAACTGATAGAATAGAGTTCTTCCACGGCAGTATTCAACAACCATCCGCCATCATAATGGCTGAAATCCAAAGCACGTTCCCACAAGGTACGCATCGGCATTTCTCCATAGCAAGACAGCGTATAGGTAGAGAAAACATTCCACTGGGTGAAAGGCAAGCCGGAATATGACGGGAGAGAGAAATACCATTCGTGGCGCATGATGTCGTCGAGCGAATTGTCATACAGAGTAGCCATCAGTTGGGCATCGGCGGCAGAGCCGTCAGGACGGGTGACAGAGAGCCGCCACTCCTCTTTCTGTCCGGGTACGAGACGGTCGCGGAAGGTGGTCCAAGTCACCGCCAGCGTACAGTTGGGCTCGGGGCGCGAGATACTGGTATGATAGCGGTAGGCCTTGCCGTTCTTCACCCACGCGTAGGTGAGGAAGATGCCGTCACCATACGACTCGTCGTAGGTCAGCGCACGCGTATGAAGTTGACCGTCGGTGAGGTCGATATTTCCGTTTTCAAGTACACGATTGCCCGAAACGATGGTATAGACCACATGTTGTATACTGTCGGAAGAACCCAACTGCACATACACGGGTTGGCCGTCTGAGGGGAAACGGCGGGAAGACACATAGAACCAGTCGTGGGTGTCGATGACGGTCTTCCGGTCATTCAATGTGAACGTGACAAAAGAGGTACGCAGGGTATCCGTTCCGCAGAAGGCGACAAGACTATGGCGCATCGACTTCATAGACGCAGGGAAATCTACCGGCACATTGGCCTTGCAGGTGTGACTGACACCGTCAATGAGATAGGTCACATCGCCCTCGATATTCTCTCCCGCATTGTTCTTGTAACTGAACGTGACGGCCTTCAGACTATCGCGTTCCACCTTTTCGGGGACATCGCAGACCAACAACGTGGGATGGTCGCTGAGAGGAAGTGAGGTTTCGCCGTGGCGCGTCTCGCCTGCGCCGTCGGTCACATCGGCTACGATATCATAGGAATAGTAACGGTTGGGATGTTCGTCAGCGGTTTCGGGCAACTGCATGGGGACACGCAAGGAGAAAGAGCCTTGCTGGTCGGTACGAACGGTGTCGGACAATAGCGTCCGGGTCTCCTCGTTTGCACCGCGCCACCAGGAGAGTAGAGACGGCCGACGGGTAACCCGATAGACTACCTGCGCCCCCTGGACGGGAACACCAGCATAACTTTTTGCCGTACCCTTCACCACGACCGTATCACCATCGTGATAGGCTGTCGTGACCTTGTCGAAATCTACTTGGAAGGTGGGACGTTTGTATTCTTCCACAGAGAATGTCGCATAACCGTTGCGGCCCGTAGCACTGCGGAGCGTGAACTGACCGGTCAATCCTGTCGTGGGCAACACAAAATCGGCCGATGCCATACCATAGGCATCGGTGGTGAGTTCCTGACGCGACACTTCCTTGTGATTGGCATCGCGAAGCACCAGCGTCAGTTTTTCGTTTTCCTTGACTTTATAGGTACGGTTGGCGGACGAACGGAACGCCCATGCACTCACATGCACCGTCTGTCCGGGACGATAAAGGCTGCGGTCAGTAAACACGCGAACATCGTCATAGTCGCGGGCGGCGGCAGGGGTGGAGAAATAGCCGATGAAACTGGTTTCGGGGAAGGCATTGTCTGCGTCGGTAAAGACATGAAAACGTGCATTGAGTGTCTGCTTCTGGTCGAGCGTCAATTCGCCGGCGGAGTCACAGGAATAGGTATTGACAACCTCCTTATCGCCGTTGCCGGAGGTCACACGTACTTTGGCATCGGCTACAGGAAGTCCACTCGTGGCATCGACGACCGCCATACGAACCTTTTGTCCCGGCAGACGCTCACACAAGGGATAGAGATGGCTCACGCGCAACAGTTCGCGTTCTACCGACACGCTGGTATTGTCGGTCGTGAACTCCACAAGATACACGCCGACTGGAAGGCCGGGTATTTCAAACGTATCGCGAACCACTTTGTACTCTGGAAGACCGACATAGCGATGGGCCTGCGTATAGGGAGTGTCGGAGGTAAGGAGTTTCTTGAGTTTGGCATAGTCACGGGAGTCACTTGGGGAGAGTGACGTGTCGCCGGAGACATTAACGCGGCGCACGGTCATACGCAGTTCGCCAACATTGCAAATCTCCATGGCCACAACTTGACGCGGCATGCCGGCCGTGACTACAGACTCACCCAAAGAGACGTGGAAACTGGGAAGGGTCAATCGTCGCTGGGCATTGCGCAGCACGTTCATCCGTGGCCATGCTCCCCAACGGTTGAGCGCATAGTTGAGATAGTTCATCTTTTCCTCCGCCGAGACATCAGCGGCATTTTCCATCAACGAATACCGCTCTATGGCAACCTCACCGGCCTCGTTGAGGTCTGCATATACATTGATGAGTGAGTCGAGCGAAGTGATATATTTCGACTTTTTCACATGGGCAACAGACACACCTTGATGTCCATCCTTCAACAATTGCAAAGCACAGTAGCAAGCCGCAGAACGATTGCCCTGCGACTTGTAGAAATCATGCAGCGTACGATAGTCGCCCACCTCCATACCGATAACATGCAAGAGGTCGTCACCGAAAATACGACTGTCGAGACCGTCGACCACAAAAGGCTCGTAACCGGTGGTATAGGTCTTGGCCAACTGTTCGGGATAACGCAAAGAACGGGCAAAATAGTCTTTCTTGAGTATCGCACTACTGTCTGAGAGTTGAGGATTGGCCTCGTATATCTTGCCTAACGCAGAAGCATAGACGGCAGCCAATGCTACATTATTGTCCTCTGCCGACAACATCTCACGCTCAAGGCGGTGAACAGACGGAAGAATAGAGTCTGGCGATATATCCCCAAGCACAGACATCGCCTGCAACTGCGCCTTCAGAAGGTGACCATACGCACGCTCTGCCTTAGCCTTACCAATGATAGCATATAGGGATTTCAGTTGAGTACGGGGGTGGCCCTTTTCGGCAGCCTTGGCACTTTGCTTCCAAAGCGAGGTATAACTGTCTGCCAATCCCTTGCAAGGCATGGCCGACAGAACCAACGTAGAAAAGACGAGCAATAACAATTTCTTCATAGTCGAAGGATTTTATACGTGTTGCAGATAAAGTTGCTTACAAATATGAGGGACTATCTTACGATTGCCCATGCAAATATAGCAAAATCGCAAGAAAGACCAAAACAATGCAACGACAAATGAAGAAAACACGCCGATGCGTGCACTACTTCAACCAGCAGAGAGACAACAAGCAGACGCTGACCAACAGGCCATATATAAAGATATTGCGGGCCGTCAGTCCCAAGACGGCGTTCAGGCCTTCCCCTACCGAGATTCTTTTCATCTTGCGGTAGGTTTGGGTGTGCAACGCAACATAAATCAATAGAAGCAATGTAATCCATCCACACCCTACACCGAGCAGAACAACGGCATTCATCACGCAAGCCACATAGCCCAATCCGAGATACAACCATTCAGCAGCATCATGACCAATACGCACAATCAGCGTGCGCTTGCCCGTACGTCGGTCATTGTCGATATCACGATAATTGTTGACGACCAGCAGGGTATCTACCACAAGTCCGCAAGCCACAGCCAGTATGACACCGATGCCTAAAAATCGGTCGGCACCGGCAGAGGCCGTAACGTAGCAGGTGGCACAGACGGGAACAAGTCCGAAAAACACCAAGACCAGCACGTCGCCCAGTCCCATATAGGAAAGACAAGTGGTATAGAGAAAGCAGAACAATACGCACAACACACCGATGCCTACCATTTCCCATCCTCCGTACAACACAAGAGGCAGGCCGATGGCACAGCCAACAACCGTGGTCAGGCCGATGGCCAAACGCATAGCCGGAAGTGTCACCCACCCTTGGGCACATGCACGTTTCGGACCAAGACGGTGCTCATCATCCGTACCTTTGGCAAAATCGAAGTAGTCGTTGACCAGGTTGGCGTCTATCTGCAAGACAAAAGCAAACAGAAAGCACAGTATGGCCGGGAGGGTATCCGCCGACCATTGTCCGCCGACCGCATGCAGGGCTACACCTATCATCACCGGTACGGCCGCAGCAGTCAGCGTCTTGGGACGGGCCGCCAACACCCAGGCACGCAACGAATTGACCTTCACATTATCTTCCGTCATAAGTAGATATTCAATATTATTCGTATATATTTATGAGTCAGCAGGTGCCTATTATACTTAATCTTGAACACCTACTTAGAGCAAGTTTTTAGGATTGTTCTTGCAAAATTAGCCAAAACACATTACATTTGCAAATAAAATGTAGAGCAACAGCCCATGGAAGCATCAAGCGTGAGTCTCGACCTGATGGAATTTGTCGAGCAAAACATTCTCCCCAAATATGCCGGTTTTGACAAGGCACACCGTCTGCCACACGTCACCCGCGTCATCAAGGCCTCGCTCGACATTGCCAAACGCTTGGGGGCTGATCCCAACATGGCCTATACCATCGCTGCCTATCACGACCTGGGCCTTGAGGGACCGCGCGCCATCCACCACCTCACCAGCGGCAAGATTGTGCTCGCTGACAGAAGATTGCGCAGATGGTTCACCGAAGAACAGATCAAGATCATGAAGGAGGCTGTCGAAGATCATCGCGCATCCTCCTCACACACTCCAAGAAGCATCTACGGAAAAATCGTGGCGGAGGCCGACCGCGAACTGGATTCGGACATCGTATTCGCACGCATCGTGGAGTACGGCATCGATCACTACCCAGAGAAAAGCAAAGAAGAGCAATGGCAACGGTTTGTAGACCATTGCGAGAACAAATATTCCAACCACGGATACATCAAACTGTGGATACCCAATTCGCCCAACGAGCAGAAAATCAAAATCATCCGTGCAATCATTGCAGATAAGGCCAAACTTCGGCAAGCCTTTGACAACGCCTTCGAACAACACTCTGAAACACTATAGGTAGGCAGAAAACCCAGCCCTATCATCTCCATCCCCACAACCTCCCAGCCCAAACGACGAATGTGAAAATGACATAAACAATTTGGACGTTTGGCAAGAAAAGCGTACCTTTGCACCGCAATCGAAAAACAGGTCTTCTCCGCCTGATTAACCATAGGATTCACCCTATGGAAAAGAGGGAGAGAACGGCACCTACAGACGATGTCATAGCATAAATTATAAAGGTATTGGGGTTGTGCCGATTCGATCGGGATACTCATCAATTTAAAAACGAAAACCGAGAAGGTATCTTTTGTCAATGGCGGGCCACATAAATCCGTAAGGACTAAGCAATAGCCGGTGGATTACAAAGACGGAGAACTCTCAAATCTTGAATACTCGGAGTTTCATCACATCATCGGGCAACCCCTTTTTCTTTTTTCCCCGCTTTCGTCCGATTGGCCGAAAGACATTGTAAAAACTATCAACCCATTCACACATGTTCTCTGGAATCGTAGAAGAAATGGCGACCGTTGTCGCAATAGACAAGGTAAAGGAAAACATAGACTTTACCCTCACCTGCTCGTTTGTCAACGAACTGAAGATAGACCAAAGCATTGCACACAATGGCGTGTGCCTCACCGTAGTAAACATCAGTGGCAACACGTACACCGTAACTGCCATGAAGGAAACGCTCGACCGCTCAAACCTCGGACTGCTCAGCGTGGGCGACAAGGTCAACGTAGAGCGCTCCATGCTGATGAACGGACGGCTCGACGGCCACATCGTGCAGGGACACGTCGACGGTACGGCCGTATGCACAGCAGTGAGTGATGCCGACGGCTCTACCTACTACACCTTCACCTACCCCTACGACGAGGGCATGGCGCGCCGCGGATACTTCACCGTCGACAAAGGTTCGGTAACGGTCAATGGCGTTTCGCTGACCGTCTGCCAACCTACAAAAGACTCCTTCACCGTAGCCATCATCCCCTACACACACGACAACACCAATTTCTGCAATATCGTCAAGGGAAGTACCGTCAATATAGAGTTTGATATTCTCGGCAAGTACATTGCACGGTTGCAACAGTTGGGATAGCGAATAGAGACCCCTTCGGCCGCCGAGAAAACCCGAGAATACATTAAAGTTTTGTTAAAAACTGAAATAAAGACACCTTTTTCCCCGATTTTGGCGGTCGCGGACCAATATTAAAAGGTAAAAAGTTTTGTGCGGGCAATAAAAAGTATTAATTTTGTAATGTTATCCTGAATACAATCTTTTTACCTTATGAAGACTAATACCTATTGAGATGGGTGCCGGGCTCTGAGAAGCGCACGGCACTTTTTTTATGCTCCCAAAATCGGTAAGAAGACAGAGAAAAAGGACATCGGGACATCGTACATACAGAGTGTAAAAGAAACGCCATATGTTATCTTCGAACACCACCGAGTGCCCACAAGAAAAATCCCCACTCCATAGCCTACACCATGAAATGGGGATATTAATAAGAGAAACCTTTAGTTTAGTTTTGTATTGTTACTTCACAATTACCTTTACAACCTTACCATTGCTTAGTTTCACGATGTTCAAGCCCTTTACCGGAGCAGGAATCATCTTTCCGTCGGCCGTGTAGCGTGCCACAATCTTTATATCAGATGCATTCTGAATTTCCGTGACGCCCGTAGTCTGGTTTTCAAGATTGACAAACGTCATTTCTGATGGAGTCAACGACGATACAGCCGAATTCTCGTCATACTGATAGTGGGAGATCACGTTATATCCGAAGTCAGAGAAGTCGTAATCATAAAGATTGGTGAACGTGTAAGACAACGTCTCTGCATCCGTTTCTCCGGTTGCAAGCCATGCCTGGATGCAATCACCCTTGGCAAGAGACTGTCCCACCTTGATATGGTCGATGACAAACGGAGCGTAGTTGCGCGAGAAGAACGCAAGGCTCTGACGCGGCTGCGATACGGGCAGAGTTACAGTTCCAATAGCATGTCCATTGTCGGGAAGAACGATGTAGTAGATCGATCCGTTGAATTTCACACCGATATAGTCATTGGCTTCACCGTACAAATCAATCGTCAGTTTGCACTCGTCTGAGTTGCCAAGATAGATTTCCGGAGTGGTAATACTACCACCAGAGTAATAATTGTCGCCTTCTACTCCGAGCATGCCTTGTACGACGGTATTGCTTTGACCTGCCCATCCCGGCAATTTCGTATAACTGTCGAGCGACGTCGTACCATCGTTGCCTAAGGGATCGGGATCAACAGGTTCCGTAGCTGTTGTGACACTTGCATCTATCTTGCTGAAATCCTCTTCAAAAACAGGATAATCATCGTCGGCCACCTCTGCATACTTCACACCGTAGCATTTCACGGTATATCCTGTAGCCTTTGGTGCAGCCTCCCAGTTTGCAGTGAACGAGCCGCGGCTATCGATGTCGGTTGCCTCCTTTATCTCCGGGGCAGCAACGCCAAGGGCGTGGATAAACTGACGGTCGGAGAACTGAGTCACATAGTGCGAGCGCACACCATACCAGTATTCCGTGTTCGGGTCAAGGTTCTTTAACGTGCAACTCGTTTTGCTTGTAGTCGTAGTGTAACAGTAGTTGTTGTTCAAATCTTCATAGAGTTCGGCATCTACGATCTTGTACTCGTAGGCAGGTTTCGCCGTTATGTCTACGTCATCAACCACTGCATAAGCTCCATCGCTCAAGCCAGACATACGCAAACGCATCTGAGTGAAACCGCCTGTCGCAAACTTACTGTACTCTTCTTCCATTTTCACAACAGACGCCTTGTTCCAGTATCCTCCGGCATAGAATTGTCCGATATTTTTCCATCCGTCAGCATTCTTCAAGTCTATCATAATGTATCCCTCCACATAATACTCTGCGTAGGGATCGGTCGGATCGACTGTCGGGTCGATAACTTTCAGCGAGAAATGAGCGTTCTTGTAGTCATTGCCGCTTGTTGGCATAGTGAATGAATCTCCGTTGACCAGTTTCAAAGCCTTTGTATCGTCTGTTCCCTCATCTGTAAATGTGGAGGAGGTTGACTCGAAGCCTTCAGGCAGTACGCCATCATTGAAATCAGCCACAAACGTAGCGTCCTCGTCCGACAGATAATTTCTTGTGTAAAGGTCTACATAATAGTTGTATGCCTTTCGTGTAGGTTGCCATGATATCGTAAAGTTGTCTTTTTGGAAGTCAGTTATTCCATTGATAACAGGATTGGCAAGGAACGAGTCACCCGCCTTGATCTTCACGTCATCGATTACAATAGAACCTTCGGTATAGAAGCATACGTAGCCATCGTTGTTGGCAGAATAGTTCTTGCAGGTATAAGTCACTTCCTGCCAACCATCCTTCTCGTAAATTCGCTTTTCGAAATAGTCGCTTGAATCATCAGTCTTGGCAACTTCCGAATCATTGTATCCGCCATAGCATATTTGTACTCCGACACTTGAGCCTGTCAGTTTCATATAACTTCCATCCTCTGTAGAAACAAGGGCCGGATTGGCTTTTACACGGAACGTGACGGTCAAGTCGCCTGAATAGTCACCGATTGGCGTACACAGAAAAGACAGAATCTGCGGGTTGTATGTCTTCAAGGCAATTGCGCCGCCGGCAGAGTAGACAAAGTTACCAAACCAAGTACCGTCTTTTGTCAGCGAATTGTCGATAAATATACCGTTTGGCGAATACCCGTCATACTGGCAAGCCAGCATCTGGGTCGTATCCGGTTTTGCATATGTTCCTGAGGTCAGTGCCGAGAAATCCTCATCAACAAGAATGGCTTCCATCACTCCTTGCGCCTTGGTGACACTTCGCAACGGCGAAGCATTGTATGAAGAAGGAATGGCAGTCTTAACGTCTTTCTTCAGAATGCGTTTTTCCATCTTGCTGGGCTGCAACTGTTTCAATCCGGAAATCGGCATGGAAACGTTGCCGGCGTATGCCGAGAGCGTCAGCGCCATAAGTGCGGCTGAAAACAAGGTAACTCTTTTTCTCATACGTTTATGTCATTTATAGGTTGGACCTCCTGTTGTTATCCCCAACCGGCAGCCATAGGTCCGATACCCGCCGGAGGTGTTTTTCTTTTCAACGGCAAAATTATACAAGACGAAAGAAAAACGGACAATCAAATGACATAATGATGTATCAAATCATGAATAAAGTCGTAGCATCGTTAACAAATGCATTACATCACGACTTAATGCATGAACAAGAGCTTGTTAAAGAAGGTTCCTACAAACACTTCGCTACCTACGACTTCTCATGCGCTATCTTCTGATAAGCAGAAGGTGACAATCCAGTAACACTCTTGAACAGCGTGCCGAAACTTGTCCTTGACTTAAAACCTACACTCTCGGCAATTCCCTCAATGGTCATATTGGCATAGTCGGGATTTCCTCCAAGACGGCGACAAGCCTCCTTTATGCGGTATTCGTTGAGTAGAGAGTTGAAGTTTGAACCATACTCTTGGTTGATGGCCTGCGACACATAGCGAGGATGACTATGGACGAGTTTGCTGAGACCATCTACATTAAATCCGAGTTTATAGATTTCATCGGAGTTCTCCATCACCTTCAGTATGGCGGAATACAAAGCCTTGGTATCTTCCTCCGTCAGACGGCTGTTTTGGTATTTTGCCTTTTGCGGCATTCCGTCTGTATCGGTATCGGCCGCGACCGGTTTCTTCGGACTTTCGGCCTCTCGGAGTTGTTGTTCAAGTTCCCGGATACGTTGTTCGTTGGTTTCGCGTTGTAGCCTTGCCTGCTCCTCCTTGGCAAGCATTTCCACATAATTGGTATATAGGTGACGGTTGTTGGAACGGATTTTTCTGTTGGCACGGTATATTCTATATAGCAGTCCGCCAATGACCACTATCACAGCAAGGGCACACAGGAACATGATATTCTGTAAACGCCGCTTCTCTGAGAGTTCCCTCACCTGCTCGTTGGCTTTGTTCAACTCACGCATGAATTTCACATTTTTCACCGATGAAAGATGTCCTGCGCTCATCAACACATTGTTGTTCCTAAGATACTTCAGTTCGTAACGGTTTGCCATCACCGTGTCACCGATTTCTTTATACAGAGAGGAGAGATCATGAGAGAGCGAAACTATATAGTCTGTACTCTTGTTTGATTCGGCTATTCTTAACGCTTCCTTGTCTGACTCAATCGCCTCGCGATAACGTTTGTGCGTCACATAAATCGTCGTTATCATTCCCTGACAGGACAAAATGCCACGATAGGCAAGCGGACTATCAGCAGTACCTGCTGCAACACTGCGCAACAACTTCACGGCATTTTCCACATTCCCCTTTTGGGCTTCATTATATGCACGGCACATCAGTAGCGACAGTTTCACATCATTGCTCTTAACGTTTTTGCATATTTTTCTGAATTCGGAAAGTTCTTTACTTATGTCATACAGTTGATCGTCTTGACCAAAGCATAAAGTGATGAGATTGTTTAGCGAAATAGACATCACGCCATAGTCTTTCTGCTTGGCAGCCGAGTAAAATGCCTTGCGGAGCATATCCGTAACACCCTCCATATCTGTGGATTCGCTATCGCCTTTCGACAGTTGGAGAATATTCGCTAAACAATTGTAGATATTCGGCAATTTCTCGGTACATCCGTTCTTTTCAGCAAGTTCCTTGGCATCAAGGAGGTACTCGTATGACTTCTTGTAGTCGAAACTGAAACTCATGTAAATGATACTGAGATTCTGCATTCCCTTTATGATGTCAAGGATGTCGCTTTTCTTATAAGAATTGGAGTAATAGCGGTTGACGACCATAGAATAATACACCATGGCACTATCGTATTTCGCCTCCTCTATATATTTGTAGCCACGGTCGAGCAAGGTTTTGTTGTCCAGATTCCGAAGTCTCTGAAACTCGTCGCTCACGTCATTTGCAGCCGCACGGCAACCGACAGATATAAAAAATACTATTAATGCAGAGATAAAGAATTTCGCCATAATTGGATAAGTAGGTATTCAAAATTATTCGTATATATTGATGGGTCAGCAGATGTCTATTATACTTTGACATGTCTCTGCACTTTCTTTTCGCCTGTATGCCCGGCTTTCATCGGTCGTGTAGCC
>CAVCSC010000038.1:0-23969 GCA_963604975.1 Lachnospiraceae bacterium | reverse complement strand
TTTTGTGATTATAAAACACGCAAAAAGCAAGACTACCATTAGCCCTGGAAGGGCGTAACGACCGTAGCCCAGGGTGAGCCGTTTGCGTCAGCAAACGGTGTAACCCTGGGTTTAATGTACCAACGCAAGGTCTGGCCTGTAAGGTCAGCACAATACCAGCATGGATGAAATGACACCGTGCTTGCAGTGCTGACCTTACAGGCCAGCCTTCTTCTCATACCGTGAAAACCCAGGGTTACAGATGTCACTACGTTCCATCTTCACCCTGGGCTACGGTCGTTACGCCCTTCCAGGGCTAAGGTTAGTCTCGCAAAAACAACTCGGGTTTTGAACACCCTACCTCCGGGGCTTTGCTTTGTCCGTGTCTTGTGCATCCTCTTATTCCCACACCATCTCGTGTACCCACTCCACGAGGTGCAGATAGCGGGCGGCGAAGGTGAGGAGGAGGGCATAGAAGCCGGCGAGGGCATCGTCGAGCATGCAGCCCCAGCCGCCGTGTATGTGGCGGTCTACCCAGCGGCAGCCGAGCGGCTTGGTGATGTCGATGATGCGGAAGAGGGCGAAACCGAGGGTGGCCAGACTGATGGCCACATAACTCTCGCCGACCACAAAGCAGGCGGCGAGGGTGGCGACCCAAGTGCCGAAAAACTCGTCGATGACGACCGCCCGAGGATCTTCACCCCAGTAGCGTTCCATGACGTTGTCGGTCCATACGCCGATGAAGAGCGTGCCGACAACCAAGATGACATTGGCGATGAAGAGGGCCGTGGGGGAGAGCAGGAAGTAGAGACCCACCCATATCAGCAGGGCCAATAGCGCACCCGCCGTGCCGGGGGCCACGGGGAAATAGCCCGTGCCCAGTCCGGTGGAGATGGCGAGGTGGAAGAAGGGTACCCCTTTGGGGTTGCGATAGTTGTTGTTGCTCATGATGATGTTTTCTCTGTCGATGATTACGGTCAAATGTCAACATTCTACTGTCACTTATTGACATTTACAAGTCACTTGTAGAGTTACTTACGTTCGCATTCACTTAGGATTACTGCTTGTGGCCGAAGACCAAATGCCATATCTCGCGCACCCAGAGTACGAGTGAGGAGGCGAGGATGATGATCATCCAGTCGGTGAGGCTGAGTCCCGTGACATTGAAGAACTGCTGTACGCCGGGCACTTCTACCATGAGCACCTGTCCGACGAGGATGATGGCCGAGATGGTCAGCAGGCCGTTGCAGCCCTTGAAGTGGAGGGCGCTGCGGCCAGTACCGAAGGCGCGGGCGTTGAAGAGGTAGAAGAAGTGGGTCATGACAAAGACGGTGAAGAGCAGGGTCAGTTCGTAGGGGCTGACGATGCCTTTGGCACCGAGGCTGATACCGACAAGGTCGGTCAGACAGGTCACGTCGGCGTGCTGGAAGATGTAGAGCAGCACCAGGAGCAGGAGGAAGAAGAATCCGCCTACGCCCACGATCTCGTGCATCATCTCGCGGGTGAGGATGGAGGCCCGGCGGTCGCGCGGCTTCTCGTGCATGACGCTCTCTGAGGGCGGCAGCGAGGCGAGGGCTGTGGCGGCAAAGGTATCCATGATGAGGTTGATCCAGAGCATTTGGGTGACGGTCAGGGGCGACTCCGTAC
This sequence comes from Lachnospiraceae bacterium, assembly GCA_963604975.1. Lineage (GTDB taxonomy): Bacteria > Bacteroidota > Bacteroidia > Bacteroidales > Bacteroidaceae > Prevotella. The sequence continues at coordinate 22,343 of CAVCSC010000038.1, read as the reverse complement.
CCATGAAGGCACCGCAGAGTACGAGCAGACAGGCCGTGACGTTGACCGTGAGTTGGAAGAGCAGGAACCGCTGGATGTTGCGGTAGAGCGATCGTCCCCACATGACGGCCTTGCCGATGGAGGCAAACGAGTTGTCGACGATGGTGATGTCTGACGCTTCCTTGGCCACGCTTGTGCCGTCGCCCATCGACAGACCGACGTGGGCGGCGCGGAGGGCCGGTGCATCGTTGGTGCCGTCACCGGTGACGGCCACTACCTGTCCGAGTCGCTGAAGGGTCTCCACGAGGCGTTTCTTGTCCATCGGACGGGCGCGGGCGATGATCTTCAAGCCGAGTATGCGGCGCTCCAGTTCCTCGTCGCTGAGGGCGGCAAACTCCGGTCCGGTGATGATGTTCTCCTCACCATCGGTCTTGTCGTCCCACAGACCAATCTGACGGCCTATCTCGCGGGCTGTACCCGGGGTGTCGCCCGTGACAATCTTGATGCTGATGCCAGCGTCGATACACTCGCCCACGGCAGCCGGCACATCGGCACGCACCGGGTCGGCGATGGCGGCGATGCCGATGAAATGGAGGTTTTCGGCCACGACACGCTGCTCGCCGATGGTCTTGTCGCCTTCTTCTACCACTTGGTAGGCGAAGCCCAGCGTGCGCATGGCACGGTTTTGCCACTCCAGGAGTTGGCGGTCGAGTTCCTCGCGGGTCACGTCGGCGTGGTGGCAGAGGGCGTACACCATCTCGGGCGCACCCTTGACGTAGAGCACCTTCTTGCCCGGCAGGGCCGCAGAGGTGACGACGGTGGCCATATATTTGCGCTCGGTAGAGAAGGGCAGTTCTTCTACGGAGTGTGCGCTTTCGCGCAAGGGGCGGAAGTCGGTGCCTTGGGCGTTCATCCACAAGAGGAGTGCGCCCTCGGTAGGATTGCCGAGTATCTGCGGACGGGTGTTGTCGGAGAAGTCGAGCGAGGCCGTAGAGTTGACGGCGATGCCCTCGTAGAGTATCTCGCGGGGCGTATCGCCGTAGGTCACCATCTGGTCGACAGACATGAGGTTTTGCGTGAGCGTGCCTGTCTTGTCGGTGCAGATGACGGTGGTGGCACCCATGGTCTCGCAGGCGTGCATCTTGCGTACAAGGTTGTTGGTCTTGAGCATGCGGCGCATGCTGTAGGCCAGGCTGAGCGTGACGGCCATGGGCAGACCTTCGGGCACGGCCACGACGATGAGCGTGACGGCGATCATGAGTGTCTGCAGGATGTAGGCCAGAAACGACAACCACTGCAACTGGCCGTCGACTGAGGTGAGGTACATCACGATGCGACCCACAACGATGGCGGCGGCGATGGCGTAACTCAGTCGGGTGACGAGCGCGCCGAGGCGGTCGAGTTGCTCATTGAGCGGCGTGCGCACGCTGTTGTCTATCTGTACGGCCTCAAACACCTTGCCCTGCTCGGTCTGGTCGCCTACGGCGATGACGCGGCCTATGCCGTGGCCTTCCATGACCTTGGTGCCCTTCATGGCATGGTCGGTGGGGAAGGTGGCATCAGGATCGGCGTCGGCCGGGTCGATGCTCTTGTGGCACATCGGTTCGCCGGTGAGCGTCGACTCGTCGATGCCCAGGGCGGTGGCGGCGAGCAACTGGCAGTCGGCCGGCACTTCGGATCCGGTGGAGAGCACGACGATGTCGCCCACTACCACGTCGCGGCGGGCGACGAGGGTGGTGTTGCCTTCGCGGATGACCTCTACCTGCTCATCGTCGTTGACCTGATTGAGCACGGCAAACTCCTTGTCGGCCTGCAGTTCGAAGTAGAAGGCCAGTCCGGTGGCCAGGAAGATGGCGATGAAGATGCCTACCGGCTCGAAGAAGACGGTCGCTCCCTCATGGAGTCCGAAGTACTCGTAGATGGAGATGCCGATGGAGAGGGCGCCGGCGATGAGCAGAATGATGATGAGCGAGTCGCGAAACTTGTCGAGAAACTGCCGCCAAAGCGGGGCCTTGGCCGGCGGGGTGAGCACGTTGGCACCGTGCTTCTGTCGACTCTCTTCCACCTGGGCTGCGGTCAGTCCGGTGAAGTGCTGTTTTTGGTCCATTGTCGTGATGAAAGATGAAATGGGATGATGGTATTCCAATGCGGTCTTTTTTCTTGCCGTCACCCAAGTGAGGCAAAGAGAACAGTCCCGCCTTATTTGGTCTTCTTGTGCAGCGTCATGACGGCGTTGCCGCTCTTGTCGCTGAGGGTGAGCGTACTGTTGGTGCCGACGGTGTAGGTGTGTACCTTGGCCAGTGCGTCGAGCACGCGTCGCTCGGTCTCCATATTGGCGCAGAGCATGCGGGTGCAGCCTATCTGCGAGAGATCAAGTACGTTCTTGCTGGTGTGGTAGGTACCGGTGAGACTGTTGCAGCCGGCCGAACCGTAGAGGTTTTTCGCCTGGGTATCGAAACCGAGGAAGGGAGTCTCTTCGCTTTCGGCGGGATTGACGGCGCGGCCTTCGATGGCAGTGATTTCCCATTCGCCGGCGAGTGCGCCGGCATCAGACGTTTTTTGTGAGGTGCTGCAGGCCATCAGAGAGGCCACGGTGCAGAGTGCGGCAATCAAGTGTTTCATTGTCGTCGTGGATGAAAGTAGGTTGTGGTGAATAAAAAAAATGTGTGTATGAAAAAAGTGTATGGCGTGTCCTCCCCATCGTCTGTGAGGGTGAGGGGAGGACACGCCAGTAGGGATTTTGTCATGTCAGTGCAGACGCCAGGTGGCACCGTCCTTGGTGTCCTTCACCTCGAAGCCGAGGGCGGCGAGGTCGTCGCGTATGCGGTCGCTGGTGGCCCAATCTTTGGCGGCCTTGGCTTTGGAACGGAGGTCGAGCACCATGTCGACCACCTTGCCGAAGGCTTCCTCGCGGTGTGACGAGGCATCGGCGCCGGTGGAGCGGAGTCCGAGCAGGTCGTTGGCGAAGAGGTGTATCGTGTCGGTGAGTTCCTTCAGGTCGGCTTCCGACAAGGTGGCCTTGTGGTCGACGGCCTTGTGGATGACGGAGCAGGCTTCGAAGAGATGGGCGATGACGAGCGGTGTGGCGAGGTCATCGTTCATGGCGTCGTAGCATTTCTGTCGGAGTTCGGTGACAGTCTTGTGGCTGTCGGCATCGCTTTCTGCTGCGGGGGTGATGCGGTCGAGGTCGGCGATGCCCTCCATGAGTTTGGCCAGACCCTTCTCCGAGGCTTTGAGTGCGTCGTCGGAGAAGTCGACGGTGCCGCGGTAGTGGGCCGAGAGGATGAAGAAGCGTATGGTCATCGGCGAGTAGGCCTGGGTGAGCGAGGGGTGGTCGCCGGTGAAGAACTGTTCGAGGGTGATGAAGTTGCCCAGCGACTTGCCCATCTTCTGTCCGTTGATGGTGATCATGTTGTTGTGCATCCAGTAGTGCACCATCTGGTCGCCCTGTGAGGCAACGGCCTGTGCGATCTCGCACTCGTGGTGGGGGAAGATGAGGTCCATACCGCCTCCGTGTATGTCGAAGTGTGCGCCGAGGTACTTGCGTCCCATGGCGGTGCACTCGCAGTGCCATCCGGGGAATCCGTCGCTCCAGGGGCTGGGCCAGCGCATGATGTGCTCGGGCTGGGCCTTCTTCCAGAGGGCGAAATCGGCCTGGTGGCGCTTCTCGCCTACGCCGTCGAGCGAGCGTGAAGCGTCGCGCACGTCGTCGAGGTTGCGTCCGGAGAGGATGCCGTAGTGGTGGTCGGCGTTGTATTTGTGTACGTCGAAGTAGATCGATCCGTTGCTCTCGTAGGCATAGCCGTTGTCGAGGATCTGCTGCACGAGTTGCTCCTGCTCGATGATGTGTCCGGTGGCGTGCGGCTCGATGCTGGGCGGGAGTACGCCGAGGGCTTCCATGGCGGCATGGTAGCGGTTGGTGTAGTGCTGGGCGATCTCCATCGGTTCGAGTTGTTCGAGGCGTGCCTTCTTCTCGATCTTGTCGTCGCCCTCGTCGGCATCGTGCTCAAGGTGGCCTACGTCGGTGATGTTGCGCACGTAGCGTACCTTGTAGCCGAGGTGACGGAGGTAGCGGAAGAGGATGTCGAAGGTGATGGCAGGACGGGCGTGGCCGAGATGCGGATCGCCGTAGACGGTAGGTCCGCAGACGTACATGCCCACGTTGGGGGCGTGCAGTGGCTTGAAGAGTTCCTTATGGCGTGTGAGGGTGTTGTAGATGATGAGGTTCTGTTCCATGATCAGATGATTTTCGTGTGTGGCACGGAGTCTTGGAGGGTCTTGGGCGACTTAGGCGAGCAGGCGCTTGACAACGGCCGAGATAGCGCGTCCGTCGGCTTTGCCGGCCATCTGCTTGGAGGCGGTGCCCATGACGCGGCCCATATCCTTCATGCCGGTGGCTCCGGTCTCGGCGATGATTTTGGCTACGGCAGCCTCTATCTCTTCTTCGGTGAGGGGCTTGGGCAGGTATTCCTCGATGACGCGGGCCTGTGCGAGTTCCTCCTCGGCGAGGTCGGGACGGTTGTTGTCGATATAGGTCTGTGCAGTCTCGCGTCCTTGCTTGGCGAGTTTCTGGAGTATCTTGAGGGCTGCGTCGTCGGCGAGGTTGTCGTCGGCTCCGGGTGCGGTCTTGGCCTCGAGGAACACTTTCTTGACGTTGCGCAGGGTGTCGAGGCGCACCTTGTCGCGGGCTTTCATTGCTTTCTTGATGTCTTCGCTGACTTGGTCGAAAAGATTCATGATGCTATGTTTTTTAGTGTATTTACTATGGATGGTATGAACGGGATGATTCCCCTTTGAGTGTCGGAGGATATCAGTCCATGTCGCTGCCGAAGGAGATGGTACCCGTCACGGCAGGATTGCTGTCGGTGGGTTTCGGGGCGACGGGCTTTTCGTAGGCCTGGCTGCGGATGTTGTTGAGCATCTGCTTGGTGCGCTTGTAGGTGGGCGAGTTTTCTACGGCGAGTATGATGTCGTCGTTGTCGAGTTCGTCGGCCTGGAAGGTGAAGATGTTGGGCCGTGGCTTGTACTTGCCGTTGTCCTTGTCGTTGTTGTAGTAGTGGTCGCGGCGTTTGTTGAGGTCTTCACGTATTTCGTTATCGCGGTCGATTTGCTCCTGTGTGCGCTTGCTGATAAAGTCATCCATGCCGTCGATGTCGTTGATACCGAAGCCGGTGGCGAGGATGGTGACCTTGATTTTCTGTCCGAGGTCCGGGTCGAGGTTGACACCCCACTTGATTTCGAAGTTGCGGCTGAACTTGGCCATAAACTCGTTGACGTCCTTCATCTCGTCCATCATCAGTCCGGTGGCGTTGCCGCCTTCGCTCTTGTTCTGGCTATAGTTGATGCTGAGCAGGATTTTCTTGGCGTTGAAGACATCGTTGTCGTTGAGCAGAGGCGAGTTGAGTGCGTCGTCGATGGCTTTGCGCACGCGATTTTCGCCTTCGCCGTATCCGGTGCTCATGATGGCTACGCCGCCGTCTTTGAGTACGGTCTTGACGTCGTTGAAGTCGAGGTTGATGAGTCCGTGGTTGGTGATGATCTCGGCGATGCTCTTGGCGGCGGTGCTGAGGGTGTCGTCGGCTTTGGCGAAGCCGTCGAGCAGGCTGAGGTCGCCGTAGATTTGGAGGAGACGCTCGTTGTTGATGACGAGGAGTGCGTCGACGTGCTTGGCCATCTCCTCAACGCCGTCGAGGGCCTGGTCTATCTTGAGTGCGCCTTCGAAGCGGAAGGGTATGGTGACGATGCCGACGGTGAGGATGCCCATCTCCTTGGATATGCGTGCGATGACGGGGGCTGCTCCGGTGCCGGTGCCGCCGCCCATGCCGGCGGTGATGAAGGCCATCTTGGTGCCGTCGTCGAGCATGTGCTGGATGTCTTCGGCACATTCCTCGGCGGTCTTGCGTCCTCTCTCGGGTTTGTTGCCGGCGCCGAGTCCTTCGGTGCCGAGGAGCAGTTGCACGGGTACGGGTGAGTCTTCGAGTGCCTGTCGGTCGAGGTTGCACACGAGGAAGGTCACGTCGTGTATGCCTTCGCGGTACATGTGGTTGACGGCGTTGCCACCGCCACCGCCTACACCGATGACCTTGATGATGCTTTTCTTTTTCTTCTCGGGCGACACAAAGTCGACCATGGGTTCTGTATTGTTGTTATTGTAGTCGGTCATGATATGGTTCTCCTATACTTACTTAGAGTAGATGGTATGTCATTCGTTGGGTTCAGGTTCGGTGATGGTGTTGATGAGACGCTTGCCCCACTTGCCGAGTCGTCCGAACAGGGAGGAACGCTTCTCGGTGTTGTCATTCTCCTCGTCGCTGGCAGGCTCCTCGGGCTTGGGTTGAGGCTTGGGCTGCGGTGCAGGCTGTGGCTGGGGCCCAGGTGCAGGCTGCGGCTGCGGCACAGGCTGCGGCTGCGGCTGGTGCTGCTCGGCGTTATGGTAGGGCTGCTCTTCGGGGGTGGGAGCGGGCTTGGGCTGCACGGGAGCGCCGATGGGCGTGCCGGCACAGTTGATGTTGCCCTTGGCGAGCAGGCCGAGTATGGTGCAGGCGGTGCCGTCGTGGGGAATGCTGACCTTGGGGTTGGGGGTGGTGATGTTGAGGCTGACGTACTTGGCGGTGCGTATCTTTTCCACCTGAGTGTCCTGTCGGAAGGCTTTCTCGGTGTTGGGCATGTTGGCTGCTCCTCCGGTGAGGATGATGCCGCCGAGGAGTTTGCCTTTGTATTCGTCGGGTACCTGTACCCACGCGTTGCGGATGATCTCCTTGACACGGGCTTCCACGATCTCGGTGAACTTGCGGCTGTCGATGGAACGCTCGTCGTCGATGGGGTAGGTCAGTGCGTTGTCGATGTCGCTATTGTCGGTGTAGGCACTGGCGTAGCGCAGTTTCATCTTCTCAGCGGTGGCTTCCTCCATAGGTACAGAGGTGAGGTCTTTGGTGACATTGCCTCCGCCGAGGGGGATGACGGCGATTGATCGCAGTATGTTGCGGTAGTATACGGCCACGGTGGTGGTGTCGGCACCGAGGTCGATGAGGACGCATCCCGAGCGGCGCTCAGAGTCGGTGAGCACGGCGTCGGCCAGCACGAGGGCCGAGGGATACATCTCGGCGATGGCGATGCCGGCCTGCTGGAAGCACAGTCCGAGGCTGCGCGAGAAGGACTTGCGCCAGAGTATGTTGACGAAATTGCCTTCGAGGTGTCGGGCCTGTATGCCGACGGGGTCGGTCTGGTTTTGTGCGTCGACCTTGTATTCTTGTGTGGCAGCATCGAGGATCTCGTAGTCGGGGTAGGTCATGCTGCGGTTGGCGTCCATGAGTTCGTTGACCATGTCTACCGACACGATGGTGTCGGGGGCGAGGTCTTTGACGATGGTATTGCGTATGCTTCTGATGCCCTGTCCGCCGACGCCCACGTATACTTGTGTGATTTCGGTCTTGAGGGTATTGCGGAGTTTGGTGACGATATTGGTGAGGCACTGTGCGGTCTGGTTGATATTGTAGACGCTGCCTTTGCGTATGCAAGAGGTGGAATCCTCCCTTGCGACGGCCATAATGGAGGTGGAGCCGTCAGGATTTTTCTTTCCTGCGATGCCGGTCATCTTGGATGAGCCCAGTTCTATTGCTACGATAAATTCCTTTGCCATACGTGTTGTAACTGTATTTATGTGTGGTGTGGTTTCTGTTCTGTCTATGGCGCGCGACGGTCAGGATTTGGTCTTGTTCTTGGTCTTATCCTTGGTTTTGTCGGCGTTTTTCTTCTTGCTGTCTGTGGTCTTCTTCTTGCTGTCCGTGGTTTTCTCCTTGGGACTGGTTTCCTTTTTCTTCTTGGTGTCGGTTTCTTTCTTTTCCTTCTTGGTTTCTTTGGGCTTGTCGGCCTTGGCTTTGGGGGCCTCGGTCTTTGGTTTCGTGGTTTTATCCTTGGGCTTTGGGGTTTCTGCCTTGGGTTTTGGGGCTTTGTCCTCTGCCGTGGGCGTTTCGCTTGGCTTTTCTGCCGGCGTGGGCGGCGGTGCTACCTCGTCGGTTTCCGTCGGTTGGGGCTCGGGGGCCTCGGCACGGCCCTCCTTGTCGCGGCGGCAGATGATCTGGTTGTCAAATTCGAGGTCGATGTAGTCGTACCTGTTCCATCCGGCGTGGGAGAGTCCGTAGCGGTAGAACTTCACGAGGCGGGTCATCTTGCGCTTGACAAACGCTTCGATGGCCTTGTTGCGCGTGTCGTCGTCTTTGTATTCGGGCAGGGTGCCGAGGTAGACGATGTGGTCGCCGACGCGCGGTACGATCTCTATGCCGTATGTCTCGGTGACGTGTATCTGCTCGATGAGGTTGCGCCAGAGGGCGTTGGCCATGAGCGTGCGTCCCAGGGGGGCGATATACTCTGTGGCGTATCTCTTGCCGAACCGTCCGGTGGCGATGATGAGGTCGGAGGTGAACGACGAGTTGGGCATGATGCTGTCCTGGTTGTCGACGTAGTAGTCGCTGCCGTCGTCGGCCTTGATGCGGATGACGGGCATGCGCTGCGTGACGGTGATGTGCACCTCGCCGCCGATGGTCTTGTAGCATTCGGCGGTGTTGATGAAAGGACTTCTACGGAGCATGTCCTCGATGTCGCGTGCGCTGACCTTGGTCAGGGGCTGGCCCATGGGGTTGAGGTGATGGGCGGCGATGCGGCGTTTCACTTCGCGGGCATCGATAAATCCGCTGGTCGAACTGTCGGCCACGTCGATGGTCACCTTGGTGCACAACGTCTTGCTCTCATCGGGCTTGTTGAAGACGGTGAGTGCTACGGCGAGGTATCCTGCGAGGATGAGATCGGCCGTGATGAGGGCTGCCTTTTTCCAGTCTACTCTCACTTGCTCTGTATGATCTTCGCAATTTGTGGTACGTCGTTGTCGAGGTCGCCGGCGCCGAGGATGACGAGCACGTCGAAGTCGCGGCTCTTGACGAGCGGCAACACGTCTTCCTTGTGTATCATGCTCTTCTCCACGCCTTCGCGGAGGTTGTCGTAGATGAGGCGGCTGGTCACGCCGGGTATGGGTTGCTCGCGTGCGGGGTAGATGTCGCAGAGTATCACCTCGTCGAGCAGGCTGAGTGCGTCGGCGAAGTCCTTGTAGAAGTCGCGTGTACGGGTGTAGAGGTGGGGCTGGAAGATGGCCGTGATCTTGCGGTCGCGGTAGAGTTCGCGCAGGCTGCTGGCACTCTGGTAGATCTCCTTGGGGTGGTGGGCATAGTCGGAGAGCAGCACGTGGCGGCTGTCCTTGATCTTGAAGTCGAAGCGGCGGTCGACACCGCCGTAGGTCTTCATGCCGTACTTGAGTTCCTCGGGGGTGCAGCCGGAGAGTTGGGCCATGGCCATGGCTGCGACGGCGTTCTCGATGTTGACGGGTACAGGCTGTCCGAGTTGTATATCCTTGACTGTGGCGATGGGCGATACGAGGTCGAAGGTGATCTCGCCGTTGTCTATCTTGATGTTCTCGGCGTGGAAGTCGCCGCTGGTGCGGCTGTAGGAGTATACCGTGACGCCTTCCTGTACGTCGGCCTTCATTTCGAGTCCCTCGTGCAGGATGAGTGCGCCGCCGGGCTGTATGAGGGTGGTGTAGTGACGGAAACTCTCAAGGTAGGCTTCCTTGGTGCCGTAGATGTCGAGGTGGTCGGGGTCGGTCGAGGTGATGACGCTCATCCAGGGGCGGAGCCAGTGGAAGGAGCGGTCGAACTCGTCGGCTTCTATCACGACGTAGTCGCTCTCGTCGGAGAGGATATAGTTGGTGCCGTAGTTCTTGGAGATGCCGCCGAGGAAGGCGTTGCAGTCTATGTGGCTCTGGTGCATGATGTGGGCGCACATGGTCGACGTGGTGGTCTTGCCGTGTGTGCCGGCCACGCAGAGTCCCTTGTGGGTGCGGGTGAGGGTGCCGAGCACCTGTGCGCGCTTTTCTACGGTGAAACCTCCTTCACGGAAGTACACCAGTTCCTTGTGGTCGGCGGGTATGGCGGGGGTGTAGACCACGAGACACGACTTGGGGTCGCGGCAGGCGTGGGGTATCTCGTCGGTGTTTTCCTCGTAGTGTACGAGCATGCCTTCGCGCTCGAGTTGGCGGGTGAGGTCGGAGGGGGTGCGGTCGTATCCGGCCACGACGAGTCCGCGGTGGATGAAGTATCGGGCGATGGCGCTCATGCCGATGCCGCCTGCGCCGACAAAGTATACTGCTTTGATATCCTTGAGTTCCATGTGGTAATGGCGTGTGTTTCTGTTGACGTTTTTTTTGTTGTCTTGTGTGTGGGGCGGGTAGGGGGAGGCCAGCCCGTTATTTCTTGTTTGCTTCGGCCAGACGTATCACCTCGTCGGCGATGATGTCGGCCGAGTGGGCGATGCCGAGCGGCTTGATGTGGGTGGCGAGGCTGCTGAGCAGGTCGCTGTCGGCCACGGTGTCGACGGCCAGTTGCAGGAGGGTGTCGGGGGCTTCGGCATCGTGTACGCAGATGGCGGCCTGTCGGGAGACGAGGGCCATGGCGTTCTTGGTCTGGTGGTCTTCGGCTACGTTGGGCGAGGGCACGAGGATGACGGGCTTGCCGATGAGACAGAACTCGCTGATCGAACTGGCTCCGGCGCGGCTCACCACAAGGTCGGCGGCGCGGTAGGCGGCTCCCATGTCGGCGATGAAGTCGGTGACGTGGAGCATGGGCAGGGGCTTGTGGCCGGCGAGTCTTTCGGCGATGGACTGGCTGTAGTACTTGCCGGTCTGCCAGATAAACTGTATGCCGCTCTTCTCTACGAGGTCGAGGTGCTGGAGCACGCTCTCGTTGAGGGTGCGTGCGCCGAGGCTTCCGCCCACGATGAGCACGGTCTTCTTCTTGGGGTCGAGGCCGAAGGCTTGCAGGGCTTCCTCACGGGTGACGGTGGTCTCAAGCAGTGACTGGCGCACGGGGTTGCCGGTCTTGAGTATCTTTGCGGCGGGGAAAAAGCGTTCCATGCCGTCGTAGGCCACGCATATCTTGGCGGCTTTGGCGGCGAGGTGCTTGTTGGTCACGCCGGCGTAGGAGTTCTGCTCTTGTATGAGGGTGGGTATGCCCATGGTGCTGGCGGCATCGAGGGTGGCAGCGCTGGCGTATCCGCCTACGCCGACGGCTACATCGGGGGCGAAGTCGCGGAGCGTCTTGCGGGCGAGCCGCTTGCTGCGCAGGAAGTCGAGTGCCACGCCGATGTTCTTCGGCGACCAGAGCGGGCGTATGAATCCGCGTACGGGCAGGCCTACGATTTCGTATCCTGCGGCGGGCACACGCTGCATCTCCATTCTTCCGAGTGCGCCCACGAACAGTATCTTGGCGTCGGGACGCTTGGCTTTGACGGCGTTGGCGATTGACACGGCGGGGAAGATGTGTCCTCCCGTTCCGCCTCCGCTCACGATCACTCTAAGTTGGTTGCTCATTTTCAGTATGTTTTCTTGCGCTGGCCGTGCCGTGTATAGGTGGGGTGTGGTGCGGCGGAGTGCAAAGGTTCAAATCACAAAATTAATCATTTTTTCCGACTTTCGCGCGGATAGTGTTCTTTTTGTTGGGCGTACTGTCCTTTGTGTCAGGCGGCTGCGACGGCTGCCGGTGTGCCGCAGGTATTGCCGGAGAGAGTCTGTCGCTTCTTGGCCGAGCGGCTCACGCTGAGTATCATGCCGAAGTACACGCAGTTGATGACGGTCGACGTACCGCCTCGGCTGATGAGGGGCAGTGGCTGTCCGGTGACGGGGAAGATACCCACGGCCACGTACATGTTGAACAGGGCCTGGACGACAAACAGCAGGGCGATGCCCATGACCAGCAGGGCGGGGAAGTCTCTCTCGCAGCGCTTGGCGATGTAGCCGGCGCGGAAGAGGAGGAAGATGTAGAGCATGGCCACGCCTGCGGCGCCGCCGATGCCGAGTTCCTCGATGATGATGGCGAAGATGAAGTCGGAGTAGGCCTGGGCGAGAAATTCACGCTCCTCGGAGTTGCCCGGCCCTTTGCCCATGATGTTTGATGTGGCGATGGCTATCTTGGCGTAGGCTTCCTGCGACCCTTTGTCGCGCAGGTCTACCTCGGCGGGGGTGATGTCTTTCTTGCTTTCGAGTTTGCGGTCGATGCGTGCCTTCCAGGTGTCGAGTCGGCGCAGTATGCCCCGGTTCTGCTCCTGTGCTTTGGCATCGGCGCATTGCTCGGTGTGCTGCTTGCCGGTGGCGGCGGTTTCCTTCTCGGTGTCTTTGCCCAGGAGGAAGATGGCCGAGACAAAGAGGGTGATGAAGATGGCGGCCACGCCGAGCAGTTTGCCGATCTGTCGCTTGGGTACGCGGCCGATGAAGATCATCAGCAGGATGACGGTCGAGATGAGCACGGCGGTCGAGAGGTTGTCGATGGCGATGAGGCAGATGGGTATGATGCAAATGGTGATGATGAAGCCGAGGGCCTGCGGGCTGGCTCCCTTCTCGGTCTGCGTGGCGCCCAGTATCTGTGCCGTGGCGACGATGAGCACGCCCTTGGCAATCTCCGAGGGCTGGAAGGACATGCCGAAGGGCAGGGGGAAATAGCGCTGTGCGCCGTTGATGGACTTGCCGCTGGCGGCCACGTACAATAGCATCATGATGGTGATGACCCAAAAGAGCAGTGTGCCGCTCTTGAACCATCTGCAGGGGATGTACGAGATGACGAACATGCACACGAAACCAAGGCCCAGATGTCTGGCGTGCTGGCTGATGGGGCCCCAGTAACTGGAGCCTGCGGCGTAGGTGAGTTGCGACGAGGCGGAGTACACCTCGATGATGCTGACCAGGCAGAGGAAGAAGAAGATCATCCAGATGACCTTGTCGCCCTTGAAGATATTGCCGAATTTATGGTTGTGCATAGGCGTTGATTGGTTTGTGTTTTTGTAGTGTCTTGCCTTTTGCGGCGGCCCGCGTCACTTAGAGTTCGCGGGCACGGGCCTTGAACTGGTCGCCGCGGTCTTCCATGTTGCGGAAGAGGTCGAAACTGGCGCAGCAGGGGCTGAGCAGTACGGCGTCGCCCGGTTGGGCGAGTTCGGCGCAGGCCTTCACGCAGTCGGCCATAGAGTGGGTGTCGCGCACGGGCAGTCCGAGCGGGTCGAAGAAGTCGTGCAGTTTGGTATTGTCGGCACCGAGGTAGACGAGGGCGCGGCAGCGCTTGGCCACGAGGTCCTTGATCTCGTTGTAGTCGTTGCCCTTGTCCTTGCCGCCGAGGATGAGCACGGTGGGTGCGGTCATGCTTTCGAGGGCATACCAGCAGGCATCGACGTTGGTGGCCTTGGAGTCGTCGATATAGGTCACGCCGCCCACCTTGCACACCTTCTCCAGGCGATGTTCCACGCCGGGGAAGTCGCTGAGGCTCTTGCGGATGTACTCCTTCTTGATACCGGCGATATTGCCGGCGATGCCGGCGGCCAGCGAGTCGTAGAGGTTGTGGCGTCCGGTGAGCGATAGTTCTTCCTGCTCCATGTTGAAGGGGGTAGGTTTCTCTATCTTGTACTCGCCCTGCTCGATGTAGCCGATGCTGCCCTGCTCCTTGATGGCAGAGAAGGGGCACTGTATGGCCTTGATGTCGTACTTCTCAAGTTCGCGGCGGATGATGGGGTCGTCGTTCCAGTAGATGAAACTGTCCTCGTCGGTCTGGTTCTGTATGATACGCATCTTGGCGTCGACGTAGTTCTGCATGCAGTTGTCGTAGCGGTCGAGATGGTCGGGCGTGATGTTGAGCAGAATGGCGATGTTGGCATGGAAGCGGTACATGTTGTCGAGCTGGAACGAACTGAGTTCGATGATGTAGTACTCGTGCGGATCCTCGGCCACCTGCAGGGCGAGCGATCGTCCGATGTTGCCGGCCAGTCCTGCGTCGTAGCCTGCGGTCTTGAAGATGTGGTAGATGAGCGAGGTGGTGGTAGTCTTGCCGTTGCTGCCGGTGATGCAGATCATCTTGGAGTGGGTGTAGCGTCCGGCGAACTCTATCTCGCTGATGACGGGTATGCCCTTCTCTGCGATCTTGCGCATCATGGGTGCTTCCTTGGGTATGCCGGGGCTCTTGATGATCTCGTCGGCCGAGAGTATCTTCTCCTCGGTGTGCTGCTGCTCTTCCCAGGCGATGCCGTGTGCGTCGAGCATCTGCTTGTATTTGTCTTTGATGGCGGCCATGTCGCTGACAAAGACGTCGAAACCTTCTTTCTTGGCCAGTACGGCTGCTCCTGCGCCACTTTCACCGGCGCCCAGTATTACTATGCGTTTCATTGTTTTTCTGTTTCCTTTCTTTTAGGGGGTTTTTCTTGTGTGCGTCTTGAGTATGTTTTGTGTGTCGTGCCTACCTTATCTTGAGGGTGATGATGGTGAGGGCCGCCAGGATGATGGTGACAATCCAGAAGCGGATGGTGATCTTCGACTCGTGGATGGCGCCCTCGGGCTTGCGGCAGAGATACTTGCACTCGGGGTCGAGTTGCGACTGCTGGGTGCGGAAGTTGTCGTGTATGGGGGTGCGCTTGAAGATGCGCTGCTTCACGCCGCGGCGCTTGCCTATCTTGTAGTAGTACACTTGCAGGATGACGCTCAGGCTCTCTACAAAGAAGATGCCGCAGAGTATGGGCAACATGAGTTCCTTGTGTATGATGATGGCTGTCACGGCGATGATGCCGCCGATGGTCAGCGATCCGGTGTCGCCCATGAACACCTGTGCGGGGTAGGCGTTGTACCAGAGAAATCCGATGAGCGCGCCGACAAAGGCGCAGAGGAAAACCACCAGTTCCTGCGACCCGGGTATATACATGATGTTGAGGTAGCCGGCAAACTCGATGTGCGAACTGACGTAGGCCAGTATGCCGAGCGCCACGCCGATGATGGCCGAGTTGCCGGCGCACATGCCGTCCATGCCGTCGTTGAGGTTGGCACCGTTGCTCACGGCAGTCACCACAAGGATGGTCATCACCACGAACAGTATCCAGCCTGCGGCGGTCTTGTACTTGCCGCAGAAGCCCATGATGCGCGAGTAGTCGAGGTTGTGGCCCTTGACAAAGGGTATGGTGGTCTTGAGCGACTTGGTGGCCTTGGCCCGGTGCTTGACGACCATCTCCTGGCCTTGGCGTTCGATGGCGAGGTTCTCGTTCATCTTCACGTCGGGCGACGACCAGAGCACGAGGCCCACGATGAGTCCGATGCCGATCTGTCCGACTATCTTGTAGCGGCCTTTGAGTCCCTCCTTATTGCGGCGGAAGATCTTGATGTAGTCGTCCATGCCGCCGAGAAATCCCAACCACAAGGTGGTCACGATCATGAGGATGAGGTAGATATTGCGCAGTCGGCCGAGCAGCAGCACGGGCACGAGGATGGCGGCGATGATGATCACGCCGCCCATCGACGGCACGCCTATCTTCTGCACGCCGAAGGGGTCGATGCTGGCGTCGCGCTGGGTCTCGGTGATCTGCTTGCGCTTGAGGTACTTGATGAATTTCTCGCCAAACCATGCCGAGATGACCAGCGAGAGTATCAGGGCCAGCAGGGCGCGGAAGGAGATGTATCCCCACATGCGCGAACCGCTGATGCCGTATTGCTCGAGAAAGCGGAAGAGGTAGTATAGCATACTTGTATAGAGTGTGTTTGCGGCGGGTGCCTGTCCGGGGACGACCCCGCCTGTGATGCTTGTGGATGTATGTGTGCGCGGCTATGCTTTGTCGGCGATGCCCATGGCCTCGCGTACTACCTCGTGGTCATCGAAGTGGTGCTTGACGCCCTTGATCTCCTGATAGTCCTCGTGTCCCTTGCCGGCGATGAGTATCACGTCGCCCTTCTGGGCCATCATGCAGGCTGTGCGTATGGCTTCGCGGCGATCGGTGATGGCGACGGTTTTTTTCATCTGCTGGGCGTTGAGTCCGGCGAGCATGTCGTCGATGATGGCCTGTGGCTCTTCGAAGCGGGGGTTGTCGCTGGTGATGATGACGCGGTCGCTCTGTCGCACGGCTTCCTGGGCCATGAGGGGTCGCTTGCCCTTGTCACGGTTGCCGCCGGCTCCGCAGACGGTGATGACGTGTCCCTTGCCGTCGAGCACCTCGTGTATGGCGTTGAGCACGTTCTCTAAGGCATCGGGCGTGTGGGCGTAGTCTACGACGGCGGTGTAGCCCTCGGGCGAGTGTATCGGTTCGAGACGGCCGCAGACGCTGTGCAGGGTGCTGAGCGCCACGAGCACGTCCTCGGCCGGCTTGCCGAGCATACGGGCGGCACCGTAGACGGCGAGCAGGTTGCTCACGTTGAACTTGCCGATGAACTGTACGCCTACCTCGTGGCCGTCGATGTCGAGGTACATGCCCTCGAAGTGGCACTCTATGATGCGGCCCTTGTAGTCGGCGGCGGCACGGGTAGAGTAGGTCTTGACGGCGGCACGGGTGTTTTGTACCATGACCATGCCGTTCTTGTCGTCGGCGTTGGTGATGGCGAAGGCATCCTTGCCCAGCGCGTCGAAGAAGGCTTTCTTGGCGTCGCGGTAGTTCTCGAAGGTCTTGTGGTAGTCGAGGTGGTCGCGGGTGAGATTGGTGAAGATGCCTCCGGCGAAGTGCAGACCGCCGATGCGTTTCTGGGCGATGGCGTGCGAGGAGCACTCCATGAAGGCGTACTCGCAGCCAGCGTCTACCATGCGGTGCAGCAGTTCGTTGAGGGTGATGGGGTCGGGGGTAGTGTGGTCGGCGGGTATGGCCTCGCCGTCGATATAGTTGCAGACGGTGGAGAGCAGACCGCACTTGTGGCCCATCTTGCGAAACATATTATATAGTAATGTAGCGATGGTGGTCTTGCCGTTGGTGCCGGTCACGCCGACCAGGTGCAGATGCTGCGAGGGGTTGCCGTGGAAGCGCGTGGCTACCGTACCCACCACGTCTTCGGTAGAGGGTACGGCGATGTAGACGACGCCCTCGGCCTTCTCCTCGGGCATAGTCTCGCAGAGTATGGCTGCTGCGCCCTGCTCTACGGCTTTGGGGATGAACTTGTGGCCGTCTGCCTGTGTGCCGCGGAGGGCGACGAACAGGTGTCCTGCGGCCGTGCGGCGTGAGTCGATGTCTACGCCGGTGATCTCTGTTGTGGTATCACCTATGGTGGCGGTGATGTCGAGACCTTGGATCAGTTCTTTCAGTTGCATGGTGTGTATCTTTTTTTATTCTATTTTTCTCTTGGAAATTCGGGAATTCGGGAATTGTGGTGAGGGGGCGTGCCGTGTCTGCCGTCTGTCAGGTCTGCTATGAGAGTTGCAGTTGGCAGGTCATGCCCTTCTTGAGAACGGTGCCGGGGGCGATGCTCTGCTGGGTGACCTTGCCGCGCCCGCTGAGCCGTACCTTCACGCCGCGGCTCTCGATGAGATAGACGGCATCGCGTGCGCCCATGCCCTTGACGTCGGGCATACAGTCGTGTGCGGGCATACGCTCACTGTCGAGGCGGAGGGTGTTGTGGCCTTGCTTCTCGGCGCGGCCCCATATCGGGTTGCCGTCGATGTAGGAGCCTGACCAGTCGGTGCGTACCTTGAAGCCCAGATGACTGAGCACGTAGTTGCTGGCGGTGAGGTTGCCGACCTTGACATCGGGCAGCGGGTCGGAGTCGGGCTGGCGGGCATCGCTGACGCTGAGTTTGATGTCCTGTGCCATGATGCCCTCGGCGATATTGTGGAACACCGCGCCGCTCATGCCGCCGCCCGAGGCGGGCAGTCCGCGCTTCTGTATGCAGACGATGCAACTGTAGCGGGGATTGTCGGCGGGGAAGTAGCCGGCGAAACTCAACAGGTAGTTCACCTGTCCGCTCTTGTATCCGGCGGCACCCTTGGAGATCTGTGCCGTACCGGTCTTGCCGGCCACGGCGAAGGAGGTCGACCCGGCCTTCTTGCCGAGTCCCTGGCTGACGACGTGGCGGAGTATGGTCTGTATCTCGCCGAGCGTCTTCTTCTTGCAGATGCTCTCGCGCAGTACCACGGGCGGGCAGTCTATCACCTCGCCGTCTCTGATGATCTGCTTGATAAACCGCGGTTGCATCATCTTGCCGCCGTTGGCGATGGCGTTGTAGAAGGTGACGGTCGAGATGGGCGGCACCTGTGTCTCGTAGCCGATGCTCATCCACGGCAGGGTGGTCTTGCTCCAGCCTACGTAGCCGCGGCCGCTCTTGTCTCTCTGGGGCATGCGTATGCGGGCGGCCGAGCGGCCGATGACAAACGGTATGTGCAGGTCGTCGGCCAAGCCGAGACGGTGGATGCCCTCGACAAACTTCTCGGGGCGGTCGTGGTAGAAGCGGTCGATGATACGGCTCACGCCGATATTCGAACTCACCTCCAGCGTGTGGGGCAGCGTCATCTCGCCGTAGCCGCCGCGCCGCCAGTTGTGGTCGCGCATCTCGCGGCCGTACATGGGCCACACGCCTCCGCCGGTGTCTACGCGGTAGGTGGTGTCGACCACGCCGTCATCGAGGGCTACCATGATAGAGGCGGTCTTGAATACCGATCCCGGTTCGAGCATGTCGCTCACGGCGTGGTTGCGCACCTCGCGGTATTCGCCGTCGGGACAGCGCTCCATGTTGACGATAGCCTTGATGTCGCCCGTGGCTACCTCCATGACGATGGCCACACCCACGTCGCCGTTGACGTCAGGCTGGCGCAGTTCGTCGAGGACCGACCGCTCGGCCAGGTCTTGTATGTCGACGTCTATGGTGCTCACGATGTCGGCTCCGTCGACGGGCTCGGTGTCGACGATGACGAGTTTGCGGTTGAGTATCTTGCGCTTGTGGCCGTTGCCGGGCAGACCGCGGAGGATGGAGTCGTAGGCCATCTCAAGGCCGAAGCGGGCGGAGTCTACCGCACCGTACATTGTGCCGATGGTGCGCGAGGCGAGCGAACCGTAGGTGCGCTTGCGGGCGTTGAACACCTCGGCGTGGAATCCGCTCTTGCCGCTCTTCTCCTTGTCGCGGTCGATGTCGAACACGGGCAGACTACGCACCTCGGTATAGGTGTTGAAGTCGATGCGCGACGGCCATATCGGCCAGTGGCGTTTCTTCTTCTCGTAGCCCTCTTGCAGATGGGTGCGGAAGTCGGCAGCGCTCTTCTCGGGGAAGATGGCGTGCAGCCCTTCGCATATCTTGTCGAGGCTTTTCGTCCAGAGGGTGTCGCGGCCAGTCTCGGCGAGGGCCTGAAAGTCCATGTATATCTTGTACTCGGGCAGCGACGAGGCCAGCAGTTGGCCGTCGGTGCTGAGGATGTTGCCTCGGGTGGGGGCGACGCTCACGCTGTCGTCCTTGTCGCGCTCGGCCACCTCCAACCAGAAGTCGCGCTCGGTCGTCATGGTGTGGCCGGCGCGGTAGAGCATGTAGATGGTGGCCAAGACTGCCGCGAAGGATATCAGTCGGAAGGGCGTCAGACAGCCGCTCATCCTGCTGGGCTTCTTCTTGTCGTCGTTGGTGTTTATTGTATCGTTGGTGCTCATTGCGGTTGGTCCTCCTTGTCGGGTACGTTGATGATGTAGGGTGGCTGGGTGGCGATGTGCAGCGTGCTGTCCTTGCTGACGTGCAGATATTCGAGCACGTGGCTCTCGCGGGTCATCTCGGTGAGTTGGCTATTGATGGAGAGGGCTTTGTATCTCTCCTCTTGCAGCGTGCGGGTGAGGGTGGAGATCTCGCCGAGGCTGCGCTGGCAACTGTACCGGTTGCTGATGTAGACCACGGTGAAGGCGGCGATGAGGATGATCACGAAGATCTGCCGTTGCAGGAAGGAGGTGCTGAGTATGTTGCCACCGAATATCTTGTTGAGGGTGATGTCGCCCTTGAGGGGCTCGTCGTCATCGTCGTCGAGGTCGTCGCGGAACAGTTGGAAAAAGGTCGCTGCGATATTTTTCTTCGGGCTCTTGGCGTTTTTAGGGTCTCCGGTCACTTGGTCGTCCTTGGCAGCCTTGCTATCCTTGCTGTCCTTGGCGGCCTTGTTGCCGGTGTCGTCCTTGGTCTCCTTGCCGCCGACGGTCAGGCTGGCGGTGTCGGGGATGTCGGCGCCGGTGACGGTGAGCCGTATTTCGTCTTTGTCGGTTTTGCTCATGTCTTCTCCTCTCTGCAAAAATCTTCTTTCCTCTCTGCAAAATCTTCTTTTGCGCTCTGCTAATCTTCTTTCTTCTCTGCGATTCTCAGTTTCGCGCTGCGGCTGCGGGGGTTGCGCTCCTGCTCGTCGGCAGTGGGGATGATGAGTTTGCCCACAGAGCGGTAGGGGGTGGAGATGCGGCCGAAGAAGTCTTGCTCTACCTTGCCCTCGGCGTTGCCCGCCTTGACGTAGTTTTTCACGATGCGGTCTTCGAGCGAGTGGTAGGTGATGACGGAGAGTCGTCCGCCGGGGGCGAGCAGCGAGGTGGCGGCCGAGAGCATGTTGCGGAGGGCGTCCATCTCGTGGTTGACCTCTATGCGCAGGGCCTGGAAGATGCGGGCCATCTCCTTCTTCTCACGTTCGCGGCGCAGCACGGGGCTGACCGCATTGGCGAGGTCGCCGGTGGTGAGGATGGGGGCTTGGCTGCGGGCCTTGGCGATGGCGGCGGCGATGCGGCGTGAGTCTTTCATCTCGCCGTAGATGTAGAGCACATCGGCGATACGCTCCTCCGGATAGTTGGCGATCAGGTCGGCGGCGGTCTGCCCGGCACGCTTATTCATGCGCATGTCGAGCGGTGCGTCGAAGCGGAACGAGAAACCACGGTCGGCATCGTCGAGATGGTGGGACGACACGCCGAGGTCGGCCAGTAGTCCGTCGATATGGTCGACGCCGTAGTAGCGCATCCAGTTGCGCAGATAGCGGAAGTTGCTTCTCACGAACGTAAACCGTGCGTCGCCCTGCGGGGCGTTGCGCTCGGCATCGGCATCCTGGTCGAAACTGTACAGGTGGCCCTTCTCGTCGAGCCGGGAGAGTATCTCGCGGGAGTGTCCGCCGCCACCAAAGGTGACGTCGACGTAGATGCCGCCGGGACGTATGTCGAGTCCGTCGACGCTTTCGCCGAGGAGTACCGGTATGTGGTAGGTGTCTGCGGTCGTGGCCGCCGTGGTCTTGCTATTGTCCATCTTGCTGATTGTCGTTGTCTTGCCGCATGAGGCCTTCGAGAGCCTGGCCGAAGGCGGCGGGGTCGATGAAGGGTTGCTGCGTGTTCTCCGCGCTCCATATCTCGATGGTGTCGCCCATGCCGATAAACTTCACGTCGCGGCTGATGCCGGCGGCCTCCAGACAGCGGCGGGGCAGGAGTATGCGGCCGCTGGCATCGATGACGGCTTGTTCGGCGTCTGACACAAACTGGCGGAAGATCTGCTGGTGCTGCGGGTTCCATCGGTTGAGCCGCTGGCGGAGGGCGTCCATCTGGGCGTTCCACACGCTCTCGGGATAGAGTACGATGCAGGGCTGGTATACGTCGCGGCGCATCACCACGCTCTCCTCGCCGGATGCCTGGAGCACCCTGCGGAAGGTGGCCGGGAGAAATACCCTGCCCTTGGCGTCGGTCTTGGCCTCGATGTTGCCGATCAGTCGCATACGTACATTATTTAGCGGATTTGGGTTCAAAGTTACGCAAAATTCCCCACAGTGCACCACTTTCCCCCACAAAAAATCCCCGCCGCCCCTTTTTCTTGACCTGTATTTTTCTTTCGCCGCAATACGAGGCGTATGGGCCGCTGAAAAATCTTTTCCGATGAAATGGACCTTTTTTGCACCGATCGCCCGATGAAACCGCCGAAAACCCCTTTTTCTGCGGGCTCATCGCTGGGACGTTGTTTGGGATGGGGATAACGGATGAGATAGTGTCGTCCTGACGAGTATACCGTCCTCTCCCTTCATCCCCCTTTCTATCCGCCACCGTATCCGAAAGGCGGGCGTACACGGGCCTTGTACGGTTCGTACAAGGGCCTTGTAGTGTCCGTACAAGGGCTTTGTAGTGACGGTATAAGGGGGTATACAAACTGACCTTAGCCCTTTTGATAGGGTGTTCAAACAACGTTTCAAAATGATGCAGCGTTTGTGCGGTTTTTTCGTCCCTGTAAGGGGCGCATATTATAGGGTAGGGCCTCGGCCCTACCTTTTCATCGTTACCACAAACATTGCCCCTATAGGGGGCGCATAATTCATTGTGTATAAATAAAATATGCGCCCCCTACAGGGGCAGCGTTGTAATAGTCAAACCAAAAACGTAGGGGCAAGCCCCTACGCTATAATATGTCGTCCCTACGGGACTCGCCGATTGTGATGTTTTATCGGACACCAATGATTTTGTATACGCAAAATCCATCCGTATCTTAAACGCTGGTTTACATGGTTTTGACCGCCGGTCGTGACGCATTTTCGCTTTCTATGTTAAAATCCAAATGTTTTGACCATTATTTTTGATTTATGCTG
>CAVCSC010000037.1:0-29015 GCA_963604975.1 Lachnospiraceae bacterium | reverse complement strand
ACAAGGCTTCGGGCAGGATATTTATGCTCTTTTGAGTTTTAGCGGACAGCAATAATCAAAATTTGCTTTCTCCCTCGACGTACTCTTCGAGGAACATGTGTTCGCCGTCGAACACGGCGTAGGTGAACTGCGTGATCCAGTCGCCGAGTATCATCATGCGGGTTTTTCGCGAGAGGGAAAGGTCGAGTTCGATGTGGCGGTGGCCGAAGAGGAAGTAGTCGATGTCGCGGTGGCTCTCCATATACTCACGGGCAAAGCGCACGAGATACTCCTTGTCTTCGCCCATGTAGGGCGGCTCCTTGCCGTCGGCCCGCTTCAGCCGGCTGTGCTTGGCCCAGGTCAGTCCGAGCCACATGCTCCAGCGGGGGTGAAGTGCGTTGAAGAGTATCTGGCAGGTACGGCTGTGGAACACGCGACGCAGCAGGCGAAACTTGGTGTCGGGGTCGCCCAGTCCGTCGCCGTGGGCGAGATAGAATACCTTGTCGTAGATCTCCATCGTCACGGGGCGGGTGTGTACGGTCATGCCGCACTCCTGCTCAAGATAGCCGTAGGTCCAGATGTCGTGGTTGCCGGTGAAGAAGTGTACCTCGATGCCCATGTCGGTCAGTTCGGACACCTTGCCCAAAAAGCGGGTGTAGCCCTTGGGCACGACGTAGCGAAACTCATCCCAGAAGTCGAACATGTCGCCGAGGAAGTATACGGCGGCGGCCTTCGTCTTGATGCTGTCGAGAAAACGTACCAGCCGGCGCTCCTGCGTGCGGCCATGGTCGATGGCCCACGACCCGAGGTGGGCGTCGGAGAGGAAGTAGATGTTCTTGTTGTTCATAGGCTATCGGTGTTCTAAGAAGATCCGTACTTTTTCAGCGGAGGGGCCAAGAAGAAAGTGGCAACGAGACCGATTGTCCTGCGGCGGGGCATCAGTCGAACCCGAGTTCCACGCGGGCCTCTTCGGTCATCATGCTCTGATCCCATACAGGCTCGAACACGAGGTTGACCACGGCGTTCTTCACGCCGTCGAGGTTGTCTACCTTCTGCCGCACGTCTTCCAGGATGTAGTCGGCGGCCGGACAGGTGGGGGCGGTGAAGGTCATGTCGATATCGACAGTGCCGTCGTCGGTGACGTCGACCCGGTAGATGAGTCCGAGGTCGTAGATGTTGACGGGGATTTCGGGGTCGTAGACGGTCTTGAGCACGTCGACGATGCGTTCTTCTATATTTGTCTTTTCTTCCGGTGTCATGGGTTACGGGTAGGCCTTTTTGTGCCTATCTACTGCAAAGATAACCAAAAAACGGGGATACGGATGAAAAGGACGCGTATTTTTTCCTTTTCGCCGCACATTCAGTAGCACACTGTCGTGTTTTCGAACACCTGCCTATATCCGGCCGTGCTCGGCGTAACTGTAGTACTTTCCGTCGGTGACGATGACGTGGTCGGCCAGATGTATGCGCACGGCTTCGCAGGCTTTCTTCACGTTCTCGGTCAGGCGGTCGTCGTTGCGGCTCGGCTTGGCGTTGCCCGAAGGGTGGTTATGGCAGAGGGCTACAACGGTAGCGCCGGCGATGAGGGCCTCGCGGAGAATGAGCCGCACGTCGACGGCGGTCTCGGTGATGCCGCCCCGACTGATGTTGACGGTGGCGATGTGGCGGAAGTTGTGGTTCATGAGCACCGCCCAGGCCTCCTCCACATCCAAGTCCTGCATACGGGGGCGCATATAGTCGTAGATGGCCTGTGCCGAAGAGAGGTCGGGCCGCTCAAGCGCCTGCTCCATCTGCCGCCGCTTGCCCAGTTCGCAGGCGGCGAGCAGCGCCACGGCCTTGGCCTCGCCGATGCCTTTGTAGGCGGTGAGTTGCTGGAAGGTGAGTTTGCCGAGGGCATTGAGATTGTTGTCGCAGTCGCCGAGCACCTGCTTCATGAGGTCGACGGCACTCACCTGCGGAGTGCCCGACCCGATGAGTATGGCCAGCAGTTCGGCATTGGTGAGGGCGGCGGCGCCGTGGGCAAGAAGGCGCTCGCGGGGGCGGTCTTCCTCCGCCCACTGGGTGATGGTGAGAGTCGACATGACGGGAAGGGGGATGTTTACGGTAGGGAGGGGCTACTTGTAGAAGGTATCGCGGAAAGCGGAAAACTCATCCTTGCCTCTGACGCAGCGTTTCCACCAGGCCGCGATGAAACCAAACCCGTAGCCGGTGAGTTGCACAAAGGCGGCCGCCACGCTGAGCAGACCGATCTTCGGACTGCGGTTGAGACGGGCCGAGTCGACAAAGAGGAGCAGCGAGTAGAGCACAAGCGGAGCGAGAGCACCCAGGCAGACGGCCGTACCGGTAGCGGTACTGTCTCCACGCAAGGCGGCGAGAAGCGCCGTCAGGAGTCCGGCAAGGGCGATGAGGAGCAGTGTGCAGGTGCCCACCGTGAAGACCATGGGCAACAGGTGTACGGCCTTGAGCGACTCGGGATAGCGGCGGTAGAGGTTGATACGCGCTATGCCGCTGTTGTAGACCTGCCGGAAAAACTTGCGGAAGTCGGTGCGGCGCTTGTGCCATACCCATGCACCGGGGAAGAGGCGGCAGCGACATCCGGCCTTGAAGATACGGATACTGAAGTCGATGTCCTCGCCGAAGCGCATCTTCGAAAATCCGCCGAGACGCAGGTACACGTCGCGGCGCACGCCCATGTTGAAGGAACGGGGATAAAACTTGTCGAGTTTCTTCTTGCCGCCGCGTATGCCGCCGGTGGTGAAGAAGGAGGTCATCGAGTAGGAGATGGCCTTCTGCGTGTCGGTGAAGGAGTCGTGGGCACTGTCGGGACCGCCGAAAGCGTCGGAGGGCTCGCCCTGCAGTTCGTCGTCGACCGCCTGCAGATAGCCGTCGGGCAACACCACGTCGCTGTCGAGTATGATGACATATTCGCCCCGGGCGCGCTCCACGCCGTAGTTGCGGCTCTGTCCGGGACCGGAGTTGGGCTTGTCGTAGTAGTGCAGGTCGATGAGACCGTCGTACTTGCTGCACACCTCGCGGCAGGGCACCGACGATCCGTCTTCCACGATGATGGCCTCAAAGTCGCGCAGGCTCTGGCGGGTAAGCGAGGAGAGCAGTTCGTCGACCTCGTCGGGACGGTTGTATACGGGGACTATTATGCTGTATTTCATGGGAAAGAATATTGTTTGCGGTGTTTCCTTTCAAGAACCCACCTTGATGTTTTTTCTTGGCAGTAGAGAGACGCAGCCCACAACGGGAAAGGAGAAAATACGAAAAAAGGCAAAGGGCCGAAAGCCGTACGTGCGTGTGGACGCCCTGACGCGCTTTTTGCCTTTTGCCTTCGGCTGCCGGAGGGTCCGGCATTATTCCTTGACGCGCTGCAGATAACTGCCGTCGCGGGTGTCTACCTGTACGAGGTCGCCCTCATTGACGAACAGGGGCACACGGATCTCAACGCCAGTCTCAAGAGTGGCAGGCTTGAGGGTGTTGGTGGCGGTATCGCCCTTGATACCCGGCTCTGAGTGGGTGATGCGGAGTGTGGTCTTCACGGGCATTTCGCCAAAGAGCACGGTCTCGTTGCTGGCGTCAGACACTACCTCGATGACGTCGTTCTCCTTCATGAAGTCAACACCGGTGATGAGGTCGTGAGCGATAGGTATCTGGTCGTAGGTCTCCTGGTTCATGAAGATATAGTCCTCTCCTTCCTTGTAGAGGTACTGATAGGGGCGACGCTCTACGCGTACATCCTCCAACTTCTCGCTGATGTCGAAACGGCGCTCAAGCACGCGGCCGTCAACGACGTTCTTCAGTTTCACACGCATGAAGGTGTTACCCTTACCGGGCTTTACGTGCAGGAAGTCGATGACGAAGAACAATTTGCCATCCATACGGATGCATGTTCCCATCTTGATGTCTTGTGAATTGATCATGATTTTTTATCTGTTATAATATGTATATCAGCAAAGTGTGGGCTTTTCGGCTGCAAAGGTACTGCAAGTTTGGAAAAAAACCTAAATATTTCGGCTAAAAAAAACTTATTTCTTGGCCAATTGAAAAAGAATGAGTAATTTTGCACTCCAAAGTGTGAACAATAACAATAAAAACAGATAAAGAAGATGAAAAGAACTTTTCAGCCTCACAACAGAAGAAGAGTGAACAAGCACGGCTTCCGTGAGAGAATGGCAACAAAGAATGGCCGTCGTGTCCTGGCTGCCCGCCGCAAGCATGGCCGCAAAAAACTGACCGTATCGTCTGAGCACCACGGCAAATAAGCGTTGTCACACAACACTTTAGCCGTAGCCACGACAATTGTTGTCGGTAGCAAGGAGCAGAAAGTCCAGCCATAAGCGGACTTCTGCTCCTTGCTGCGTATATGACGGTACGGTTTTTCAGGCCGAAAGCCCATTTACAAGGGCCTTGTACGATGGCTACAAGGGCCTTGTACGGACACTACAAGGCCTTTGTACCGTCCGTACAAGGCCTTTGTACTCTTCGTACAAAGCCTCCGTACAAATATAAGCGAGCCCTCCACACAAATATATCCACTATTCGTACAAGGTTTCTACACAAATATATTCACTATGAACCAACAACAAACCGACGAACAGTATATGCGCCGCTGCCTGCAACTCGCGGCATGCGGACGCCAGAACGCCAAGCCCAACCCGATGGTGGGGGCCGTCATCGTGTCGGCCGACGGACGCATCATCGGCGAAGGCTATCACATACGCTGCGGCGAGGGACACGCCGAGGTCAACGCCTTTGCCTCCGTCAGCCCCGCCGACGAACCGATGCTCGGGGAGAGCACTATGTACGTCAGCCTTGAGCCTTGCTCACACTACGGCAAGACTCCGCCCTGCGCCGACCTTATCGTCGAGAAAGGGGTGAAGCGCGTCGTGGTGGGTTGCACCGACCCCTTCGCCAAGGTACACGGACGCGGCATACAGCGGTTGCGCGATGCCGGAATCAGCGTCACCGTGGGCGTGCTCGAAGATGAGTGTCGACGGCTCAATCGCCAGTTTATCACCGTCAACGAGCGACACCGCCCCTACGTCATCCTCAAGTGGGCACAGTCGGCCGACGGCTACCTCGACGACCATTTCGTGCCGGCCATGTTCTCTACGACCTTCACCCAGACGCTCAGCCACCGACTGCGGGCCGAGAGCGACGCCATCGTCGTAGGACGCACCACCGACGAGCGCGACTCGCCACGCCTCAACGTGCGCCTGTGGGCCGGACCCGACCCACTGCGCCTTGTCATCGACCGCCGCCACCCGGCCTTCGAGGGGTTGGACTTCGACCGCCCCGTCGTACCCCAACTGCTCGCATGGCTCCGACGCGAAGGACGACAGTCGCTCATCGTCGAAGGCGGCGCAAAGACGCTCGCCTCCTTTATCGACAGCGGACTGTGGGACGAACTGCGCCACGAGACCGCCCCTTGCATCACCGGCGGAGGCACTCCCGCCCCTGTCCTACCCCCAAGCGCCACACTACGCTCGCACGCCGTCTACGGTCCCAACACGCTCGACATCTACGACAACACCACCCCCGCCAGCCTCGATGAGTAGCGGAGCGCACACCAAGACACCGCCATATTATATATAAAGAGAGGTGAAAATGTCGTCATTTCAGTCATTTTCACTACCTTTGCATAACTTAGGCTGCACCTCAGCATAACGTTCAAGTAGACTTGACGTTCTGCCTTCGGTTGGCACTAACTTTGCATAACTTAGGCTGCACCTCAGCATAACGTTCAAGTAGACTTGACGTTCTGCCTTCGGTTGGCACTAACTTTGCATAACTTAGGCTGCACCTCAGCATAACGTTCAAGTAGACTTGACGTTCTGCCTTCGGTTGGCACTAACTTTGCAAAACTCGAAAAAAACAGAAAAACAACATAATGGAAGAGAAACATTTCAAACGCACCACCGTCACCGCGGCTCTACCCTACGCCAACGGCGGTGTGCACATCGGCCACCTGGCCGGCGTCTATGTACCTGCTGACATCTATGTGCGCTATCTGCGCATGAAGAAGCAGGACGTGGTATTCATCGGCGGTAGCGACGAGCACGGCGTGCCCGTCACCATACGCGCCCGCAAGGAAGGCATCACCACCCAGGAGGTGGTAGACCGCTACCATACGCTCATCAAGGACTCGTTTGAGAAGTTCGGCATCTCCTTCGACATCTACAGCCGCACCACATCAGACATACACCACAAGTTCGCCTCCGACTTCTTCCGCACGCTCTACGACAAGGGCGAACTCGTGGAGAAGACCGAAGAGCAGTTCTGCGACGAGGTGACCGGCGAATTCCTCACCGACCGCAACATCGTGGGTACCTGCCCCCGCTGCGGTGCCGAGGGTGCCTACGGCGACCAGTGCGAGAAGTGCGGTGCCACGCTCTCGCCCGAGGAACTCATCAACCCCACCAACAAGAACAATCCCGGACACGGACTCGTCAAGAAACCCACCAAGAACTGGTACCTCCCCCTGGGCAAATACCAAGATTGGCTCAAGCAGTGGATACTCGAAGGCCACAAGGAGTGGCGACCCAACGTCTACGGCCAGTGCAAGTCGTGGCTCGACATGGATCTTCAGCCCCGCGCCATGACCCGCGACCTGGAATGGGGTATCCCCGTGCCCGTAGAGGGTGCCGAGGGCAAGGTGCTCTACGTATGGTTTGACGCCCCCATCGGCTACGTGTCAAACACCAAGGAACTCTGCGACGCACAGCCCGAGCGCTGGGGATCGTGGGAACAGTGGTGGAAAGACCCCGAGACACGCCTGGTACACTTCATCGGCAAGGACAACATCGTCTTCCACTGCATCGTCTTCCCCGTCATGCTCAAGGCACACGGCGACTACATCCTGCCCGACAACGTGCCGGCCAACGAATTCCTCAACCTTGAGAACGACAAGATATCGACCTCGCGCAACTGGGCCGTATGGCTCCACGAGTATCTCGTCGACTTCCCCGGCAAGCAGGACGTGCTGCGCTACGTGCTCACCGCCAATGCTCCCGAGACCAAGGACAACAACTTCACATGGAAAGACTTCCAGGACCGCAACAACAACGAACTCGTCGCCGTATACGGCAACTTCGTCAACCGCGCCCTGCAACTCACCAAGAAATACTTCGACAGCACCGTACCCGAGTGCGGCGAACTCACTGACATCGACCGCAAGGCCATCGACGAGTTCAAGGATGTCAAACAAAAGGTAGAGACGCTGATCGACGCCTTCAAGTTCCGCGATGCACAGAAAGAGGCCATGAACCTCGCCCGCATCGGCAACAAGTACATCACCGACTGCGAACCGTGGCACGTGGCCAAGACCGACATGGAGCGCGTGAAGACCATCCTCTACATCTCGCTGCAACTTGTGGCCAACCTTGAGATCGCCTTCAGCCCGTTCCTCCCCTTCAGTTCGGCACGTCTGCGCGACATGCTCGGCATCGAGAGCAGCGACTGGTCGCAACTGGGCAGCACCGACCTGCTCAAGCCCGGACACCGTCTCGGCACACCGGCCCTGCTCTTCGAGAAGATCGAGGACGAGACCATCGCCGCCCAACTCCAGAAACTCGAAGACACCAAGAAGGCCAATGAAGCCGCCGCATACGTCGCCGCACCCGTCAAGGAGAACGTCGACTTCGATACCTTCGAGAAACTCGACATCCGTGTGGGCCACATCAAGGACTGCCAGAAAGTGAAAAAGTCGAAGAAACTCCTCCAGTTCACCATCGACGACGGATCGGGCACCGACCGCACCATCCTCAGCGGCATCGCCGCCTACTACGAGCCCGAACAACTCGTAGGCAAGGATGTGCTCTTTGTGGCCAACTTCGCCCCCCGCAAGATGATGGGCATCGAGAGCCAGGGTATGATACTCTCGGCCGTAGACTACGACGGCTCACTGCACGTCACCACCGCTACGGACAACGTCAAGCCCGGTTCGCAAGTGGGCTAAGCCCCACAACACCAACAACACACACAACACACTCAAGAAAGAAAGAGAATGGGAAAAGTTATCCTTACCGGCGACCGTCCCACAGGCAAACTCCACCTGGGACACTACGTCGGTTCGCTCCGCCGCCGCGTGGAACTGCAGAACGCCGGTGACTACGACCGCATGTTTGTCTTCATGGCCGACGTGCAGGCCCTCACCGACAATGCCGACAACCCCGAAAAGATACGCCAGAACATCATCGAGGTGGCACTCGACTATCTATCGGCCGGTCTCGACCCCACCAAGTGTACACTCTTCATACAGAGCCTCATCCCCGAACTGGCCGAACTGACCACCTACCTGATGAACCTCATCACCGTGTCGCGCGTACAGCGCAACCCGACCGTGAAGACCGAGATCAAGATGCGCAACTTCGAGGCCAACATTCCGCTCGGCTTCTTCTGCTACCCCGTGAGCCAGGCTGCCGACATCACCCTCTTCAAGGCCAACACCGTACCCGCCGGCGAAGACCAGGAACCGATGATCGAGGTGGCCCGCGAACTGGTACGCCGGTTCAATACTGTATACGGCGAGGTGCTCGTCGAGCCCAACATCATGCTACCCGAGAACGCCACGGCCCGCCGTCTGCCCGGCACCGACGGCAAGGAGAAGATGAGCAAGAGCCTCGGCAACTGCATCTACCTCTCCGACTCGGCCGCCGACGTATGGAAGAAGGTGAAGAAGATGTCAAACGGCGCTCCCCGCATGAGCATGGACGAGCCAGGACATCTCGAAGGCAATGCCGTCTTCACCTACCTTGAAGCCTTCAGCACACCCGACGACTTCGCCGAGTTCTGGCCCGAATACAAATCGCTCGACGAACTCAAGGAGCACTATGTGCACGGCGGTATCGGCGACGGCACCTGCAAGAAGTTTCTCAACAGTATCCTCAACCGCATGCTCGACCCCATACGCGTACGCCGCCACGAGTTCGAACAAGACATACCCGAGGTATACAACATCTTGCGCCGCGGCACGGAAAGCGCACGCGAAGTGGCCGCACAGACCATGGACGAGGTACGCCGCGCCATGCGCATAGACTACTTCAACGATGCCGAACTCATACGCCAGCAGTCCGAACACTTCCGTGCGAAGTGACCATCACGACACAACACACCGGCCGTCATAGAAAGGGCATCATAGAGAGGGTTTTTATAGAAAGGATACCATAGAGATATCCACAGAAAGATATTACAAAAGCCCGCAAAAAAAGCCCGCAAAAAAAAGCCCGCAGAAAAAGCCCGCAGAAAAAGCCCGCAAAAAAACTGCTTCCGTTAAGATGGAGGCAGTTTTTTTGCGGGCTTTTGCGATGTATGGGAGATGCGTCAGAATTCGAGCACGAGGCTCTGGCGGGGCGTGAGCCGCACGTCGCGGGTGAGGTCTATCGTGCGTCCGGTGAGCACGTTGGTGGCAGAGCGGGCAGAGCCGATGACCTCGGCATAACGGGCTACGGGGAGCGTGGCGGCGTGCGAGGTGCCGTTGAGCACGGTCATGACAGTCTTGCCGCCGTACTGACGGGCGATGACGTAGACACCCTTCTGAGGGATAAACTGAGTCTGCGTGCCCTCGCTGATCACCTTGTTGCCCTGTCGCCAGTGCAGCAGACGGCTCAGCCAGCGATACATCGACTGCTCGTCAGCGGTACGGCCCTCACGAGTGAAGGCATTGTGGTCGTCGCCGGAGAATCCGCCGGGGAAGTCCTTGCGCACATATCCGTCGGTGATGGCCTTGGTACCGTTCATGAGCACCTCCGTACCATAGTAGAGTTGGGGTGTGCGGTTGACGGTGAGCAGCAGGGCAAGAGCCTGCTTGAGCGCGAGCGTGTCGCAGCCCTCGCCGAGGAAACGGTCGGTGTCGTGGTTGTCGATGAAGGCCAGCACGTTTTTCGGGTCGGCATAGAGATAGTCGTAGCAGAGCGAGTTGTAGATACGGTTGAGACCCTTCCACCAAGCGTCGGTCTCCTCGTTCTTGGCCTGATTGATCTTGTCAAAGAAAGAGAAGTCCATCACCGTCTTGAGATAAGAGTTGCAGTCAGACAGTTTGGAGTCTTTCTGCCAGGCGGCGGTATAGGCAGGCTCGGTCACCCACGTCTCGCCGACGGTATTGAAGTTGGGGTACTCCTCGCAGAGCGTCTCCATCCATCGGGCCATCGCCTTGCGGTCGGCATAGGGATAGGTATCCATGCGTATGCCGTCAATACCGGCGTACTCTATCCACCACTCCGAGTTCTGTATGAGGTAGGTCATAAGGTGGGGGTTGCGCTGGTTGAGGTCGGGCATGGAGGGCACGAACCATCCGTCGACAGTCTCGTGCAGGTCTATCTTCGAGGCATAGGGGTCGACCACAGGCGTGAGTTTATAACTGGTCTGGAGATAGAGCGAGTCTTTTCCGGCCTTGCCTTCAGCCAGACCCGTGCTGGCGTTGCGGCCCGTAGACTGGTCTTTCTGCGACAACCATTCGGGCGTGTTGAGCCAGTCGTGGGAGGGAAGGTCGCTGAGCCAGGGATGCTCAAATCCGCAGTGGTTGAAGATCATGTCCATCACGATTTTGAGTCCTTTGGCATGGGCCTCGGCGATGAGTTGGCGATACTCCTCGTTGGTGCCGAAACGCGGGTCGACGCGGTAGTAGTCGGTCGTGGCGTAACCGTGGTAGGTGGAGAAACCGCCGTTGTCGGGCGAGTTGTTCTCAAGTACAGGGGTAAACCACAGAGCGGTCACGCCAAGGTCGGTGAAGTAGTCGAGGTGCTGGCGTATGCCCTCAAGGTCGCCGCCATGACGCAGGCTGGGCTTGGAGCGGTCGACGGTGTAGGCATTGAGCCCCTTGACTGTACCGCGGTCGGGATGTCCGCAAGCAAAGCGGTCGGGCATGAGCATGTAGAGCACATCAGCATTGGTGAAGCCGTATCGGTCTTCGCCACGTTTTTCGCGCGCCCGCAGTTCGTAACGCACATCCGTCTTTCCGGCCTTTGACCGGAAGCGCAGGGTCATCGTGCCGGGCTGGGCATCGCCCACGTTGAGGTAGACGAAAAGATAGTTGGGACTATCGAGCCGCACGAGCGAGTCGATACGCGCTCCGGGATAGTCGGTCGTGACCTCGGCCGAACGGATGTTCTTGCCGTAGACCATGAGTTGCAGCGTGGGGTTCTTCATGCCGGCATACCAGTTGGTCGGCTCTATGCGGTCTATTTTCTGGGCTGCTCCGGCAGCCAGTGTCGATGCGAGTAGCATGGCAGTAAGCAGTTTTTTCATATCGTGTTTTTTTGTTTTTCAACAGACTGTTCTACACAACGGACTTTTTTTGCGCAACATACTTGAAGAGGCGACTGGAAAAATCAGTCGTGCAGGATGACAGCCGACTGCGGGGCAACGGTCAGCGATGCACCCGTGCAGGTGCCGAGTCCGTCGGCATCGACGCGGCCTTTCTCCACAACGACGGTATACTGTCCGTCGGGTATGGCAATGGTCTGTGCGGTGCGTGCAGCATTGAGCGCCACAATGATGTTGTTCCAAGGCTCACCATCGGCTCCGCTGATACGGAAGGCCACCATGCCCTTGGGGGCGTCGAGGAAGGAGAGGTGGGTCCTGACAGCCTCAGCCGTAGCCATACGGAAGGCGGGATGGGCACGGCGCAGGGCGATGAGCCGCGAGTAGTAGTCGAACACCTGAGGGTAGCGCTGCAGATTGTTCCAGTCGAGATGGTTGACCGAGTCGGGCGAGCGGAAAGAGTTGTGCACACCCTTCTTGTCGCGCAGCATCTCCTCGCCACTCAGAATGAAGGGTACACCCTGCGAGGTGAGCACGGCAGTCTGGGCAAGCAGGTCGAGACGGATAAGTTCGTCATCGCTGATATAAGGTATCGAGGCGCGCAGACGGTCGGTCAGACACATGTCGTCGTGGCAACTCACGTAACTCACCATCTGCGTGGGGTCGTTGGCCCAGGGCGTCTTGGTGTAGTTCACGCGGCTCATGTCGATCTGCGGATGGGCGACGGCACCGGCAATGCCGTACTTGACACTTTCCTCACAACCGTCAACCCCGGCCAGAAAACCGCCCTTCGTGTCGTCGGAGAACGGTCCGCGGAGACCGTCGCGCAGTTCGTCGGAGAAAGCGCCGATGCCGTGGAGCAAGTGAGTATTGGCTTTCATGGCCAGGCTGTCGGCGGGATAGGCGCAGGTGCCGGCACTCCACCCCTCGCCATAGATGTAGATGGAGGGGTCTATCTTGTCGACCTCGGCGCGTATGGCGTTCATCGTTTCGATGTCGTGTACGCCCATGAGGTCGAAGCGGAATCCGTCGATATGGTACTCCTCGACCCAGTATTTCACCGAGGCGAGCATATACTCGCGCATGATGGGATGGTCAGAGGCCGTCTCGTTGCCGCATCCCGATCCGTCGGAGTAGGTACCGTCGGCCCGGCGGCGGTAGTAGGCATCGGGATAGGTGAGTTGGAAATTGCTGCCGGCGAGGTCGAAGGTATGGTTGTATACCACATCGAGTATGACGCGGATGCCGGCACGGTGGAGGGCCTGCACCATCTGCTTGAACTCGCGTATGCGCACCTTCGGGTCGCGTGCATCGGTGGCGTACGACCCTTCGGGCACGTTGTAGTTGAGCGGGTCGTAGCCCCAGTTGTACTGTGCGCTGTCGGGACGGGTCTCGTCGATACTGGCAAAGTCGAACGAGGGAAGGATATGCACGGCGTTGACCCCCAACCGCTGCAGGTGGGCGATGGCGCGCGGCTCGGTCAGGGCCAGATACTTACCCTTGTGGGTGAGGCCCGACGAGGCGTCGATGGAGAAGTCGCGGTGGTGCATCTCGTAGATGACGAGGTCGACAGGCGAGCGGAGCGGCGGCCGGCGGTCATCGTTCCATCCCTCGGGATCGGTCTCGGCAAGGTCGACAACGGCGGCCTGCCGTCCATTGGCAGCCACAGCCTTGGCAAACACGCCGGGCGAGACGTAGTAGCGGTCGCTCTCGGGAAGGGAGCGCGAGTAGGCCGTATCGATATCTTCGCGGCTCACACGGAAGGTGTAGAAGCATCCGCGCAGGTCGCGCGGTATGTCGAGCCGCCACTGTCCGCGGGCCGTGCGCCGCATCTTCTTGTCGAGCACTACAGACGATGTGGGCTGGTCGGTGGCCGTCACATGTACACGAACTTCGCGCACACGGGGGTCGGTGGTGAGACGGAAGGTGGTCGACGAGGGCGTACAGGTGAGTTCGTCGAAAGTGCCTGTCTGCGCCTGCGCCCCCGACACGGAGGCGAAGGTCAGCAGCGAGGAGATCATGAGTGACTTCAAGTTGGGCATCATAAGTTGTTTATTGGCGTGTACTGAAGATCCACGCCCGTTCATCGTTTCTATTGCGGAATGTCCGTTGCGGCAATTCCTTAGGCGCGTCCGTTCTGCGTGATGAGTTCCTTCACGGCATCATTGAAGGCGGTTGCGGCCTGCAGTTGCTCGATGGTGACGTGCATGCGGTAGCGCCAGTAGTGGCGCGGGTTGGCCGGAATATTGATGCGCTCGGCATCGGCATCGGGCAGACGCAGACGCTCGTCTATCGAGAACCAGTCTTGCAGCGACTGCACGCAAAGCATAGAGGGCGAGGCGAGTTGGTCTGACACGATGTCGCGGGCCAACCATCCGGGCAACGGGTGCGGAGCACCGCCGCCGCGGTAGAGCATCGAGGAGTAGAAGTCCTGGGTGCGGGCCTCATCCTCGTCCCACCACTGGCGCAGGGTAGGCATGTCGTGGGTGGAGAGGGTGCAGACCGAGCGATAGGGGTAGCGGGCCACATGACCGAAACGCTCGGAAGAGTCTTTCGGCATCGACTGCACCTCGAGCGAGAGTATGCGCAGTTCGTTCATCACCCAAGGCACACATTCGGGCACCATGCCGAGGTCTTCGGCACAGACAAGCATACGGGTGGCCTGCACGAGGGTCGGCAGTTTCTTCATGGCTTCGCGGTACCAGAAGTAGGAGTTGCGGCGATAGTAGTAGTCGTCGTAGAGGCGGTTGAAGGCGGCCTTGTCGCCGTCGCAGAGTGCCTCGTACATGAAGTCGAGTTGGGCAGAGATGCGGGGATGAAACTTGTTGGCATCCTTGCGGTCGCGCACAAAGAGCACGTTGCTCACGAGCGAGTAGAGTCCGTCGCGCAACCAGATATCCTTGTCGGTGGTACGTCCGGCAAAGGCATCCTCTATCTTGCGCTGG
Source organism: Lachnospiraceae bacterium (assembly GCA_963604975.1). Classification (GTDB taxonomy): domain Bacteria; phylum Bacteroidota; class Bacteroidia; order Bacteroidales; family Bacteroidaceae; genus Prevotella. The sequence goes on along the minus strand of CAVCSC010000037.1, from coordinate 14,826 downwards.
GTGTCGTACTCGGGCTTGAGGGTATAGATATCGTCGTGGGCATGGTCGAGATAGGTCTCGGTGACCTCACGGGCATGCTCGCGGAAGATGCGGTCGATGACCCACGTGGCGATGAAGGGACGGGTGAAGAGTTCCTCCTGGAAGTGCAGTCCGTAGCCTTCTATCTCCTGACGCGACATGCCGAGGGCGGGGGCAAACTGTCCGAGCAGTCCGTGTACCGAGTCGACGGGTATCTCCCATATCCGGAAGAAGCCCAGCACGTGGTCGATGCGGTAGGCATCGAAGAATCGGGACATGTTCTGGAAACGGCGCACCCACCAGCGGCATCCGTCGGCAATCATGCTCTCCCAGTTGTAGGTAGGAAATCCCCAGTTCTGTCCGTTGACGGAGAAAGCGTCTGGCGGAGCGCCGGCCTGCCCGTTGAGGTTGAAGTACTGCGGTTCGTGCCATACGTCGCAGCCGTGGCGGTTGACTCCGATGGGGATGTCGCCCTTGAGTATCACGCCGCGCGACATGGCATAGGCGTGTGCCGACTCCATCTGCCGACAGAGGATGTACTGTGTCCAGTAGTAGAAGGCCACCTTCTTGTAGCCGTTGGTGCGGGGATTGGCCAGGGCAGCGCGGTCGGTCTCCTGCCATTCGCGGTGGTCGGGCCAGGTGGAAAAGTCGGCCGTACCGTAGACATCGCGCAGGTAGCAGTACTGTGCATAGGGTACGAGCCAGTGTTCCGACTCGGCGAAGAAGCGGCGGAAGTCGGCTGTGCGCATCGTCTTCTGTCCTTCCTGGGCGAAGATGATACGCAGGTATTCGGTCTTGGCGTCATTGACGCGCTCGTAGTCGATCTGCGGCAGAGCGTTGAGTTCAAGACGCAACTGCTCCATCTCGGCCCGCTTGTCGGCATCGGCGATGGGCGACAGGGCGGTGAGGTCGGCATACTGCGGATGCAGGGCGAAGATGCTGATGCAGGAGTAGGGGTAGGAGTCGGTCCAAGTGTGGGTGATGGTGGTGTCATTGATGGGCAGCACCTGCAGCACACGCTGGCGGGTATCGGCCACCCAGTCGATCATCTTGCGCAGGTCGCCGAAGTCGCCCACACCGAAACTGGTTTCCGACCGGAGCGAGAAGACAGGCACAAGTGTGCCGGCGAGCCGCTCGTTGCAGATGTCGAAGAACACCTGTCCGACGTGTACAGCACGCACTTCGCCCTCGGCGATGCCGGCAGGGTCGGCTTTGTGGTTGGCTCCAGTCTCCCAGAGTACGCTGTTGTCGGTGTCGCCGACGGCAAGACACTTGAACTCTATGGCACCGTCGCCGCAGCGGTCGGCATCGATATCGGCGGTCCACTCATTGGTGTTGTGCTCGATCATGTCGATGGCCTTGCGGGTATCCCACTCGCCAAGACACTTCACATTGCCCGTCAGGGCGAGCCGCTGGCCGCGGCGCAGTTGCGGACAACGCACGACAATACGCAGTGTGCGGGCGCTATGCGAGGGCTTGGCCTTGCCTTTGGCGTGGCGGTCTATGCAGGCGGTGAAGGCCGAGGTGTAGCGGTAGGCATCCTCGGGGATGTTCTCCCACACGTCGTATATGGTATAGGTATGGGCTTGGGCAGCGGTGAGACAGATGCGGTGGGGCACTGTGGTCCACTCACTGCGCACCTCGCGCTCGCCGTTGCAGACGGTATAATAGTAGTCGACAGCCGTGCCAGGCTTGACGTCAAACCGGCCGACACTACACTGCCAGCGCAAGCCATCGAGCGTAGACATGTGGTAGACGTGCTGTAGGGGAGCACCATCGACACCGGTGCCGCTGACGTGCAACACCAATTCCTCGCCATAGGAGGTCTTATAATCAATATTGAAATTTAGAGTCATGGTTTCTCTGGTTAGTATTTTAATGTGCAAATATAGGATAAATATACGCCCCTACCCCCCAAGGACGAACGAAAAACGGCGTTAGCGTGTGCAAACGTTTACACACAGGTATGTGGCTGGGTATGCGACAATAAGTAGGCATTCAAAATTATTCGTATATTATATAAGATGTTATATATGATTTGAATTGCGTAAAAGGAGAAAAGTGTGTACATTTGCATCACGCCCCACCGAGCGGTGGACCCAAGAACCTAAATCTGATAAAATATAAATCCGATAAAATATATTGTATATGATGAGCACCATCCTATCCATCATTGTGAGCATACTCGCCTTCGGAGCAGTGGCCGACAATGACAGTGTGAACAATGCAGCGGCCATCGACCGCGCCATCACCTCGTGTGCCGAGCAGGGCGGCGGTACCGTCGTCATTCCTTCCGGCACGTTCACCACCGGCACAATACACCTGCGCTCGCACGTCACCCTGCGGCTGGAGCGCGGCGCCGTACTCCGGGGCACAAGACATCTCGATGCCTACGAGCCGCTCCGCACCTCGCTCGACCTCTCCCGCTATGAGAGCGGACAGGGCACCGACAACTACAACAGTGCCACCGACCCGATATGGTCGATTGCCATGATCATGGCCGTGGGTGTGAGCGATGCCGGCATCGAGGGCGAAGGTGTCATCGACGGGGCCGACGTGCGCAACCCGCTCGGCGAGGAACACCAGCGCGGCCCGCACGCCCTGATGATGGCCGGATGCGACAACATGCACTTCTCGGGCATCACCATACGCCGGGCCTCCAACTACGCCATCATGGGCTACCGAGTAGACCGTGCCCGCTTCTCCCGCCTGTGCATCCTCGGCGGATGGGACGGTATACACCTGCGCGGTGCCAAGCGGGTGACCATCACCGACTGCGACATACACACGGGCGACGATGCCGTGGCAGGCGGCTACTGGGAAGACTTCACCCTGCGCCGCTCGCGCCTCAACTCGTCGTGCAACGGTGTGCGCATGATCATGCCGTCAGACGGTGTCACCTTCGAAGACCTCTACGTCTACGGACCGGGCATGTTTGAGCATATCACCTCCCACCGCACCAGTTCGGGATGGGCCTTCAATATCGAGCCTGGCGCTTGGGGACTGGCTCCCGGACGTCTCGACAACATCCGCATACGCCGCTGCCACGTACAAGAAGTGCTCTCGCCGCTGGCCGTCACCCTGGGCGAGGACAACTCGCTGGGTACCATCACCGTCGACCATCTCGTGGCCCGCGACATCACCCGCATGGCCCTCTCGGTGAAGAGTTGGGGCAAGGCCCCGACCGACCGTGTCATCATCCGCCATGCCGACATGGAGTTCCGCGGTATCGATGATCCCGCGCTGCCGGCATCGTTTGAGGGCAAGCCTACCTCCGAGTGGCCTGTCTTCCCGTCGTGGGGCATGTACTTCCGCAACGTGAAGAAACTCAAGACACACGACATCAAACTCAGCGTCATCGGAAAAGACTACCGTCCCGATGTGATTGTGGAAAAATAGAGAAACAGAAAAATAGCAACAAAAAAGTGCGGCCTCCATCCAGACCGCACTTTTTTTGCGTGATGATATCACGCGCTTCTTGCTTCTTTTAGTCTTTTATTCTTTCTCTTATTCTTCCTTCTTTCTGCTCTCCCCGAACGCCACCGACACATAGTTGAAGATGTCGCGGCAGCAGTCTGCCGAAAACTGCTGGGCGGTGTCGACGATTTTGTCCCACTGTTCGGCCGCGAGTCCCTGCACGATATCGGCCCGTCTGATGCCGTACTTCACCAGTGCGTAGACCAGACCGGCATTGAAGTTGTCGCCTGCTCCTACGGTGCTCACCGTCTGCACGGGCGGCACGGGATATTCGCGACGCAGTCCGCCCTCGTCGAACACCACCGTCGGCTGTGCTCCGTCGGTGTAGACAAAGCGGCGCGAGTAGAACGAGATCTCGGCCTTGTATACCCTGTCGGCCTCGTCGCTGCGGTAGAGCGTGGCGCAGTCCTCGCGTGAGGCACGCACGATGTCGGCATATTCGAGATTGTCAAGCAGATTGGGGGTGATACGCATGATGTCCTGCCGGTGGGCCGGACGGAAGTTGATGTCGTAGTAGATGATCGCCCCACGGTTGCGGGCCTCTTCGAGCAGGGCAGATACTTGGGCACGGCGGGCCGGGTTGACCGCATAAAACGACCCGAAGACGACGATGTCGTCGGCCTCGATGTCGGGACACGTCACCTCCGGACTGTCGTGCGGCGCATCGCGGTAGAAGGCATACTCTGCATTGTTGTGTTCGTCGAGAAAGGCCAGCGATATGGGCGACTTCACCCCCTGGCATACGTTCACACACGAAGTGTCGACTCCGTTGTCGGAAAGAAACCGCAGCACCTTGCGGCCCACACGGTCGTCGCCCACTTCGGAAACAAACGTCACGGGCACACCGCAGCGGCCGAGCGAAATGATACTGTTGAACGTGGAACCGCCCGGGACGGCCTCCACCGGACGTTCGTCCTTGAAGATGATGTCGAGCACCGTCTCACCGATGCCTATTACCTTGCGCATTGTTTTTCTGTTTTTATGTTCACCGTCACTTGGTTGCAAAGATAATACTTATATTTTGCTTACCTAAATAAAATTATCAAAAACGGATAATCTTATTTTGATAATGAGAGAGGCAGAACGCCTCAACCCGAGAATCCGTCTTGCACTGAGGGAAAGCGCCACAGCGTATTTTTAGGGGAGCCCGCCACAAAAATGTCAGACAGTGGCACACGCGTTACACATATTCTTTATACCTTTGCATTGTCAATACTATACCTATACCTATCAAGACAAGACGCCGCCCGGGAAGGACGGCACACAATACCTGACAAAAGAAACAAATACTTGATAAAAGAAACCAAATACTTGATAAAAGAAACCAAATACCTGATAAAAGAAACCAAATCGACAATATGAAAAAAAATCTTTACTCTTATCGCCTTGCTGACGATGACCCTCGCAGCAATGGCAAGTGATGTAGTGGTCGGTACCGACAACTATGCGCCCGAAGGCGAGTCCTTCGAATGGAAACTTCTGGCCGACTTCAAGACACAGTCTGTCAAGGCCGTTCTCGACCTCTCGACCTGCCAGTCGGCCAAGGCCAACGAGAACATCATGACCCTCGGCACCGAGATCAAGGAGTGGGGACCGTCCGTTGCCAACGGATGCAACCTGCACGTGTACTACACCTCTACCTCCAAGACTCTCACCATACACTACCTCACCACCAACAGCCGCATCGCCACCTATCGCTACGACGCTACCCTGAGCGGCATAGAGGGCGAGACCACCTTCGAGGTGTCCTACCAGAACGGATTTACCGTCAACGGCACCCAGGTATTCTCTCCCGCACGCATGATGCGCATGCTCAGCCAGACCGACTCCATCTACTTCGGTAGCCGTGAAGGTACTACCCGCAGTTGGGCCACCTACAAGTCGGTACGCGTGACCGACGCCGAATTTGTAGATCCCGGCACCAGCACCTACACCGACTATTCCAAACTGCTCCTCAACGGTGCCTACACCCGCTTCGCCGACAACAAGGTAGACGTCAGCCAGAGCGCCGTCGACACCTACGGATTTGTCATCTACGGACTGGCCGTGGGCAACAAGCCTCTCGGCGACCTCACCGTGACCGACGTTCCCGGCAACCTCAACGAGGGCGACTATGTAAGTTTCGACAATTTCAGCGGCACCGCCACGCTCAGCAACGCCGGCGCCTACGCTACCACCCTCGGTCTGAAGAACGGCGACCAACTGCCCATCGCCATCGATGGCTATATCTACCAGGGCGCACTCACGGCCAACTTCTCCACCACGCTCGGCGGAAACACAGCCACCTACTACTTCGGCACTGACACTCCGGCTGCCACCACCTATACCGACACGCTCGTCACCATCCTCGACGACGAGGAGGCCGGATACGGCAACAAGACCGTCGAGATGACCGACTATAGCGACAACCACTTCGACATCGTACTCAAGGACGTGCAGTTTGCTGCCTACGGCGACAAGATGGTGGGCGACCTCACCATCAGCGAGTTGCCCGGCAAGACAGCCGCCGGCATCACCACCTTCAACGAAAGCAGTTATACCGTCACCTTCGAAAACTGCCTCTCGCCCACCCTGCAGCACATCTCCGGCGCCAAGGTGACCGGACAGGCAAGCGGCGACAGCCTCTACCTCCATGTCGAAGGCGAAGCCGGAGGCCAGACCTTCACCATCACCTATGGTATAGAGCCTCCCAAGTCTGAGACCTTCACCGACACGCTCGCCATACACAACGACGGCGACGAGTGGGGCTACGACGACATCAGCGTCAGCATCACCCCCAAGGGCGACGACAAGTACACCATGACCATCTACGACATACCCGAACTCGGCACCTACACCTTCGAGGTGACCGGCACACTCAACTCCAAGGGCTTCATGGTCTACTCTTCCGAGAACGCCGAGTCGCCCACCAGCCTCGACGGATGGGAGGACTATCCTTCCTACATCAGCACCAGTGCCAAGAGCAAGGGCGGCAAACTCTACGGACGCTTCCAACTCGACCTCGGTGGCTTCGGTCCTTCCTACGACTACTATTACTACACCCTCGTCTACGGTAGCAACTCCGACTGGCCCGAGGAGACCGCCATCACCACACCCGAGACCACAACTGACGGACAGACCACCGTATACTCCATCAGCGGAGCACGCCTCAGCGGTCTGCAGCACGGGCTCAACATCGTACGCCGCGCCGACGGCAAGGTAGTCAAGGTGATGAAGAAGTAAGCACATAGCCTGCACCCTCCTGCGGTGCACCGCATACCCTACCCCAAGGCGGGACCTGCACTCCGGAGACGGACACAGGTCCCGCCTTTGTTGTAGGGTCAATGCCACACGTCGCTATACACCACATGGCACAGTTTTTGCTCCATCACCTTTGGTGCGGGTACCGAAATTCCGCCCCACCATAGGGGAACATCCCCCACACCCGGACATCAACAAAACAACGACATACACAACATGAACACAAAGGAAACTCCCGTCCTTCTGCTCACCGGATATCTCGGAAGCGGAAAGACCACACTGCTCAACCGCATCCTCTCCAACAGCAAAGGCATCAAGTTTGCCGTCATCGTCAACGACATCGGCGAGGTGAACATCGATGCCAACCTCATCGAGCAAGGCGGCATCGTGGGCCAGGGCGACGACAGCCTCGTGCCCCTGCAGAACGGCTGCATCTGCTGCACCCTCAAGATGGACCTCGTACAGCAACTCAGCGACCTCATCGCCGAGCACCGCTTCGACTATATCGTCATCGAGGCCAGCGGTATCTGCGAGCCGGCCCCCATCGCACAGACCGTCAGCGTCTACCCCCAGATGTACCCCAACCTCGCCACCGAGGGCCGCGCACGCCTCGACGCCATCGTCACCGTATGCGATGCCCTGCGTCTGCGCGACGAGTTTGCCGAAGGACAGGATCTCACCCGCGACGACCTCGACGATGACGATCTGGCCAGCCTCGTCATACAGCAGGTGGAGTTCTGCAACAAGATCCTCCTCAACAAGGCCTCTGAGGTCACACCCGACGAACTTGCCCGCATCCGCGCCATACTCCACACCATACAGCCCAAGGCCGAGATCATCGACTGCGACTACTGCGATGTCGACCTCGACAAGATCATCAACACCCATCTCTTCGACTTCAATAAGGTGGCCACGTCTGCCCGCTGGATAGCCGCCGTCGAAGGCGAGGAAGAAGACCTTGAGAACGAGGAGGAAGGCGAAGCCCTCGAATACGGTATCGGCACCTTTGTCTACACCGCACGCCGTCCATTCGACATGAACAAGTTCGACTACATCGTCACCAAGAAGTGGCCCGCCAGCGTCATCCGCTGCAAGGGTCTCTGCTACTTCGAGAGCGAGCGCGACATCTGCTACGTCTTCGAGCAGGCCGGCAAGCAGTTCTCCATGCGCAACGCCGGACAGTGGTACGCCTCCATGCCTGCCGCCGAATTGGAAGAGTTCCGCCAGCGCAACCCCGATGCCCTCCGCGACTGGGACGACACCTACGGCGACCGCATACAGAAACTCGTCTTCATCGGACAGAACATGGACCGCAAGGCCATCACCGAGACCCTCGACTACTGTCTGAGCGAGTAAGTTCCACAGACAAGACACGACATAATATATGAGAACCACATCTCATATATGAACCACACATCTGACCCGTCCGACGGATACCGGCAACGCATGCCATCCGTCAGACGGGCCGGATTTTTTGTATAGTGACGGCAAATTCCGGCAATTAACTCCTTTTAACAACCGTTTTCTTATCCATACGCCGTAAAAGCCTTACTTTTGTATCGAAAAGGAACACCGGCGCTTACACTTTCGCAGCAATTACACGACAAGCCGGACATTCATGCCCCCTTTTCCTCTTCTGTCACTGACAGAAAGACATATTCCAGGGAATACAAACCATTTGTCATTTATATGAAAATCTTTACACCGTTCAAGACTTTTGCCCTCCTGCTGGCCCTGTCTGCAGGAACGGCAAGTGCACAGGAATTCTCCTACACGGAGAACTTCGACGACGATGCCTCCTTCACCGCCTCGGCCGACCTGCCCGACGGATGGACATCGACCACCAACTCGGAAGCCATCAAGCGCTACCAAGGATCCTACCTCGGTTCGGGCACCAACTCCGGCAACTACGTACTCGGCACACTCAGCACCACATCGATGGGCCGCAGTTCATGGGTATTCAGCAAGATGCTCACCCTCAAGGGCGGCACCAAGTACACCGTGAAGTTCTACCTCAAGATGCCCGGCGGTAGCGCAGCCCCCTTCAACAATAGTGTCACCGTCAAGGCCGGAACCGCACAGAGCGAGGACGGACTCACCGTCAGCCTCGGCGAGACCGGTGCCACCAAACTGTCTGACTGGACAGAACAGTCCTATGAGTTCACGCCCGAAGCCGACGGCGACTACTGCATCGGTATCAACGTGGCCACCCAACTCTATCAGGCCGGCTACGTCGCCATCGACGATTTCGAGGTGACCGGCGACGAGAGCGGTTCAGGCTCCGGCAGCGGCGAGACACCCGTCACCCCCACCGAGCAGCAGACCTATCTCGAAGAGACCTTCGACCTCGACGACCACTTCACCGACGCCACCACCGTGCCCACCGGATGGGTCAGCACCGGCGACTATCCCTTCGCCCGTCAGAAAGGCACCTACTTCGGACTCGACAACCACTCCGGCGACTACGTGTTCGGCACCTTGGCCAACTCGTCGGCCATGAGCCGCAACGAGTTCTTCTGCACACCGCTCATCTCCATGAAGGCCGGACAGGAGTACACCCTCTCCTTCTGGTACAAAGCCCCCGGCGGCGCATCCAAGTACTACGCCACACAGATCCTCACCAAGGTAGGTACCGCACAGGAGTCTGCCGCCATGACCACCACCCTGGGCGAGACACCCCAGGAGAGCGTCACCGAGTGGACACAGGCTACCTATAAGTTCACCCCCGAGGCCGACGGCGACTACTGCTTCGGCTTCAACCTCCTCACCCAACTCTTCAACGCCGGATCGGTAGTCATCGACGATATCACCGTCACCGGCCCCAAGGTTTCACCCGATGCTCCCGAAGACAAGACCGTATGCGAGATACCCTACTCACAGTCGTTCGACAACGAGAACAGCGACTACGACGGACAGCACTACGTACCCAACGGATGGCTGGCCACTGGTACATCGCCCTTCGTGACGGCCAACATCTCCGACCTTGAAGCCAAGGACGGCACCTACTACGTCATCGCTCCCGAGAGCAGCATCGCCCGCGACGACCGTCTCTACACCTCCTTCTTCTACATGGAGAAGGGTGTCACCTATCAGGCCAAGTTCTGGCTCTACATGCCCGGCGACGGCAGCAATGCCAGCGACTTCGACTTCACCGTCGGCACCGAGCAAGACTCTGAATTCCACACCTCCATCTACTCCCTGCCCTCCTACACCAACAAGGAGTGGACCGAGCACACCGTCACCTTCACTCCCGAGGAGAGCGACTTCTACTGCTTCTCCTTCGCACTGGGCGGCGAGCAGACCCAGGCCGGCGAGGTATGTATCGACCTCTTCACCCTCACCCAGCCGGGCAAGCGCCTCAAACCCCACGCAGCCTTCTCCTATGGAGGATACTACGACTTGATGAACAGCCACCTCATCGCCTTCTCCAACACCACCCTGCAGATGGCCAACCAGTCGACCGATGCCGACACCTATCTCTGGGAAGCCGAGGGCGCTGAGCCCAGCACATCGACCGAAGCCAACCCCACCTTCACCTTCCCCGCATCGGGCACCTACACCGTGCGCCTGACTGCCACCAACGAGGTAGGCGAAACCACCACCACCGCTGACATCGACGTAGAAAACCTCGGCGACGAGTACAACCAGTTGCCCGTAGGTGCCTACAACCCCGGACAGGACAAGATACAGACCCGCGACAACATGTTCGCCTACGCCACCGCATCTGATGCCGACTGGGTGACCGGTATCAACCACCACTACACCCACTTCGCCGAGAAGTTTGACCTGCCCGAAGGCCGTGAGTACAACATCACCTCGCTCACCCTCTACCTCTGCTACTACAACATCGCCAGCCGCTACTACAGCGCCCAGGCACAGAAGCCCCTCAACATCGTGGTTTACCCCGTGACCGACGGTCTGCCCGACCTCGACCACCCCTACGGCAAGTACGCCACCACGATGAACGGAGCATTCGGCACCACCGGACTGAGCAAGGCCGAACTGCGCGGCATCACCTTCGACTACCCCATCGTAGCCAAGGGCCCCTTCTTCCTCGCCTTCGAGTTCTCCGACGAACTGTGGATCGACGAGCCTGACGCCAACCTCTCGCGTACCGTTGTAGGCTTCGGCGGCGCCGTACACCGCACGGGCAACACCTCTCTCTACGTACAGCCCACCAGCGTACCCGACGGATGCACCTACGCCATCGACGGACAGTACTGCCCCGTCGACAGCCTCGGCAGCGACTACAAGGGACTCGGCCTCAACCTCACCGCATGGATGAACGTAGCCAAGGAAGGCACCGCCACCAGCATCGCCGTCACTCCTAATGGTAGTGTAGCCTACGCCGCCCGCATCGACGGCAACGTGCTCACCGTGAGCGGCACCACAGCCGGCGACGACATCCACGTCTACACCACAGCCGGACAGACCGTAGCCCACGCCACCGCCACCGACGGCAGCACCACGCTGACCCTCGACGCACAGCCCGGACTCTACGTCGTATCGACCGCAGCCGGTTCGCTGAAGGTCGTCAAGCAATAAGACGGCCGTCCCCATACAGACGACAACCATCATCTCATAGAGCCAGAGGGGGACGGATGACTGCACTGCCGCCGGCAGGCGGGCATCCGTCCCCCTTCTCTCTTTTCCCCCAAAAAGAAACAGAAACGTACCACACGTACACACCAGTATAAGACATGAACATACACTTACGGCAAATACTCGCGGCCGCACTCATGGCCGCCGCCACATGGACACAGGCCCCGGCCATGCCCGCCTACCCCAAACCCATCACCGTCCTCCAGCCCGACGGACGCATCATCACCATCCTCCAGCGCGGCGACGAGCGCGTACACTGGGCCGAAACCACCGACGGCTATACCCTTCTGCGCGACAAGCAGGGCTACTGGGCCTTCGCCCACACCGATGCCAAGGGCAATCTCTCGGCCTCCGATCTCCGCTATGAAGGCTCGTCCGTACAGGCCAAGGCTGCCGGCATCAAGCCCGGACTGCGCTACTCCGACCTGCAGTGCCAGACCATGATCAAGGCCGCCACACCGCAGACCGACCTTATGGTCGACGGCACCTTCCCCTCTACCGGCAAGCGCAAACTGCTCGTGCTGCTCGTCAACTACAGCGACACGAAGACCACCTACACCCCGGCCGACTTCCGCCGTATGATGAACGAGGAAGGCTACGGCGGCATCGGCAGTTTCCGTGACTTCTACAAAGAGCAGTCGTACGGCAAACTCGACATCGATGTCACCGTCACCGACTGGATCACCCTGCCCCTCACCAAGGCTACCTACGGTCCTGACGGCGCCGCCTACATGATATACGACGCCCTCTCGCTCGTCTGCGACACGATCGACCTCAAGCAGTACGACAACGACGGCGACGGCATACTCGACGGACTCGCCGTCATCCACCAGGGCACCGGACAGGAAATGTCGGCCAACACCGACGACATCTGGTCGCATAGCGCCATCGTCTACGGACAGACCTTCAACGGTGTCACCCTGCGCCGCTACACCATCGAACCCGAGAAACTCGCCCTCAACAACCGTATGGCCACCATCGGCGTCATCTGCCACGAGTTCGGACACGCCCTTGGCGCACCCGACTTCTACGACACCGACTACGCCAAGTCGGGCGGCGAATTCTGCGGCACCGGCAGATGGGACCTCCTCGCCTCCGGAGCATGGCTCGGCGACTACGGCGACCGTCCCGCCGGCATCAACGGATGGCAGAAGTGGGTATACGGATGGACCGACCCCGTGACCCTCGACAACGACACCGTCATCACCGACATGCCCGCCGCCGACCAGCAGCCCGTGGCCTACCGCATGGAGACCGGTACACCCGGCGAATACTACTTCATGGAAAACCGCCAGCAGACCGGCACCTTCGATGCCTCCCTCCCCGGACACGGCCTCGTCGTCTACCACGTCAACGAGAACATCATCTCGTCCAATCTCATCGACAACACCATCAACTCCACCTACCCGCAGGGTATCTACACCGTCTGCTCCGATGCCGGAGTCGACCCCGACAACTCACCCTCGTCGTTCGGCGATGTCAATAGTGACGCCGCACCCTTCCCCGGCTCCTACAACCACACCGAGTTCTCAGACAACACCCTGCCCTCCACCCTCTCGCTCGACGGACGCTTCGCCTACCGTGCCCTGAAGAACATCAGCGAAAGCGACGGCAAGATCAGTTTCCACTTCGAGCACGGCGACGAACCGGCCAAGCCCGAATCGCTCACCGCCGCCACCAAGGACGGCAACGTTGTCCTCACCTGGAAGGCTCCCTCTACCTCGGAGACCGTCGACCACTACACCATCTACCGCGGCTCTGAGAAGATAGCCACCACCACATCGACCACCTACACCGACGAAGGCCCCGACGGCGGCACCGTGCTCACCTACCAGGTAGACGCCACCTACGCCAGCCAACTCATCTCCCACCCCGTGTCGGCCAAGATCATGGTGCCCGCCAACAAGGTGAAGACCCTCACGGCCACCATCAACGGCTCTGACATCAACCTCTCTTGGACCACCGACAACACCCTGCAGTGGTGCAACCTCAACGACGGACAACTGCAGACCACCGACTACGACGCCTCTACCCTGGAGTACGCCAACCGCTACACCGCAGCCGACCTCGCCACCTACGTCGGAGGCAAGATCACCCACATGGGCTTCTTCCCCATGCTCGGACCGTCGGAGATGACCGTCAAGTTCCGTATCTATGAGGCCGACAAGAATGGCGGCACACCTACCCTCGTATCCGAACGCAACGTCAAGGAGTTTGCCAAGGAGCAGCCACGCGAACTCAAACTCACACAGCCCGTCACCATCAAGGCCAATAAAGACTACTGGACAGCCGTCTACTGCGAGAGCAACAAGGGCTACGTCACCGTCGCCTGCGACCAGAACACCGTCATCGACGGACGCGGCAACTGCGGCATCGTCGACGGCGAGTTCATCACCGACCCCAGCGCCTACGGCAACTTCTACATCACGGCCACCGTCACACCGGTCAGCACCGGAAGCCGTATCACCACCGATGACTCACAGGAGACCTACGACCCGGCCTGCGACTTCTACTACCCCAAGGGCTTCGCCGTATACTTCGACGGCCAACTCGTAGGACGCACCACCGCACGCACCTACACCCACAGCACCCACGAGATGGGCACCCACACGCTCACCGTGGCCAGCCTCTTCCCCGGCGGCAACGTGTCTAAGGGTGTCAGCCAGAGCGTGACCATCAGCACCACCGGCATCACCGACACCGATGCCGCCACAGCCACCGTCAGCGGCGGCAAGGGCGAGATCGCCGTCTACGGCTACGAGGGCGACGTCAGCATCGCCGACCTCTCGGGACGCACCGTCAGTCATACCGTCAGCGCTGCCAGCCACACCGTCAGCGCACAGCCCGGCATCTACATCGTCACGCTCGCCAAGGGCCACCGCTCCTACAAGGTAGCCGTGAAGTAGCCCCTGCCACACCACCCCCAACGGCGGATTTTCCCACAGAAAAACCCCGCCCTCAAAAAGCCAAATACTACAAGGCCCTTGTACGAACGCTACAAGGGCCTTGTACTGTCACTACAAAGGCCTTGTACCGTCCGTACAAGGCCTTTGTAGCATCCGTACAGAACCGTTATACAAATCTGTATCAAGCGAGGAGGGAAGAAGTGAGGAATAGATGACGATAAAAGAGGGTTTATAAGTAGGTATTCAAAATTATTCGTATATAAATATATTGGTGTCCGGTAAAAAAACCGCAATTGACGAGTCCCGTAGGGTGTTCAAAATCGGTAAAAACGCAAAACCATCATTAGACCATCTGGTAGGGTGTTCAAAATTGACAAAAGCGTAAGACCATCATCAGCCCTGGAAGGGCGTAACGACCGTAGCCCAGGGTGAAGATGGAACGTAGTGACATCTGTAACCCTGGGTTTCAACGGTTTATGATGACGGCTGGCCTGTAAGGTCAGCACCGCAAACACGGCCTTGGGTATTGTGCTGACCTTACAGGCCAGACCTTGCGTTGGTACATTAAAACCCAGGGTTACAC
>CAVCSC010000036.1:0-30482 GCA_963604975.1 Lachnospiraceae bacterium | reverse complement strand
TGGCATCGAGGGAGAGCAGACTGTAGTCGTCGGTCTGTTTGCCGTTGTCGCTGTCTGATGCAAAGATACGGTAGATACCGATGGCATGGAGGGCACGCACAAGGGCATCGTCCATACGCTGCACGCCCATCATGGTACGGAGGTTGACCAGATTGCTCACACGGGTCTTCTTGGGCACGATGATGCCAGCGGCAGCAATATACTGGGTCAGTTCGCTCTCAGACGGACAGGTCACTGCGGTGAGTTGTCCGTCGGCCAAAGCCTTGACCACCGGATAGAGCCGTGCAGCATCGCACTTGGCCAAATCTTCTACGCAGCGTACTCCGGCTTGGGCGATGAGCCATGCGGCATCGACGGTGATACCCGACACGCGCCACAGGTCGGCCTGTCTCACCCACAGATTGATTTGCTGCATGGTGGGCAACTGCTCATCCACAATCTTGCTATTGTTTTCGCGCATCTTGTTGACCAGCCGTGTACCGAGCGCATTGCGTTTGGCAGCGGTAGCGCCAGCCTTGAGCAGACCGGTCACGTCGTAGACACCCAGTTGGCTGAGCGTGTCGCGGATGCTCTTGCAGATACCCTTGATGGCGAGAAGCGAACTGCTCACGGCCTCGGGTTCCTTCTTTGTCGTGTCGACAATCTGTCTTTTCAGTCCGGCTTGATTGGCAGTGGTTCCTCCGTTGTTTGTGGTGGCCGCGGTAGTGGTAGTATTGGTCTGGGGTGTCGATACAGTGTTTTGCATAGTTGAAGTCTGTGTTGTAGAAGTTGGTGTAGCGTTGGTTGAAGTTGCCGTGGATCCGCTGCCACTCTGTGTCGTCGTCGATGTATTCTTCGCCGCGGAGGAAGATGCTATAGAAGACCCTTTGGGATTCCTCTTCTGCTGTCTGTGATCGTCAAGTGTTTTTGCCATAGGTACGTTGTTTTTTGCGTTGACTGAAGTGGGGAGGGATAAGGGGTGTGTTGTGAAGACCGTCACTTGACGGAATGGCTACCATATGCCTTGGCGAGTTTCTTGTCGTATTGGTTTTCGGCGTAGGCACTGCCGTTGTATTCCCGGGCAAAGGCCGCCCAGTTTTTGGCCTTCAGCGCCTGATGGAGCGATGTAGAGTGACGTATGAAGCGGCAGAAGAGCAACAGTTGGCTGCGCTCACTGGCACACATGGCCTTGACAAAGGTGGCCACATCTTTCTGTTCGCACAGGGCATGGTTGAAACCCATGATCTGGAACATGCCCCAACTGGCCGATGCATTGGCTGCGTCTACGTTGATCTTGCGGGCTTTTTCGAGGCGGGTATATTCAGCGACACCGCCAATATAGTGTTTCTTGTTCCACTTGGAGTACACGATGTCGGGATAGGCCGCTGCATACTTTTCGGGAGAGATGCCACGCTGCTTGAGTTGTTTCCAGAAGATATGTCCTTCGAAGAGTATGGCTGGTTTGCCGGCGGCAAAGAATCCGCCTCTTCCGCCTGTTTCCACCTCCTGTACGGCTTTCATGGCAGCCGTATCACAATCGAGTAGTCGGGCGGCCAGTGAGAAGTCCTCCTCAGAGAGTTTCGCTCCGGCGGGACGCTGGGCAAAGAAGAGTTTCTCCCAAGAATTGTAACCTACGATACCGTCGGCCGCCAGTCCTTGCTTCTTTTGAAAATCGATGACCGCCGTGCGGGTGGCCTCATCGAAGAGTGTTGTGGTGTCTGTCGGGTATCCGAGTCGGGCGAGTTCCTTCTTGAGTGTCACGACTGCGGTGTCTTGTGTTCCTTGTTTGAGTATTTTCATGTTCTTTGTGTTGTTGCTGTGTTATAATAAATGTTAGGTAGGCATACGCACCGCACAGGTGCGGCGACGTATGGGAATGGGTTGTAGTTCCGATGGCAAAGTTCGGCAAAAACCGCCCCGAAGGTTAGGATATTTCTTACAAAAAATGGCCAATTTCGTTCATTTTGGGCAAAAACCGCTGTTTTTACACATTTTCCCGGGTATTTTTTGCCGTTTCACAAGGGCAAGTCAGTATAACTTTATATTTACGATCATCTAAAAAACGACAATAGAGACAATACTTTCTGCTATAACTTTATACTTACGATCATCTAAAAACGACAATAGAGACAATAGAGACAATACTTTCTGCTATAACTTTATACTTACAATCATCTAAAAACGACAATAGAGACAATAGAGACAATACTTTCTGCTATAACTTTATACTTACAATCATCTAAAAACGACAATAGAGACAACATTTTCTGCTATAACTTTATACTTACGATCATCTAAAAACGACAATAGAGACAATACTTTCTGCTATTTGTCTCTATTGTCGTTAATTTATTGTAGGTATCGTATCAATTTTTCTGTCTGATTTTCGATGGAGTGACCCCATAGACCGACTTGAAGATACGGGTGAAGTGCGACGTATCGTAAAATCCGCAGGCCATGGCTACCTCCGAGACAGACTTCTCGGGGGCTGTTTCAAGCATATTGCGCGCCTCTCCCATCTGTACTTGACGGATATGGGCAGCAGGCGTCTCCCCGGTGATGGCATTGAGTTTGCGGCGCAACTGCTGGCTCGACAAGCAAAGCGACGAGGCCACCGTCTCGACATTGATTTCCCCAGAAGCCATCTTTTCGATGATGGCCTGCCTGATTTTCTCCAAGAACGAGCGGTCGGTCTCTGACAGACGGGCCTCCGGATGGGGGTCGTTCTCGCTCACGGCCTGTGAATAGAGTTGCCGCATACGGTGCTGCCGCTCCATCAGATTGGCGATACGCACTTGCAGTTCCTCAGCATTGAAGGGTTTGAACACATAGGCATCGGCTCCGTCGCGCAATCCCTGCAGGCGGTCGGCATCGGTACTCTTGGCCGTGACCATAATGACGGGAATATGGGCAAGCACCTCCGACTTGCGCACAAGCCGGCAAAGGGTCTGTCCGTCCATGCGCGGCATCATCAGGTCGGTGACAATAATGTCGGGCACCTGCTCGGTAGCCATAGCCAGTCCTTCTTCGCCATCATGCGCCACGAGCAGACGATAGTGCTTCTTCAGACCGATCTGCATGTAGTCTGACACGTCGGCATTGTCTTCTATGATCAAGACGGTGGGGCGGTCGTCGTCTGCCTGTGTTTCCTCACAAGGGGCCTGTACGGACGTTTCCGGCTCTACCAACGGCGGGAAATGCCCAGCATGCTGAGGTATGACGATACGGAAGGTGGTACCGTGCCCCACCTCGCTCTCCACCGTGGCACTGCCACCGAGCGACTCGGCGATCTGTCGCACGAGCGACAGTCCGACACCCGACCCGCCACTATGCTGCGGCGTGTCGCTCTGCCAGAACAGGTCGAACACGTGTGACTGCTCCTCGGCAGAGATACCGCAGCCGTCGTCGCTGACCGTCAGCGCCATACTTTGCGACTGCACGTCGAGCGCTACCGTCACATGACCGCCGTCGGGGGTAAACTTGATGGCGTTGTGTACCAGGTTGTTGACCACCTTTTGCAAGTATTCAGGCACAAAATTAGTGTCCCCTTCCTCTCCCACATGACGGTAGGAGAGCACGATATTCTTGTTGCGGGCCATGTGTTGAAAACTGTCGACCATCACCGACACGTACTTGACGATATTGCCGCTGCGCCATTCGGGTTCGGCCACCGACGACTTAATGCGTGAGATGTCGAGCAACTGATTGACCAGCGACAACAGAAGGCGTCCCTGACGGGTGACCACACTACCTACGGAAGTCATATCGGCGGCAGGCAGTTCGCCCCGTTCCATCATCTCCGAATAGCCGAGGATGACGGTGAGCGGGGTTCGAAATTCATGGGTGACATTGGTATAGAACACGGTACGGGCCTTCTCTGCCTGCATCATGATACGCTGGCGACGCTTACGGTTGAGAAGGGCGTAGTAGAGAAATCCGACAATGACGAGGGCGAGGGCCGCCACGAGCACAGCCACAA
Source organism: Lachnospiraceae bacterium (assembly GCA_963604975.1). Taxonomy (GTDB): domain Bacteria; phylum Bacteroidota; class Bacteroidia; order Bacteroidales; family Bacteroidaceae; genus Prevotella. Next base: position 26,524 of record CAVCSC010000036.1, on the reverse strand, counting down.
TGATAGAGCCTGTCTTCCAGCGTTTTTCGACAAGGAGGTCAGCGTTCACACGATCGATGTCGGCCTGATGCCGCACGCGGGTATAGTGGTTGTGGAGGGTCTGCAGACGGTTGTAGTTTTTCTCGCTGCTGACACTGTCTTTGTAGGCCTTGCCACGTACAAAGCACTCCAAGGCCAGCGGGATGTTGCCCGTCTTGCGTGCCAGTTCGTATTTGAGCAGATAGATGTCGGCCAGGTATTCTATAGAGTGCTGCCGTTGGGCCTCATCGAGAGCCTCATCGATATAGTGGCGGGCTTCCGCTATCTTGTCGTGTGCCACATGTATGCGAGCCAAAGCCACACACGACTCCAGCCAATGCCAGCGGTCGGCACTATGGCTCATGATGTCATAGGCATGGGTATATTCGGCGATAGCCTTCTGCGTCTCCCCACTATTTTCGTAGAGCCGACCGAAATGGTTGTGACAGAGCGACACGCCAAGGTCGGAGTGTATGCGACGGTTGGCTTCCATCGACAATCGGTAGTAGTGCCAGGCTGAGTCGGTACGATGAAGGCCCTCGTACACGGCACCGATATTGGCATAATTGATGGCCTGTCCGAGTCCGCTGCCAAGAGATTTCTCGCCGGCCAAGGCTTGGCGGAAGGCAGAGTCGGCCGTCTCATAGTTGCCCAGCGAAAGGTAGATATTGCCGATACCATTGAGCGCCACCACCCGATTCTTGCGTATGGTACTGTCGGTGGCAACGCCACTATAGGCGCTGCAAATACGCAAGGCTTTGTAGTGGTTGTCGGAAGCCTCGTCGAGGATACCCATTCTCCGGAAGTTGGTGCCGATATTGTTGAGCGCCTGCACCATCGACAGGGTATCGGCCACGCGACTGGCGAGGGCCAGTTCCTGCTGGTGGGCGGTGATAGCCTCAGAGAAATGGCTTTTCTCCCGCAGACTTTTGCCTTGCGCACGGTAGGCAGCAATGAGACTGTCGGTGTCGGCATGTGCGCCGGACTGCCGGTGTACTTTTCCACAGGAGAAGCACAAGCCCAAGACTGTAATAAAGAAGAGGGTGAGGAGGGTGTGTGTCGTTGGGAGGCATCGATCGTTCATGGTATTGTTTAGTGCTGTGATTGATTTTCTTCGCTAAGTTACGAATATTTTTCTATCCATCTGACATTTTTTCCTGTTTTTCATTGACAAGCGCACATTGTAGAGGATACAAAAAAAGAAATGGAGATTACCGGTCAAACCGTAATCTCCATTTCTTTCGGGTGGAGCTGGTGGGATTCGAACCCACGTCCAAACAGGGAAACCATACGCTTTCTACACGCTTATTCCGGCCTTCGGTTTTCGTGTTGCAACAAGACCCGGACCACCAATTGCAACCTTATCCTCTAAAATTTCATCCGGGCGACGAGGCGCACCCAAGACTATTTCCGATTTACCTGCACCGCTTAGTCCTCAGATTCGGAACAACATCCTTGGAGCGGTGTCTCGTTCTGGCATCTAATGCCGGAATAAAGCCAATCTACTATACTTCGATTAGGCAGCGAGAGCGTAGTTGTTTTCGCCAATTAAATTTTTGACCGCTGAGATTTAGGAGCCGGCAGACGACGCTCCGCGTGCTTACATACCATTTCGACCCGCTGTCAAATCCAGTCAACCCCTTGTTCTTGAGTCGCTGCCTCCGCACTAAGGCGATGATGGTAGCCACCTATTCATCCTTGTCAGCCATTTAAAAACGGCTTCCGAAGAAGAATAGGACTGCAAATATACACAATAGATATATACATCGGAAACAGGACTATAAGATTTCTGATTTTTTAACAAAAATATCGTCATTTAGAGCCATTCCAACCAATTGTCGGGAGTAACGACGGCTTGCTCTTTTACGTCATAAGTATCTATGAATGACATTGGTATCTTAGTATTTGCCCTCTTCGGATTCCACTTCAGTTCGAAGACGGAAAATCGACCGTCACTTTCCTCTATATAGTCGATTTCCTGCTGTTGGCTGGTGCGCCAAAAATAACTGTTCACATATCTTCCTGCATATTGGTTAGCCTTGATTCGCTCGCTGATGAAGAAGTTTTCCCATAGGGCACCTGTGTCTTGGCGTAGAGACAGTGGGGCAAAGTTTTGCAGGATGGCATTTCTTATTCCATTGTCATAAAAGTAGAATTTCTTTGCTTTTTTCAACTCCGTGCGTAGATTGCGGCTAAACCCATTTAGTTTGAAGATGATGAAGCACTTTTCCAATAGGTCGACATACTTTTCTACGGTCTTGCTGTCTGTTCCGACAGTTTGCGCCAACTCATTGTACGAAGCCTCACTGGTCACCTGTAAAGCCAAAGCCGTCAACAACTTTCCAAGCAAAGCAGGACGGCGAATGCTTTCCAGTGACAACAAATCCTTGTAGAGATAACTGTCGGAAAGATTGTGTAACAACTCTTTGGCATCATCAGTATTATTGATGATGTCTGGGTAGGAGCCGTAGACAAGACGATTTTCCAAGGTTTGCTTTACCGTAAGCAAACCTTTATCACGCAGTAGTTCACCCGTAGAAAGAGGAAACAGGTGATACTCGAATTTTCTTCCTGTCAGAGGTTCGTTCAGTTTATCTTGCAACTCGAAAGACGAGGAACCTGTAACCAGGAGTTGTATGTCGGGGAAGTTGTCAACGATTCGCTTCAGCGTCATTCCTATGTTCTCGACCCTTTGCGCCTCGTCTATCACTACAATCCGGTTGTTGCCGATGAGAAGTTTCAGTTCTTGCGTATTCATATGCGTCAGCATTTCCTTAACCTCAGGCTCATCGCAGTTGAGTGACAGTGTCGGTTCGCTGCGCTTCTCAAGTATCATCTTGAAGAGCGTACTCTTGCCTACTTGTCTTGCCCCTATGACAATAATGGCCTTTCCGCTAAACATCCGGGCCTCGACAGTATCTTGCAGTAATCGTTTTATCATACGGTGCAAAGATAACCAAAATGGCCCTAATCCAAAAAATTATACTGATTTTTTGGATCGTAATCCGAAAATTCAGTATAATTTTTTGGATTAGGGCCATTTTTGCAGGATTACGGCAAAGCCATCGACACCGTCTACAAACCGAAATACCGGGCCCACTTATACCGCCGCAGCGTCCAGACAAAGCCCCAACTGAAAAGTAGGACGAGGAAGAACTGCACGGTCGGATAGATATAATAATGTGTCTGCAAGAGCGAATGGAAGAAATCATGGCGGTTCACCGCCTGTATGACGATGTGGTGCACAATGTAGATGCCCATGCTACACGTATCGAGACTTTTCACCCAACGGGGCACACTGTCGATTTTCGACGTTCGGAAAGCGAGAAAAGCAGAGGGCACGAGTACGATGCTGCACAGTCTATGGATGATATGGGGATATCCCAGCACAGCGACAAACACCATTACAACCACCGAAACTACGGCTGCTGCCACAAAGAGGCACCGCCATTTGCATAGCCGGTCGATATCTACCGAGGCCAACAGCATACCGCCAAGATAATAGAGGAAATTTCCGATGAACAGGCCGCTAAACACAAACGGGCAGAAATAAGCCATCGCTGCACACATGCCTGCAATCAAGAACACCGCTATCTTGACACGCCCGCGCTCCCAAAGTACAAAGTCGATGAGTTTGCCCACGGCGTAACACTCAAATATAGTCACAAGAAACCACAGATGGCCGTTGCTCCCGGACAACAGTCCGCCGATACGTCCTTGCTGGAGCGCAATCAGCAGCAGACCCACCGTGAGGTACGGCACGAGCACGCGCTGCGCCTTACCGACAAGGAACTGCCGCTGGTCGGCGTACCCCCCCTAATTCGTTTATACCCAAAGAGATAACCCGCTATAAGGAAGAACATCGGCAGGTGCGTCACCACAAGTGCCAAGGAAACTTCCCGATACAAAGGTATGGTCATACCAGCCGAGTCGAGATCCCTGTTCCAAATGTAGTAAGGACAGATACAATGGTAGTAGACCACCAATATCATGGCTGCCACACGGAGCAGACTGATGTCATAAAATCGTGATTTCATCGTTTTTTCAAAATATTGATAGGCCATTCAGTCGGTCAACTGTCGACCATTCGCCATCGGCATCATTGCAAAAGTACACAGAAAAGAAAGAATACCATACACTTGTCACAAGAAAAAAGCACGGGAAACTGCGCCGTTGTCCGAAAAATACGTATATTTGCGCATTTTTAGTGGTGATGGTTCCCAACCGTCCCATGTAAAAAACGCTATGACAAGGCGGACACAGGATTTCGCCACGACACCAACATACAATACAAAATGACAAAGCGCATACACCCGTTTCTTCTTCCTGCACTGTTGTTGCTCATTCTGCAACAGATGTGCATGGCCTGCAGCAGCAATACCGGCAACGAGAATACCGACAACAACGTCTCACTCGACTGGGCCGACAAGAATCTGTGGTTTGAGGGCGACACCCGCCTGACCCACACCGACGCGTCCCAGCCCGATGTGTTCTATCTTCTGCCCACCTGCGTGACGGCATGGGCGGACAGTGCCGGGGGCACCCACTACAATGCCGACCCGACCAGCACCGCCCACCGTGAGGCTTGGCAACTCTCGGCAGAACTGGCCGACACCATCTTCGCCACACACGCCAACCTCTACCTGCCCTATTACCGTCAGGCCGTGTTCGAGGGTCTTGAGGGCGAACACGCAGAAGATGCCTATGCCGTTGCCACGCGTGACGCCATAGACGCCTTCGACTACTATCTGAAACACTACAACAACGGCCGCCGCTTCATCCTCGCCGGATACAGTCAGGGTGGCAAGATGGTCGCTGAGATACTCAAGCACATGAACGACGACACCTACAGCCGCCTCATCGCCGCCTATGTGGTAGGCTTCGGCATCACGGCCGCCGACACCGTCACACAGGCCGGTCACCGTATGCCGCACATACGGTTGGCCACCGACTCCATAGCGACGGGCGTGACGGTCAACTTCAACAGCGTCACCACCACCGACGCCATCTGCCCGCTGCTCTGCCGCGACAATATCGGTTGCATCAATCCCGTATCGTGGACTACCGACAACAAGCCTGCCACTCTCCTCGCCGCCGGAGAGAAGGGCAAGGCCGACGATGCCCGCTTCCCCTACGCCACTGCCGCCGCACCCAGTCAGCCCGGCACGGCCGTCACGGTAGCCGTCGACACGACCCACCGTGTACTTGTCGTCAGTGGTATCGACGCGCAACGCTACTTTCTCCCCGACCTGCAGCACTTCTTCCCTGTAGGCAATCTCCACCTGCAGGAACTCTTCTTCTACGGCGACCTGCTCCGCCACAATGTATTGTTGCGCAGCCAACAGTAATCCGCCTTACGACAATACACCGACCCTACTCATGAACGTACTCCGACACATCTCCCGCCTCGTCAGCAAGTACATGGCCTTCATCGTTATCGCCATGGCCCTACTGGCGCTACTTGCTCCAGAGACGGTCAGTTTCATCAAGACCAGTTATATCAACCCGCTGCTGGGCATTGTCATGTTCGGCATGGGACTGACGCTCAAGCCGCACGACTTCCGCATCGTGTTCAGCCATCCCAAGGACGTAGTGATCGGCGCATTGACCCAGTTTACCATCATGCCCCTGCTGGCCTGGCTGCTGGCCAAGGTTTTCAGTCTGTCGCCCGAACTCACCGTGGGTGTCATCCTTGTGGGCACCTGTCCGGGCGGTACCTCGTCCAACGTGATGACCTATCTCTCGAAAGGCGACGTAGCCCTGTCGGTGGGCATGACGGCCGTATCGACCGTACTGGCCCCGGTGATGACTCCGCTGCTCACCTATCTCTACGCCGGGCAGACGGTCGACGTAGACATGGCAGCCATGTTTCTCTCCATCATCCAAGTGGTGATACTGCCCATCGCCCTGGGATTTGTCATCAACCACTTCTTCGCACACGCCGCCGAGCGGGCGGCCGACTTTCTTCCGCTGGTATCGACTATCGCCATCGTTGCCATTGTCGGAGCAGTGGTGGGTGTCAATGCCGATAGGCTCATGCGCTGCGGCATACTGGTGCTGGGCATCATCGTGCTGCACAACCTGCTGGGCTACACCCTCGGCTACGGTGCCGCCAGACTGATGAAGATGGATGCCACCAAGTGTCGGGCCGTATCCATAGAGGTGGGCATGCAAAATTCGGGACTGGCCACCTCGCTGGCTACCGTACACTTCGCCCAATATCCACTGGCCACCATACCGGGAGCCGTATTCAGCGTGTGGCACAACATCTCGGGAGCAATACTGGCCAACATTTTCCTCAGACAAGAGGAGAAAAGTCATGACAAGAGATAACACATCTGTCACAGACGCTTCACAATAATACTATTATAATAATGTAGGTTCCAACAAAAAAATGAAAACCATGCACAAAACATTATCCGCCGTCTTCGCACTACTCATGACTGCGGCAGCGGCATCGGCACAGACAGGATGCTGCGGCAGCACGGCTTGCGGCAAACCCGCCACCAGCCAGACCGTCACCATAGGCGGCCATCAGTTTGTCGACCTGCAGTTGCCCAGCGGACTGCTATGGGCCGAAACCAATATCGGAGCGGCTACCGCTACCGCCTTCGGCGACCTCATCGCCTGGGGCGAGATAGAAGTCAAGAACGACTGCTCGCAGGAGACCTACCGCTACGGCACCGACTACGACAAGATGGAAAAATACAACACCGCCGACCACAAAACCCTGCTCGATGCCAACGACGACGCCGCCAGCACCGCATGGGGCGCACCCTGCCGCATGCCCACCGACAAAGAGTTCAAGGAACTCGCCGACGAGAACAACTGCATCTGGACATGGGTCAAGCGACCTGTCGCCGACGCTGACTCTGTGGCCGGATTTGAGGTAAAGAGCTGTCGCAACGGCAACACCATCTTCCTGCCTGCCGCCGGAGCGCGCAACGGCAAGGAGACCGTACTCCGGGGTGACAACGGGACCTACTGGACCAAATCGCTCAACCCCAGCAACTGCGGCGATGCCCTCACCTTCTCCTACTACTTTGCCAACTACCGCCTTTACTCCAACGCCCGCTATATCGGCAGCAGCATACGCCCCGTTGTCGCCAAAGACGATGCACCCATCGGAGGTAACGGATGTTGCAGCGGTGCAAAAGACTGACTTCTGGGAGAAAAGCAAGGTGTAAAATAATGACCCTCAATAAAAAGACAATCCAAACCACAATGAAAAAAATTCAGTTTACCCTTCTCGCCCTTGCGGTTCTCTCCATGACCGCCACGGGCTGCAAGACCACCCCCAAGACCACCGACACAGACTCCGTCAGTGCAGACACCACTGCCACCGCAGCAGACACCGTGACGGTAGACAGTATCGTGTTCCACGCACAGAAAGACTCTACCATCACCTGTGACTACTACGTGGAATATCCGCAAGGCGATGACAGTCTCGCCAATGGCATCAAGGCATACATCGCCCAGCAGTTGGCCGCTCTCTATATGCCCGTCAACAACGTCGAAGAGGAGCAACGCAGCAAATTCCCCTTGTACAAAGGCAGCATACTCGACGGACAAAAGATGGTAGACTTCTACGGCAAAGGTACGATGAGATACTTCGCCGCCGACCAAAAGCAGGTCATGAAGGACATGGAATGGGGTCCGGAAGACACGCCCCGCTACTCGGAGAGAATACGTATCTGCAAGAACTACGAAACGGCAAAGTACGTCACCTTCAGTGCCACCGATGAGAGTTACCAGGGAGGCGCACACGGATCGTATGCCTACTACTATACCAACATCAGCAAACTGACTCACAAGGTGGTCGACCAGACCGTCGACACCACCCTCGTACGCAAGCCCGGCCTGCAGGCCCTGCTCCGCAAGGGTATACTGCAATACATGAAGGACTGCAACAACGAGATGAAGGAGTCTGAACTGAAAAGTGCTCTCATCCTACCCGAAGACGGACACATCCCCCTGCCCGCCCACACACCGTGGTTCGAAAAGCGCGGTGTCTGCTTCACCTACCAGCAGTACGAGATAGCCCCCTACGCCGTGGGAGTCATCGACTTCATCATCCCCTACAAGGACATCAAGAAGTTCCTCTGCAAAGAGGCCCAGGCCCTCATAGAGGAATAAGGGCGCAAGTTTCGGATTTGGAATTCTACAAGATTCCAACCGGACTAAGTCATTTTTTCGCCGTCACAAAAATAAGGATAGAAGGCAGACCACGTATTGTGTGTCTGCCTTCTATCGTACATACGTCAAGCCCGACAGTACACCGCTTTTTCACCCAAAACCGTCCTTATGTGGCAAAAAAGCCGTAACTTTGCATTCTTGTATAAAAAACTGTCAGAATAAATGGGCATTGAGAAAGGAATATTCAAGCGTACCGAACTTCTTGTAGGCGGCAACGTCATGGACACCATCGCAGCACAGCGCGCCATCATCTTCGGCGTGGGCGGCGTGGGCAGTTGGTGCGCAGAGAGTCTTGTCAGGTCGGGCATACGCCATCTGACTATTGTCGACTCCGACCGCGTCTGCATCACCAACATCAACCGCCAACTCATGGCCACGACCAAGACCGTGGGTCATGTCAAGGTAGAAGCCCTACGCGAGAGGCTGCTTGAAATCAATCCTCATGCCGAGATCACCGCACTGCAAAAGATATACAGTGAGGAGACGGCCGACAGTTTCGACCTTGACAGTTTCGACTACGTCATCGACGCCATCGACTCGCTCAAGGACAAGGCCCTGCTCATACTCCGCGCCACGGCCAGCCGTGCCACATTCTACTCCTCAATGGGAGCAGCACTGAAGATGGATCCGCTCAAGGTGCAGGTAGCCGAGTTCTGGAAGGTACGCGGCTGTCCGCTCGGATCGGCCCTGCGCAAGAAGTTCCGCAAGCAGAAAATCAAGTTACCCCGCAAGTTTCAGTGTGTATACAGCGAGGAACTGCTCGACAACCTCGGTCACAACGAGACCTGCGGTACCGCTGCCTGCATGTGTCCCAAGGCTAAGCAGGGACCGGGCGATCCGTCGCTCGTCAACCACGAATGGTGCTCATCGAAGGCACAGATCAACGGTACGATGGCCCACATCACCGCCCTCTTTGGCTTCACCATCGCCGGCCTCGTCATGAACGACATCTACACCCGTGCCGCAAGCCAAACCGCCCTTCAGGAGCAAGACGGACACGAATAGTACAAAGAAAAGCGCATCCGCATACAACAAAAGCGCACAAAGGGAGTTATAATATAAGAAAGGCACCCCACGCCATATTATCAACCGAACAAAGTGACAAGAAAACATACAATGGGAAAAACACAATTGGCCGTCAAGAGGGCGCTCGACATCCTCTTCTCGGCATTCGGACTCATTGTCCTTTCTCCTGTCTTTCTTGTCATCGCCCTACTGATGTGGCGACAGCACAACGGTCCGGTACTCTTCAAGCAGGTACGCATCGGCTACAAGGCACGCCCGTTCGTCATCTACAAGTTTCGTACAATGAGCAGCGTCATCGAGGAGAACGGTCCGCAACTCGTGGCCCGCTGTGACGACAGCAACTCCACCCGGCTCGAACAGTTCCTGCGCGGACACCATCTCGACGAACTTCCACAATTGTGGAACGTGCTGCGCGGCGATATGTCGTTTGTCGGTCCGCGACCCGAGCGCAAGTACTTCATCGACAAGATTATGGCCGTAGACGCCTCCTACCGCGACATCTTCAAGATGCGTCCCGGCCTCACTTCAGAAGCCACCCTCTACAACGGCTACACCGACACGATGGACAAGATGATACGCCGTCTGCACATGGACCTGTCGTATCTTGAGCGCCGATCGCTCCTGCTCGACCTCAACATCGTCGTCAAGACCGCCCTCAACATCGTCACCGGAAAGAAATTCTGAAAAAGACATATTCCCCACTACTATGAAGAAAGCCCTCTACATTCTTCTTCTCCTCCTCGCCCCGATTTTCGCCCAGGCACAGTCCATGACCGACAACCAGGTATTGCAGTTTGTCATGAAAGAGCACCAGGCCGGATCGTCACAGTCACAGATTGTTACCAAACTCATGCAGCGCGGTGTCAACATACAACAGATACGCCGCGTACGCAAGATGTACGAGAACAATGCCAACAACGCCAACGGACGCATCAGCGACACCGGATCTGACTCAGATACAGGTTCCCGCATGCGCACCGCCAACGGAAAGAACCGCACCGGCAAGGGCAACACAACCGACAATGGGGCCTACGCCGATGAGACCGGCGCCACCAACTACACCAACGGAAGAATACAGGGCAACTACAGCACCCACGACGAGATAGACGAGAACAGCAACGAATTTCTCATCTACAACGCCGAACTGGGCAACATACTCCCCACCGACACCGCCACGCTCGTCAAGCAGTTGCTCGAAGAGCGAGAGAAGAAGAGCCGCCGCGTGTTCGGACGCGACATCTTCAACAACAAATACCTCACCTTCGAGCCGAACATGAACATCGCCACACCGCAGAACTACCGTCTCGGCCCCGGCGATGCCGTCATCATCGATGTGTATGGTGCCACACAGAAAACCATCACCTCGACCGTATCGCCCGACGGCGAAGTCACCATCGAAGGTTTCGGTCCCATACAGGTGAGCGGACTCACCGTCTCACAGGCCAACGCCCGCATACGCTCACAACTCGGTTCGCGCTACAGCAGCAGTCAGGTGAAACTCACGCTCGGACAGACACGCACCATCACCATCAACGTCATGGGTGAGGTAGAAAATCCCGGCACCTACACCCTCTCGGCATTCGCCTCCGTCTTCCACGCCCTCTATATGGCCGGCGGCACCAATGACCTCGGTACCCTGCGCAACATCAAGGTATACCGCGACAACCGTCTTGTGACCGTGGTCGACATCTACGACTACATACTCAACGGCAAACTCACCGGCAACGTGCGTCTGGCCGACAACGACGTCATCGTGGTCGGCCCCTACGACTGTCTGGTCAACATCACGGGCAAGGTGAAACGCCCCATGTACTACGAGATGAAGAAGAGCGAGAGCATCGCCTCCCTGCTCAAGTACACCGGCGGATTCACTGGCGACGCCTACCGCAAGTCTGTACGCGTCAACCGCAAGACCGGCAAGGGCTATGCCGCCTACAACGTGGAGGAGTTCGACTTTGCCAGTTTCCGCATCAACGACGGCGACTCCATCAGCGTAGACTCCATCCTGCCACGCTACGAGAATACCGTCGAGGTGAAGGGTGCGGTATTCCGTCCCGGCATGTACAACATCGGCGAGCAGGTCAATAGCGTACGCACACTCATCGAGCACGCCGAAGGCCTCACCGAGGAAGCCTTCACCAACCGTGCCGTCATACAGCGCATGAAGGAAGACCGCACGCTTGAGATCGTGCGTGTCGACATCGCAGGGGTAATGAGCGGCAAGGTAGCCGACGTACCTCTGAAGGAGAACGACGTACTCTTCATACCTACCCGTCAGGACCGCGTCACGGAGCGCACGCTCACCATACGCGGTGAGGTGCAGTACCCCGGTGTCTACAAGTATGCCGACAACGAGACCGTAGAAGACCTCATACTGCAGGCCGGCGGACTGACCGACAAGGCATCGCTCGTCAACGCCAGCGTGAGCCGCCGCGTGAGCAATCCCAAGACACTGCGTCCTGACAGCATCATCGCCCACACCTATTCGATCGACATCAAGGACGACTTCGCCGTAGAGGACAATCCGGGCTTCACGCTCATGCCCTTCGACGAGGTATACATCATGAAGAGCCCCGGCTACACCGAGCAACAGAACGTGAGCGTCGAGGGCGAAGTGATGTTCGCCGGTACCTATAGTCTGCCCCGCAACAACACCCGTCTGAGCGACCTCTACCGTATGTCGGGCGGTGTGACCAGCCTCGCCTACACCAAGGGAGCAAAGATCATCCGTCAGGCTACAGAGACGGAGCGCGACCGTATGCGCGCCGTACTCAAGATGCAGCAAGACCAGCAGCAGAAAAACCTGCTGCAACTCGCTGCCAGCAGCAACAACTCCTCTGGCATCACCTCAGCCGCCGAAGGCGCCAAGAACGCCAATATCTCCAAGTTCACCGTGCCTACCGAATATCCCGTCGGTATCAACCTTGAGGAAGCCCTCAAGAAGCCCGGGTCTGACGCCGATATCGTACTGCGCGAAGGCGACCGTCTCGTCATACCGCAATACAACGGTACGGTGAAGGTCAACGGAGCCGTGATGTATGCCAACACCGTGGCCTACGAGCGTGGAAAACGCCCCTCCTACTACATCGAGATGGCCGGCGGCTACGACTCAGATGCCGTAAAGAACCGCGGCTACATCATCTACATGAACGGCACGGTAGCCAAACTCAGCCACGGAGCCAAGGTAGAACCGGGATGCGAGATTGTCATTCCCGCTAAACTGAAACGCAAGATGAGCACCGCAGAGACCATGAGCCTCGGAACGAGCATGTCGAGCATCGCCGCCATGATTGCCACCATCGCCAATCTTGTGAAATAATCTACGAAAGGAGACCCACTGCATGAACGAGCAAAACAAGGAGGTCATCGACCTCAGCGCAATATTCAAGACCCTACTGAGCCGCAAGAAAATATTCTTTATCCTGTGGCCCGTCGTCTTCACTCTCTCTTGTATATGGATATTTCCCGAACCGCGTTTCTACAAGAGCGAGGTATCACTTGCACCAGAGGCGTCGGGAGAAAGTATGGCAGGAGGATTGTCATCGATAGCCTCACAGTTTGGTGTCAACCTGGGCGGCGGATCGACAGACGCCATCTACCCCCAGTTGTACCCCGACGTGATGAGTTCCAACGACTTCATCGTCACGCTGCTCGGCACAAAGGTCAAGACCGAAGACAATTCCTACTCGGGTGACTACTACACCTACATGACCAAGCACCAGAAGAAGAACGAGCTCACCGCGCCCTTCAACAAGATGAAGAGAAGCATCGGTAAACTCTTCTCCAAGAAGGACGATTCGGGCAAGAACAAAAGCCAAGGTACTCGGATGAACGCTTTCCGTATGTCGGAAAAAGACTACAACCTCATACAGGGTCTGAAGAACAATATCACCTGCTCCGTCGACAAAAAGACCAACGTCATCACCATACAGGTAAAAGACCAGGATCCGCTCATTGCCGCTACGATGGCCGACTCAGCCCGCCAGCACCTGCAGGACTATATCACGCTCTACCGTACCAACAAGGCACGCATAGACGTGCAGCACTACGAGCAGATCACCGTAGAGGCCAAGAAAGCCTATGACCGCAGCGTGGCCGTCTACAGTTCGTACTGTGACGCCAACCAGGACGTGATGTTGCAGTCGTTCATCTCCAAGCGCGACGAGCTGGAGAACGAGATGCAACTCAAGTTCAATACCTACAGTGCCATGCGCACCCAACTCGAAGCCATGCGCGCCAAACTCCAAGAGAAGACACCTGCCTTCACCATACTGCAGAACGCATCGGTACCTGTCAAGCCCGCCGGCCCCAAGCGAATGATTTTCGTTCTCGGTATGCTTATCTTCTCCACCTTTATCGCTGCACTATGGCTCGTCAGAAAGGAAATTTTCTCCAAGCCGAAGACAGCCGCCGCAGAGTAGACCGTACATGATATCATTTCCCCACCTTAAACGTATTCCGCTATACCTCAAGCGTCCCTCGCTCAAAATAGACCTGAAGGAGATGACGCTTGTCCCGTTTGCCATGATATTCGTGGTCGTGGGCAACACCAGTATAGCCTTTGATTCGTTGGGAGCATCATATTTGTCCTACGTATTTCTCGGACTGAGCATCCTCAGTTTTCTCTTCATGGCCGTACTCACCCTGCGCAAGCAGACCATGACTCGCTACGCCTTTCTCTACGTACTCTACCTGTGCTTTCTCATCGCCATATCACTGGTGCAGACAACAGACTTCAAGAACGCCGTGTATACGGCTCTCTCCATTTGGTTTTGCCTCCTCATCCTGCGTTATTTTCGGAATCGCCCGAAGATGGTGATGTATGCTTTCTCCATTACATTTTCCATTTTTGTCTACGCCAACTTCTACGATATCGCCACTCACCCGGACAAGTGGCTCATCACCGCCGAGAAAGAAGCCACGGGCTACCTATTGGGCAACAACTACAACCAGATGGGCAGTCGACTGATTGTGGGCTTCATCGCCAACTCGATATGTATGAAATATGGACGGGCGTGGATTGTCAACCATGTATTGCTCGCCATTGCAAGCATCGCATCACTGGCGATGGTCGGGTCGATGACCTCACTGGCGATGATATCGGTCTATGTAGCCTATTGTCTGGTACCGTCTACGAATCTGCGCAGCATCGGACTGTACGGACTGTTTGCCACGTTCGTATTTTTCCAAGTGTTTGTCGTGTTCAGCGGCAACGGCCTTGAGAACAACGAGATGGCCCGCTATATCATAGAGGACATACTGCACAAGGACATCACCTTCACACACCGAACCTTCATGTGGGACAGTGCACTGCACAGTATTGCAAAAAGTCCTATCTGGGGATGGGGATTTGTCGACGGCGACTGGTACATTTCACACATGTCCTCGTTTGCTCTCGGTCCCCACAATTTCATCCTCTCCATACTCATCAACGGCGGTATTCTACTCTTGGGTCTCTATATTGCCATTTGCAGAGCCTCCTATCTGCCCATGCATGCGTACCGCAAGACCTACAATGGGCAGATCGTCTTGTTCGGCACCGTCACCCTATGGTTCATGTCACTCATGGAGATGTACCCCCTCATCCTCATGTTCCTTCCACTGATGTTCATCCATTATTACGGAGACTACACCTCCGCACGCCCTGTAGTAGAACAGGAACAGCAGGTTGTCCGTGAGTAGACAATGAGCATCTCCACAGCAAACAGAAAGACACATGAAAGAGAACACCAACGGAGCAATAGCCATCAACACCACCATACTCTATATCCGCCTGGCCATCGTGTCGGTATGCGGACTGATCTACACCCGGTTTGGCCTTCAGGCACTGGGTATGGCAGACTATGGCATGTTCTCGGTCGTGGCCTGCATCATCACGTTTGCCAATGTGATCAATACCGCGATGGTGGCTACCTCCAACCGGTTTATCGCTACCGCCATCGGACGAGGCGACAAAGAGGAGACCAACCGGCAGTTCAATGTCAACCTGCTCATCCACATACTCATCGCCCTGGGCACCGCAGCCATTGCCTTGCCCGTGGGACACTGGTACATCGACCACTACGTCAACTACGCGGGCGATATGAGCAACGTACACATGGTATACAACATCTCCATAACAGGATGGACACTTTCCTTCATCGGTGTGCCCTACAATGGTCTGTTGCTGGCGCGGGAACGTTTTTTCGTGTTTTGCTCTACCGATGTACTTTCGAGTATTGTCAAGTTGGTGGTCACCTATCTGCTCATCGACCATTTCACCCACAAACTGCTCATCTATGCCCTGATCACGGCCTTCATGACCGGATTTCCGACATTCGTGTTCATCTACTATTGCCACAGGCACTTTCCCGACATCACCCGTCTCAAGTTTGCCCACGGATGGAAAAGATACCGTGATGTGCTCGATTTCTCCATCAATATCGGCATCGGCGCCCTTGCGACGATTTTCAGAAACGAGGGAGGAGCGCTGATTGTCAATGCCTTCTTCAGTACCGCAATGAATGCCGGGCTTGCCATCGCCAACAGTGTGGGCACCATACTCCTGACTTTTGCCAACAACGCCCAAAAGTCCATTTCCCCGCAGATAGTCAAGAACTACGCCATGGGCAACCTCGACAGGGCCACCCTACTGGTCTGCCTGGCTTCCCGCGTGACCTACCTCGCCATGTTCACCGTGGCCGTACCTTTTCTGCTCGTCCCTGAAAAGATACTGGCGATATGGCTTGCCGAGACACCGCCATACGCCATCACCTTCATCCGTCTGCTCATCATCGACATGCTGGTACTCTCCATCAACGCCGGTATCAACGATTTCATATTTGCGACTGGCCGCATCAGGCTCTACCAGATTGTCGTCAACGGATTCATTGTACTGTCCGTTGCCGTCGGATATGCAGTGATGAAGACCGGGCACGCCCCGGAATACCTGTTCTATGTGTACATCTTCTTCTCACTGATCATATTCGTCCTGCGCCCGATATTGCTCACACGAGTCGTGAAGTTCAATATACGCCTGCTCATCGTCCGCTCGTACATTCCCGTCTTCGGGGTCACACTACTGTTTTTGCCCGTATTTATGGTCAAGACACAGGCTGAAACGTGGATGGGCGCATGGGGCTTTCTTGCCGCTGCATACACCTACTATCTCCTGTTGGTATGGACGCTCGGACTGAGAAGTGACGAGCGGACTTTTCTGACGGAAAAAACAAAAAGCCTTTGGCTGAAAGTCAAAGGCTGATACAAGTGACGGAGAAAAGCATCTCGGCTTATTTTCTTCTTATTTTCTTCTCTTTTTCATCTGCGCCATCTTTTCACGGGCCACGCTCCAAAAGTCGCGCACGATATTGCCATACCCGTACTCGCGCACCAGAAGAAACATATTGACAATATTGTAGACATAGGGTACAGCCACATTGCCCTTACCGCTGGGCGGCGCAGCCTGCTCGCGCGTGTCATAGAGACAGATGCCCTGGCCTTCGCAGTTTTCCAGCACATTGCTCTCCACGGGGCGGCGCATTAGGGCATAACTACGCTTCACTGCATAGGGATGACAACCCGTAGTCAACCAATACCGCTTGCCTACACGGTTGCCATTGGCTCCGTTCAGGTCGAGACAACACTCCGCCTCATCGAGGCCGAGGGTGGCATACAAGGCCTTGTTTTCAAAAAATCCGTCGTACATCACCCCGTCCGACACATTTTTCGGCAACCGCAGCACACCGCTCCGCCCCTGCATGAGGGGCACCTGATAGAGGGAGTTGCGCACATCGACATGCATGCCCAAGTCAGAAAAATTGGTGGAATAGGAGACATAAGGGAATACAAAATATTTGTTTTCCTCGATACAGTAGCGTGTATGGTACTTCAGCCATGACTGCGCCTTCCACGAAAGGATACTGAGCGGGAGTGCGGGAGAGGATGTAAATTCGGCATGGGTCTCCAGCCACGATTCAAAACGGCGCCACTGACTTCGCATCCACACCTCGCCCCACGACGAGGCGCAGTTCATAAAGTAGACATCGTCGGAAGTACGCAAGGGGGTGAACGGCCGGCGCACATGGTAGTTCACCGCAAAACTGTACAGACTGATGCCCGCCACCTCGTCGTTGTCCTTGTACTGGGTGACGGTCTGCCGTACATAGTTCCAGAAATCGCGGGCCACCACCACATCGTCTTCCAATATCACGACCGCATCGTACTCATCGAGCCAACGGCCCTGACTGAGGATATGCGCTTTCAGACCGAGGTTGCGCTCATGGCGGACGACCGTTTTCGGACCGGCCGCCCAGTCATAACGGTCAGCGAAGCGTTCCACCTCGTCAGTATCGCTCTTGTCGATGCTGATAATGAGCGGCACTTCCTCGTCACCGTAATATGCGGCCGACAACGACGCGAGCAACCGCTCCAACGAGCGCACACGGTTGTAGGCGATGGCTATGATTGCGATTTTTTCCATATCGGCTACAAAAATAAGAAAAAAACGGCAGATGTACCCTGGTCCGTGTTTTATAAATCGTCACTATTTTCGACCGAGAATCACAAGACTATACAATAAAGAAAGGGACTTCTACGTTTTAGAATAAGGTAGGCTCAGAAAAAGCGTCTGCCGAAAAGCAGAATACATGAATACACCACCCATCACCATCGCCGTACTCCTCACCTGTCACGACCGCAAGGCGTACACTGTCGCTTGCCTCCGCCGATTGGCTGAAGTGACCAAGCGCTACAATGCCGACGACGCGCATGCGCCTGTCGCCATTGCCGTCTTCCTCACCGATGACGGATGCAGCGACGGCACTGCCGAAGCCACACGCGCCGAGTGCAAGGACATCGAACTGCACATCGTCGAAGGCGACGGATCGCTCTTTTGGGCAGGCGGCATGCGGGCCGCATGGCGCGAAGCATTGAAGGAAAGCGCCCGATGGCAGTACTATCTGCTCATCAACGACGACACCATGCCCTGCGACAATATGTACAGCGAACTGCTTGCTGCCGAAGACTATGCCCGCACGACCTACGGACGACCCGGCATCTGCTCCGGCATCATCTGCGACCCGGACGACCCAAAGACAATCACCTACGGCGGCGACGTATTCGAAAGCAGCATGCACAGCAAGAGCCGTCGCGTATCGCCCACCGGAACACCGCAACCCGTAGACATCACCAACGCCAACATTCTGCTTGTGCCGCAGAGTGTGGTCAGCGAAGTGGGCATCTTCGCCGACGGCTACCACCATAGTTGCGCCGACCATGACTACTGCATACAGGTACGTCGCCACGGCATTCCGGCCCTTGTGACCGCCCACGTCTGCGGCCAGTGTGCCGACGACCACACCCCCGAGGCCGACCTGAGCAGCCGATTGGCTACAATGACACTCGCCGAGCGACGCGCGTGGGTACGCCACCCGCTCCACTCCGACAGCGACTATCTGCTCTACGTATGGCGCAACAACCGGAGAAAATACATCTTCAGTTGGACACTGCGCAAACTGCGTCTCTTTTTTCCCAAACTCTACTGCGCCATCACCAAGGCCCGCGGCGTATATTGACCTGCACACATGGAAAGACACGATATCTGCATGATCACCAATATCGGGGCGCACTACCGCCTGCCGATATTCAGCATGATGGGCGAAGGGCTCGGCGTGGACTTCTACCTCGGCGACAAGGTACAGACTCCGCTCAAGACATTCGACTACCACAGTCTGAAAGGCTACCGGGGTACGCTACACAATGCGTACATCGGCCCGTTCTACTGGCAGCGCGAATCGGTCAGGCTGATATTCCGCCCTTACCGCTACTACATCATCGACGGCGAACCCTACTGTCTGTCATCGTGGGCACAACTGCTGTTGGCCAAACTGACAGGCAAGCGCATCATAGCATGGACGCATGGCTGGTACGGCCGCGAGGGATTCGTCAAGCGCATGGTCAAGAAAGCATTCTTTGCGCTCCATTTCCGACTGATGGTCTACAGCCAGTATGCCATCACACTGATGGAGAAGGAGGGCATCGCCAAAGAAAAGATGCTCTGCATCGCCAACTCCATGGATACGGACCGCGAAAAGGAAATTCGCTCGCGCCTCCACCCCACCACCCTATACAAAGACCATTTCGGCAACGACCATCCCGTAGTCATCTACTGCGGACGCATACAAGCCATCAAACGCCTCGACCTACTGGTAGACTGCGCAAAGATACTGGCGGACAAGGGCATACACATCAATATCGTGTTCGTAGGCAAAGATGTCGACGGCGTACACATCGACCGCTATGCCGCAGAGCACGGTCTCGCCGACCGTATCTGGATGTACGGACCGTGCTACGACGACGAGCGGTTGGCCGAACTGTTCTACAACGCTGCCGTATGCGTCTCCCCCGGACACGTGGGACTGACCGCCATACACGCCCTCTCGTTCGGTTGTCCCGTCATCACGCACGACAATTTCAGCCACCAGGCCCCCGAGTTCGAAGCCATACGCCCCGGCGTGACCGGCGATTTCTTCCGGCAGAACGATGCCGCCGACCTTGCGGAGAAGACCAGCCGATGGCTTTCCACCGATGCCGCCGACCGCGAAAAGACCAGGGCTGCGGCCTTCGCCGAGATTGACAGCAAGTGGAACATACACTATCAGATGAATATACTCAAACAAGCCACCTATGAGGGATGACTCACTCTATATGAAAGCACGCACCGCCGTGCGCGCACAGGTACTCCATCTGCTGAGTATCGGTGCCCGGCCCGCACCGGGCATACATATCCTCAACGGCCACCGCATCTGCGGAGAAGCCGAGCCAGACACCTTCCGCCGTCTGCTCGATCGCCTCGCAAAGCAGGTGGAATTTGTCCGTGCAGAAGAGGCCGTCGCCATGATCGAACGTCATGAACAGCCCGACCATCCTTGTGTGGCCTTCACCTTTGATGACGGTTTTTCGGAATGTGCCGACATTTTTGCCCCGATACTTGAAGAACATGGGGTCAACGCCATCTTCTTTGTCAACCCCAACTACGTCGAGGGCGACGATGCCTACATCCGCCACTTCAACCACGACACCGTACAGACTGCCGGCAAGCGCCCCATGCGATGGGACACACTGAAAGATCTCTCCGCCAGGGGACACATCATCGGCGCACACACCATGGACCACTATATGATTGTCACCGACGACCGCGAGACACTCCGTCACCAGATTGTAGACTGCCGCCGCGTCATCGAGGAACATATCGGCAAGGCCTGCGACTACTTCGCCTTCCCCTACGGACAGTTGTCGCAAGCCAGTGAGACGGCCATCGACATCGCCGCATCTGCCTATGCACACGTCTTCTCGCAGTCTGACTACAAGCACTACTACTCCTTCGGTGGAAAGGTCATCAACCGTCGACACTTCGAACCGTTCTGGCCCGTGGCACACGTAAGATACTTCCTGAGTTGCAAGAAAACCTACTGATGACCAAGAAACTGCTACAGATCAACATCACCGCCAACTGGGGGTCGCACGGAAAAATCGCCGAAGGCATCGGCGACAGCGTACTCAGCCACGGATGGGAAAGCCACATCGCCTACGGACGGTGGTGCAATCCCAGCCACTCCGAATTGTACCACATCGGAAGCATGGCCGACGAGCGGTTGCACGGCGTCTGTTCGCGGCTCTTCGACGACCACGGCCTGCACTCCCGCCACGCAACCCGACGCCTGGTGGAATATGCCAAAGCTCTGCAGCCCGACATCATCCACCTGCACAACATACACGGGTACTACCTCAACTACCCCATCCTCTTCGACTATCTCGCCCACTCGGGCATACCCGTCGTCTGGACGTTGCACGATTGCTGGACGTACACGGGACACTGCGCCCACTATATGTACGTCGGGTGCGACCGCTGGAAGACCCGTTGCCACGACTGCCCTCAGAAAAAAGCCTATCCAGCAAGCCTCTGGCTCGACCGGTCTGAACGCAACCATGCACTCAAACGGCAATTCTTCTGCTCCGTACCCAACCTGACCCTTGTCCCGGTCAGCCACTGGATCGAGAACAACCTGCGGCAGTCGTTCTTCAAAGACACGCCCACACAACAGATCTACAACGGCATTGATCTCCATACCTTCCGCCCCGCCCCGACAGACGAGGGCCGGCCTGCCGTCATGGGCAATCACCGGCACATGATACTCGGCGTGGCCTCCAACTGGTACAGGAAAGGACTCGGCGACTTCTTCCGTCTGCGCGAGTTGCTTCCCGACGACTATCTCATCGTCATTGTCGGTGCGGCGGGAAAAGACCTGCAACACATCTGCGCCACCAAAGGAATGGTCGGCATACCGCGCACTCAAAACGCCGACGAACTGAGACGGCTCTACAGTGCAGCCGACGCCTATTTCAACCCCACATGGGAAGACTCTCTGCCCACGACCAACATCGAGGCTTTGGCTTGCGGCACTCCCGTCATCACCTACGACACCGGCGGTGCAGGCGAGATAGTCGTTCCCGGTACGGGATACGTCATCGCACAGGGCGACCTGCAGGCAGCCATCCGGCATATCGCCACCATCATCGACAAGGGCCAAGAGACATACACCGACATCTGCCGGAAAAGGGCAGCAGATGCCTTCGACCGTCACCACCGCTATGAGGAATACTACAACCTCTACCAGGAGATACTCGAAAAAGAAAGGGCCTAAAATTTAGAAACCCGCAAGAAAAAAGCGACAAAACCATCCGCAATGAAAATATCCGTCATCACAGTGACCTACAACAGCGCCAAGACGCTGGCCTCCACCTTCGACTCCGTACTGCGACAGACCTACCACGACATCGAGTATTGGGTCATCGACGGTCAGTCTACCGACGGCACACTCGACATCATCAAAGCCTACGAGGAGAAGTTCGGCGGACGCCTGCACTGGATATCCGAACCTGACCGCGGTATCTACGATGCCATGAACAAAGGTATCGCCCACTGCACGGGCGACATTGTCGGCACGCTCAACTCCGACGACTATTTCACCTCCGACGACGTACTGCAACACGTCGCCGAACACTTCACACCCGACATCGATGCCGTGTACGGCGACATCCATTTCATTCGCGACGACCAGCCTGAGAAAGTCACGAGATACTACTCTTCAGCCCTCTTCCGCCCACTATGGCTCCGGTTCGGGTTCATGCCCGCCCATCCGTCGTTCTACCTACGCCGCTCCCTCTACGAGAAGCACGGCGGCTACTCGCTCGACTACAAGATAGCCGCCGACTATGAGATGATGGTACGCCTGTTTCACAAATACAAATTGCGCGCCCGGTACCTGCACAAGGATTTCGTGACCATGCGCATGGGCGGAGTCAGCACCAAGAACGTGCGCAACCGCATGCTCATCACCCGTGAGGATGTCAAGGCTTGCCGGCAAAACGGTCTGTACAGCAACCTGCTGTTCATCTCCGCAAAATACCTCTACAAGATTTTCGAACTGCGTTTCTGACCGTCACTTGGTCAAGAAAAGAAAAACGCATTTCTTTGCAATATACGAATAATTTTGAATACCTACTTACTACAATATTACGCACCTGCAAGCGTTATCATATATAGGCGGGACAAAAATGACCCAACCACAGCAGGTGGTGGCCATGCCCGCCAGTGACGAAACAGAACAAGAAACCCATGACAACGCAGTACGTAATATATACCCTCATTTCCTTTATCGTAAGCCTTGTATGCGGACTTATGCTCATACCGGGAATACAGAAATTCTGCATCAAGAACAATCTCTACGACCTGCCCAACGCCCGTAAGGTACACAAAAGTTCCATACCACGGCTCGGCGGCACCTGTTTCATTCCTAGCATGCTGCTTGCCGCCGTTGTCTCGATCATCGTCTTTCGTGCTAACAACGGGCAGCGCACAGAAATCAGCCTTTGGTCGTGCATGTTCGTCGTGAGCCTCATCCTCATCTACGCCGTGGGACTCATCGACGATATCGTGGGCGTAAAACCGAGAACCAAGTTTCTTGCCCAAATAGTAGCGGCGAGCCTTCTGCCCGTCGCCGGGCTCTACATCAACGACCTTTACGGATTTGGCGGTATCCACCACATCCCCTTCTATATCGGTGCCCCACTCACGGTACTGGTCATCGTATTCATCGACAACGCCCTCAACCTCATCGACGGTATCGACGGACTGGCCGGAAGTATCGGCGTGATAGCCCTGTCGGGCTTTCTCTATTGTTTCATGCGCGAGAATATCTTCACATACAGTGCGATGATAGCCGGATTTATCGGCGTACTGGTGGCTTTTCTCTATTTCAATATCTTTGGAAAAGCAGAAAACAACAACAAGATTTTCATGGGCGACTCGGGCAGTCTGTCCTTGGGATTCATCCTCGGATTTCTCGTCATCAAGTTTACCAAAAACGACACCACCATCATGCCCTACCGCAGTGACAGTCTGCTCATCGCCTACACACTGCTCATCGTGCCTTGCTTTGATGTCATCCGCGTCATCATCACACGTCTGCGCCAGCATCGCCCACTGTTCAAGGCCGACAAGTGTCACATCCATCACAAGTTGTTGCGCTGCGGCATGACCCAACACCAGGCACTGGTCTGCATACTGTTGTTGCAGATAGGTTTTTCCGTGCTGAACGCCGTGCTTCACTCCCACATATCGCTGACGGCCATTGTCGTCACCGACATCATCGTGTACACGGTCTTTCATCTATTGCTCACCCACATCATCAGCAAGCGTGAGATACAGGGCGAGGCAGCAAACAGTTGAAAAGGTGCTATTGGAACTTATGGCAAAAGCGTTCGACGCAGACAAAGCCAACCGAAGTAAATTCTAAAGAAACCGACTCAAAACTTCTTGAAATGTAGGCGAAGCACTTTCGACCGCAATACCATTGTTCCGCCTTTTAGCGTCTCCTTGCAAAAACCTTCACTTAGGTCGCTGATACCATAAGGGGCAAGGAGGGTCTTGTCGGTCACCGGTACATCTCCACCCGTGTTCTGCTCATTCTCGTGCCAATTGTTGACATAGGGCGAACTGAGCGTCAGACTGTCTGAGGTCTGCACAAAACGCAAATAGCACCCGTTGTCGTTCTTGTCAAAATCGCGTACACTGACAAGTTTTGCCTGTACGCCCCAAAAAAGACGCTGCGACGACAGGTCGGTACTGCCACCCGTAGCCAAAGTATCGACCCGCTCCAAATGCCAAAAACCGTCGAACGCACCGTTGCCACTCGTCTCGAAGTCGACACTGCAAGAGGAAACGACCGATAGGGCGCACAGCAGGCAAGCGGCGACAGGTAGAGATGATTTCTTCATTGTCATAAGTAGGTCTTCAAAATTATCGTTTTGCTTTCTTTCCCATAAACGTCTTCCCCACCGTCAGTTGCAGGCCCGCATTATGGCCAAGCATCTCACGGCTGCCGAAGTCCATGGCGTAGGCCGCCTTCACCGTCCAGCGTTTGGGCAAGGCATAGGTGGCTTCCGCCAAAAAACTGATATTGTGATGGGCCTTAGTGAAAGGTTCGTCATACGTACCCCACCCTTTCTGCCAAGTGCCGAGAAGACGGTACCCGAGACGATTGGTGGGCCGACCATCGATACCGAGATGGAAAGCGACAAAGCGGTTGTCGCTCACCCAGATACTGGCATCGGTATTGTAGAGCGGCGACCGGTAGAGCGGATTGCCCATCACCTGCCCCCAATGCTGGTAGCCGGTATACACGCTGTGGTTGTAGTAGTCATCCATACCGGCCATATGGTCGGAAATATTTTTGGTATGGTCATGGTTGTACGGCCCACTCTGATACTTGGTGTAGATATATTCGAAGACCACGTTGCGGAGCCACGTGCCATACTTCAGGTTGAATTCCGCCCCGAGCATCATATCCTTGAGCCCATACACATAGTAGCGGTTGCGCTTGCGCTGCTGCCATTCTTCGCCGCTACCGTAACCGTTGTAGTCGAGAA
Source organism: Lachnospiraceae bacterium (assembly GCA_963604975.1). GTDB lineage: Bacteria > Bacteroidota > Bacteroidia > Bacteroidales > Bacteroidaceae > Prevotella. Next base: position 1,318 of record CAVCSC010000036.1, on the reverse strand, counting down.
AGAACATCTGCGAGTGGTCTTCAAAGAAATGGTCGCCATAGAGCGAGAGGCGCCACAGGTCGGCATCGTACGACAGGCGCAGCAGCCAACTGCCCACAAGGTCGCCCTCACTGTTGCGATAAGAGCCGTCGGTAGCGTCTGATCCTCCGGGAAGGAAGGCGTACCAGTAGTTTTTCAGTCCTTTGCCCGTCGACACATGCCCCATCGTGCCATCGCTCCTTTGCACCCAAGGATCACCGCCGAAGAGGGTCACCATCTCCAGTCCCATCTCAAGACTGAGCGGATGGTACTCACGGCCTATCCGCAGATATCCGGCCTTGCTATGGTACAGCACATGGTCGGCATACTTGCTCTTCCGGGCCGTGAAATCGTGCTGCCAACTGTCATCGGTCATGCGTCCGTAGGCTATATGGCCTTTGAAGTGAAGCCATCCGCGAGTCAGCGGCACCGTCCAGTATTCGGGCAGAGCCAAACGCACCTGCGGCACAGGACGCGCATTGATGCCGAGCGTCTGTGCACCGCTGCTGAGCGTCTGGTTCTTCATCTCCATCGGCCGCTGTATGGCCCCTACGCTCAGAACACCGTGCAACCAACGCACCTCGGCAAAGGCCTGTTGCACCACGACCTGACTGGTATAGTGCAAAGGCACGGCCACATCGAGTCCGTAACCGATACCCCACCGGCGGGCCGAGTCGGCCGAAAGCGGACGTATCACCGACCCGCGCACATAACCGTTGGCAGCACTGAGCGAACTCAGTCCATACTTGTTGGCATTGAGCCAGAGCGGAGTATGGCCTTTAGAGAGCGACACTTGTGTCTCCACATGATATTCCATATCGCTTGTGAGGGCAGGTTTCGACGGCGTGCGCTCCAACTCCTGCCACATATACTGCGCCGCAACGTGCTGGGGAAGTAAAAAGAGAGCGCACAACAAGATACATGACAATACCCGCATACGAAATTTCGTATACGCCATACCATACCACAGACCATATAGGGTAGAGCCAGTGAGAGGTGTCAAGTCCTTGCGTTTTGTCATCTTCATGAGCATAGAGTCGTCTGTCATTACAAAAACGGGCAGACATCACTTATATTGTGTGACTTATCTTATATTATGTGGCGGCGTGTTCTAAAAAAATTCCACCGCAAACAAGTGACCACTTAATGAGTTGTACAGGACAAAAGTAAGCATTATTTCCGAAACGGCAAATACATTGTGCCACAAGAATGATTGGCCATCTGATACATTTTTCGTAAGTTTGCATTAAGTAGGTGTTCAAAATTATTTGATATGGATATGTGCCTTATTTTCGTTTGT
>CAVCSC010000035.1:0-30824 GCA_963604975.1 Lachnospiraceae bacterium | reverse complement strand
TATAATAGGCATCTGCTGACCCATATATACGAATAATTTTGAATACCTACTTATATGTATTTAGTACTTATTGATTGGTGTCAGCACTTATTGATTGGCATCGGTAGATAGTTCGTCACTGAGAAACACGTCGTCCTGGTAGACAGAGAGCAGGAAGTTCTGGTCTTCGGTGCTCAGTTGGCAGAAGGCCGTCTCCACATCGCTGGCCGTGACGGGCTGTGGGGTGGGGCGGAGACCCGTCACCGAGAGCACGATCACTACCGCTGCAGCGGCAGCGGCTGCCCATCGTGCCACGATGCGCAGGCGGGGTGTGCGGCGCTTGATGGCGTGTGTGTCCGGGGCGGCGGCGTTGATCCGGGCGAACACATTGTCCTCGAAGTGGTCGAGGTGTCCTTCGGGTGCGGAGTAGGGTAGGCGCTTGCCGATGGAGTCGAAGTCAAAATCTCTGTTCATCGTGTATTTAGTCATGTGATTTCATGTATGCTATGATTTTCTCTTTGGCCGTATGGTAGTTGGCCTTGGCTGCGGTGGGTGTCGATGCGGTGGCTTCGGCAATCTCGGCGTATCCCAGTTCGTCGTAGTAGCGCAGGTTGAAGGTGATGCGCTGTTTCTCGGGCAGGCTGAGGATAGCCTTTTGCAGTCTGACGGCCTCAAGGTCGGAGTAGTCTACGTAGCCGTCGTCGGGTATGAGGTCGGCCTGTGTCTCGTCGCCCTCGGCGGCGTGCCGCTTGCGGGCTTCGATGATGCGTAGGGCCTCGTTGGTGGCGATGCGGAACACCCAGGCCCGCAGTGAGCGGTCTTCCCTGATCTGGTCGGCCGACCGATAGATCCTCACGAATGTCTCCTGGGCTGCATCCTGTGCATCGGCGTGCGTCACCACCAGTCGGCGGATGTGCCAGTACACCGCTTCCTTGTATTTGCCCATGAGCAACCGTAGGCCGTCTTGGGCGTTCCGGTGCAGGGCCTCTGTGATATATCTGTCGTCGATGCTCATTTTTTCTGCGGGCTTTTGAGGTGGGCTTTTTCTGCGGGTTATTCAGATGGGGTTCTTAGATGGGTTCTGAAAAATTCCACTTTTTCTGTGTAGTGGTGCATTAGGCCAATACATAAACCTTCTTCTTGCCCGTATACATGGCGGCGATACGGTTTCTGCCGCTGGAGGCGAAAGTGTCGAGTTCGGCTTTGGCGGCCGACCGGTTCAGTCCGGTCATCTTGCTGTATTTGCCGGCCGTGAGTGTGCGGTTCTCCTTCAGGTAGGCGATGGCCATGTGCAGACGGTCGGTGCGTGTGAGGTGTGTCACGGTGCGGGTCGTCGTTGCGGGTTGGTTGACCACCACTACGGGACGAGCCTTGTGCACGCGGTGGTGTACTCTTCCTTTGTGCTGGGCCGATGTGGTGAGCGTGGCGGCCGTCATGACGGCCAGTGCGAGAGTTCTCCAAGTGATCGTTGTCATAGTATGGTTCCTTTCTTCTTTTTATGGGTTGTTGGCGTTTGCGGCTGCTGATGTCTTAGGGTTGTCGGTCGGGGTGTTTCAGCGGCCCTTACGCTATAATGACCATGAAACGGGAAAAAAGTAAAATCCGAAGACGGCTTTTTTACAAAAAATATGACTGGAGCCTGTTTCTCTTACCATTGTTATAGGTGTTGTCACCGCGCGTATATGCGTATTGTTGCCGTGTACAGCGTGCGTATCAAAAAACTTTTTCTTGTGTGTTCTTTTTATTTTTTGCCGCTTTGCGGTAAATGTCTTTCTTTTCTTGTCGGTATGTGCCTTTTTTTTTATTTTTGCAGAAATATGTATAGACGGATGCAATTCTTTGCAGACATGGTCTATACAAGGACGGCGCATAGACGCCGAAAGTCCATCTATGGAAAGCGTCGCAATAGACACCGACACACGTGCGGGACAGTACATCGCTGAGGAACCTCCGGTACACCGCCGCGCTGGACGCAAAAGCCAGAACACGAATACGTTTGACCCTTCTGCACCCGTCAGGAGGGGAAGAGAAGGTGTATCGGCTCACGCCGACTGTATCGCGTGGTATGTGGTGCAGACCCGCCCCCATCAGGAGGCCCGGGCCGAAGCCCTGCTGCGCGACGAGCGCACACGGCGGCAGAACATCCTTGAGGTCTATTGTCCTACCCACAAGAGCGTGCGTATGGAGCAGGCCGGGCGCATCGTAGAGCGTCCCCTCTTCGCCGGCAAGGTGTTTGTGCTCGGCACCGAGGACGCCATCTGCGGAGCGCTGCGCGACCGCTATCCCGACGGCTATCTGGCCTACGACCGCACCCGGGGGTGCGTGATGCGGGTGCCCGAGTTGCAGATGCTCTTCTTCATGGACTTCAATGAGCACTACCCCGACGAGGTATTGGTGCTTGAGCGGCCCTACACCGACTACGCCTTCAATCCCAAGGCCGGTGAACCCAACGAGGCCGTTATGGTCGTCGACGGGCCCTTTGCCGGAAAGACCGGCTACCTCATACGCTACCGCCGCAACCGTCGGCTCGTGTTTCAGATGCGCGGCATGGCCGTCTCCATACCCGATGTATGGAACTACCGTCTGCGTCGCCTGCACAACGCCGCCGCCGACCGCCAGTCGAAGGGAACGGCCCGCGGACGAGCCATAGATTTTCTGCGTGGCATCGTGCAGCAGAGCGGCTCTTGGGTCGATGAAGTCGAGACGATGCACACGATACTGTCCCTGCTCGCCGTCGACCCTTCTATCACCCACTTGCAGGCCCGTCTTGGCCAGGACGCTCGCTACGCCCGCCTGACCGACATCATAGACCGTCTCAGCGCCGCCGGCGCTTCAGCCCTGCTCACCCTCGCCGACTACTGCCGCACCGACGGCACGGTGGTGGAAAGCGTGGCTCAGAGCCTTCCCCTGCGCCCCTTCCTCACACCCACTGCGTGGGGCGAGGCACAGCCCGGGGCCGACGATACTGCCATTGCCCATACCGACCGTTTCACCGAACTGGTACGGCAGATGCGTTTCACCGAGTCCACCTACCTCCCCGATAGCGATAGCGCCGAAGAGACAGAGGTGGTCTACTACGCCCACCTGGGCATCCTGCGCAAGGCCAATGGCCACTACTGCGTGATGGCCGACTGGACACCCCTGCTGGCCGAGTACCTCCTGTTGGGCGGCGAAGCCAAGGAACGGCAGATGAACACCTTCCGCACGTTCAGTCCGCTGCTCCACGACGTACTCTCGGGCCGCCACCGCGTCAAGGTAGAGCGCGACGTGACCCTCGCCGGTCGCCACGGCCATGTGCTCTGCATCCATGTGTCAGATGTCGCCCCCGCCGACCGTCCCCTCTCGTCGCCCGCCGTGGCCGAGGCCGTCAGCGTCCTCGCCGACACCTGTCTCGCCCTCTGCCGTGAGATCGGCAGCAGCGCCCACCTCGCCCTTTGGCGCCGCCTGTTGCGTGGCGTATGGCTGCACAAATGATGCTGGGTATAAAACGATAAATGCAAGGTCTGGCCTGTAGGGTCAGCACGAGGAACCAACAAATAAGAACACGGATGCGCTATCAACAATAAGCGCAGCAATTCCCCCCAACCCAAACGACAAAAACAACGCCATACTATCATGATGGACGAACTCAAGAAAATAGCCAACTCCTATGCCGAAGAGTATTGCAGCGACAGTATCTGTCCTGCCCACCTCTTCAAGGCCGTTCTCCACAAGGAGACCGGTCTGGTACACTTTATCGAGACCGATCTCGACAAAGACTACTACTACCTGCAAGACTGGGCCGACGTGCAGATGACCCTTCTGCCCCGTGCCGTACGCCCCATGCACGACCTTCCGCTGAGCGACGAGTCGGTCGCTGTGATGGAGGAGGCCGACAATTTCGCCCGCCGCTTCGGTCTTGAGACGGCCGATGCCGCCTGCGTGCTCGCCGCTCTGGTGACCCCCGGTGTGGGCTTCACCTTCGACCAACTGAAGACCCTCCCCCTCACCACCGCCGAGATTTGCGCCCGCCTCGATGCCCCGGCCGCTTCTGGCGGTACATCGGCTGCCCCGGCCACCGTCCATCCCTATGTAGAGGCCGCCGCCTCAGGCTCGTCGGCCCTCGGCAAGTACTGCATCGACCGCCTCGCCGAGATACGGGGCGGCAAGCGCCGCACCATTGTGGGTTTCGAGAAAGAGATCTCCACCTTCTACGAGATACTCGGCCGCAAGACCAAGGCCAACATCCTGGTCACCGGAGAGTCGGGCGTAGGCAAGACCTCGCTCGTCGACGGATTTCTCTGCAACCTCGCCGACGGTGCCGTGCCCTCCTTCCTCCGTCAGGCCCGCGCCTACGAACTTGACACCGCCGCCCTCTCTGCCGGTGCATCGTACAAGGGCGAGATCGACGACCGCTTCAAGAAGGTCGTCACCGAACTCTCGGCCCAAGAAGGCGGCATCCTCATCATCGAGTCGATAGAAAAACTCTTCGACCGTCAGGGCAGTCTCTACGGTGCAGCGTCGATACTCAAGCAGGAGACCGCCAAGGGCAACCTCCTGCTCGTCTGCACCGCCACCACCGACGGTTATACCAAGCACATCGAGACCGACAAGGAGTTTGCCGGACAGATGGAGCGCATCACCCTCGACGAACCTACCGCCGACCAAAGCCTCCGCATACTCAGTGGCGTCATGCCCGAGTATGAAGCCTACCACGGGCTCACCCTCTCGCCCGAGGTGCTGGAGACCTCCGTACGCCTGGCCAAGCGCTATCTCACCGAGAAAGCCCTGCCCACCTCGGCCATCGACCTCATCGACCGCACCCTCTCGCTGCTCAAGACCATGAACGACATGAGCCGCACCGATATCGCCTCCTACCGCGAGAGCCTGTCGGACATCCTCGCCCCCGCTCCTGCCGATGACGATAGTGTGGCGCTCAAAGACCTCGAATGGCTCGACTACCGCATCGCCAACAAGACCAACTGCATACTCGCCGCCCAAATAGAGGACGACGACATCGATTTCGCCCGCATCCCCACCGTCGGCCAGCGTGCCGACCGCATCACCGCCGTGCTCGACCGGCTCGACACGCTGAGCCAAGAGCCACGCACCGTGCTGCAGCCCTCCGACCTCTACGCCGTTGTCGCCAAGCAGACCGGCATACCCTTGGGCAAGGTGCAGGTGAAGGAGCGCGACCGTCTGCTCGGTGCCGAGGACACGCTCAAGCAGCGCGTCGTAGGTCAGGACCATGCCGTGAAGAAAGTGCTCGACGCCGTCTTCGAGTCCCGCTCCGGACTCAACAAGAAAGGCCAGCCTATGGGCTCGTTCTTCTTCCTCGGTCCGACCGGAACCGGAAAGACCGAACTCTCCAAGGCGCTCGCCGCCTTCCTCTTCGGCGACGAGTCGGCCCTGATACGCTTCGATATGTCCGAATTCAAGGAAGAGCACTCCGTCGCCCTGCTCTACGGCGCACCTCCGGGATACGTCGGTTATGAGGAAGGCGGACTGCTCGTCAACAAGATACGCCAAAAGCCCTACTCCGTGGTACTCTTCGACGAGATAGAGAAAGCCCACAAGTCGGTCTTCGACCTCTTCCTCCAGATACTCGACGAGGGCAAGTTGCACGACCGTCTCGGTCGCGTGGGCGACTTCTCCAATGCCCTCATCCTCTTCACCTCGAACATCGGCAGCAAGTATATCGTCGATGCCTTCACCTCTACCGGCAACCCGCCCGAGAACAACGACCTTATGGAGATCATGCAGGGCTACTTCCGCCCCGAGTTCCTCGGCCGTCTCACCGAGATTGTGCCCTTCGCCCCCATCAGCGAGGACACCGTGAAGCGCATCTTCGACATCCACCTCAAAGGCCTGCTCACCCAACTCGGCGAGCAGAACATCACGCTCGAAATCACGCCCGAGGCCCGTCACCAGATCGCCATGCGCGGTTTCAATCCCCAGTACGGCGCACGCCCCGTCATCGGCATCATACGCAAGGAGATACGCCACCCGCTCTCCAAACTCATCATCGCCGGCAGCGTGAAGCCCGGAGATACCGTGGTGCTCGGCCTGAAGGACGGCCAGCCCGACTTCAGCGTCAAGGAACAAGGTGGTGCAGCCGAATAGCGTCTCCCACAAAAGAGTAGACGCATTTTCCCGCAAAAAAAGAGTGTTTCCCTCCCTCAAAAGCACGCAAAAAAAATTAACAACTAAAAAATAATACAGTTATGGCAATCAAAGAGAATTTCATATCCATGGCGCCAGACGAGGAATCAAATGCCAAAGTCTCCCCCATAGATAGTAACAAGACCCTGATGATCGATCAGTACACCTCAGATGCCGAGCCCGGCAATCCCGAACTTGTAGAAGACATCCAGACCATCGGCGACGCTTTCGCCCACTTCAAGCCCAGCGTAGAGGTGGACTTTGTCGACGAGGAAGGCGGATCGGTCAACGAGAAACTCCACTTCTCCGAACTGCGCGACTTCGAGGCACAGGGTGGCAAGGGCAACCTCGTCAACAACAGCGAGTTCCTCTCTGGCGTAAAGCAGAAGATCGACGTCAACACCAAGATACGCAAGAGCATCGAGCAGAACCGCAAACTGCGCGACATCCTCAAGGACTCCTCCTCACGCGCCGAACTGCGTGAGATGCTCCAGGCAATGCTCGACGAACTTGAAGGCAACAACTAAGAAAATACCTACTTACAGATATGGCAGATACAGAAATGCAGAAAAGTGCCGCTGTAGAACAGCAGGCCGCCGCCGAGTCCGCACAGGGACAACAGCAACAGAAAGATGTCAGCCAACTGCTCAAGCAGTTTGGCGGCTTCAACGCCGTGCGCGGCTTCATGCCCGACGCCGACAACCTCAACCCCGCACGCAAGGCCGTCAAGGCCGTGTTCCTCTCCGACAAGCGTTTCAAGGACAAGCGCGAGTCGCTCGTCAAGGAGATCAAGGGCTGGCTCACCCTTCTCGATGAAGACCACGCCAGCGCCACCGAGTTTGCCGACGCCTGCAAACAAAAAGAAGAGAAGTACACCCAGGTACTCGAACAGGGCATCACCGACGCCCTCTTCGCCACCCAGCACCTGGAGCGCTCCTACCGTGCGCTCGACTCCTTCTTCAAGACCGCCAACGCCGAGAAACTCAAAAACCTCCGCATCATCAACGTCTACAAAGACGATGTGGCCGACGCCGACTCCGGCTTCGCCGGTGAGGTAGAGAGCCTCCTGCGCAACGGTTTCGACCGTCTGAGCCTCAAAGACTGCTACAGCCTCATGGTTGTGCCCGGATACGTCTTCCAGGACAAACCCACCCTGCTGCAGTGGGCCAAGATCGCCTTCAAGTACAAGGTGATGCTCATCACCGACCACTCCGACGAGTACTCCTTCGACGACCTCTTCAGCAACACCGAGGGCTACCGCGACAGCGATATCGAACTGCAGAACGTCATCATGACCGCCAACTGGATTGTAGGACGCGAGTCAGAGAAGATGTCTGAAGACGAGAAAGACAATATGGCCTTCTTCATCCCCGGATCGGCCGCCCTCGCCGGCAAACTCTACGACGAGAGCGCAAATATGGCCCAGGGAGCCGGTGGCAAGAAGTACGGTACGCTCGACGGCGTGAAGGGAGTGCACCTCGACCTGCTCAAGTCGGAGATCGCCTCCTTGATGGACAACCAGGTCATCCCCATGGTCTACTCCGAAGGACGCGTCATGGCCTTCAACAATACCACCCTCTACAACGGCGACAACACCGCCATGAAGGAGTACCCCATCGTGCGCGTGTTCGACTGGGTGAAGAAGGTGCTCATGAACTATGTGCATGAGGTGGCCCTCGAAAACTGGGATCCCTACAACTCTCCCAAGAACCTCAAGGCCAAGATCCAGGCCTTCCTCAACGACTATAAGGGCTACGGCAACCTCTTCCAGAACTACGACATCAAGGAACCCACGCAGGATCCCGATACCAAGCGCATCACCTGCGACATCAGCCTCACACCCTTCTACTCGGCCAAGAACTTCATCATCAAGGTCAGCGCCGACAAGCACAACAAGGACGCACAGTAATTTTCCCCCCCCCCCCTGCGCATCCCTGACCCCACCGCACGGGGCGGCAGACGGCCATTCTCTGCCTGTCGCCCCGGCGTACAAAACAACGAAAAAAATACGCATGATATGTGTTTCCCCATCGACATGCGGCGTATACACGTTTGTTGACGTCCGTTAACACCCGTTTTCACTACTCGCCCCTGGAGTCTACATATCTATCATTACTAACCATTTATTAAGTGAATATTATATAAAATTCACACAAAACGCGGAAAACTCATGGAATTCCGATAGTTTACGGGGTTTTATTTTAGCGTTTTGCAAAAAATATCTTAAAAAAAATTTGGAGTTTCATCTCGCCCCGCATACCTTTGCACACGTCATCTGACAACAACCTCAGATACTGAAAGCACCATAAGCGCGAGCTATGCCTAAGCATGAAGAGGTGAAGCAATAATTATCAATCAACAAACAACAACCCTAAAAAATTACAACATTATGGCAAAGACTCCAGTAAAATTAGAAATCGATGGATACAAGGAGCGCGAAGTGCTCATGGTAACGTACGAGTTTGACCAGGCAACAGATGTAGAAGGACAAATGTCCGGTATCCCCCGCGGCGGCAAGATCACCGTCCGTGTCAAGGCCCACAACGACGGCACTCCCGACCTCCTGGCTTGGATGATCGAGCGCAACCTGCCCAAGAACGGCACCATCACCTTCCTCGAGACCAAGACCGGCAAGAGCATGAAGACCATCAAGTTCACCAACGGCTACTGCGTCGACTTCGACGAGAAGTGGGAAGACAAGAAAGGTCACTACGAGGAGATCGTCATCACTTGCCAGAAGATAGAGTTCGAATCAGTAGTATTCGAGAACGAGTGGGCATAACGGCAAGTACACACATCTGAAAAGAACCGCCCGACAAACAAAAAGTCAAACCAACTAAAAAGGAAACACAATTATGGCAGAGAATATGACACCGGTACAGTTATCGGTAAAGGATTTCGAAACACGCGAAGTAATGATGGTCGACTATAAGTTTGACCAGACCACAGATAGAGAAGGACAAATCTCAGGTATCCCCCGCGGCGGCCGCATCACCATCCGCGTCAAGGCAATGAACGACGGCAACAACCAGCTCCTGCAGTGGATGCTCGCCCCCAACGACCCCCGCGACATCAAGGTGACCTTCTTCAACACCATCGACGGCAGCACCATGAAGGAACTGCAAGGCACAGGTTGCTACTGTGTACACTACAAAGAGAAGTGGGAAGACGGCGAAGAGCACTTCGAGCAACTGGAGATCGTTTGCCAGGAACTCAAGAACGGTCCTGTAGCATTTGTCAACCCCTGGAAGTAATCCACTGAAAAGTTCACGGTGCACCGCCTGCCACAGCCCCTACAGGGCCAGACGCACAGGCAGCGCACCGTGGCTTTTTCGTATACGGAGGCCAGCACCGTCCCGCCTTCCGTCCTCTCAAAAGAAACAAACCCAAAAAGCATTATGGCAACACAGGCAACACTGACGTTCACCACCGGCTCCACCCCGGATACCAAGTCGTACAACGTGGCCGACATGCAGATCTGCACATCCCGCCACCACACCTACGGCATACCCGACGGCGACGCCCGCTGCAGCGAGATGAAGATAGCGTTTGTCGCTCCCGCCGACTGCTCCGAACTCCATCTGTGGTACATCGCCCACACCGAGAAGGACGGCACCATCGTCACCAGTGACGGCCGCACCATCACCTTCAGCCGCGCCACCTGCTACGGCATGACCGAGATCTACGATATCGACCAGACCGAGGGTCAGCGCCTACACCTGACACTCTACGTTGCCCCCGAAACGATCGTCACCTACAAGAACGAGAAGAACGTCTAAAGAACAGTCACTATGGCCGTACAAATGAAGATAGATACCTCCACCTACGAGGTCGTCAGATTTACCACCCGTGTGGTCCGCGCCCGTCGCAACGGCCTCCCCTCCGGCGATGCCGGCTGTACGGGAGTACAGGTGACCGTGGTGCCCGAAGTCGGCAAACTCTCGCTCTACGAGTGGTACACCACCCACGCAGTGCGTACCGGTACCATCCGGATGAAACTGACCCAGTCGTCCCGCACCCTCACCTTCACCAAGGCCACGCTCAGTCGCATCTCCGAGGTCTACGATGCTTCCGCCCCCGACGGCCGCCGGCTACAGCTCACCCTCACCCTCATCCCCGACACCCTCACCGTGGCCGACAGAATCTTCGATACCGCCTCGGCAGACCTCGTAGAGTAGCCGGTCGGCAGTACACGTTTTTCCCCCTCCACACATACATACATCCACCACATTATGGCAGACACACAGACATCCCAGCAAAATACGAATAGCGGCACCACCACCGCCACCACCATCTCCTTGAGCATCTCCCGCGACGCTGTCGACTACAACGGCACGCAGGAGGCGAAGATAGAGAAAACGACCACCGTGGAGCGGTTTGACTATGAGTGCCTGCGCAGCCGCAATGCCGTGGGCGCCACCTATGGCGGCACGGTCAAGGCCGTGCTCCACTGTACGGTCAAGGCCGCGACCGACGGCGTGTGCTCCAAGTACTACCAGCACATGAGTGCCAACAGCGAGAAGACCTATGCCTTCATCCTGAACAACGGCGCCGCTACCGTGAGAGTCATGTATGTCTCGGGCTACATTGTCGACATCACCGAAGAGTTTGACACGGCCAACGCCGAGCAGATGCTCGCCACGGTGACCCTGCTCGTCACCCGTATCGCCTACTGCAATGCGGGCGCGTACAACAGCCCCTGCTGGCTGGACGTTGTCACCCAGCAATAATCCCCCACACCTACACACGAATATCCACCATCGTGCCGCCCATCCCCCCCCTTCGGCACGCGAAACAATAAGGAGACCCCTTCTATGGCAAAAGTCACCAGTCAACAATCCAAATATCTGCTCCACATACGTGGCAAGCAGGACTTCAGCCTCGCTTTCGGACAGCGCACGAGGCTGGAAGGCGAGGCCGACAAGATCAAAGGCAATGAGTACAGCCTGCTGCTCACCTCGCTGCACGTCTGCAAGGAGATGTACAAGCCCGGCGTCATCGAGGCCGACGTACAGATCATCAAGACCAAATACTCCGCTTCCAGCGCCCAGGTATGTGCCGGTCCCGACGACGCGGCACTCTTCGACAATCTGCTCGGTGCAAGGGTCGACCTCACCGACCAGGACTACGAAAAAGAGGGTTACGACTATGACGAGAACATGGCCAAGGACTACATCCTCTTCAACTACGAACCGCGGTTTGAGAATGTGGGCGGTGTCACCGGATTCTACGTGAAACTCAACGCCTACAGTCCCGACAAGATGCTCACCCTGCGCCGTTACAGTGCCTGCTACACGGGCAAGGTGCTCGGCGAGGATATCCTCATCGACATTGTAGACAGTGACAAGAACGCCATTGTCACCACTACCAGTAGCACGAGTAGCAGCACAAGCGGCAGCGACAAGGGAGAGGAAAAGACGACCAAGACACCGTTTATCTCCGCGTTGCAGTTGGATCTCCACCAGTTGTCCTACACCAGCAACAATGTGACCTTCGAACTCATACAGCCCTACCTTGTGCAGCAGGACGAGACCGAGCACGAGTTTATCTCGCGCATCGCCAACCGTTGCGGCGAGTTCTTCTTCTACGAGAACGGCGCCCTCCATCTCGGGTGTGTGCCACTGAAAGACGCCGCCGGCAAAGCCGTCGCCGCCAAGCAGATAGGCATCTTCCGTCAGCTCACCATGCCCGGACAGTACAGTTACGACGACAACGTACCGGCGTGGATCAGTGACTACATGCGCGATGATGTCGCTATCACCGAGAAGGACAAGACGAAGAAAGAGCAAATGAATACCAACCGCAATGAGCGCAACGGTCAGAATGCCGATGTGTCGGCCCAATACTACGGTCCTGCCACCGATCAGGTGAACACCTACACCTATGATGACAAGAGTGGTTTTGATGACTTTAGGGAACGATTAGGCAAGAATACCGCCTCCGACATTATTGATGGTTATACCCTCGATAAGTTCTCTTTCTGGGTGAGCCGCTTAAAAGGTATCCTCGCAAAAGATACACTTAGCGCAGCTCTCTCTTCAGTGTTTTATGATATTGGCGAAAAATCTATCCGAAACGGAATTCAAGCCGCCTATTGGAAAGACAAATACAAGGAGAAGCACCTCGACAAGCTCAAATACAGCGAGATGAGCAACCATGCCGACTCCAAGACGACGGTGAGTCCCTATTCCAACTATGCCTATGCGCTCGACGGAAAGTTTTACTCCACCATGGCCCAACTTGAGAAGGAGTCGGCCAAGACCGTCATACGTGTTGTTATGGAAGCCGAGAACGTGCGTCCGCAGTTCCTCGGTTCCACCTTCCTGCTCAATTCTGCCTCCACCGAGGAGTATGCCATCGTCAAGGTGACCTACGACGCCCGTCAGGAGGCCGACGGTGCCACCCGCACCTACTCCTGTGTAGTAGAGGCTGTGAAGAAGGTGCAGCCCAGTCTGTCAGGCACCAAACCGTTGGTCTATGCCAATCAGGAAGCCTTTGTCGGCAAGAGCAAAATGGCCTATGAGAATATGGCGACCAATATGCAATACCTGCCCTTGCCCCTGCCCAACGCCACGCGCGGCAAGGCCCGTCCGCAGGCAGCCATCGTCAAGGACGTCTCCGACCCGTCCGACCTCAACCGTGTCCGTATCAAGTATCCCTGGCAGAAAAAGGTAGATGAAAAATCGAAACCCGCCGCCCCCAAATGTATACAGATACAGAGTGAGGTTATCTCTAAGCGCAGAATTGAGCGTTTCGAGCAAAGCATGAAGAACGTTGACAACCTCTCGCCCTGGATACGTGTGGCCGCTCCGATGGCCGGCAAGGGCTATGGTGTCAAGTTCCTCCCCCGTGTCGACGACGAGGTGATGGTAGACTATGAGAACGGCGATATGGAGCGTCCGTTCGTTGTAGGCTCCCTCTACTCCCAGCGCACTGGAGGCACTACGGCAACCACCTCCATCACATCGCCTGCCGGCGACGTGGTGCAGTTTCTCGAGGCCAGTCCCACACCTTATGCATTTAAGTCCTTTGTTCCCTTTCTCAAGGCCGTTCAGTTCGTATGTCCTGAATTGGAATGTGACAGTCTGAAGGATTCCTCCTTCTCTGGCGGTATCGTCATGCAAGACAAGAATTTATTGAACAAGATTATGCTTTCCACACCGAGCCGTACAATCTCTATTGCCTCAAGTATTGGCAATGTGACCATCGACGCCTTCAAGGGTATCTCCATCAAGGCTCCTTTTGGAAAAGTTTCCATTGAGGGCAAGGACGTTGAAATCAAGGCCTCCAACAAATTGACTCTGGAATCGGGTGGAAATATCAAGAAGACCAAGTTCCTCAGTAAAAAAGATTTTGGCAAAAATATGGTATCAGATTTGGGGGAAAATCTCGGCAAAGACCTCAAGGCCACACTGGAATGTTATGACGTAGAGTTACTGCGCTGTCTTTGGGATGCTTTCTTGCGCCCTGTCGACGGTACACTAAAGATACATTCCGGGCGTTATCTCTGTCTCGAGGGCGGTCCTAACACTGCAGCATTGCCCCAGAGCATGGAACACGATGAATACCGCAGACATACCGACATCCAAAGAACGCTTAAGTTTGCCAAGAGCAAGGTGTCTGTATGCGAGGAAGCAGCACAGTTCCTGCAAGAAAGGAAAAAGGTGTTTGCTGTGACTAAAAGACTGCTGCTTGAATGCATCGATTTGGCAAACGCAGATGGTGTCAATCTCGAGAACACCGTAGTATTCAAGAGAGGTAATGACGGAATGTCAAAAGATGATTTCAAGAGTTTCTTCAATAACGAAGATTTTGAATACGGGAAGTTATTTCAAAAGTATGAAGACTATAATGCTTTTAATACCTATATCGACGAGTTCAAGGTAGAAGGTAATGTACAAGTACCACAAGTACTACAATATGTGTCATATTTCGGAACTCTTGTTTTCGATATCAAACAAATTATGAGGTCAGCCTATGAAAAGAAGAAAAAAATAACCGATTTCTTCACATCAATAGGCAATCTGCAACCAGCAGCTTTAAAGAATGTTGATTTTACTAAATATCAAGGTGAAGGAAACATAACCTTTGACGCTGTGAAGAACGCCCTAGTGGCCTATACAAGAAGATTGAATGAAGATAATATCTTTAATCCAGCGGCTGATGTATTTGGCGAATACGATGAGCAAGCAAAAGCATTATTAAAAAAGGAAAGGCACAAATTGTACTATCAGATAATAAAACTGTGGCATGAATATATTGAATACGGTGTTGATCCTAATGCTCCAAATTACATTGATGATGATGTAGATACCGTGACAGAAAATGATGAAAGTTGGAAAACATATCTGTCAGGCTTGCAATACAAAGAGCCTGCCGAGGCTGCGGAAACAGAGGGAGGAATAAAGAATTTTACTAGCGGCTTTATGAAGGGATTCAAATACCCATTGGATTTCTATACCGACGATCTCTGGAAACGTTCCAAGGCGTTTTGTAAGCCTCAGTTTATCTGGAATCCGGAAAGTAAGGGCGGCGTACTCATCGCCGGTCATGATGGAAAGACCTGCGAGATTGTAGGCCCGAGCATCAAGGTCAACCACAATCAGGAGGACCTCAACTATATCGAAACTGTGCTCGATTGATAGGCACGCCTATTCACCAACCCTCCAAAAAGTGACACACTATGGCAGAAAACTATAAAGACTGGCAGGCGGCCCTCTCCTCCTTCATGGAAAGTGTCGAGAAAGAACTGCAAGACATACGCCAGAGCAAGGCCGAACTGCAGCGCATGAAGCGCGAGATGGTCGACTTGTTCTCGCGCGGCCAATACATACGCGACGATGCACGCCTGGTCATCTCAGCCCCCGAAATCATTATCGGCAACGTAGACAAGGACGGCACCCTGAAGGTAGGAGAGACCTCGCGCGTCATCATCCGGGCCAACAATATCAGTGAGGAAGGCGTCGGTGCGTACGGTCTGTCGGGCACCATCGTGCACAAGGCTTCGCAGATACGCAATGTCTGTGCCGACCCCGGCATCGACGGTCGCGAGGAAGTGGTCAGTCCCCTCTCCACATTCTCCGTACAGGCCCAGGGCATTGCCCTGCGCAGCGAGGACACCGAGGGCACCTTCGCCTCCACCCCCGTTGCAGGATCCGGCGGCATCTCGCTCCGTGCCGATAGCAATGTCCGCATTGAGGCTGCCGTACCCTGCGAGCAGTTGGCCCAGGCCATCGATACCAGCGTGAAGGAGAAGAAGGCCGCCGCTGCCACACTCAAGACCGCCGTGGCCGAAAAGAAGAAGTCGACCGATGCACTCATCGAGAAACTCCAGACGGCCCTCAATGCCAATCCCGAATACTACGACACCGACGAGCACGTGCGTACCAACTACATCGACCTCTATGAGATGCAGACCTCCATCGACAGTTTATCGAAGACGCTCAACGCTTCGCTCAACGACTGTGTCGAGTCGCTCGCGTCCCTCGCCGAACTCAATCGTCAGGTGAAGTGCCTCGAAGCCAAGAAAAAGAAGATCGACGGTTACAAGGCAGACTACAAGACCAAGAGCACCGGAGCCTACGTCAGCATATGCGCCGAGCACACCTCCATCCAGTCGGTCGACGGCGACGGCAATCTGCGCGACAATGCCGGAGCCGGACTCAGCGTTCAGGCCCACGACGTGCGCATACAGGCCAGCGACGGCAAGGGCGGCACGATGGCCGACAGCACCTTCGCCGTCGTCGTACAGGACATCGCCCTCAATACCTCCAGTCCCAAGATCGATGGGGAGACCGCCGATATCCCTGCCGCCGGCAGCGTGCGCATCGCCTCCAAGGATATCCGTATGGAGGCCGTCGACTACGAGTACAAGGACAAGAAAGTATCGGAAAAGGCCCTCACCGCCGAAGGCACCATCGCCCTGCGTGCCGAGACCGTGACCGTAGGCAGCAACGATACCGAGGGCAAGGCCGCCGGATCGTTCTCCGTCAACAGCAAGGCCATCACCCTCAAGGCCGTCGATGTTGACAAGGAAAGCCGCGCCGACCAGTCGCTCGCCAAGGACAGTACCATGCTCCTGCTGGCCGACAAGATGTACCTCGGCAGCAAGAACAAGGACAATCAGAGCAGCGCCCTGCAGATCTCCTCCGACAAGGTCGGTGTCTTCGCCAAGACCACGGCCGAGATACAGCAGAACGACGGCAAGGCCGCTCTGCAACTCGACGGCGGCAACGCCGCTATCGGCGGCAGCAAGACTGCCGTCTACGGTGAGACCGAGATGGGCGGCAAGGCCACCTTCAAGGGCGATGTCACCATGCCCAAGGCCACCATCGACAATCTTGAGGCCAAGACCTCCTTCAAGTCGCCCCATATCTCCGACGGCATCGCCATACCCGGCGCACCCTCGTCGTCGAGCCTCTCCACCAAACTCAAGGAGGAAGAGGTCAAGGATGAAGGCGGAAAGTAAGACATTTTTTTACCGTCACCACGACAATGAACCGTAGCGGACATCATACAACGAGTGTCCGCCCAAATACCAAGCGTCTATGGGAAAATTCCTATGTATGGGTGCCATGCTGCAGTGCTCTTTCGGCATGGCTCCGTCGCAACTCATGGTCACCGACCCTACACGCCCGCTGCTCGACAACAAGCCGCAGGCCAACATGATGGACTTCGCCCCGATGGTCAACGTGCTGCCCTTCGGCATGTGCCAGTCGCTGGCCAACCCCACCGTGGCTTCCGCCACCACCGCCGCCATGGGCGTGCTCACCCCCATGCCCTGCATCCCGGTCATCACCGCACCCTGGGCACCTTGCAGCCAAGCGCTCGTGAGCAATATGCCCGGCGTGATGGACAATGGCAAACTCATCTGCGCCTGGGGCGGCAACATCTCCGTCACCTACGCCGGACAGATCATGGCCGAGGGCAAGTGATGCCCCGGTCCGACACAACGTCGTCTTTATCTTACTGTACACCGCACACCACACGATGAGGCTCGCCACCCGCCTGCTGCTGACCGTCCTCGTAGTCTTGCTCGCCGCCCCCCGTGCGGCAGCACAGACCACCCGCATACAGGGCTTCACCACGCTCCGCAAGAAAGACCTGCGCCGCGAGGGACTGAAGACCGACAAGACGCAGGCCGTGCTCGAACTCGTCACCGCCGAGAAAGGGTTCACCTTCAAGGCCGACGGCAAGGCTGACCTCACCCCGCAGGAAGGCGACGACAAGATCACGCTCCTCCTGCCCGACAAGACCTATACGGTGAGCGTCAAGCATCCTGAATATGGCGAACTGGCATGGCGTGTGCCCGTGCGACGGCTCCGCCGCAAGCACTACTACCGCGCCTACCTGCTCACCTCGTCGCCGAAGAAGGAGTACCGTGCCGACCGGCAATGGACCGTCTTCTACTTTTCGCCCGACAACGCCATCCTCTATGTCGACAGCACCCGCCACACTGTCAGCGGCGGCAAGATACAACTCTATCTGCCCGTAGGCCGCCACGCCTGCCGCGCCGAGGCCCCCTTCTACGACGAGTGGAAAGACGTGGTCACCGTCACCGACTCGGTACGCGCCGATGTGCAGGTGCGCCTGCAACCCCTCTATTCCTATCTCACCGTGCGCACCCCACTGGCCGATGCCGCTATACGGCTCGACGGCGACTCTATCGGTAGCGGTAGCACCGTCTCGCGCCGCATCATGGCCGGCCGCCACCAGTTGACGCTCACCCGCCGCGGATACTGCTACTACAACGCCTGGGTCGATATCGACACTGTGGCCAAGAAGGTGGTCACCCTCACCGAGGTCGACCTGCATCCCGTTGCGATACCCCGCGGCATGACGCCCACACGGTGGGCCGAGATGCCCGCAACAGTCCCGGCCGCCAATGGCGCGCCTGCGCTGACCGCCGCAACGCTGGCCACCGCCGACACCCTCACCGCCCCCGTGCATATCACGGCTGCCGAAGCCGATGCAGAGATACTCATCGACCGCGAATCGGTGGCCATCGGCGAGTGGACCGGCCGCCTCTCTCGTGGCTATCATGTGGTGAGCGCACGCAAGGATGGCATGGAGTCTGTCGCCCGCCCGCTGACCGTAGAAGACCGCTGGCCACAGGAGATACTGCTTGAGACCACCCAGTCGGGCAGCGGTGTGGTGAGCATCGTCAGCGATGTGGTCGACGCCGATGTCTACATCGACGGCCGCTACACAGGAAAAACTCCGCTGCAACTCTCTTTGGCCGCCGGCCGCACCTGCCGCATTGCCCTCCGCAAAGACGGTTACCGCTCGGCCGAGACCACCACCGTGGTGCGTGGCAACGAGATGAACCGCCTCTACATCAATATGAAACCCAAAAGAAAGTAAGAATATTATAAAGAAAGTAAGGATATTATGAAGAATAGAATCGCAACCTGTCTGGGCGAACTGGAGACCAAACTCAACGGTACTGTCGCCCTGCTCTACTTCCGCTATATGAACCTTTGCGTCAAGGCCGAAGTCACGGCGCTGCTCCCCGTCGTTGTCAAGTCAGGCGGCGAGGAGTACAAGATAGAGGAGGTGGCCAAGGTGGCCATGCCCCGCGAAGACCAGCTCATGATTTTCCCCGAACATCAGGAATTCCTCTTCGATATCGGCAAGGCCATCGCCGTGGCGCATCCTGAGTTCGGCCAGGACATCGTCAACCTTGAGCGCGACTCCAATGCCGACTACGACGACCCTAATGACGACAAGGGTATCCTTCTCACCATGCCCGTGGTCAACGACGACCGCCACGACGTGCTCACGGACTCCGTCAAGACCCTCTTCGACGAGGCCAAGACCCGCATGGACTTCCATATCGGTATCTACACGACCAAGGTCACTGCCCAACTTGCCGGTTCGTCTGCCGAGGAACTCAAGGAGGCCAAGGACGGCATACAGGAACTCACCGACAGGTACGGCGACCTCGCCAAGCAGTTGCGCGAAGAGAAAGAGAAGGAGATTGAGAATGCCTACCAACTCTACCTCAAGCAGCAGGAAGAGAAGGACCGCAAGACCGAGGAAGAGCAGGCCGCCACCAACGAGGAGGCCAAGACCGGTTTTGACATCAGCCAGTTTGCCGGAGAGTAGTCCCCGTCCCTCTTTTCTCGCCGGCGTGCTCCGTCGGCACACAATGGTATGCTTCTCTCCCTACCTTAGTGTATGCAGCGTATGCACGACATCCTTCCCGACATCGCGACCCTGGGCGGCGCAGACACCACCGGAGCCTTTGAGGGTCTCTCGTGGTTCAGCCAGGAGCGGGTGGCCGAGGCCCGTGTGCTCGTGGCCGGATGCGGTGCGCTGGGCAACGAGGTACTCAAGAATCTGGCCCTCTTCGGTGTGGGTCATGTCGTCATTGTCGACTTCGACACCGTAGAGCCCTCCAACCTCTGCCGCTCCGTACTCTTCACCCACGACGATGCCGCACGGCACCGCTACAAGGTAGATGCCGCCGCTGAGCGGTTGCACGCCCTCCACCCGCAGATGGACATCGTCACCATCTGCGGCGATATCGCCCACGACGTAGGACTGGGACTGCTCCGCACGATGGATCTTGCCATCGGCTGCGTCGACAGTCGCTACGCCCGCTACTGTCTCAACCGGCTCTGCATGCGGGCCGGCATTCCTTGGGTCGACGGCGGCATCGACCGGCTCGAAGGCACGGCCCGCGTCTTCATGCCCGGTCGCAACTGCTATGCGTGCAATCTTGGGCCCGAGGGCCTACGCGAACTCTCGCGCCGTATGCCCTGCTCGGCCGTCATCCGCAAGAACGAGACGGCTGGCCGCGTGCCCACCACCCCCATTGTCGCTTCCATTATCGGTGCCGTACAGGTGCAGGAAGCCCTCAAACTCATCCATCGCCCCCTCGTCGAGCAAGGCACGCTCACCTCGCTCGTCGGCAAGATGTTCTACTACGAGGGACAACACCTCACTACCCGTCTGGCCTCCTTCTCGGCCTACGACGACTGTTGTCCTGACCACGATTGCTGGACCCCCGTCCGCCCCACCTCCCTCACGCCCGACATGACCGTCGCCGAGGCCCTCACCGCCCTTTCCTCCACGCTCTCTATGGAGCATCCGCAGATCGTGTTGCGCGATACCTGCTTTGTTGACTATATCATCGACCGACAGGATGAGGCCCACCGCGTGGCCGTGATGTGTCCCGCCCATCGTGTGGCCGTTGTCATGGAGGAGCGCGACGACCTCCGCACATATTCCACCACCCGTTTCTACCAGCACGAGATACCCGTACTCGACGCTACCTTTCCCTATCCCGGCCTGACCCTCCGTCAGGCGGGCCTTCCCGACCACGACATTTTCCGTGTGCGCGACGGCCGCCGCGAAGTGTACGCCGGCATGTGCTGAACAGACCGTACATCCTCATCATCAAGATGAAAAACAGATATTCTCCAGAGACCAGCGCCGAACTGCTGCTCAACTACCTCTACCCCGACATGGCCGACAAGTGGGTGGTGAAGAACAAGGGTACGTTCTACCGCAACTACACCGCCGACCTGCTCTCCGCCGATGTCGAGACGGCCGAGGTGAGACTCTCGCGCGACGGTATCCTGCGTCTTCTGCCCCAGAGCGCTATCAACGGCAGCGACATACCCGGACAGAAGACCACGGAAGACCATGACCAGTTGCGCCGCCGCCTGCAGTTGCTGCAAGAGGCCTTTGCCCCCTTCGACACGTTTGTCTTCCGCCGCCGCCTGCACATCGAGCGTGAGGTGGCCACGCTGCTCAATATGCGGCTCGACCATATCCTGCTTGAGTGCTACGGCTACGACCGCCAGAGCGAGACCAATCCCTACATCCACCGGCTCTCTACCGCCTTGCCCTATGTCAGCAGCATACGCGGCAATTTCCCCCTCATCCGCGAACTCCTGGCTTCGCTCCTCTCGACCGCAGTGACCCTGCGCGCCGGACGCTACAGCGATACCGACAATACCCGCCACTGGCTGCCTTGGGCACGCTACACCGTATGGATCGACGGACTCGATGCTGAGGCCTACCACACCGTGGCCGACAGCGTGCACGCCCTTGAGCGGTTTGTCAGGGAGTGGTTCATCCCCTTCGACACCCGCTGCGACCTGCTCGTCAAGCAGCGCCGTCCCTATTCAAGTACCGACAAGGCACTCATCCTCGACTACAATACCCAACTGAAATAACCGTTTTTCTATAGGCGGGTTCTAAAAAAATCCCGCCGAAAAACTTCTATATATTATATATATTATATATGGCAGACATCAACGCAAGGATATACTGGCAACCCGGCATGGAGTTGACCGCCAACACCTTCAAGGAACTGGCCACCAACCTCTATACCAAGCAGAAAATCGCCAACTGCATCGCCAACAACAACCGTATCGGACTCTTGCCCGACGTAGAGTTCGACTGTGCCGGACGTTTCGTCAAGAACGTACTCGAAATACCCCACTTCCGCTGCCGCGCCCTCCTGCCCTCGGGCCGGATCATCGATGCAGACGAGGACGTCACCGTCAAGATACCTATCCTCTACGGCGACACCTACTACCTCACCGTGGGATTTGGCGAGGAGGACATCACGTTTGAGAAGCGTGAGGTCACCTTTGTGCGCCACCGCTACGTCTACGGCATCCACACCCTGGAAGAGGTGCAGCAAGGCGACCTCATGCCCGTACTGAAGTTCAACGTCACAGAGGGCCGCTTCTCTATCGATGCCGCCTACATACCGCCCTGTCTGCTGGTCGGTGGCGACAGCCGGCTCACCGATGCCGCCACCCATGTGGCCGACGCGCTCGAAGCCCTCTCCCGTCACGAACATCTCGAAGAGGGCGAGGGCAAGCGTTGCCTGCTCCACTACACCTTCCTGCTTCGGGCCTACGACTGCCACAACTCTACGCAGGACTTCATGCAACTGTTGCTCGAAGTGGCCCACGCCGTCGACTACCACCTCGCACAGCCCAACACCGTCGCCGCTCCCGACATACCCCGTCCCGACGCCTTCGATGTAGCCGAGTGGCTCAAGTGGCTGGACGGTTATCTGGCCGGCATCGTCACCCTGCTCGACGGTGTGGTGCTCGAAGACCATAGTATCGACTACGAGAAACTCAAGGAGGAACTCCGTGCCGAGATTCACGACAAGGTCTACGCCGAACTCTACGAGCGCATACGCAAGGAGATACTCGAACGGTTCAATCCCGACATGGAGCGTGTGCTCCGCGAGACCCTCACCGCCTATATCGATGGCGAACTGCGTGCCCGGCTCTCTGCCTCGCTCACCGAAGAACTCTCCACCTCGCTCCACGACCGTCTCTACCCCCAACTCTACGACAGCCTCTACAACGCGCTCTACGTCCCCGTACAGGAGGAGGAAGAGGAGGAATACATACCGCAAATCTGAGACCATGGCTACCTATCTCACCGCTCCGCTCAGCATCGTCGCCGGACGCGTCGCCCGCACCGACGATACGGCCCAGTCAATCAGCGACTTCCTCTCGCTGCTCGTCAGCACCGCCTGTGGCAGCATGGGGGCCGACCCCGACTTCGGGTTTGTCTTCAACAATCTCCGCTTCGAAATCTTCGACGAGCGTGAGGGCGTGGTCTACGACTCCACCCCCACCACCCACGACCGCAACAATCCCGACGACCTCTACTCCAAGAAGGTCTCCGGCACGTCGCGCAACCTCAACACCTTCGCCCAGGAACTCAAGAAGGCCATCGAGCGCTACGAGCGCCGCCTCTCCGACGTGAGCGTCAGCATGGCCTACACCCGCGAGACACGGTCTATCGCCGTCACCGTCGAAGGCAAGGTCGCCGGCATGGAGAAAGAATACGTCTACCACAACAACATCAAGATCTGGAATTGATGAAACAAAATATATTCGAAATACGCCAGCAGGCCGAGCAACTCCTCCGCGAGGCCACCGCCATCTGGCGGCAGAGCAGCCACGCCGACCAACTTGAGGATATCGAGAACGACCCCGTGTTCTCGCTCCTGGTCACGGCCCTGGCCTACCAACTCAACGATGTCGACAGCGACATCGACCGCCTGCGGCAGGACGTGCTCGACGAGTACGCCCGCTCGACCGTCTCCACTGACCTGGGCACGGCTCTGCCCGCCACGGCGGTCATTCAGGCCGGACTGCAACCGGGATTTCAGCCTGTCGCCCTCGACGAGCACGCCGTCTTCACGCTCGGCGGTTCTCCCTATACGTTTGTGCCGCTGATCGAGACCACCGTCTTCGGCGTGCAGGCCGACACGCTTGTGCGTCTCGATGCCCGCCGCTGGAAGATGTCCCTGCGCTTCAGCACGCCCGTGTCTGACCTCAGCGGCCTGTCGTTTGCCGTGCGCAACGATGCCTTCAAGACCCTCCGCGTCACCCTCGGCGGCAAGACCGTACCCTTGGTCTGCCCCTGGAACTACGCCGACCTGCCGCTCTGCCACTGCTTCGCTCCCGACGGCATCCTCTATGGCAGCGGCCGCTGCTACAATGCGCCGAGCGTGTGGTTCGACCTCTTTGCCCGGCAGAACGTGCGCATCTTCAGCGTGCGCCACCACGCCCCGGCCTCGCTCATTCCCGTCGAGACCGACCAGATAGACCTCGTGCTGGAGTTCACCGGCACGGCCGCCGACTTCGCCGTCGACAAGGAGACGTTCGCCTTCAACCCCATCGTCCTGGTCAACGCCGTGCCCCGCACGGCCGACCTCTCGTCAGACACGCCCGTCGTGCGCGTAGGCGGCTACGGCAGTGCCGACAACGTGGTCGACCAGTTCCTGCACCTGTCGCGCCCCTCGGCCGACCAGATGTACGCCAGCGCCACCGTCGACGTGCGTACCGTGAGCGCCGACCGCTTCAACCAGGCCTCCCTGCTGCAGACCGTCGGCAGTCTGCTCAACAAGCTCGACACCGACTACTACGCCTTCCTCCATCTCAAGGAGAAATACCGCGAAGGCACCATACACCAACTCCGCACTCTGCTGCGCCGCTTGCAGCAGGCCTGCACCGAGCAGACATCGGTCTCCACCATCACGCCGGGCACCTATCTCATGTTGCGGCAGAGCGAACTGGAGGCCGACCGCGACATCTCCCTTCAGGTGAACTACCTCACCACCTCCGGATCGGGTCCCAACGCCCATCTGACGCCGAAGAGCACCTTCTCGGTGCCGGCCGGACTCACCGCCGGCGAGGGACAGCAGATCGCCGAGCCCGTTGCCGGCCGCGACACCATCACCGACCGTCAGACGCTCGCCACGCAAGCCCACTACGGTATGGTCACCCACGACCGTATCGTCACTCCGGCCGACATGCGGATGTTTTGTTTCAGCGAACTGATGGCCCGCTACAGCATCTCCTCCGACATGATACGCTCCGTCACCGTGCGCCACGGTCTGCAAGAGGGACGCGACAATGCCGGTTATGAGATATGGGTCGACATCCTCATCGAGGGCACACCGTTTGTGCAGCGCTATTTCGCCGACCGCATACCGCAGGCCGAACTCTTCCTCCAAAAGATGATCGAGACCCGCAGTGCCACCCTCTACCCCATACTCGTCAATATCAGAATAGAAGAACAATAACCCTCGCGTGCAGCCTCACCCCATTCCTGCACGCCCAACAATAGTACCACAGTGGAAGACTTTTTCTTAGACATCATCTACAAGGACAAGAAGGTGAAGTTTCGCATCACCAATCCTGATGCCACCCTCGAAACCCTGATGCACAACCTGCGCCACGCCATCGGACAGGACGGACGGCTCATCTTCGACTTCCCCTCCATCGACCCCACAGGCGCACCGCTCGACTACTTCTTCGGCAAGGAAGACCCCAACGTGCATGAGACCCGCATACTCCGCCCCCGTATCGGCAAGACCGACCAGACGCTCGCCGACTATGGCGTGGCCAATGGCGACACCGTATTCCTCGTGCCCGACCCCTTCCCGGGATAACGGCCGCTGGTGAACACCTACTTACAATGTCTGTTCCGCAAATGTTGCATCCCGCTGACCCGATGGACTGCCTCTCTCCTGACGCCTGGACTCCGACATCCGCCCTCACTGGGCGCGACCGCCGTCTGCTCTACGAGTGGCGCAAGATGGACGAACATCTCCGCCACCGCCGTGACATCGGTTACACCGTCTGCGAGCGCAATGCCCACGGCTTGCCCACGGCCTACCGTGTGGTCTACCGCCTGAGGAGCATCTGCGGCGTGCAGCGGCCCGAAGAACCCGAAGAGCCCAATCCGCCCGTCTTCGCCGACACCTTCACGATGCACATCGGTCTGCCCGACAATTACCCCTCTGTCGACGGTCTGCCCGCCTTCCGCTTCCTCACCCGAGGCGACGACGGACGGCCCTTGCCCCATCCCTGGCATCCCAACATACGCTACTACGGCGAGTTTGCCGGCCGCGTGTGTCTCAACATGCCCGACACCTACACCGATCTTGTATGGGGTGTGGAGCGTGTGGCCCACTACCTGCGCTACGATCTCTACCATGCCCGCAATGAGGCTCCCTATCCCGAAGATCTGCGCGTGGCGCAATGGGTCGTCGAGCAGGGCGAACCCAAGGGATGGATCTATTTCGACCAACCCGGCGACAACACCGCCGTCACTCAGTGACGATAGGAACCCCACTCCGAGTCGTTCTCTATCGACACACAAAAGAACTCGTCTTATGAACCCTACCCGTACCTACTTCCGCCTCCTCCTCGGGGCGATACTCCTGCTGGCTGCCGCACTGCCCGTAGCGGCGCAGACCGTCAGGAGCGTCACCGTGGCCCAAGGCAAGTCGTATACCGACCACGTCTCGCTGCGCAACGACTCGCGCGACATGGATCTCATGGTCAAGTTTATCTTCAATGAGCAGACCAACACCATCACCGTCTGTCTCATCTCCTACCGCGACCTCTTTGTCTTCCCGGCCGACACCCCCTTCCGACAGACCGTCTCGGGCCGTCGTATCAAACCCTCGCGCCTGCCGTTTGTCGTCGACGCCGCCCCCGACACGCGCTACGTCCTCTCGCGCGACTACCTGCGCTCCCTGCCCAAGCACCGCAAGAAGATGGTGTTCCACCAGTGGATCACCGCCTCGGGCATGCAGGCCATACCGATGGAGTATCGCATGGTCAACGACTATGTGTCGCAGGACTTCACCGTCACGGGCAAGGCCGACGCTGTCACCGTCACCCTGCGCGACGTGCTGATGTTGCAGAAAGACGAGGCCTCCCGCAAGAAGCGTACCCAGTACAGTGTGGTGTGGGGCAAGGATCTCAACACCACCTACCACGTCTATATCGATCGCGACCCCTGCTTCGGCAAGGACGAGGAGAAGGCGGCCGCCACCGCTGCCCTTGAAGGGCTGCGCACCGCCGCCGACAACCTCAAGCAACGCTACGGATCGGGCTATGCCTCCAACCGTGAGAGCCTGGCCAACTTCCGGGAGATGAAAGACCTCTTGCTCGGTCAGTACCCCGAGGTCACCGAGAAGAGTGCCTGTCCCGACGTGCAGGCCGCACGCGACGAGTACAACGCCATCCTCGCCTCGGTCAAGGCGATGACCTGTCGTCTGCGCTCCTCCTCGGGCGGCGCATCGGGTGGTGGCGGCACTGCCGCCGGACCGACCGGTGAGGGTGTCGACGCCGGATTTATCCTCACCCAGGCCCGACAGATCGACGAGACCGTGTCGCAGTGGGCCGTGAGCACCGACAAGGCACAGAAGGCCGACCTCAAACGCAAGTGCAGCGACATCATCGCCGCCGTGCGTGCCGCCGTCGCCCAAAAGGGCATACGCGGCGAGGCCCAGCGCCGCGCCCTGCAACACTTCAACGAGGCTATCAAATACTTCCAGAACACATGTCACTGAAATATCTCTTCATCGCGGCATCCCTTCTTGTCGCCCCCGTCCTCTCTGTCGCCGCTGCCACCTCCACGGCTCCTGCCGTGCAGGAGAAGTATGTCTACCACAAGGTGGCCAAGGGCGAGAGCGTGTACTCCATCGCCAAACAGTACAAGGTAGACGCCGAAACCATCTATCGGCTCAATCCCGGCAGCAAGGAGCGTATCTGGGCCGGGGCTACCCTGCGCCTGCCCGTCACCGAGGTGGAACTCTCGCCCGATGAGGCTGCTGCCGACACGCTCAACATACGCGAGCGGTTGCAGGACTTCATCAGCAGCGCACAGGCCATCTCCACCGCACCGGTCAACGACCTGCAGGACATCAAGGAGTCGACACGCCAACTCAGTGCCCTGAACAACAAGTGGAACGTGTACTACACGGCCAAGCAAGCCGCCATCGGCGACAACGAGGGACTCACCGACCTGGCCTCCGAGTACCAGCAACTCTGCCAGGACATCCGCGACAGTCTCGCCGCCGACAAGACGCGTATGGAGACGGCCGCCGGATTTGTGCGCGCCTCCCGATACCTCGACCAGCAAAAGGCTGTCTACGCCCAGTACGTCAAGCAGGCCCTCGCGCTCTCGGCTACCGAAGCCCTCGCCCCGCGACTCGAAGAACTCAAGGCCAAGGAGCAGGTAGCCTTCGCCGATATCGAGAAATACTACGAGACCGCCAAGGCCGCCGCTGCCTCTGACCCCTCGCTCACGCGCCAGATGGCCAAGGTCACCGACAACTACATCGCCCTCAAAAGCCAGTCTGAGAAGGTGCAGGAGGCCGCCTACAAGCCGATCTTCGACCGTATCAAGGACTATCTCTTCGGACTGGCTGCCGTCACCATCATCCTCATGTTTGTCAATATGGCGCAGGCCAAGTACAAGTCGTACAAGGAAATGAAGAAAAACGCCAAGAAACTCGAGCAGATGCGTCGGCAGAACGACAACGAATATCCCTCTATCTGACGCCGCAACGTCTCTGCCCTGCCTGATATATCCATCCTGACACTCCGCAATACTTCTACCAGCATGCACAACAAATCCTACTCGCGCATCACCCTTCTCTTGCTTCTCCTGCCGCTGCTCGTGCTCTGCACGGCCTGCAACGGCATACCCGGTTTCGGTCTTGGCGGCGACGCCGGACCCGAACCTGAAAGCAACAACATCAAGACCGACACGACCGTCTTCTCCAAGGACTACAAGACCATCAGTGTCAAACTGCGTATGCCCGACGGACTGGCCGACTGCCAACTGTCTGACTCTGCCCGCGTGCGCATCGAGGCCATCGAGGAGAGCCCGACCTACATCAATGGCGGCAGCAATATGCAGCCCCGCCTCGTCAAGGTCACAGACATTCGCCGCGAGGAACTGGCCGACCATCGGCTCAGCCTCCTTCTCTTGGTCGACCTCACGCTCTCTGACGACGAGATCGCCGAGGAAAGACGGGCCGTGCAGCAGATGCGGCGGTGGTTCTCGTCGAGCAACCTCCACATCGCCTTCATGCGCGAAGACGGCGTCACCGAGACCTTCCTCGCCACCGACTACGTCATGCAGACCTACTTCCGCAAGAGCGGGTCGAAGAAACTGCTCTACCGGTCTGTGGCGGCCAAGATGGACGAACTGCTCACCTGGCAGTCGCTCTCGCGTGAGCAAAAGGGCTTGATCGTCTTCTCCGACGGCGATGTCTACGCCAACGACGTACCCGTAGACCCGCGCCACTTCGAACTGCAACACCGCCTCCTGCAGGCCAGCACGCACGCCGGCTACTCGTCGGTGTACTACGTCAACTTCGGTAGCGGCGATGCCACCGACAACGAGGCCGTCACCGTCATGCAGCGCCTCTGCCAGGCCACGGGCGGCGAGTACCAGCGGCGCTTCAAGTGGAAACCTCTGCTCACCGACATCCTCTCGACCTTCAACGTAGACTACGCCGACTACCGCCTCGACTTCGAGAATCCCGACAACAAGGTATACACCGGCAAGCCCATGCATCTGCACATCAGCGTCTACGACAACGGACGCATGGTAGGCACGGCCTGCTCCGTCTACCGCATCGGCAATATCTACTCACCCGTCATTATCAACGGTCTTTCCGACGCACAGGTCATCCTGATTGGCATCATGACCATCCTCGTGCTGCTGGTCATCGTCTATCTCGTGCTGCAAATCATCGTGCCCTACATCTCCTACCGGGTGTTCGTACACCGCTACGTCACCCACTATACCGGGGCGGCCATGATATACAACGGCATACAGGTAGACCGCTCCTGCTACTACTGCAAGGCGCCCTTTGAGGAGGGCGATGAGATCGTGGCCAAGTGCGAGCACGTCATGCACCGCTCGTGCTGGGAGGAGAACGGGTACAAGTGTCCCGAGCACGGGCGCAAATGTCCCGACGGCGCCCACTACTACAACGCCTCGCAGCCCCTCGACCGCCGCAACGCCCCCTTCTTCGCCCAGTGGGTGCTGCTGGCCATCGTCGCCGCCCTGCTCGGCTGGACCACGTTTGTCATGTCGAGCGACCGCTCGTCGACCTCCATCCTCTACGGCATTATGCTCTCCATACACGGACTACAGTCGGGCACACCCGAGGCACAGATGGCCTTCGACCACTATGCGGCCCATCTGAAGTACCTCCCCATCTTCGGTCTGTGCCAAAACTTCTTCCTCGCCCTCGCCCTCGGCTACATGAGCATGCAGGGACACCCACTCGGCATGCGCCTCAAGCGGGCCTTGGCCAAGTCGGTCTGCTCGGGCATCCTGGGCTACCTCATCTTCCTGCTCACCTGCATCGTCTCCATCACGCTCAATCTCAGCGAAGACGCCTTCATGGTCGACTGGATACCCTGGGCGCTCAACGGTCTTGTCGTCGCCTTTGTCTCCACCTTTGGCACCCGCATACACCTCCGCAAGAAGTGGCTCGGCGTGAGCGTGCTCATCGGTCTGGCCGTGATGTACGCCTGGATGTATATCGTGTTCTACGACAAGATGGACTGCCGCGAGCAACTCCTCTCCTGTTTCGTCGTCTACTCCGTGGCCCTCACCGTCTGCGTGGCCGTCGCCGCCCCGCACTCCGAACGCTACTTCCTCCGTGCCGAGGGTGCCATGAAGCCCGTCGACATCGCTCTCTACAAGTGGCTCCGCACCTCGCCCGACTACCGCGTCACCATCGGCAAGAGCGTCGATTGTAGCCTACAGATGACCTGGGACTTCGCCAGCACCATCGCCCCCATACAGGCCACCGTCTACAACGAGAACGGCAAGATATACATGCAGCCCGTCGAAGACGGTGTCACCGTCGACGGCCAGCCCCTCTCGCCCGACGACCGCATCCGCCTCTACCACGGCCGCAGTTTCACCATCGGCAAGACCACCTTCACGTTTGAGGAGAAGGATGTCAATTGAAAAGAAAACCAATAAATAACCGAAGTATCGGATTTATCATTCCTCCTGTGCCCCGAAGGTAGGGTGCTCAAAATCCGTTACTTATGAGGTCATACCCCACAAACTAACCGTAGCCCTGGAAGGAAGGTTTTTCAAAAAACGTTTCAAAATAACGCAGCGTTTGTGCGGTTTTTTCGTCCCTGTAAGGGGCGCATATTATAGGGTAGGGCCTTGGCCCTACCTTTCACCATCACCACAAATATTGCCCCTGAAAGGGGCGCATAATTCATTGTATGTAAATACGCTCGATTTTGTCGCTTGCCTTAGTAAGAAATATGCGCCCCCTACAGGGGCAATGTTGTTGATATTCATGTACAAACGTAGGGGCGAGCCCCTACGCTATAATATGTCGTCCCTACGGGACTCGTTGT
>CAVCSC010000034.1:0-33376 GCA_963604975.1 Lachnospiraceae bacterium | reverse complement strand
TCGGCCACCGGTCTCATCTTCTCTTCGGGTACGATGTCGCAGAAGTTTGGTACGGCCATCTCCGGTTCGCTCATCGCCCTGCTGCTCGGATGGTCGGGTGCCAACATGATCACCGACGCCATGGGCAACACCACTATCGACCCGGCCTCCATCACCGACTCCGTACTGACGATGGTGTGGTCGCTGTTCTCACTCTTCCCCGCTGCCATCGCCCTGCTGCTGATGGTACTGTCGTACAAGTTCCCGATAAAGAAATAAGGAAATAGAAACAAGGAAATAGGAATAAGGTTATGTCAACAATGAAAACCGAGATGCGCGAGTGTCTCACCGACAATATCCTCCACTTTTGGCTCACCCGTATGGTCGACCGCGAGCGCGGTGGCTTCTACGGACGCATCGACGGTCACGGAAACGTGGATGCCGATGCCGAGAAGGGGGCCATACTCAATGCCCGTATACTCTGGGCCTTTGCCGCAGCCTACCGGGTGCTGGGCGACAAGGCCTATCTCGAAGCCGCACAACGCGCCAAGACCTACATCCTCGACCACTTCGTCGACAAGGAGTATGGTGGCGTATACTGGAGTCTCAACGCCGACGGTACGCCGCGCGATACCAAGAAGCAGACCTATGCCATCGGCTTCACCATCTACGGCATGTCCGAACTGGCCCGCGCTACCGGTGACCGCGAAGCCCTCGACTGTGCTCTCTCGCTCTACCGCAGCATCGAGGAGCATGCCTTCGATGCAGAGAACGACGGTTATATAGAGGCCCTCACCCGTGAGTGGCAGCCCATCGCCGACATGCGTCTCTCCGACAAGGATGAGAACGGGTCGCGCACGATGAACACCCACCTGCACGTCATCGAGCCTTACACCAATCTCTACCGTGTGGCTCCGTCGGAGGAACTGAAGGAGCGGTTGGTCAATCTGCTCCATATCTTCACCGACCGTCTGCTCAACACCCGTACCCGCCACCTCGACCTTTTCTTCAACGATACATGGCAGGGCCGTCGCGACATACAGAGTTACGGTCACGACATCGAAGCCTCGTGGCTCCTCCACGAGACCGCCCTTGTCCTGGCCGACAAGGAAGTGCTCGCCTGGATGGAACCCTACGTCAAGCAGATAGCCGTCGCCGCCGACGAGGGTCTCCTTGCCGACGGGTCGATGATATACGAACACTGGGACGAGGGCGACCGCACCGACCGCTCGCTACAATGGTGGGTGCAGTGCGAGAACATCATCGGACACGTCAACCTCTGGCAGTATTTCGGCGACCGTGATGCCCTTGATATCGCCCACCGCTGCTGGCAGTACGTCGTAGACCATCTCATCGACCGCGAAGGCGGCGAGTGGCACTGGAGCATCAATGCCGACGGCACGGTCAACCGCGATGACGATAAGGCCGGCTTCTGGAAGTGTCCCTACCACAACACCCGCATGTGCCTCGAAATCATCGAGCGCATGGCAGAGTAGGGCGCACACGGAAGTGGCGCAAGGCAGAAAGACAAGTGCCTTCCTGCAAGATTACACCTGACATCAGTAGACATCAATAGAAAAGGACATCATTGCTGCGGCATCATCCGCCCGGCAATGATGTTTTTTGTTTTTAATCGTCACTTAGTGACACCGTATTCCCTCTTGTTTTTCATGGCGTCTATCCCCCAGCGGGAGTATTCGGCCTTGCATACTCGAGTATTCGGCCTTGCATACTCGAGTATTCGGGCCGAATACCGGAGTATTCGAGGCCGAATACTGTTGTATTGGAGGCCGAATACTACAGTGTGCAAGGCCGAATACTCGAGTATTTCGGCCCGAATACTCCCGAGGTCTGGATTTTGTTGGCTGACCGACCGGGAAAAAGGATGCTGCGGTCGTGTCTTTGAGGACGGTAAACAAAATAACGGGGAGGGCCGTTCACCGATGAAATCGACGGCTTTTTCCTGCCTTCGGGGGAAAAATGCATGAAAATTTCAAAAAAATAAAATTGTGTGGGAACACAACCCGAAGTGTCTGAAAATAAGTATGGAAAAAGTTTGGCGAACTTGAAAAAAGTCTTAACTTTGCATCAGTTATCCTGAAAACAATCTTTTTACCTTAAAGAAGAGACTAATACCTATTGAAGATTTGAAGCGGTCGCCTGTGAAGGCTGTCGCTTTTTTTTATTCCCCAATGTCCTTCAATATTATTCCCCGTGTACCTCAATATTCCCCAAGGTGAAACGACAATTTTTAGGGTGGCTTGCACAATGTGACGGAAAAATTCGTATATTTGCAAAATAGCCTTGTTGTCTGACGACAAAGCCCATTTTTAGTAAATACCTTATTTAAGCCTATGAAAACCTCAACCCCTCCGGCAGAACGCGTACTGCACGAAATCACTCCCTTGGCCGACAAGGATGTGCTCTACATTGCTGACCGGCACAAAAAAGAGTTTACCTATCCCATCCACAACCACAGCGTCTTCGAACTCAACTTTGTGGAGCATGCCACCGGCGTGCGACGCATCGTAGGCGACAGCAACGAGGTCATAGGCGACTACGACCTCGTGATGATCACCAGTACCGACCTTGAACACGGATGGCTACAAAATACCTGTCAGAGCGAGGATATCCACGAGATCACGGTGCAGTTCTCCTTTGATCTTGGCTCGGATAGCCTCTTTGCACGCAACCCTTTCTCCCGCATTTACGACATGCTCAATCTGGCCCGCAAAGGCCTTGTCTTCCCTATGGATGCCATCATGCAGGTCTACAAGCCCCTGTCGGAACTGAGTGCGGTGAAGGACGGTTTTCAGGCCTTTATCAGTTTCTTGCAGATCCTCGACACGCTCTCCCGCTGCGACGGACTGCGCACGCTCGCCACAACAAGTTATGCCAAGGTGAACCTCGGCGAGGACTCGCGCCGCATACTCAAGGTGAAGGACTATATCGACAACAACTATATGGACGAGATCAAACTGCGCACGCTGGCCGATATCGCCTGTATGAGCGAGGCCGCCTTCAGCCGGTTCTTCAAACTGCACACCGGCCGCACCGTCTCCGACTATATCATCGACATACGTCTGGGCTATGCCGCCCGTATGCTCGTCGATACCAACAAGAATGTCAGCGACATCTCCTTCCTGTGCGGATACAACAATCTGAGCAATTTCAACCGTGTATTCAAACGCAAGAAGGGATGTTCGCCCACCGAGTTTCGCGAGTACTACCACAAGACGAAAGTCATCGTGTAGGGTAGGGATCTATAGAAAAGACATACTAAAAGCCCCGACGGATGACTACCGCCGGGGCTTTTAGTATGTAACTATCCTTAATAATTTTCTACGTTGGCCAGATGCCACGTCGTCAGGTAGGACGCACGGGTGATGTCGGCCAGTTTGTCGTAGTTGATACGGTCGGCCTCGTCGGTCGGGTGGTTGTAGTTGGGCTCGGCATCGGTGTGGTACCATACGATAGGTATGTTCTTTTTGGCGAACGATCCTTGGTCGCTGCCGCCTACGGGATTGTCCCATGAGCGGTAACTCGGGTCAAGCCGGAAACCGTACTTGGCGATGTCGGCTTTCAGCCAGTCGCCGAGGGCAGGGTGTGCGGCGGTATAGAAGTAGACCATGTAGGCAGGGTTCTCGGGTTTGTTGTCGCCACCCACCATGTCGAAGTTGAGGTAGCCCTTCACCTTGTCGATGTGGGGGAAGGCCTGTACGAAATAGCGTGAACCGAGGAGTCCCATTTCCTCGCCGTCCCAGAAGGCGAAGATGACGGTGCGCTCAGGTTGTGCGCCGCTCTCCACAAAGGCTTTCATGATTTGTAGCACGGCACTTACACCGGAGGCGTTGTCGTCGGCCCCGTTGTAGATCTTGTCGCCCACAAGGTCGTTGTCGATGCCTTCATGGTCGAGGTGTGCTCCGACCACTACATACTCGTCGCTCTTCCGGCCGGGAACGACGCCCAGCACGTTGGCCATGTCTACCCGTCGGTGCTCGCCGGTGGTGATCTTGGCTACAGAGTCGGTCTCGACATACCAGCCCCTTTTCTTGAAGTGGTTCCAGTTGTAGGCCGAAAACGGTTGCAGATAACTGTCGCCCAGCGGTTTGATACCGCACAGACGCATTTGCGAAACGATATACTGAGCGGCCACCTTGCTACCGTTCGCGCCTGCGCGCCGTCCTTCGAGGGCGTCATCGGCCAGGAAGTAGACGTGTGCCTTGGCAGCGTCGATGCTGATGGATTGGAGTCCGCGCTCCACCATTGCCGTCATCTTTTTCGATGCTTTGGTCTGTGCAGAAAGTCCTGTCGGCACCAGCACGGCAAGTGCGGCGATGCCCATTGTCTTGAGAAATGTGTTCATCAGATTGTGGAAGTGAAAAAATGTAGGTTTTGTTGATAAAATACAAGCGGGATTTTTCTCCCCTCCTGCCGGTTGTTCTTGTCGGGAGTGCCCGTGAAGTCCGCAGTGCGGAAAAAGGCCTCCGCCACAAAAGTACGAAAAAAAGCGGACACACGCCGCGCCCCGTGACAAATAATTGGGGCAAGCATCGGGTAAGTCAAAAAAAATGATTAAGTTTGCGGATAAAAACCACTATATGAGAATTTGGAAAATCCTGGGCCAGATCCTCGGATATATCGCCAGACCCGTACGCCTAAACGCAAGGTTTTTCGTGTTCATGTATCTTCTCGGTTGCCTCTGTGCATGGGTCACCTTGCCCCACACGCGGCACCCCAAACTGTACGATAACCTCTATCTGGAGTTGTTGCTCGACATCTACGTCGTATGCGTTGTGCTTGCGCTGCTTCCCGGTCGCATACGCCGGTGGTTGCGTGCCGCCCTGTATGTGGTGCTCTACGCTACTGCGATAGTCGACGTGTACTGCTTCACCAAGTTTGACTCCACGCTCACGCCCACCATGCTGCTGCTGGTCAATGAGACCGACTCGCGCGAGGCCGGGGAGTTTCTGCGTACCTGTATCTCCGCCGACGTGTTGTGCAGTGGAGTAGGGTGGGTGTTGCTGCTTGCCGCCGTTCATGTGTTCGCCACCATCCGGTTGCCCTTCCCCCATATCCTTTCAGACGACATCTGTGTGCGGCTGCGCGCATGGTGGAGCCGTATCCGCTCCGCCGCAGTCAAGGCAGAACCCGTCTTCGGACTTCTCTTGGGCGTGCTTGTCGTCTGGGCGGCTTTTGCGAGTGCGCAGAACAAGGCCGCCACGTGGCGGCTCATGTCTGGCCGTACCATCGGTGAGGTGGAACACACGCTCACCGAGAAAAACCGTGCCACGCTCTACCTGCCCATCTACCGCTTGGTGTTCAGCGTCTATGCCAACTCGCTCACTGCAGCCCAGGTGCAGAAACTTGTCGCTGCGGCCGACCATGTGACGGTGGACAGTTGCTCGTATACCAGTCCCCATATCGTGCTCATCATCGGCGAGAGTTACAACCGCCACCATGCCCAGATCTACGGTTATCCCATGCCGACCACGCCGCGCCAGGCACGTCTGGAGAAGACGGGCCGTCTGGTGAAGTACACCGACGTGGTGTCGCCGTGGAACCTGACCAGTTACGTCTTCAAAAACCTTTTCTCCATGCACGTTGTGGGGCAGAAGGGCGAGTGGTGTGACTATCCGCTCTTCCCCGAACTGTTCCGCAAGGCGGGCTACCATGTCACCTTCCTTACCAACCAGTTCTTGCCGAAAGCCAAGGAAGCCGTGTACGACTTCAGCGGTGGCTTCTTCCTCAACAACCCGAAACTGAGTGCGGCCCAGTTTGACACCCGCAACGACCAGCTCCATCGCTACGATGAGGACTTGCTGGCCGACTACGACCGCCTGCGCGGTCAGAATACCGACCACAACCTCACCATCTTCCATCTCATCGGTCAGCATGTGGGCTACTCGGAACGCTATCCGGCCGACCGCCGCAAGTTCCAGGGTGACGACTATCGCGAACTCAAGCCCAACCTCAACGGCCGCGAGCGCCGCATACTCTCCGACTACGACAACGCCATACTCTACAACGACTCCATCGTGACGGAGATCGTGCAGCGGTTTGAGAACGAGGATGCTATCGTCATCTACGTGCCCGACCACGGCGAGGAGTGCTACGAGGGCGACATGCACTTCTTCTGTCGTATGCACTCCACAGCCGTCGATGCCCGTCTGGCCCACGCCGAGTTTGACATACCGTTCTGGATATGGTGCTCGCCGAAGTATACAGCCCTCCACCCCGAGATATTCAAGCAGGTCGTCGATGCGCGTCACCGTCGCTATATGACCGACGCCCTTCCTCATCTTCTGCTCTATCTGGCCGGCATCCATGCTCGCGACTACCATCCCGAGTACAATATCCTCTCGCCCGACTACAACGAGATGCGTCCGCGACTGCTCAAGGGCGAGGCCGACTACGACAAATTGCAATAGAATCTGACGTATGCATACATCCACACCCATACTCACACGCACCGAGTGTGCCGCCCTGCGCGGACTGGCCATCATCGGTATCTTCCTGCACAACTACTGCCATTGGCTCGGCGGCGCAGTGAAGGAGAACGAGTACACGTTCACCTTGTCCAAGAGTCAAGGTCTGCTCCATGCCGTGTTGCTGCCCGATGGCACACTCCCGATACACCTTCTGTCGTTTTTCGGACACTACGGCGTACCCGTGTTTCTCTTTCTCAGTGCCTACGGTCTGACGCTGAAATACGAGCAGCCACAGGCCACCGGTCAGCCACCGACCGCCGCAGATGCTCCGGGCGTATGGGCCTTCATCCGCAAGCACTTTGCCAAACTCTTCAGCATGATGATTGCCGGCTACGTGGTCTTCACCCTTGTCGACGCTCTGTTGCCCGGCCGTCATGTCTACCACACCGTCGATGTGGTCGGCCAACTGCTCATGCTCAACAATCTGCTGCCCGACCCCGACCGTGTCATCTGGCCCGGTCCGTACTGGTTTTTCGGACTTA
The DNA here is from genome assembly GCA_963604975.1 of Lachnospiraceae bacterium. Taxonomy (GTDB): domain Bacteria; phylum Bacteroidota; class Bacteroidia; order Bacteroidales; family Bacteroidaceae; genus Prevotella. Next base: position 26,424 of record CAVCSC010000034.1, on the reverse strand, counting down.
TGCTGCAACTCTACGCCGTCTACCGTATTGCGCTCTACCGCCGCAGTTGGAAGGTGGTGGTAGCCCTGATTGTCCTTTGTTGGGCGGCACAGGCCTTTTGCGCGCCTGAAGGCGATACGCTCAACCGTGTGCGCTACAACTTCATGGGCGGCATGCTGCCCTTTGGTGCCGGCATACTGTTTGCCCGCTACGGCCGTGCGCTCAGCCAGCAACAGTGGGCGCTGACCGCCTTTGTGTCGGCCGTGGCGGTGTTCGGTTTCAGTTACCATTTCCAGTTGTGGCTTTGGGCCCCGCTGTTTGTCTGCACCGGAGCCGTCGGACTGGTCAAGGCCCTTCCCCGCACGCTCAACGGATGGCTCGCATGGGTAGGCGGCATCTCTGCCGCACTCTTTGTTATCCATCCCGTGACACGCCGCGTGTTCTTCACCTACTACCGCAGTTGGGGCGATGTCTACACCGGACTGGCCCTCTATGTCACCACCTCGATAGCCCTCGCCTGGTTTTATCATGAGATGCGGGCACGATGGCATCGATACGACACAAACGCAAAACAGAAGCAATGACCCTACTGCCTGCCATAGATCTCAAGGACCTCAGCCGCTACCGTGGTGAGATGATGGGCGTGGCGACCCTGTTCGTCATTCTCTTCCATGTGTGGCTCAGCCCCTCCGACCCGTTCTTCGGATTGCGTCGGTGCGGGAATATCGGTGTCGACATCTTCCTGTTGGTCAGCGGTATCGGCCTGTGGCACGCTTGGCAGAAGAATCCGTCAGTGTGGCACTTCCTCCAGCGGCGATACCGCCGCATCTATCCCACATGGCTCATCGTAGCCACGGCCTACTATCTGCCCGAATATATCGGCCACAGTGGAGGATGGCGCGAACTGCCCCTGCTCATCGGACAGATCACCGTAGGATGGGGCTTTTGGGCACACGACGAACTCACCTTCTGGTACATCCCCGCCATCATCCTGCTCTATGCCCTTGCCCCATTCTATCTCCGGCTGATAGAGTGGCATACTGAGTGGCGGTGGCTGCCCGTATTGCTCGTATGCTGGTGTGCCGCTGTGCAGTGGGTCAGTCCCATCCATGCGGCCGTAGGCCATATCGAGATATTCTGGAGTCGCGCCCCTATCTTCTTCATCGGTATCAACATGGGAAGGGCCGTGCGCGACGGCAAGCCCCTCGGCGCCTCTGCCACCCTCTTGACCCTGATCACCGTACTGTCGGTGGGCGGCATGTGTATCTGGCTTGAGCAATACCGACACGGACACTTTCCGCTCTTTGTGGAGCGTATGATGTATATCCCGCTGACCATTGCCTTCCTGCTGCTCTTGGGTGCAGTGCTGCGCCATACGCCGCAGTGGACGAGAAGGGCGCTCGCCTTTGTCGGTGCTCTGAGTCTGGAGGTGTACCTCATCCACCTCAACTTTGTGCTCCTGCCGCTCGCGGTGCTCCACTGGGGGTATTGGGAGAACGTGTTGGGTACACTGGCCATCACTCTGCCGGCGGCATGGATACTCCGCAATATCATCACCTTCGCTGGGTCACTACGGAAAAACAAAGGCGGGGCATGAAGAATTCTCGCCGCAAACATTCAGAATCCATCTATAGGCACCCTGCTGACCATAAATATATATGGATAAATTTTGAACACCTACTTAAAGACAAATGAAGAATATCATCCGACTACTCCGTCCGCAACAGTGGATCAAGAACCTGTTTATTCTTGTTCCCCTGTTCTTCGGCGGTGCCCTCTTTGACCTCCATGCCCTGTGTCAGGGACTGGTTGCAGTGCTGGCTTTCAGTCTTGCAGCATCGTCGGTATACTGCTATAACGACATCGTGGATGCCGATGCCGACCGCCAGCACCCCGTCAAGTGCCGCCGCCCCGTAGCATCGGGGGCTATCAGTACCCGTCAGGCCTATGGTCTGATGGCACTCATGCTCGTGCTCTCTGCTGGTGTGACGCTGCTCATCGATGCCCGCAATATGCTCTATGTGCAGACCGTCATCGCCTTCTACTATGTACTCAACATGGCCTACTGCTCACGGCTGAAGCAGTATGCCATCATCGATGTCTGCACCGTGGCCTTCGGATTTGTACTGCGACTGTTGGCCGGCGGACTGGCCACCGACATACAACTGAGCAAGTGGATTGTACTGATGACCTTCCTCATCACGCTCTTCATGTCGTTTGCCAAACGCAGAGACGATGTGGTGCGCATGAACGCGACCGGACAGGCGCCACGAAAGAATACCTCGCGCTACAATCTCACGTTTATCAACCAGGCCATCACCATCACCGCTTCGGTCACGCTCGTGTGCTACATCATGTATACCGTGTCGCCCGAGGTCACCGAGCATTTCTCCTCGCCCTACCTCTACCTCACGTCTATCTTTGTGCTGCTGGGCCTGCTGCGCTATATACAGATTGCCGTAGTAGACCAGAAGAGCGGTGATCCCACCAAGATCATCCTCCACGACCACTTCACCCAACTCATCGTGGTGTTGTGGGGACTGTCGTTCCTCTTCCTCATCTATCTGTAGGAGGAACTTTTATCTGTAGGAAGAACTTTCAGAACTCGCTTGTAGATATTCAGAACCCACCCGTAAATAGCCGATGGAAAACGACAAGACCACTACTTCGCAGCGTACGCCCGTCTATGCCTTTGATCTTGACGGTACGCTGACCACGCGCGACACCCTGCTGGAGTTTATCCGTTTCTGCCATCCCCGGTGGACGTTTGTGCTCGGCATGCTGATGTGCCTGCCCCGCATCCTGCTGATGAAGTGCCGACTCTACTCCCCCGACAAAGCCAAGGAACAGATGTGTCGCACCTTCTTCCGTGGATGGGACCGTGAACGGCTGGCCCAGTGCTCGCGCGCCTTTGCCGAGAAACGCGGAAAAGAACTGCTGCGCCCCGAAGGGGTGAGCACCCTACGCCGCCTCGTAGACGAGGGAACGAGCGTATATATCGTGAGCGCCAGTCTTGACATCTGGCTCCGCGACCTGTGCCGTTGCATCATCCCCGAGCCGTCGCCCCATTTCACGCTCATCTGCACCGAGGCCGCCTTCCGGCATGATGAGGCTTCGGGCCGTGATGTCTGTACCGGGGAATTTGCCACGCCCAACTGCAACCGTGGCGAGAAGGTACGCCGGATAGCCCCCTGTCTCACACCCCGTGAAAACTATTTTCTCACCGCCTATGGCGATAGCCGTGGCGACTATGAACTCTACCGATACGCAGACCAACATGTACACCGACCGTTTAGATCCTAAGCAGCGTCAACGCCTGGGCGAAATCATCCGCTTCGGCATCGTCGGCGCCGCTGCTACCCTGCTGCAGTACGCCATCTACTGGGGGCTGTGGCACTTCATCGACCGCAATGTGGCCATGACCATAGGCTATGTCATCAGTTTCGCCTTCAACTTCATTGCCTCGACACGCTTCACCTTCCGCACCAAGGCCAATGCCAAGCACGGAGCCGGTTTTGCACTGTCGCACGCCGTCAACTATCTCTTGCAGATGGCCACGTTCAACCTCTTTGTATGGTTGGGCGTAGGCGAACAGTTGGCCCCCATACCGATGTTCTGCATCTGCGTACCCGTCAATTTCATCCTTGTAAGATATTTTCTCAAAAAATGATACCCACGATACCACAAGACACTACGTCACAACATCAGTCAACCGGCGGCCGCCGCAGTCGCAGATACAATCTGTTCCATCCCTTTGCCGACGTGCTCTGCATACACCGCGGAGAGCGTGGACTCGCCCTGGTCATGCTGCTCGTATTCGCTACGCTCAATGCCCTGGTCGTCGCCCACTACTACGACCTCTTCACACCCATATCGAAAGACCATTGGGGACTGTTTGTCAAGAATTTCCACATGTCGGGCTTCGATCCCGTCACCTACTCGGTGCTCACCGACTGGCAGGAAGTGTACAACGTGTACCGCCACCCCTTGTTGGGCTACTTCATGTATCTGCCCTATCTGCTCAATCAGGGGTTGACAGCACTCACAGGCGTCAACTGCGCTCTGTTTATCGTGGCCGTCATGCAGACCGTGCTGGCCACCTACTCCTCGCTCTTTCTTTATCGCACGCTGCATGAGGTCATCGGTCTTGGACGGCGCGATGCCACTCTGGTGACCCTCTTCTTCTTCTCCTTCGCCTATATTCTTGTGACGGCAATGGTGCCCGACCACTTCAATATCTCGCTCACCCTCCTGCTGCTCTCCATCTATGTGGCCGGACGGCGCATGAAGAGCGGACGCCCCTTCAAGATATGGCAGACCGTGGTGTACTTCTTTCTCACGGCCGGCACGACACTCAACAATGGCTTGAAGGTATTCCTTGCCGCACTGTTTGTCAACCGCCGCCGTTTCTTCCGGCCAAAGTTCTTCTTGCTTGCCGTCATCCTGCCCTCTGCACTGATATGGGGTTCGGCACGCCTGACCTACCACCAACTGGTGTTGCCCAAGGAGATACTCTCCCACAAGCGTGCCGCCGCCCGCAAAGCCAAGCAAGCCCGCAAAGACCGTGAGCAGCGCGAGGCCCAACGTCAGCGCGACTCCGTACTCCTTGCCCAGGGCGACACCGCCGCCGTCATTGCCGCACACAAGGCGATGGCCAAGCCCAAGAAGAAGGCTCCGCGGCAAAAGGGTGCCCCCATCACGAAGAACAGTGAGTTTCTCATTTGGACCGACATCTCCACCTCAAGAACGGCATCTATCGTGGAAAATCTCTTCGGAGAGTCCATACAGTTGCACCGCGACCATCTGTTGGGTGATGTCAATGTAGACCGTCCCGTCATAGTGCCCTACACCTGGACGTGGAACTATATCGTTGAGGCTGCCTTTGTGCTCCTCTTTGCCGTGGGTATATGGTGCGGACGGCGGTCGGCACTCATGTGGCTCGCCATGTCGTACTTTGGTCTTGACGTGCTGCTACATGTCGGACTGGGATTTGCCATCGATGAGATCTATATCATGACCGCTCACTGGGCCTTTGCCATACCGATAGCCGTGGCCTATGCGTTGCGCTCGCCCCACAGCCGTCTGCGCTTGGTCGCACGCACAGTGCTGGTCATTCTTACCGCATGGCTATGGGTCTACAACATGACGCTCATCGCAGGGTATCTGTGTTGATGCCGACAGGATGGCAGGCGGGGAGTGCCCGCCTGCAGATAGTATTTTGTGAAATGACTTCAAGAGGGAATATAAAGCGTTCCTTCTCCAACGAAAGACACTATGAACCACTATATCGCCACATGGTTTTACCGGGAAGACGCGGCCGAAGCCAGTTACTATCCTCAGGCAGGCGGCAAGGGTGACTCCGCCCTGCTGCACTCCGTATACATGCAGATACAGGTGCCGTTCTTCACGACCTTCGCCCGCTACAATGCCGATGCGCGTCTGCTGTTCTTCACCAATATCGACCCGTCGCAACTGCCGCCTTATCTCACCCGGCTCTTCGACCGTCTTGGGGTGCAGGCCGTGCGGCTCGACTATCGCCACCGTCCGCCGGAAGGGTGGTACAAAGCCTGGCGCAACCAGTTTTTTCTCTATGATATTCTCGACTATATGGCCGGACGGATGAAGGCTGACGATACCCTTCTCATCAGCGATGCCGACTGTATCTGCCGCCGTACGCTCCATCCCTTGTGGGACGATATGCGCACGGAGGGACATGGAGCGGCCTTCTACGAACTTTCCACCGATACGTCGGAAAATATCAATGGTATCACGCTCACCGACATGACCGATCTCTATACCGGCTGCTATGGTGTGCCGCCCCGTCAGCCGTTGGCCTATTGCGGCGGCGAGTTCGTGGCATTCAGCGGTGAGGTTGTCGGACGTATCTGTAGCGAGTACAGCCGGTTGTGGGAATACAATCTGCGCCGTTTCGCCGAGGGTCAACCGAAACTCAACGAGGAGGCCCATTTCCTCAGTCTGCTGGCCGAGCGGCTCAATGTGCGCAACAATGTTGCGGGAAAATACGTGAAACGTCTGTGGACCACCCCACAATATAATAATGTGCAGCCGGGCGACGAGCAACTCACCGTCTGGCACATGCCCTACGAGAAGAAGCGCGGCCTGTACCGGCTCTTCCGCTGGATGCAGCGCCATCCCTACTTCGGCGAAGACCGCCGTTTTTGGAAGATGGCCGGACGCTACTGCGGCATACCGCGTATCGGTTTGGGCAAACGCCTGTACGACCGCATACACACCCTGTGGATGAAGGTGGGTTCATGAAGAAATAGATATGACAAAAGAAACACTGAAAGAAAAAACCGTCAAGGGACTTTTTTGGGGCGGACTGAGCAATGGTGTGCAACAGGCTATCGGCGTAGCCTTCGGTATATTGCTCGGCCGTCTGCTCACGCCCGATGACTATGGCATGATTGCGATGATCACCATCTTCACCGCCATTGCCAATACACTGCAAAACAGCGGATTTTCCACCGCTATTGCCAATCTGAAGACTCCCCGGCACGAGGACTACAACTCCGTGTTCTGGTTCAATGTCATCGTGGGTAGCCTCTGCTACATCGTCCTCTTCTTTGCCGCGCCGCTCATTGCCCGCTACTATCGTGAGCCGCGTCTTGTACCGCTCTGCCGATTTGCCTTCCTCTCGTTTTGGGTGTCGAGCCTCGGCATAGCGCAGTCGGCCTACCTCTTCAAGAATCTCAAGGCCAAGCAACTCGCCAAGGCCGGCATGACCGCCGTGCTCATCTCCAGTACCGTCGGGGCAGTGATGGCCTGGCAGGGTATGTCGTACTGGTCGCTCGCTACGCAGAGTCTCGTATATGTAGCGGTCTGCGCCTTGCTCGTGTGGCACTATTCCGACTGGCGGCCGACCCGGGAGATCGACTTCGGACCGGTGCGAAGGATGTTCGGTTTCAGCAGCAAGGTGTTGGCCACGAACATCATGAGTCAGGTCAACCTCAATATCCTCAACATACTTCTCGGCCGTTATTTCTCGGCCCACAGCACAGGGTGTTACAATCAGGCAAACCAGTGGAACTCGAAGTGTGCCTACCTCGTGCAGAGCATGATTGCGCAGGTGGCCCAGCCCGTACTTGTAGACCTCAAGGATCAGCACGAAAGACAATTGCTCGTGCTGCGCAAGATGATGCGCTTCACGGCCTTCATCACCTTCCCCTTGCTTTTCGGACTCGGACTTGTGTCACACGAGTTTATTGTCACCGCACTCACGTCCAAGTGGGCAGCCTCGGCCGACCTGCTGCGTATACTCTCCATCAGTGGGGCAACCATACCTCCGTGTATCCTGCTCTCCAATCTCGTGCTGAGCAAGGGGCGGTCGGGCGTCTATTTCTGGATCACCTTTACCCTCGGTCTGGCAGAGATAGCCACCATGCTGCTCATCTGGCCCTTGGGCATACGAGTGATGGTCATCGCCTATACCGCCATCAATGTGGTTTGGATGTTTGTGTGGCACGAGACCGTGCGTCGCATGACGGGGTATAGTCATGCGATGTTTCTCAGCGACATCCTGCCCTTTGCCCTTGCAGCCCTTGGCGTGATGGCTGCCACCTATTGGCTCACGCTTCCCGTCACCGGAACGGCCGCCTTGCTTGCGGTGCGTGTCGCTGTGGCACCAGTACTCTACTATGTGGTGATGAAGGTGGCGAGAGTGCACATACTCGCCGAGTGCGAACAGTTTGTCCGCACCAAATTGGGGAAAAAGTAAGTTGTTTTTTATAGGCCCAAAAGAGGCAAGTGAGCGTCCTACTCCCTCACGATATACCGTCCGTGGTCGCGGATGAAGGCGAGGGGGAGGAAGAAGGCACGCAGTACGGCCAGCAGACCGTGGGCGCGGTATTCCGCCCGACGTGGGTGGAGGGCACAGAAGATGCAGGCGCAGAAGATGTCGAACGTGCGTCCGGTGGCCATCAGTCGTGCCATGCGTCGTGCCATGCGGTCGCGGAACGGTACAATGGAGGTCAACAGGAAAAAGTAGCGGGCCGACACCTTGCGGTTGGACTTGTTGCGCAAGGCGCGCAGAGCCGCCACATATCCGCTCCACCGTGATGTAGAAGCGCCTTCCGGATTGTAGGTCGTCGCCCCGGTGTAACGCCGCCAGTAGGTGAGCGGCTGGTCGACGTAGGCGATGCGTCCCATGGCTGCCGCCACATTGTAGGTGAGATAGTCGAACGAGATGCGGTACTGGGCAAAGCGTCCCAACAAGATGGCTACGTCACGGCAGAAAAGCATTTGGTGTCCGTAGGCGACAGGGTAGAGCGTTGACGACACGGCATCGGGATAGACCGGCATGGGCTTGCGGTAGAACAGGTGCGACTTGTTGCCGTGCTCGTCGATAATGGTCGAGTTGCAGAAGGCCATCGTGCATCCGTCCATGTGCTGCATGAGCACCTCCACCTTGTCTTCGCGCCATACGTCGTCTTGGTCGCAGTAGGCGATATAGTCACCCGACGTGCGCCCGACGGCCGTGAGGAAATTGCGTTCGAACCCGAGGTTCTTCTCATTGCGGAACAGGCGGATGTCGCGGTCGGGGCAGTTGCGGCGGTATTCCTCCACAATGGCGCAGGTATTGTCGGTGGAACAGTCGTCTTGTATGACCAGTTCGGCAAAAGGCCACGTTTGGGCGAGCAGACTGTCGAGTTGCTCGCGCAAAAACCTTTCGCCGTTGTAGGTACACATCACAATCGATACCCGGGGCTTTTCCCCGGAGTTGTCTATATTCCTGTTTTTTCTTTCTTGCTGCATGACTTTTTTATGCGTTTTCACCTGCTTATCTCCTTGCTTTTGTGTCGCTTATGCCCCAAAATCGCCGCGGAGCGTACGCTTGATGCGCCGTTTGGCTTTGGCCCAAAACGAATTGGTGCGGCCGTAATAGCGTTCGTAGGCGCGGCGGGCTTCAGTGTTCTCCTCGATGGGCGAAATCTTTTCCACGGGTAGTACATCGGCGTAGAGCAGGGAGTCGTAGAGTCCGCCTCCGCCACAGTTGGTGCCGCTGCCGTCGAATCCGGTGTTGCGCACTAGTGACCGGCCTACGTTGAGCGAAAGCACATCGGCCAAAAAGAGGGTTGCATTCCAGCGGATGGCCCACGAGTCATTTAGACCAGCTATCTGTCGGCGCAGCATGCGCGTGTATCCGTACTTGCCGCTGAAGTCGAACTCGCGGCACAGGCGCCGCTCTTCGAGTTGGCGCAGCAGGTCGCGTCCGTTGGGATTGAACATCTTCCATGCCCGTTGCCAAGTGGCCCATCCCCAACTGCCGGTCCAGCGGATGAGGAAAGTGTCGGGAAGCGAAGCGTCTTGCGTGAAGTCGCAAGCCTGGATATGTCCTACGCGCGGCTCGTCCTTGTAGGTCTCAAGGGCGTCGTTCATAAACCGCAGGAAGTGTGGAGCCAACACAAGGTCGTCCTCCACAACGATGACACGGCCGAAACGCTCGGTCAGTGCCGTCACACCATCGATGACGTTGCGGGCCAGCCCCATGTTCTCGTTGCGCTCTACGACAGTGACGTGAAGAAATCCCGTCACTTCGGCCAGTTGGCGGCGTACGGTGTCGACGGCGGCAGCGTCGTCGGCGGTGCGCGGTGCATCAGAGTAGACAAACAACTGGCTTTCGGCAGCCAGTTCGTTGGCCGCCAGTGTCCGGAGTGTTTCAGCCATGTGTCGGGGGCGGTTGTAGGCCAAGAGCAGGATGGGAGCGTATTCCATATATAGATGTGCGTGATGTGTGCGTGGATGATGAAATGTGATGAAAAGAATGTTCCGCAAAATTACGTCAATTTATCCACCGCTTGGCTTTGGTGCGAAGGAATTTTACTTCTTTCGTTTCTTAATAATTATTAATATAGTTAATTATTCTCAACGAAGGTTATCCATCATCTATCCCCCTTCGTAAAACCATATAAAAATATGTAACTTTGCAATCCGATTATTTGGGGATACACTTAGAGTCCCCCGCCCAGGAGTGTTAATAGTGTGTGTCTTTGGCCGGACAGCACGGTTAGTGAATCGCCTGTGCAAAATAAAAAGGTTTTTTAGTAGTAAAATTTTCAAGTCAAACAATGAACACTTTAAGTTACAAGACTATTTCCGCCAACAAGGAGACAGTGAACAAAGAGTGGGTAGTCATCGACGCCACCGACCAGATCGTAGGTCGCCTCTGCTCCAAAGTAGCAAAACTTATCCGCGGAAAGTACAAGCCCAACTTCACTCCTCACGTAGACTGCGGAGACAACGTCATCATCATCAACGCCTCCAAGGTGGTGTTCTCCGGCAAGAAGGAGACAGACAAAGTCTACACTCGCTACACTGGTTATCCCGGCGGTCAGCGCTTCAATACTCCCGAGGAACTGCGCAAGCGTCCTGGTGGTATCGACAAAATCATCCGTCACGCTGTGAAGGGCATGCTGCCCAAGGGTCGTCTCGGCCGTCAGTTGATCGACAACCTCTATGTATTCGAAGGCACTGAGCACGACAAGGCAGCCCAGCAGCCCAAGGCAATCGACATTAACCAGTACAAATAAGACTCACAAAGATGGAAATGATAAACGCAATTGGTCGCCGCAAGTGCTCCGTAGCCCGTGTATACCTGACCGAGGGCACCGGTAAGATCACTATCAACAAGAAAGAACTCAACGAGTATTTCCCCTCTGCCATCCTGCAGTACGTGGTAAAGCAGCCCCTGATGCACCTTGAGGCAGAAGGCAAGTACGATATCAAGGCCAACCTCGACGGTGGTGGCTACACTGGCCAGAGCCAGGCTCTCCGTCTCGCCATCGCACGCGCACTGGTTAAGGTTAACGCAGAAGACAAGAAGACCCTCAAGGATCTCGGCTTCCTCACCCGCGACTCTCGCGCCGTTGAGCGTAAGAAGCCCGGTCAGCCCAAGGCTCGTCGTCGCTTCCAGTTCAGCAAGCGTTAATACTCGCTACTTTCAGACTACGGCTTGGCCGCAGCCTGAAGAGCATCTGTTTAGCATCCAAACCCGTGAGACCCGGGACAAGGCGCCCGAAAGCATACTGCGGCACACGACATTCCGCATATGCCGACGGCCAGGCACCTCCGGTTACCCACAGGCTGGTTGAAAAACTCAAAGGAAAGTAAACAACAAAAGAAACAACAAGAAAATGTCAAGAACTACATTTGATCAACTTTTGGAGGCTGGATGTCACTTTGGCCACCTCCGTCGTAAATGGAATCCCGCAATGGCTCCCTACATCTTCATGGAGCGCAACGGTATCCACATCATTGACCTGCACAAGACTGTAGCCAAGGTAGACGAGGCTGCTGAGGCACTCAAGCAGATTGCCAAGTCTGGCAGAAAAATCCTGTTCGTCGCTACTAAAAAACAAGCTAAGGAAATCGTTGCCGAGAAGGCTGCGAGCGTAAACATGCCTTACGTGATTGAGCGTTGGCCGGGCGGTATGCTCACCAACTTCCCCACCATCCGCAAGGCTGTCAAGAAAATGGCGAACATCGACCGACTGATGAACGACGGTACATTCTCCAAACTCTCCAAGCGTGAGTTGCTTCAGATCACACGTCAGCGTGCCAAACTCGAGAAGAACCTCGGTTCTATTGTAGACCTCACCCGTCTGCCGAGCGCACTGTTCGTAGTCGACGTAGTCAAGGAAGCCATCGCCATCAAGGAGGCAAAGCGTCTGGGTATTCCCGTCTTCGCTATCGTCGATACCAACTCCAACCCCCGCGACATCGACTATATCATCCCCGCCAACGACGACGCCAAGGACTCTGTTGACGTAATCCTCACCGCTTGCTGCGGCGCTATCGCCGAGGGCATCGAGGAGCGCAAGGTAGAGAAGGCTGACGAGAAGGCCGCTGCCGAGCAGCAGGAAGAAGTAGCCGACGCTAAGGGTCGCCGCACTCGCAAGGCCCGCAAGGAAGAGGCTCCCGCAGAAGAGGCTCCCGCACAGGAGGCTCCCGCTGCTGAGGAAGAGGCTCCCGCCGCTGAGTAAGACATAACGAATATACAAACCATTACATTAATAAAACAAAACAATGGCTGTTTCAATTGAAGACATCAAGAAACTCCGCGCCATGACAGGTGCCGGCTTGGCAGACGTCAAGAAGGCTCTGACCGAGGCCGAAGGTGATTTCGATAAGGCAAAAGACCTGCTCCGTGAGCGTGGACTCGCCATCGCTGCAAAGCGTTCTGACCGCGAGACCTCCAACGGTTGTGTACTCGTCAAGAACGTTGACGGCTTCGCTGCCATGATCGCCCTCAAGTGCGAGACTGACTTCGTTGCCAACGGTGCCGACTTCATCAAACTTACCAGCGACATTCTCGACGCTGCCATCGCTGCCAAGGCTCACACTCTCGACGAGGTGAAGACCCTCACACTGGCCGACGGTCAGGATGTACAGGCTGCTGTGACACAGCGCTCCGGTATCACCGGTGAGAAGATGGAACTCGACGGTTACAACACTCTCGAAGGTGAAAACATCGAGGTGTACGACCACATGGGCAAGCACACTCTCGCCACTATGGTACAACTCAACAAGAACTTCCCCGAGGCTGGTCACAAGATCGCCATGCAGGTAGCCGCCATGAAGCCCATCGCTCTCGATGAGGAGTCTGTACCTGAGGAAGTAAAGCAGAACGAGTACAACGTAGCCGTTGAGAAGACCAAGGAAGAGCAGATCGAGAAGGCCGTTGAGGTAGCCGTCAAGAAGGCTGGTCTCAACCCCAACCACTTCGATAGCGAAGACCACATCGAGTCTAACATCGGCAAGGGCTGGATCACCAAGGAGGATGCTGACAAGTTCCACGAGATCAAGGCAACTGTTTCTGCTGAAAAGGCTGCCAACCTCAACGAGAACATGATTCAGAACATCGCCAAGGGCCGCGTGGGCAAGTTCCTCAAGGAGAACTGCCTCGTATGCCAGGAGTTCCAGTTCGGTGACGGCGACAAGCAGAGCGTTGCCGACTACCTGAAGAAAGAAGACAAGGAACTGAAGATCACCGCTTACAAGCGCTTCACCCTCGTTGCCGAGTAATCAGGCTGTTCACGTCAGAACAAAACTATGACAGATATGGAGTTGTAGGGAGTATAAACTCCTTGCAACTCCTTTTTCTTTTTCACCCCGTACCTTCCTTCCAAGAAAAGAAAAACCTTACGTCACCCCGCCCCATATCACCCACCCCGACTTATACCTATCACCCACCCCGACACCCTCGCAACGCGCAACAGAACCAACCGCCGCAGGGCATGGCAACAACCCTGCCCGCCGCAAAAGAAAAAACGACACGATGAAGATATTCGCAGTAGGAATGAACTACCTCCAGCACAATAAAGAGTTGGATGGCACGTTATATCAACCAGAGACCCCCGTGGTCTTCACCAAGGCTGACTCGGCCCTGCTCAAGGACCGCAAACCCTTCTTCATACCCGACCACCTCGGGCAGATAGACTACGAGACGGAAATCGTCGTGCGCATCTGTCGCCTGGGCAAGAGCATTCCCGAGCGGTTTGCCCACCGCTACTACGATGCCCTCACCGTCGGCATCGACTTCACCGCCCGTGACCTGCAGCGCCGCCTGCGTGCCGAAGGGCAACCGTGGGATCTCTGCAAAGGGTTTGACGGTGCCGCTGCCATCGGACAGTGGGTCGACAAGGAGAAATTTCTCGATGTGCAGCGCCTGCACTTCCATCTCGACATCAACGGCAAGACCGTACAGGAAGGATGCACGTCTGAGATGATTTTCCGTATCGACCATCTCGTGTCCTACATCAGTCAGTACTTCACCCTCAAGACGGGCGACCTGCTCTATACCGGCACTCCCGTCGGAGTGGGGCCCGTACATGAGAACGACCACCTCGAAGGATGGATAGAAGACCGCAAACTATTGGAATTTAACTGCAAATAAGGCGTGAAAAAATACCTGCGATACCTCTTGGCCCTTATCGTTCTGGCCATCTGTGCGGGCGCGCAAGCCGCTCCGCGATTCTACAATCTCACTGCCCGCGAGGTGAGCGTGACCGATGCGCCCCCCTCCTTCACACGCTACTTTCCGCTGACCGGAAACTATCAAGACTCCGTCTATATTGCTACGATAGCCTACCCCGAATATATCGATATGTCTGCCGCAGAGCGAGAGAAGTACGAGAAACTCGGGGTCGCACTTCCGCCGGAAAATCCAGAGGTACACCAGTCTATCGTCTTCGACCGCAAGCAACCCTCGCTCGCTGTCGACTTTTGTCCTTTTGTCTACCGTGAAGGCCGCTATCGGTTGCTCGTGAGTTTCATGCTCCGCATAGAGGCCACCCCCAAATCGACCTTCGGCAAAAGTGTGCAACTGCGTGAGACAACCACACCGGCTGGCCGTTATGCCGCCCATTCTGTCTTGGCCAGCGGACGCTGGGTCAAGATACGTGTCTCCACCACGGGTGTGCACCAACTCACCTCATCGCTTATCCGACAGGCTGGTTTCTCCAATCCCGACAAAGTACGCATCTACGGTTATGGTGGCAACCTGCGCAAGGAAGTGCTCTCCGAAGCCGACATCATCGAGCACGACGATCTCAAGGAAGTGCCCACCTGCACGGTAGGCGGTCGCCGACTCTTCTACGCACGCGGATCCGTGTCATGGGACAACGGAATAAGGGCGGAGCGTGTGCGCAACAACTATTCCGACTACGGCTACTACTTCCTCACCGAGGGCGACGACACACCGCAGTCCGTCGACAGTGCCGCCTTTTTGCAGTCGTTCTATCCCGCCAATGAAGACTATGTGTCGCTCCACGAGGTAGACGGTTACGCATGGTTTGAGGGCGGACGCAAACTCTTCGACACTGAGGCCGTCAACGTAGGTGCATCGAAGAGCATCGTCTTCAAGAATCCTACCGGAGCAAGTGCTGCCCAACTGCGTGTCAACGTCACCTCCGGCGTGACCAGTCAGGTGCGCGTCAGTGCCAACGGCAAAGACCTTGGCACACTCCGTGTCAGTGTCGCTACGGGCAGCAACGCCTTTGATGAAGGCGGAGAACGTGGCGGTGCCTATACGTTGCAGAACATACCCGAGAACGACACCATCACCTTCACCGTCCTCTCTGGCGGTCCTATGCGTCTCGACTATGTACAGATGAGTTACGACGTGCCGCGCCCTGCGCCCAATCTTGAGACGGCCGAATTCCCCGTACCCGAATATGTGTACGCCATCACCAACCAAGACCACCATGCAGATCCGCAGGCCGACATGGTGATCATCATCCCGACCTCGCAAAAGACACTCAAACAGGCTCAGCGGCTCAAGGCATTTCATGAGTCGCGCGACGGGTTGCGTGTGAACATCGTGCCCGCCGACGAACTCTACAACGAGTTCTCCAGCGGTACTCCCGATGCCAGTGCCTACCGTCTCTATATGAAGATGCTCTACGATAGAGCCTCTACTGCTGACGATGCCCCCAAGTATCTCCTGCTCTTCGGCAACTGCGTGTGGGACAACCGTATGCTCACCACCACCTGCAGTAGTCTCAATGCCGATGACTATCTGCTCTGCTACGAGAGTGCCAACTCCTTCAACAAGGTGAAGTGCTACATCGACGATGGCTTCTTCTGCTATCTCGACGATGGTGAAGGGTCAAGTCCGCTGATCAAGGACAAACTCGATGTGGGGGTAGGACGCTTCCCCGTCTGCACCGAGGACGATGCCAAGACGATGGTCGACAAGACCATCAGTTATGCCGAGAACCAGAACGCCGGTCCGTGGCAGAACACCCTTATGTTTATGGGAGACGACGGCAACGAAAACATGCACATGCAGGATGCCAATGAGGTGGCCACCTTGGTCACCGACACCTATCCCAACTATCTTGTCAAGAAGGTGATGTGGGACTCCTATACCCGCGAGACCTCCTCTACGGGCAATACCTATCCCGAAGCCACGCGTGTCATCAAGCAGCAGCAGGCCGCTGGAGCGCTCATCATGGACTATGCCGGACACGGCAAGGAAAACCAGATGTCGCACGAGCGTGTGCTGCGCCTCAATGACTTTGCCAACTTCTCCAACACCAATCTTCCCCTTTGGATCTCCGCTTCCTGCGATATCATGCCCTTCGACAGTCCTACCGAGAATATCGGTGTGACCGCCGTGCTCAACAGCAAGGGTGGTGCCGTGGCTTTCTATGGCACGACACGTACCGTGTATGCCAACTACAACACGCTGATGAACAAGCGTTTTGTGCGGGCCATTCTCAGCCGGTCGGACAACAACAAGCCGCTCACGCTTGGCGAGGCACAACGCATCGCCAAGAACGCACTCGAACGCAACAGCGAGGAGGAGGCTGTCAACAACCTACAGTATTCTCTCCTCGGCGACCCAGCCCTTGCCCTCTGTCTGCCTACGCCCGCCATCGTTGTCGACTCCATCAACGGTACTCCTGCCACCGATACCAAGATGGGTACGATGCGTGCCGGAGAGACCGTGCGTCTGCAGGGACATGTGGAAAACGGGGCAGCCTTCTCGGGCATCGTCACGGCTACCGTTCGCGATACCGAGGAGACCATCACCTGCCGTCTGAACGATACGTCGGAAGCCTCCACCGCGTTTGTCTACAAAGACCGCACAAAGACGCTCTATCAGGGCAGTGACAGTGTCAGGGCCGGCAAGTTTGACATCATCTTCGCCATCCCCCGCGACATCAACTACAATGACGGTAGCGGTCTTGTCAATCTCTATGCCTACGCCACCGTAGGCGACACGATGACCACCGTCAACGGCCACAACGACCGCTTCTATGTCACCGGAGGCGATCTCGCCCCCAACGATTCCATCGGACCGTCCATCTACTGCTATCTCAACTCTCCTTCGTTTGTCGACGGCGGTGAGGTGAACGCCACCCCCTACTTTGTGGCTGAGGTCACCGACAAGGATGGTATCAATGCCGCTGGAAGTGGTATCGGTCACGACCTGCAACTCATCATCGACGGCAAGATGGCGCAGACCTACAACCTCAACGACAACTTTGCCTACGATTTCGGTACCTACACCCGTGGCACCACCTACTACAATATCCCCGAACTGGAGGCAGGCGAGCATACCCTCGTCTTCCGTGCATGGGACATACTCAACAATATGTCGCAGGCCGAACTGTCCTTCCGTGTCGTGCGCGGTATAGAACCGTCCTTCTCTATCAGTTGTACGGACAATCCGGCCAAGACCGCCACGACGTTTGTCGTTGCCCACGACCGTGTCGGAAGCGATATCGATGTAGAGATAGAAGTGCTCGACACCCGCGGACGCACCCTTTGGCGCCATGAGGACAACAGTACGTCCAGCGACAGCAACTATACCTACACTTGGGATCTCACTGCGTCGGGCGGTCAGCACCTCGAAACAGGAGTCTACCTCTACCGTGTCAAACTCACCGCCGACGGTGCCACGAAGCGGTCGAAGGCAAAGAAACTCATCGTCATCAACAATAAATAGCCGTCTGTAGCGTTATTCATGCAGCGCCGTAGCCGCCACCCCTGTTTGTGGCCCGGCAAGAATCGTTAAGACAACTCATACACACATACAACAACAGAAAGCGAATGAAACAGTTCACCAGAATATTGTCCCTCTGCCTTATGCTTGTGCTCGCCACCGCAGTCTCGGCACAAGACAAGAAGAACATGTTCAACCCCGAGCGCAACAGCGTCACCTCACAGACCATCGCACCCGATGCCCGTGGTGCCGGTTTCGGTGATGCCGGTGTCGCCACCGACCCTGATGTCAACTCCCAGTACTGGAACCCTGCCAAGTATCCTTTCGCCATCTCCCGTGCGGGAGTGGCCCTCAACTACACGCCGTGGCTCCGCCAACTGGTCAACGACATGGACTTGGCCTACCTTGCTGGTTACTACCGCATCGGCGAGCACTCGGCAGTGTCGGCCTCCCTGCGCTATTTCTCCCTTGGCGAAGTGTTCCTCGGCGATACGGAGAACGCCATGACCATCAACCCCTATGAGATGTCGTTCGACGTGGCCTATTCGCTCATGCTCAGCGAGAAGTTCAGTATCGCCGCCGCTGTGCGCTGGATCTACTCCGACCTCACCTACGACTATACGTCGGACACGTCTCCCGGAAGTGCCTTTGCCGCCGATATTGCCTGCTACTACCAGAACTACTTCAATATCGGACAGCGCGAATGTCAACTCGGTCTGGGTCTCAACATCTCCAACATCGGAAGCAAGATCTCCTTCGGCGGCAGCAACTATAGCGAGTTCATCCCCACCAACCTGCGTCTCGGTGCAGCGCTGAAGGTGCCTCTCGACGAGTACAACGTCTTCACCGTCACTGCCGATGCCAACAAACTCCTCATCCCCACCGTACCGCAGCGTGAGGACGACGAGGACGATGCCACCTACGAGAAGCGTCTTGAGGACGACTACTACAATGTGAGCAGCATCTCGGGTATATTCAAGAGTTTCGGCGACGCCCCTGGCGGTTTCAAGGAGGAGTTGCAGGAGATACAGTACAGCGTCGGTGCTGAGTACTGCTACAACGACCAGTTCTCCGTGCGTGCCGGCTACCACCACCAGTCGGCCAACAAGGGCAACCTGAAATACTTCACGGTCGGTGCCGGCTTCCGTATGAACGTGTTCTCGCTCGACGCCGCCTACGTCATCGCCACGGCCAAGAGCAATCCGCTCGACCAGACCCTGCGCTTCACGCTGGCTTTCGATATGGACGGTATCAAAGACCTCTTCCGCCGCAGGTAATCGCCTCTCCCCATACGCCCCTCCCCTCCGTCAGGCGGGGAGGGCTTTTCTTTTCAGAACCGTGCGGCCCGTCCGCCACTCATCTGTCACCCAAAACCTCTCTACTATGAACATCCGTGTAGGAATGGGATACGACGTACACCGCCTCGTTCCCGGCCGCGACCTCTGGCTCTGCGGCATCAAGATAGACCATACCCTCGGACTTCTCGGCCACAGCGATGCCGATGTAGCCATCCACGCACTCTGCGACGCACTGCTCGGTGCAGCCAACATGCGGGATATCGGTTATCACTTCCCCGACACCTCGGCCGACACGCTCGACATCGACAGCAAGATACTGCTTCGCAAGACCATTGATCTCATCGCTACCAAAGGGTATCATGTCGGCAATGTCGACATCACCATCTGTGCCCAGCGGCCCAAACTGAGTCCGCACATTCTTGATATGCAACGTTGTCTGGCCGAAGTCATGCAGACCGATCCCGACAATGTTTCCGTCAAGGCGACCACGACCGAGCGTCTCGGATTTACCGGCCGCGAGGAAGGTATCTCGGCCTATGCCGTTGCCCTCATCGGCAAGTGAGCAACACCCACCGCATCAGTCCCATTCTTCAGACCCTTCAAACCGCACACCATGGCAGACTCCAAGCAGCAAAATGTCATTCCCATCTTCTTCACCTTCGACCGCTACTATGTACTCGCGGCCTGTGTAGCCATCTATTCCCTGCTCGAACACGCCTCCACGCGCTATCACTACAATCTCCATGTGGTGCATGCCGGCCTGAAGGAGCGTCACATGCGCCGTCTGCGCCGTATTGTGCAGCGTTTTCCCCATGCCTCCATCTCTTTCGTCGCCGCCCCCGACTACGATACGGCATGGCAGCAACTGGAAAAGAAGTCACACTTCTCCAAGGAGATATTCTACAAGATGACGGCCGCCAACCTCTTCCCGGATTACGACCGCATACTCTTCTCCGATGTCGATGTCATCTTCACGACCGACATATCATCGTCCTACTTCTTCTTCCCCGACGAAAAGTTCTACTTTGCCGGCACCCGTCCCATACTCGAAAACCCCAACTTGCCGGGCTACCGCTCCACGTTCAGCGAGGAGGAGATGCGTCTTATCAATGACTATGAGGTGAGTGCTGGGTATATGCTCATCAATCTGGCACAGATGCGTGCCGACAACATGGAGCACACGCTTGTCGACTTCTTCCAGCGCAACGCCTGGCGTCTGCGCTTGCCCGAACAGGACTGTATCGCCCTTTGTTGTCAGCCGCACATCAAGTTTATGGACTACAAGTATGGAGTGGGCAACAACCTCTACAAGGTCAATCCCGACACGGCTACCTACAATATCAACAACCCCGTGCTTGCCGACCGTGCCAAGGCTGCTGACATCTACCGCGCTATGCTCCGCGATGCCGTGCAACTGCATTACCTCGGTGTCAACAAACCTTGGAACGACTGCCGTGTACCGCGTTTCGCCGACTGGTTGGCCGTATGCCGGCGTGCCGGACTCTGCGGCTACTGGATTTCCCGTCAACCGTTGTTCCTGTGGCAGCGCATACGGCGGAAGAGTCTCAGCCGTTTTCTCCGTAAACTCAAGGCACGTCTTGTGCCTGCCAAAGGATAATCTTCCTTTCATTTCCCCGATAGACCGCCCATGCATATCATAGCCAAGATACCCGTTCTCCGTACGTTGTACCGCAGTCTTTGTCTGCGTCGTCTGCAAAAGCAGTGGCGCCGACGCAATGGCCACAATGCCACTGTGCTCTGCGAACCGTTTCCGCTCGATGTCGTGACCGTCGGCCGGGGCACTTACGGCGAACTCCACGTCATGAGTCATTATCCCGAGTCGGAACGGCTCACCATTGGCGAC
Source organism: Lachnospiraceae bacterium (assembly GCA_963604975.1). Lineage (GTDB taxonomy): Bacteria > Bacteroidota > Bacteroidia > Bacteroidales > Bacteroidaceae > Prevotella. Next base: position 5,810 of record CAVCSC010000034.1, on the reverse strand, counting down.
TATGTGTCGATTGCTCCTGATGTGCACATCCTGCTTGGCGGCAATCACCAGACGCACACCCTCTTCACCTATCCCATACTGTCGCGCATTGTGGGTGGCCACTGTGCCGAGGATGCCCAGTCGCGCGGCCCTGTCACAATCTGCGATGAGGTATGGATAGGATATGGTGCCACCATACTCTCTGGGGTCACCATTGGGCGTGGGGCTATTGTAGCAGCAAAGGCTGTCGTCACCCGCGATGTGCCTCCGTTTGCTGTCGTCGGGGGCAATCCGGCCCGAATCATCCGTTACCGTCTTCCGAAGGAGACCGTGGCTCTGCTCGACGGTTTGCGGCTTGCCGATATCCCCGAGACCCTGTGGAGCGAACTGGAAGAAACGCTCTACACCCCGGCCGCCGACCCGGAGAAGGCCGCCACCCTTATCGCCCGTCTGCGTGAAAGAACGGGAGACCATTCCCGAAAATAGTCACGCCGTCAGGCAAAGCCAATTCATTAAGAACTCACCTTGACAATGGAAATCAACAACGAAAAGAAAATACGCGTCATCGCCTTCTATCTGCCCCAGTTTCATCCCACACCAGAGAACGACCTGTGGTGGGGCAAGGGATTTACCGAGTGGACCAACGTAGGCAAGGCCCGCCCGCTCTTCCGCGGACACTATCAGCCGCGCGTTCCTGCCGATCTTGGTTATTACGACTTGCGTCTGCCCGAGTCGCGCATCGCCCAGGCCGACATGGCCCGTGAGTACGGTGTAGAGGGTTTTTGCTACTGGCATTACTGGTTTGGCAACGGCCGACAGTTGCTCCAGCGGCCTTTTGAGGAAGTGCTGTCCTCGGGCCGTCCTGACTTTCCTTTTTGTCTGGCATGGGCCAACCACAGTTGGGAAGACAAGCAGTTCAGCCGCGACGGTACCCACCGTATGCTCATGGAGCAACTCTATCCCGGCGACGACGACTATGTGGCGCATTTCCAACATTTGTTGCCCGCCTTTCAGGATCCCCGCTATATCCGCGTAGACGGCAAACCGATGTTCGTCGTCTACAATCCCGGCGAACTGCCTGATGCCCGCCACTTCATCGAGGTATGGCAGCGTGAGGCCGCCCGACACGGTTTCCAAATGCACTTTGTGGGCCACACCTACCGTAGTGCCGATGCCGAGGCATATAGGGCAGCAGGGTTTGATGCCACCATACTGGTGCATCTCTTCGATGTGTTCAAGGAAGACTTTTCGCTCGTCTCGCGTGCCGGTGCCAAGTTGCAGCGCATCCTCCTTCGCCGTGGTCAGCATATCGACTATGCCCGTGCCTCCCGCTACTTTGTCACCGACGACGACCGTCGTGATGACTGCTATCCGACCATCATCCCCAACTGGGACCATTCTCCCCGGTCGGGCCGTCGTGGTCATATCCTCGTCAATTCCACACCGGAGCGGTTTGAGCATCACGCCGTCGACGCTTTCCGCCATGTGCAGGACAAGGAAGAGCAACATCGCATCGTCTTCCTCAAGTCGTGGAACGAGTGGGGAGAAGGCAACTATATCGAGCCCGACCTCCGGTTCGGACGCGGATACCTTGAGGCTCTTGCGCGTGCCTTTGACGAGGTGTAGCCGCAAGGTTTGTCACGACAAACCACAAGAAAAACGAAGAAGCCATACACTGATACTCTTCTGAGCATCTGTGTATGGCTTCTTCGGTATGTAGCGGTGGCGGACTTGCCGCACCGTGGCTTACGGAAAAAAAACTCCAGCCTTATTCGTGGTGGTCGCTGATGGCCTGCTTGATGAGACCTTCGAGTTCTTCGCAGAGTTCGGGATTGTCGCGGAGCAGAGCCTTGGTAGCGTCGCGTCCCTGTGCCAGTTTCGATCCGTTGTAGGAGTACCACGATCCACTCTTCTGTATGATGTTGTACTCTACGCCGAGGTCTACCATCTCGCCGACCTTCGAGATGCCTTCGCCGAAGGCAATCTCAAACTCAGCCTTGCGGAAGGGAGGAGCCACCTTGTTCTTGACCACCTTCACGCGGGTGAGTTTGCCGATGACCTGGTCGCCGTCCTTGATAGGAGTGGTGCCGCGGATGTCGAGGCGTACGCTGGCGTAGAATTTCAAGGCGTTACCGCCTGTGGTGGTCTCGGGATTGCCGAACATGACACCGATCTTCTCGCGCAACTGGTTGATGAAGATACACGTCGTGTTGGTCTTGCTGATGGTGGAGGTGAGCTTGCGCAGGGCCTGTGACATCAGTCGGGCCTGGAGTCCGACATTGTTGTCGCCCATGTCGCCCTCAATCTCCTTCTTGGGAGTGAGTGCGGCAACGGAGTCGACAACGATGATGTCGATGGCTGCCGAGCGGATGAGCTGGTCGGCGATCTCAAGAGCCTGTTCGCCGTTGTCGGGCTGCGATATCCAGAGGTTGTCGACGTCTACACCGAGTTTGGCGGCGTAGAAACGGTCGAAGGCATGCTCGGCATCGATGAAAGCCGCGATACCGCCTGCTTTCTGGGCTTCGGCGATGGCGTGTATGGCCAGTGTGGTCTTACCCGAACTTTCCGGTCCGTAGATTTCGATGATGCGGCCGCGCGGATATCCGCCCACGCCGAGAGCGGCATCGAGTGCGATGCTGCCTGTGGGGATGACCTCCACGTTCTCGATGTGCTCGTCGCCGAGTTTCATGATCGACCCCTTGCCGAAGTCTTTGTCTATCTTGCTGATGGCGGCCTGGAGAGCCTTGAGTTTGCCCTCCTGCGCCAGTGTCAGTTCTTCGCCTTCTTTTTTAGCCATTGTTGTTCTTTTTCGTGGGTAGGTGTTGTCTGTGTTGTGGGGTGCGGTGGCCTACAGTTCGAGGTCGCCGTTGAATATCTCGTGCCAGGGCAGTCCTTGCTTGTTGAGCTGCTCCATGAATGGATCGGGATCAAACTCCTCCACGTTCCATACGCCGGGCTTGCGCCAGAGTCCCTTGAAGAACATCATTGCGCCGATCATGGCCGGAACGCCGGTGGTGTAACTTACGCCCTGCATGCCGGTCTCCTTGTAGGCAGCCTCGTGTGAGCAGTTGTTGTAGACGTAGTAGGTCTGCTCCTTGCCGTCTTTCAGTCCGCGTATGCGGCAGCCGATGGAGGTCTGTCCGTCGTAGTTCTCTCCGAGGTCCTGTGGGTTGGGCAGTACGGCTTTGAGGAACTGCAGGGGCACGATCTTCACCTTGACCTTCTCCGAGGGGTTGTCGGCAAGCGGAGCCTCGTAGGTGATCTCGTCGATGCGCGACATGCCGAGGTTCTGTATGCAGTCGAGGTAGGTGAGGTATTGCTGTCCGAAGGTCATCCAGAAGCGGGCACGCTTGATGGTGGGGTAATTCTTCACCAGTGACTCAATCTCCTCGTGGTGCAGGAGGTAACTCTCCTTTGGTCCGATCTCGGGGTAGTTGAGGGGCTGGTGTATTTCGAGCGGTGCTGTCTCCACCCATTTGCCGTCTTCCCAGTAGAGACCCTTTTGGGTGATCTCGCGGATGTTGATTTCCGGGTTGAAGTTGGTGGCGAATGCCTTGTGGTGGTTGCCGGCGTTGCAGTCTACGATGTCGAGGTACTGTATCTCGTCGAAGTGGTGCTTGGCGGCGTATGCGGTGAAGATGCTGGTCACGCCGGGGTCGAAGCCGCAACCGAGGATGGCGCAGAGGCCGGCCTGCTCGAAGCGCTCCTTGTAGGCCCATTGCCAGGAGTATTCGAAGTGGGCCTCGTCTTTGGGCTCATAGTTGGCGGTATCGAGGTAGTTGCATCCGCAGGCCAGACAGGCTTCCATGATGGTGAGGTCCTGATAGGGCAGGGCGAGGTTGATGACGAGCTCGGGCTTGTAGTCGTTGAAGAGCGCCTTGAGTTGCTCTACGTCGTCGGCATCTACCTGTGCGGTCTTGATGTTGGGGTTGCCGATGGCGGCGACAATCTTGTCGCACTTCGACTTGGTGCGGCTGGCAATCATGAATTCGGTGAATACGTCAGCGTTCTGTGCTATCTTGAACGCTGCTACCGTAGCGACGCCACCGGCGCCGATCATAAGTACTTTTCCCATAATTATCTTGTTTTTTTGTTTTTCTGCGTATGTTGGGGTTGTATTGGGGGGGGCATACTGTCCCGCCTCGTGGGGTAGTTTAGATATTTTTCGGGGGGGAGAAGGAAAAACTCGCCTTTATCTGATTTCGTCGGCGTGTATGCCGAGGGCGTTCATGAGCGAGTAGCCGAGTATCTCTTGACGGAAGTTGCCGCCGATGGTGGGTTGCATGGCAAAGAGCGTGACGTGCTTGTTCTCGTCTACGCGGTGTAGGGCATGGCGGATGTCTTCCATGAGGGCGGCATCTTCGGCGTTGGGGATGACCATGACGCGGCGCACGTCTTTGTGGTTGCAGGCGTGCTCAAGGATGTCGACGAGAAATTCGCCTGCGCCGACCATCTCTTCTATGGGGTAGGCACTGAGGAGAAACTCGCCGAGCGTGTCGCTGAAGGCTTTCCCGTCGAGGTCGGCGGCGTAGTTGCCAGGAGTGAAATACTCGAGTGCGGCCTTGTCCTTGCCGTGGATGAGTATCACCTGGGTATGGTTGTCGCCCTCGCGCAGTCCGCCGTCGAGTGCGATGCAGTCTATCCAGCGTGCAGTGTCGGCCTTGGGTATGCGTCGGCCGATCATCCGTTCGAAGTTGACCGTGAGGTCGAAGGCAACGTGGTCGATGTAGTCACCGTCGGCTATGATGATGTTTTCGCACCAGTTTCCGGTGCCGGGAATTTCGGTTTTCATGTATGCAAATTTAAATAAAAAATCCCGAATACCATATCCTGTCCGTCAAAAAAAGAACGGCCTGTGTACGGGCCGTTCCGGTCGTCTTCTGTTTTCACTTTGGCAGGGTGTGGCGGTGTGCGTCAAAAAAGATAAAAATATCTGTCGCACTCCAAATTCTCCCTAATAATCCGTAAAGGCGGCAGGGCAATTTTGTGCATTTCATGCGGGTTGCGTATTTTTGTGCCGGCAAATGATGTCCGCCGTCATTTTTGCAAAGGAGCGCAAAAAAAGATTGCGTTCCGCTTTTTTAGTATCCACCTAAAAAGAACGAGGATGTTGTTGATACGTTGTCTGATATTTCTGATCTTGCAGATGATTGCGGTACGCAGTCTGGCGCAGGTGCACGGACTGGTATACGGTACGGATACCCGTTTGCCGTTGCGCGATGCGTTGGTGATCACCGACAACGGGCAGCGTACCAAGACCGACTATTTAGGACGTTTCTCGGTAGAGCATCCGTTTCGCAGTGCGAGCATCGGTTGTGCGGGGTATGTGGCCGTGAGCCGGTCGGTGGAGGAGATGTGTCGCGACACCGTCTTTCTGCTTCCTACGCTCGTCAGGCTTGAGGGAGTGGTCATCTATGCCCCGAAGCGTCAGGCTGACCCCAAGAAGTGGGCGCATGCCGCCTGTGCGGGAGTGACCCAAAAGGGGCCGACAGGGCTCAATCTGCTGGGTTTCCTTTCTCTTTTCGGTGGCGGACAACGCTACGTCTCTGAGGAAAAACGGGAAAAACAGCGCCGTATTCTCGAAAAATATTGATAAGTCAGATCTATTTTTATATTAACGACAATAGAGACAATCAACGACAATAGAGACAAACGGCAGACAATGTTGTCCCTATTGTCTCTATTGTCGTTTTTTAGATTATCGTAAACGTAAAGTTAAGTAGGTATCCAAAATTATTTGATATGGATATGCGCCTTATTTTCGTTTGTATGTTCGTGTTGAAGAGGGAGTGTAGCGGGCTACACGACCGATGAAAGCCGGGCATACAGGC
>CAVCSC010000033.1:0-33720 GCA_963604975.1 Lachnospiraceae bacterium | reverse complement strand
GAAAGCCGGGCATACAGGCGAAAAGAAGGTGCAGAGACATGTCAAAGTATAATAGGCATCTGCTGACCCATATATACGAATAATTTTGAATACCTACTTATGAACAAACCTGAGATATTGGTACTGAAAGTACTGCGCAAACTCTACACCACGGCTTTTGCAGGAAAGACCGGGGCGTACGACCGGGGCGTGACAGACCCCGATATGGCATCAGAAATGATATTCCGCCTCCTTGCTTCCGGCCAACCCTGCATGATAGCGAGGTATGGAAGCACTGAGATGCTGGCACTCACCAACTACTTGGGAGTGATGGCCGACAACAAATCTTGCTGGAACTACATCCGCGGAAAACAATTTCCATGGTGGTGGGAAAAAGGCCGCATGGAACAGATGACCTGCTGCGCCGGCTTCTTCCCCGCAACGGAAGCCAACATGATGAAGTTCGGCAAAATCATGGTAGAGGACAGTAAGATGCTGGACATCCTCGGCTCATGGCTGGCCACCGAACAGACAATAATAGAGCGGTTCTCTCTGAAGACCGAAAAGGTCATACTGAGAGCTCTTGAACCTTATTGGGCACAGCATCCCTGGAGCCGAGTACTGGAAGGCAAACGGGTGGTCGTAGTGCACCCCTTTGCTCCGCTCATAGAGAAGCAGTATCGTGAGAAACGCGGGGTGTTGTTCAGCGACAAACGTGTGCTGCCGGAATTCGAGTTGCGCACCGTGCAAGCGGTGCAAAGTATTGGAGGCGACAGTACCTTCAGCGATTGGTTTGAAGCCCTCGACTCCATGAAAGCAGAGATGGATGCAGCCGACTATGATATCGCCCTCATCGGCTGCGGAGCCTACGGTTTCCCACTTGCCGCCCACGCCAAACGCACTGGCCATCAGGCGGTGCACCTCGGCGGTGCCCTACAACTGCTCTTCGGCATCAGGGGCAAGAGATGGGACAATCCTAACCTCGGAACGAATCACAACGGAAAAGGATACACGGCACTGTTCAACGAACACTGGGTCTACCCCACCCCCGAACTTCGCCCCAAAAATGCCGACAAAGTTGAAGGAGGATGCTATTGGTAAGCGACTTTTCATCCATCTCATTTCCGAAACCGCCGTTTCGAAAATCAAGGACAAAAACATTAAGGTTTGTACTGAATAATTTCACCAATAATCTGTTGTACACCTACTGCTTCCACCGCCACGTCTTGTGCAACAGTCGCTGACCGACATGGGCGATAGCACTCGCCACACGACGGGGCGACACATCCTTGCCTGCCACGATGAGTACCACGGCCGTGAGGATGAGCACAATGCCCACGGCCAAGCGCGGGGTAAACTGCTCGCCGAACACCATCACGCCGATGGCCACGGCCGTGAGCGGTTCAAGGGCTCCCATGATGGCCGTCGGCGTAGAACCGATATCATGTACAGCCACCACCATCAACACCAATGACAGCACGGTGGGCACGACGGCCAACTGCAGGGCGTAGGCCCACTGCCGCGGCGTGGTGAGCATCTGCACGCTTTCGCCCGTGGCGTAGGTGAAGGCCAACATGGACAATACGCCGAAGAACAACACATAAAACGTCAGTTTCACCGACGACATACGCAGCGACGACTGGTTGACAATGACGATATACACCGCATACGTCAGCGACGACACCATCACCAGCAACACGCCCATACGACTGAGCCCACTACCGTCGGCACTGTGGTTGAGCAATGCTATGCCGCCCAAGGCAAGGCCGATACTCAGCGCCGTAGCCACGGTGACACGCTCATGGAACATCGTTGCCATGATGACCGCCACCATCACAGGATACACAAAAAGCAGTGTCGAGGCGATGCCCACATCCATGTAGTTGAAACTGAAATAGAGCGACGACGACGACGAGCCCATCAGCACACCCAAGATGGCAAGCAGCCCCAGTTCGCCGCGGCTCAGCGCAAACGACTTGCGCTCCACAACCATCATCACCGCCAGTATCAGTGCGGCAAGACCGAAACGGTAGACCAGCACCGTGTTGGGGGTCATGCCGTCGGCATAGAGATTCATCGCACCGAGAGGATTGGTGCCGTAACACACCGCTGCGGCAATGCCGCAAAGCGTACCCTTGACTTTCGAGTCCATATCAAGATTGTAAAAATAGTTTTTGACGTCTGTTTACGATACCCCGTCCGACCCTGCCGGAGTGGAAAGGGGAGGGCAAAATTAACTAAAAAATTCCAGCATCGGCCAATATTTGCGGTGTGATTTTTAGAACACACACCAAGAGTAATGTCCCAAAAGAGCGGGTTTCTCAAATTCTATTTGTACTTTTGTCCTGTCATGCAGTTTTTTTGCTTTCCACAGCAACTACTGATTATCAATATGATGACCGAACACATGACAACCCCATAAACCAACAAGCCATTTTCATCAAAACCCACCTATAGACATAAGGATGATAAAAAAACTGAGACAAGCATTGATAGGCCTGGCCAAGATTGTATATTTTTCGGTCAAGACAGACAAAACGGTAACAATACACGACAAGAAGAAGGTTGGCCGCCGTTCTACCTTTGAGCGTTGCTGCCGTCTGTACCCGGGAGTAGAGTTCACGGGACATTTGGGCTACGGATCATATATTGGACACCATTCGAGCATCAAAGCCAAGGTGGGCCGCTTCACGTCTATTGCTCCAGAGACGCAGACGGTTATCGGAAGACACCCTCTCGACCCACAATACGGCACGACCTGTCCGATGTTTTTCAGTCTACGGAAGCAGACCGGCCACACGTTTGCCACCGAACAGACGTTTGAAGAGTTCAAGTATGCCGACGCCACCGGACCCTACGATTGCGTCATCGGCAACGATGTCTGGATTGGTAGCAAGGTGCTTATTGTCGGAGGTGTGACCATCGGCGACGGAGCCGTCGTTCTGACCGGCGCTGTCGTGACCAAGGATATACCGCCGTATGCCATCGTAGGGGGTATACCGGCAAAAATCATCCGCTACCGGTATGATGAAGAGACCATCAAGTTCCTGCTGCGCATAAAGTGGTGGAACATGCCGGAGGAATGGCTGAAGGAAAACTGGCGGCTACTCAATGATATGGACAAACTGAAAGAACATTTCCGTCAGTGAAATGCGGTATTCGCGCTTTTTTGTGTAATTTTGTGTTTATCCCGTTGCATAAGAAAACGGGGAAACAAAAAACAGGAAAAACAGAAATTATGGCAAAAGTATATGAATTCTTGGCCGACGGCTTCGAGGAAGTCGAGGCCTTGGCTCCCGTAGACATTCTGCGCCGCGGCGGAGTAGACGTCAAGACCGTCAGCGTGACAGGAACGACAACCGCTACCTCCGCACACGGCGTGACCATGATAGCCGACCTCCGCATAGAGGATGCCGACCTCTCTGATGCCGACCTGCTGCTCATACCGGGCGGACTGCCCGGCGCCACCAATCTCCGCGACCATGAAGGCGTACGCGCCGCGCTCACCGCACAAGCCGAGGCCGGACGCTACATCGGCGCCATCTGCGCCGGACCGATGGTACCCGGATCGCTCGGTCTGCTCAAAGGCCGCCGTGCCACCTGCTACCCCGGTTTCGAGAAATTTCTCGACGGGGCCGAGTATACCGGCGAACTGGTGACCGTCGACGGCAACATCATCACTGGCGAAGGTCCTGCAGCATCGATGCCCTACGCCTACACGCTGCTCTCCCTCTTCCGCGACGAGGAAGCCACGGCCGACATCCGCCGCGGCATGATGTACGACCATCTCGAACACACCATCAAAGGCTGACCCGCCATGGACTACGCCATCATCGTAGCCGGCGGAAAGGGTCTCCGCATGGGTTCGGAGACCCCCAAGCAGTTTCTGCCCGTCGGCGGACGGCCGGTGCTCATGCACACCATCGCACGGTTTCACGCCTACGACGCCGCCCTTAGCATCATCGTCGTCCTGCCCCGCGAGCAACAGGACTACTGGCACACCCTGTGCCAGGAACACGCCTTCGACATTCCCCACACCGTTGTCGATGGCGGACGCACCCGCTTTGAGTCATCCAAGCACGGCCTGGCCGCCATACCCGACGGCGACGACGGCATCGTGGCCATACACGACGGCGTACGCCCCTTCGTCGCCACAGAGACCATCGGCCGTTGCTTCAGCGCTGCCCGCAAGACAGGAGCCGCCATACCCGTGTTGCCCGTGACCGACACGCTGCGGCTCGTCGGCACCGACGGTAGCGGACACAACGTGCTGCGCAGTGACTACCGTATCGTACAGACCCCACAGACCTTCAGCATTGCCACCGCCAAGAAAGCCTTCGATTGCGACGACAGTCCTGCCTTCACCGACGATGCATCAGTCGTAGAAGCCGCAGGCGGCACCGTCGCCATGGTAGAAGGCAATCGGGAGAACATCAAGATCACCACTCCCTTCGACCTCACCATAGCCGAAACACTGCTACGGACCCCTCTCTAATCCAAAGGTCAGTCTCCATATAGGCCATTCTCCCTCCTCAAAAAAACGTATCACCAAGACCCATGAGCGACATCCTCCAGCAAGACATCATGTACCTCCCCGGCGTAGGACCGCACCGCAAGGACATCCTCACGCGGGAAGTAGGCATACACACCTGGGGCGATCTGCTCGAATATTATCCCTACAAGTATGTCGACCGCAGCCGTATCTACACCATACGCGAGATGACACCCGACATGCCCTTCGTACAGATACGCGGACACATACTGAGTTTTGAGGAGTTTGAGATGGGTGGAAGGAAGAAACGAGTCGTCGCCCACTTCTCCGACGGCACAGGCACGGTAGACCTCGTATGGTTCAGCGGGGCGCAATACATATACAAGACCTACCACACGGGCGAGGACTACGTCGTCTTCGGACGGCCCGCAATGTACGGAGGACGGTTCAGTTTCGCCCACCCCGACATCGACCGCGCCACCGAACTGCAACTCACCGAGATGGGCATGCAGCCCTACTACTCCACCACCGAGGCCATGAAGAAAAACGGCATGACCTCGCACGCCGTGGAGAAGATGGTCAAGACGATGCTCGCACGCATCACCACACCGCTCGACGAGACCTTGCCGCCCTACATCACCGGTCCGCTGCACCTTGTGTCACGCGACGCGGCGGTACGCGGCGTACACTATCCGCACAACACCCTCGAAATGCAGAAAGCCCGTCAGCGGCTCAAGTTCGAGGAACTCTTCTACGTACAACTCAACATTCTGCGCTACGCCAGCGACCAGCGGCGTAAGTACCGCGGCTACGTGCTCAATCGCGTAGGCGAACCTTTCCATACTTTCTACGACAACAACCTACCCTTCCCGCTCACCGGCGCACAAAAGCGCGTGGTACGCGAGATACGCGAAGACATGCGCTCGGGCCGCCAGATGAACCGTCTGCTGCAGGGCGACGTAGGCTCGGGCAAGACGCTCGTGGCGCTCATGGCCATGCTCATCGCCGTGGGCAACGGCTATCAGGCCTGTCTCATGGCTCCCACGGAGATTCTCGCCGAACAGCACATGGACACCATACAGTCGTTTCTACGCGGCATGGACATACGGGTAGACTTGCTCACGGGTATCGTCAAGAGCAAACGCCGCCAACAGGTGCTCGACGATCTCATCGCCGGACGCACCCACATCCTCGTCGGCACACACGCCATACTCGAAGACCCGGTACGCTTCGCCCACCTCGGACTCGCCGTCATCGACGAGCAGCACCGCTTCGGCGTAGCCCAGCGTGCCAAACTGTGGGGCAAGAGCGACAGCCCGCCACACATCCTCGTCATGACCGCCACACCCATACCGCGTACCCTCGCTATGACCATCTACGGCGACCTCGACGTGAGCGTCATCGACGAACTGCCCCCCGGACGCAAGCCCGTTGTCACTCTACACAAATATGACACCCAGACCGTCAGCCTCTACGACGGCATACGCAAGCAGATACGGCAAGGACGACAAGTATACATCGTATACCCGCTCATCAGCGAAAGCGAAAAAAGTGACCTGAAAAATCTTGAGGACGGTTTTGCCGCCCTCTGCGATGTCTTTCCCGAGTTTCGACTGAGCAAGGTGCACGGCAAGATGAAACCCAAGGAGAAAGACGAGGAGATGCGCAAGTTTGTTGCCGGCGAGACTCAAATACTCGTTGCCACGACCGTCATCGAGGTAGGGGTCAACGTACCCAACGCTTCGGTCATGGTCATCCTCGATGCCCAGCGGTTCGGCCTGTCACAACTCCACCAGTTGCGCGGACGTGTCGGTCGCGGTGCCGACCAAAGTTTTTGTATTCTCGTGACCAACTACAAACTCACCGCCGAGACCCGCAAGCGCATCGACATCATGTGCGAGACCAATGACGGTTTCCGCATCGCCGAAGCCGATCTCAAACTCCGCGGACCCGGCGACCTCGAAGGCACCCAGCAGAGCGGCATCGCCTTCGACCTGAAGATAGCCGACATCGCACGCGACGGTCAACTCGTGCAACTCGCCCGCCAGGAGGCTCAGAAAATCATTGAAGCCGACCCTACCTGCTCACGGCCGGAGTACGCCTCACTGTGGTCACGTCTCCGCTCGCTACGGGATACACACGTCGATTGGGCCGCCATCAGTTGATGGCGCTGACGTGCATTTTGGAAATACCTACTTACGATATTCCTTTTTCTTCCTTTTCCTCAGAGGCGTCACCGCCCGTCCCGACGACACGTCCCTTGTATACTGACGGAGTCTCTCCGACAATGCGCTTGAATATCTTGGCCATTGCCGACGCATCGGTGAAGCCCGCCATCTGCGAGAGTTCGGCCATCGTGAGTTGCGGCTGGGTCTCCATGAGACGTTTCACCTCGTCGATACGGAGCATATTGATCCACTTGTTGAAGTTGCACCCGTACACCGTATTGAGAAAGTCGGAGAGCAGACGGGCACCTACTTCCATATCCTTGGCCGTGTCCTTGAGCGTGACGGAAGTACGCATAAAAGGTTTGTCGTCGCGACGACACCATTTCTCTATGGCCTTCTCTACCTGATAGAAGTAGCCGTCGGCATGCTCCACAGAGGCTGTACGGCGGCTTTTCGCACGGGAGCGGGAATGCGGGGAGGGCGATATGGCGGCCGTACGCATAGCCGACGAGGAGACTTGCGACTGCGCCAATACACGGGCGGCCGGCAGCATACTCAGCGTCATGATGGCCGACACCTGCGAGCAAAACATCAGGACAAAGAGCATAATGTAGCGGGTTCCAAGCAGGGTGAGGTCTGCCAGTCCGATAAGAAACGCGATGAGAAACACGTATATCATCGTATGGAAACACCGTGCGGAAGCCATGCCGCGCTGGGCTCGCAAGACGTGACGGGCACGGCCGTTGACATGAGGGATCACCTTCCATGAACAGGTCACCAGACTGCAGATGCAGACCGAGAAGAGTATGTAGCGTATGATGTTGCCCACATCCGAAGAACAGTACTGTAGGTAGCGGCTAATGGTAAACGACGTACCCATCATAGAGATGTAGCAGACAATATTGGCGAGGGTCACCACAACAAAGAGGCATAGCATGAACTTCAGTATCCGCAGCACGGTATAGCGGGCACGGAGCAGCGACAGAAGGTAGGCGCCGATGAGAAATACCTGCAGGAAATAACTGGTAGGTACGACATACTGGTCGAGCAAAGACAGTGGCACATCGGTCGCCATGAGCACACAGCCGCCCATATCGCACACCACCTCGCCCAGAAGACTGAAGGCCAAAAACAAGCGGGCACGGTATACGTAGACATCCTCGTCACCTCGCCGGCAAGCCAGCAAGATAATGGCTGTAGAAAGGCACATGGCGCCCATGACCAAGGCGAAGGTGTAAAGGGTCAGATTCATATACTGCGTTACCTGTGATGAGAGTCGTGTTGGGTATTCGGGTTTGAAATAAAGGCCAGCCTCAGTGTTTGTGCTGACAGGCTGGCCTTAATTATGTGAGGAGCGTAGCCACATGTTGCCATGCGGCGTACAAGAGATTATGAGCAACGGAGAATCTGTCCGGGACGTATACGCATCGTGCGGCGGATATGGTTGAGCTGGCAGATGCGATCGACGGTCACACCACGCTTTTGGGCGATACTTTCGAGGGTCTCGCCGGAAACCACCTTGTGGTAGACCACTTGGTCATTGAGTCCGGAAGTGGTACGGTTGTTGGTGCTGTAGTCATTGTTGCCGTCCTCACGCGCCAGTGTTCCCGTCTCCTGCTTGCCGCGGAGACGGGTAGCCTCGGTCGACTCAGCATCATAACTGCTGCGGTTGAACGTATAGTAGTCGCCCGTGACGTCCTGGGCACGGAAGTCGAACATGAGTGCGGGGTTGAGGGCTACACCGCAAAGACGGGTCTCGAAGTGCAGGTGCGAACCGGTACTGCGGCCGGTGTTGCCGCCCAGACCGATGACCTCTCCGGCACGTACCTCCTGGTTTTCCTCCACGAGTTGCTTGGAGAGATGGCCGTAGATGGTCTCCAAACCGTTGTTGTGGCGTATGACGATGTATTTGCCGTAGCCACCGCCCTCGTATCTTACGATGCGCACCTTGCCGCTGAATGCGGCGCGTATGCTGTCGCCGATATAGACCTTGATGTCAAGACCTTTGTGCTGACGTCCCCAGCGTGAACCGAAATTGCTGGTGATCACACGGCTGGGAGTAGGCATACAGAAGTGACGGAGATCTATGCGGTATTTGTCGGGCAACTCGGTGGCGCGGTGGGCATAGCGGTTGTCCCAGTTCTGATAAAGGTCGGCTGCGGGTGATTCGAGTTCTTCGCGTGCGGTGATATTCTTGAGCATGATGGTGTCGACAGACTTCATCTTGCGGTCTATCGGTGCCTGGCGGGCCAACAGGTCCTGTCCCATGGTCGGCAGTGAAGTGAACGCGAGAATGGCTGATATGGCAAATGACTTTACAATTTTTTTCAAATTCATATTTTAGGTGTCGTTTTTATAGATAGGGAATAGATGGTGAACTATTCCCTTACAAGGCGTATCGAGCGGTGCAATAGCACTCAACACTTTGGAACTGCTACAAAGATATGAATTTTATGGCAAAATCGGACAGACCTTAACTTATTTTATTCGTCTTTTAACAATCTGTGGGTCAAAATCATACGTATTTTGCTTTTTTTTCGGTTATTCCGGTACAATTTTTTCAATGTTCCATGTGCCCCTTTCTGCCTGCGCTGAAAAGAGAGAAAAGTGGAGAATAGAAAAAAGCAGTCATTCCTCACGGAGCAACTGCTTTTTCGATTTCTTAAAACCTTGGGTCTCTTCCCCATGTCATCCCTTCACAGGGCGGGCATGCGTGCAGACCCGTAAAATCATATGGTATGCAAATTTTTACTTTTGAAAATAATTATGAACAAATGTCGTTTTCATGACGACGCAGCACACATCAGTTGTTCTCTTCAGGGGCCTTGTCGATGAGGTCCATAAACTGGTCGAGTTTCGGTGTGATGATGATCTGCGTGCGACGGTTGCGCTGCTTGCCCACCTCAGTAGAGTTGGTGGTGACGGGGTTGTACTCGCCACGTCCACCGGCGGTGAGACGCTTCGGGTCTACACCATACTGGTTCTGCAGGGCCTGCACGACGCTGGA
This sequence comes from Lachnospiraceae bacterium, assembly GCA_963604975.1. GTDB lineage: Bacteria > Bacteroidota > Bacteroidia > Bacteroidales > Bacteroidaceae > Prevotella. The sequence continues at coordinate 24,074 of CAVCSC010000033.1, read as the reverse complement.
AGCGCGGAGGGCGGAGAGATCCCAGTTGTTGCGGATGTTCTTCATCGAGGCAGCGGAGGTGTTGACGGGCACATTGTCGGTATTGCCCTCGATGAGTACCTCATAGTCGCTATAGTCGGTGATGATCTTGGCAATCTTGCCGAGGGTCTCGGCAGCACGGTCGTTGATCTCGTACGATCCGCTCTTGTAGAGCATATTGTCGGCCAACGAGATGTAGACGACACCCTTGAGTACCTGCACGTCGACCTCCTTCATCTCCTCTTTGCTGAGCGAGCGGGTGAGGTTGTTGGTGAGTACCATGTTGAGGGAGTCTGACTTCGACTTCACCTCTACAAGGTGGCGTATGTACTGGTTGGACTCGTTGATCTGATCGACGAGTTTGGAGATATTCACATTGTTGGAGTTGGCGTTGGTCAGACTCTTGTCGAGCGAACCTTGCAGGGCTGCATAGTCATTCTTCTGCTGGGCCAGTTGGTCTTCGAGCGCAGCGACGCGGGCACGGGCAGCGGCGAGTTCCTCCTTGGCGTTCTGATAGTTGCCGGTGAGTTCCTTGTTTTCAAGGCGGCAGTTCTCCAAGTCCTTCTTGCTGGCGCAACTCGACATGAGCAGCAAGCCTGAAAGCAGGGCAACTGCCAATACATTGGTCTTTTTCATTTTGGGTCTATCCTTTCGTTTTTAGTTTGTAGGCGCGTGCTGAAAATTCCACGCGGTGTTTCAACTTATTTTTCTATAGGCGGTTTGCCAAAGTAGGCACGACGGCAATATCCACTATCGGCCTTGCAAAGTTATTGATATGACCGACAATAGGACGAAATGTAAATCACATTTAATCTTATTTAACCCGCACCCGACACCTTTGACGTTTTTTAGAAAAAAAATCCCGGACCTGCCTTGTGGCAGACCCGGGATATTCGGTTATGAGACAGCCACTGAGGGCCTTACTATGTCATTACTGTGCGATGAAGGCAAACTGGCCAGTGATGTCGTTGAAGTATACCTTGTACTTGCCGGCAGGTATGGTGAGGTTGTCACCGTCGCCCACACCTGTACCGTAGTACATGCTACCCTGGGTCTGGTAGGAACCGCCCCAGTTGGTAGCCCAACCGCCGTCAGCACGGAACTTCACGCCGCCGGTGGTGGCAAACGTGGTTTCCACGTACCAGTTGTGGGGAGCCACCTGAGTCATCTCTACATCGCCGCTCCAATTGTTGAAGTCGCCGATGAGACCGACGAGGGTGTGCTCAGTGGGAGTCTGGTTGTCGAGACGTGTCCAGGTGTAGGTCTTGTTGCCCATGTTGAGGGTGAGCTTGTAGTAGGCCCCCTTCTCAGGAACAACGATAGCACCTGCGCCCGAGTTGACAAGTTTGCCCGAAGGACTGTTGTCACCATCGGAGACTGCGCCCCAGCACTTGTCCCAGTCACCCAGACTGGTACCTTCCCATATCTTGAGGTTACCGTCATTGATCCACTTGGTGGTGTACGATACGCTTGAGCCTTCCTCGTTGTAGAACAGACAGGTGGCTGCTGCCTCAGCATTCCATCCTGCCACGGCGCCTACCATGTAGTAGGTCGGGGTCTTCTCGATGGTGTAGGTATAGTCCATCATGTTGAGCGTGAGGGTATAGGTACCGGCCTCGGCGATCTTGGCTGCCTGAGGATTCTCGGTGACGAGCGTTCCGGAAGCATCGGTACTGCCGTCGACGACAACGCCTACCACGCCATTGGCCCACGTGTCGCCGGAGGTGACATTCTCCTGCGGGATAATCTTCCAGTACTGTCCGTCGCTGGTAGTGGTGAAGGTGATGGAGAATACGGGATCGTCATACACGTCCTGGTCGGAGTGCGAGAACTTCATGTCGGTATTGAGTGACCAGTCGGTCATATTGCCGATGAGGTAGTAGGCCGACGAGATATGCGGACCCTTCGGGGTGACGTTGAGGGCAATCTCGCCTGCGTCGACGTACATGGCCTGTCCGCCTACCATCACGTCACTATAGGCGTGTACCTTGAACGGACGGGCTGACGGACGACGGCCGTAAGCCTCGACAACGGCATTCTGCAGGGCGGTGCTGTCTACCGTGCCTTCATTGGTGGCATCGAGCGTGACGGAAGCCGTCGATGTGGCTTCGCCCGACGGGGTGATGACGATGCGGGTCTTCTCAAGTGTCGAACCCTCGGGAAGGGCGGCGGTAGAGAGGGTGAATACCTTCACTGCCGAGCCGGGGTTGGCCAGGTTGACATCGCCTGCAGCCGTGGCCTTGAAACCGGGAAGGGTGACGGCCGACTCCTGGTCGTTGTGTTGCGGAGCAGCCCAGTCGTCGTAGTCGCCTTTGCATGAGGACATCAGGGCGAGGGCAGAAAGGAAGAGGCCGCTCAGTAATATGTTCTTTTTCATAGTGCGAAATTCTTTATTTGGGTTTTCTGTTGTTGATACCGGCCGCAAGGGGCCTGCCGCGCGAGGCGGCAGGCTATGTGTCGGCCGCAGGAGGACTACTTCACTTCGGCCTTGTCGTAGTCGAAGTCGACGTAGAGTTTCTGTCCGGTAGTGACTGCTACAGAGTAGTCGCTGCCCACGTCAGCACCCCAGTTGTTGGGGATGTTGACGGTACGCCAGTAGAGTGAACCCTTGTAGAGGGTGAACTCAGTGCGCCACCAGTCGATGCCGGGCACGTGGATGTAGGCACGGAGTTCGCCACCGCTGGTGAAGGCGGGTGATACCCACTTGCCGCTTGCATCTTCGGGAGCGGTCATCTGCCATGCTGCATCGCAGTCAGTCCATGAACCGCCGGCTCCTGCGCCGATGACGTAGGCCGATCCGGGATAGACGGTGAGGTTGGACACGACGGTGTTGTTGGCAATCTCAGCCTTCATCAGAAGCGTGTACCATCCGGTCTTGGCTACCTGTATGCCACCATTGGCACCTTCGGTGATGCCGGCATTGGCCTCATCGTTCACTGTGGTGGTGAGCTTGTATCCGTTGGGAGCGCTTTCGTCATCGCCACCCCATGTGAAGGTAGTGTTGGCTTTGAGGTAAGCCATAGCGTACCACTGACCGTCAAATCCGTAGACGGGTGCCATCTTCTTGGCCTCGGTACCGGCATGTATGCTTTCACCGGCAAGATAGATGGTGGTAGGCATCGTGGCTACATAGGACACGACCACCTTGGGCAGTTCGATGATGTTGGAGTAGCAGTAGCCCATTGACGTACGGTCGACGTGGGCACGCAGGCGGAGATAGACAGGCATCACGATGCCCGAGGGGTCGGCTCCGTTGTGGCTCTTCTGGTAGAGGTTGACAACGGCATTGTTGAGTTCGGTGGCGTCGACATTCATGTTGGCCTGGTTGTAAACAGAGGCCAGCGTGGTATACTGGGCTGTCTCTTCGCTCTTGGCAAACTCGGCCTTGTCGATGGCTACCTGCACCTCATAGATCGTGACCACGGGGAAACCGTATGCGGGCTGCGAAGTGGTGAGGTTGATAGAGGTAGAGTTGGCCAGATCATAGGTATTGTTGGCTGCATAGGCCGGTACGTTGAGCACAAACTCCGTAGGCTCCTGCAGCGTGGGGTTGCTGTCGGTATCGCTGTCGCACGCAGTCATCAGCGGCAGGGCCACGATGGCGAGTACGGGTACGAGCAGACTTTTCAATATATGTTTCATGTCTGTGTCTTGTTTTGAGGTTAATACGGGGTATCGCCGATTAGTAGCCTGCGTTCTGAGTCAGGTTCGGGTTGTTGACGATATCGTCTGCCGGGATGGGATAGACATTGTACTTAGCGTCGACGGTCGTACCGTTGGCGGCACCGCCCTTCCAGTCCCAAACATACTTGCTGGTGGTGTAGCAGCCGAAGCGTATGAGATCCGAACGACGGCGGCCTTCCATGTAGAACTCGCGGCACCACTCGTCGAGCAGGGTCATGTCGGTGAGTGTAGTGAGCGGCTGGGCGTTGGCACGGTCGCGCAGTACGTTGACATCAGCGAGAGCGGCTGCGCTCTGTCCCAGTCTCCACTCTGCCTCGGCGCGGGTGAGGTAAGCCTCAGCGTAGCGCAGCAAGGGGATGTCGACATCGGGATACTCGGTGTTGTCGTGGGTAGCCTGCTTGTCGGAGCGATGGTTGTCCCACTTCACGATAGAGATACCGTCGTTGAAACTGGAGATGAGGTCGGTCTGGCGCTTGCGCACGCCACCGCCGCGTCCGGCGTAGAAGAGGGCACGGTCATCACCTGCGGCAGCGATGATCTGCTTGGTAGAACTGCCGTCCTGCTCGTCGAGGGCCTTGATCTCAGCCTCGGTTGCACCATCGGGTGCTTCCTCGGTAGAAAGCGGGCAGTCGGAGAGTGTGGGGAAGAACTTCTTGATGAGGGCTGCACGGGCGAAGTTGCAACTCCAACCGTTGGTGGTACCCATGTCGGGCATACCGGCCTTGCGGATAGAGTTGACAAGATACATAGCACCAGAGTAGCAGCGGGTCTTCTGTCCGTCCTGGCGGATGGGGAAGATGATCTCGTTCATCGCCTGCGTGTTCTCATCATTGTCGGCCATGAATACCTGGGCGTAGCCGGAGTATCCGTTCTTGGCGGTCTTCGAGAGAGCATACTTACCGCTATTGATGATTTTGTCGCAGTAGTCCTTGGCCTTTTGGTAGTCAGACACGGCTCCGTTGGTATAGACGGAGGAGTTGAGGGCCAGACGAGCGTGGAGCATATAGGCAGCACCCTGGTCGGCGCGTCCGAAATTGTCGCTGGTGTTGTAGGTACCTACAGCGGGAAGGATAGACTCGATCTCGGTGAGTTCCTGGTCAATCCAGTCGTAGAGATCCTTGCCGGATTTCTCCACGGGGAGCACGCTGATATTGAATTCGGTCTTGAACGGTGTCTTGCCGAACAGGTCGAGCATGTACCAGTAGTGCAGGGCGCGGAGGAAACGTACCTCGGCACGCATAGACTTGTGGTCGGCGTCGTCGGCCGTGTTCTGCAGATAACTGTTGAAGAGGGTGATGTCATAGGTCAGACGGGTGTAGACCCACTGCACACGGGTGGTGCTGGAGTTCCACGACATATTGGTGAACTCGGGTATGCCGCCGTCGGTCTGCCATGCCCAGAGACACTCGTCGGTAGAGAGTTCCTGGCAGTTGAAGGTGGTGCGGTAGAAGCCCGACTCGCCCTCGTCGTCGGAGAGGTCGCCGTCACCCGAAGGACCTTTCTGTCCGGTCACACCGAGCGTAGCATAGCACTTGGCGAGCACGCCCATCTCGTCGGCAGAGGGACTGCTCTGCGGGTCGATGGAGTGCAGATTGAGTTCATCGCTGCAACCGGTCATTCCCAAGGCGAGGATGGCGGCCGCTATTGATTTCAAAACTGTATGTTTCATTGTTTTTAGTCCTTTATGGTTTCACAGATTATGCGATTGCGCGGGATGTTAGAAGTTCAGGTTGAGACCGAGTTGGAAACTCATTGGACGCGGGTACGGGTTCTTGTCTATACCGCCGGCCACCTCGGGGTCGAGTCCCTTGTACTTGGTGATGATGAACGGATTTTGTACGGTGAAGTACACGCGGCCCGAGAAGTAGTCCTTGCCGGCATACTTGAGCAGTGCGGGGAAGGAGTATCCGAGGGTCATGTTGGTACACTTCAGATAAGAGGCGTTGCGTACGAAGTAGTCGCTCAGATAGTACTCCGTGCCGCCAGTTCCTGTGAATCCGAGAGCCACTGCCTCGGGTGTGGTGTTGCTGAAGGCGTTGTTGGAATAGAGTCCGGAGGTGCTGACTGAAGCGTAGTTGGAGAGGAAGTCGTAGTATACGTAGTTGCCCAGCGATGCGTGGAAGGCGGCACTGAAGTCCCAGTTCTTGTAGGTGAACTTGGTGGTCAGACCCATGATCACGTCGGCTGCGGGGCTCTTGTAGAAGTAGCGGTCGTCCTCGTTGATGATACCGTTGCCATCGCGGTCTACATAGACACCTTCAAGAGGTTTGCCGTCCTTGTCGTATACCTGCTGGTAAACGAAGAAGGAGTTGGCGGCGTGGCCTACGGCGTTGGCCTGTACGAGTGTGCCGTTACCACGGGAGATGGAAGAACCGGTCTTCACGCGATAGTTCTCGTCATTGCCACCGAGCAGGTCGGTGATTTCGTTGTGGTTCCAGGCTACGTTGTACTCTACGGTCCAGGTGAAGTCCTTGGTCACGATGGGCTTGGCGCTGAGGGTGAACTCGACACCGTAGTTCTCAAGCGAACCGATATTCTTCGGCATACGGGCGGCGAAGTTGGTACCGGCGGGCAGGGTGACTTCCTGTATCAGGTCGGTCGTCTTGCGGTAGTAGCCGTCGACGTTGGCGGTGATACGGTTGTTGAGGAATCCGAAGTCAAGACCGGCGTTCCATGTAGTAGTGGTTTCCCAAGTCAGGTCGGGATTGTACTTGCTGGGACGGGCGGTGGTGTAGTAGGTGTTTCCGAAAGGATACTGTGCGTAGGAGTTGCTCACGGTGTAGAGTGGCGTGTAGAGGAAGTCGTAACCGATATTCTGCTGACCGGTCTTACCCCAGCCGAGACGGAGTTTGAACTCGTTCCACCAGGTGAGCGGACGCATGAATTTCTCTTCGTTGATCTTCCATGCCAAGGCTGCAGAGGGGAAGTAGCCCCACTTGTGTCCGTCGGCGAAGCGTGAACTACCGTCGGCACGGAACGTAGCGGTGAGCATGTAGCGACCGAGGAGCGTGTAGTTGAGTCGTCCGAAGTAGGATACCAGGGAGTTGTGTGTGGCCCATGCGGTCTCGTCGCGGAGAGAGGGGTTGTATACGGTGCCGGCGTAGGAGTCGAATCCGCTACCTACGTTGTAACCGCTGCGGTGGTAGTGCGACTGCTCAGCACCGCCCATGATGTCGATGTTGTGGGCACCGAACTCATGCTGGTACTGTGCGTAGGCATTGCCCGTCACGCTATACTTCCACATGTAGGTCATACCGTTCCAGCCATAGTAGTTGTTGTAGTAGGCGTAGGGAGAGGTGTTGTCCTGCTGACGCGAGTTGGTGTACTGTCCACCGAGGCTGGCGTGGATGTGCAGGTCTTCGAAACCGTGTATCTTGTAGTCTACCTCAGCATTGCCCGAGAAGTCGTAGGAGTGGGCATAGCAATGGGTCTGGTCGAGATAAGCCACAGGGTTGCTCGGCGAGTTGGTGTTGGAGGTGTAGGCCCAGTTGGGATCGGGATAGGAGGCCGACTGTATGTTCTGCCAGTATCCGCCGAGGTACTGATAGCGTGGATCGTCGGTGGTCACGGGGCGGGTCGGGTCTTGCGACAGGGCTGCACCTACGGCTGAACCGGCATCGACGTAGCGGTCTTTCTCGGCCATGTACTTGGCGGTGAGGTTGAAGTTGAGGTGATTGTCAAGCAGCGACGGAGCGAGGTTGACCGATGCGTTGAAACGGCGCATCCATGAGGTATTGATGATACCCTCGTCGTTCTGGAATCCGGCAGACACGCGGTAAGGCATGTTCTTCAGACCGCCAGTCATAGAGATCGAGTGGTTGGTGCTCACCGAGGTACGGAAGATCTCGTCCTGCCAGTCGGTGTTGCAGGTACCGAGACGGGCGGCTGCATCGGCGCCCATGACGTTGGTCACGAGCGAGCGGTACTCGTCGCCTGTGAGCACTTTGTAGCGCTTTTGGGTGGTAGATACGGTGACATCTCCGTTGTAACTGAACTTGGGTGCCTGTCCGTTGCGACCCTTCTTGGTGGTGACGATGATCACACCGTTGCTGGCGCGCGAACCGTAGATGGCGGTGGCCGAAGCATCCTTCAGTACGGTGAAGGTCTCGATATCGTTAGGATTGATCATAGCCAGTATGTTACTCATACCGGTGTTGGTGTTGTTGTCGATGACCAGTCCGTCGACAACGTAGAGCGGGTCGTTGCTGGCATTGAGTGACGAACCACCACGGATACGTATCTGTGCGCCGGCACCCGGAGTACCACCGCTGGTGATGACATCCACACCGGCCACCTTGCCGACGAGCATGTCTGAGGCATTGTTGGTGATACCCTTGCTCAGTTCGTCGGGCTTGATGGCCGATACCGAACCGGTAAGGTCGTTCTTCTTGGCGCGACCGTAACCGATGACCACGACATCATTGAGTTTCGTGGCAGCGGTCTCCTGCATCGTGACATTAAGGCTTTGATTGGCTTTCACAGTGGCCGTCTCGTAGCCTATGAACGAGATTTCGAGCATAGACTTGGCATCGGCCTTGATCGAGAAGTTTCCGTCAATGTCGGTCACTGTGCCGCCGGGTACGCCGGCCACACGCACCGTGGCTCCGATGACGGGTTCGCCGGTAGCGTCTTTCACATGTCCCTTGACAGTGATGGACTGTGCAAAGGCAGTAGCCGACAAGAACAACCCCGCGGAAAGGGCAAATGTCCTCGCAGCATTTCTCAGTTTTACCTGCTTCATCATTGTTGTTGTATTTAAGTTAGTTATTTCGATTTAAGACGATTCATTAGGCACTGCTTCACGCAGTCGGCATATTCATTTGCAAAAATAAGTGAAAACACAATGTACTGACTTTTTTCTGCCGTTAAATAACGACTTTATATTGCGCAATCGTTTGCACGTCCGAAACAAAAACCTTTTATCCTATTATATTATATGTGACAAAAAATGCGTACTTTTGTCTATCGAACGACCCTTCTACCTCAAACCGCCACAACCGAAGCCCAAAGTGGCACTGACCGGACAATGAAAGAAACAGCCCAAATCACGATGAAAGACATCGCCGAGAAGTTCGGCGTGTCGATAGCCACGGTGTCGCGTGCGCTCAACGGTAGCCCGCGCATCAGCGAACAGAAGCGCAAGGCCATCTGCGAATATGCGCGTGCCATGAACTTCTACCCCAACGCCATCGCCAAGACGCTGCGCAACTCCCGGGTACAGCCGCCCAAGGTCATCGGGGTCATCGTGCCCGAGTTCACGCACTACTACTTTTCATCGGTGCTCACCGGCATCGAGGAGGAGGCCGCCGAGCACGGCTACCGCCTCATGGTGGCACTGAGCAAGGAGCAGTACGAGCGGGAGGTACACATCTGTCAGGCCTTTGAGGAGCACCAGGTGTGCGGGGTCATTGTCTCGCAGGCCAAGGACACCCGGCAATACGACCACTTCCAGCAACTCATCGACAAGGGCATCCCCCTCGTGTTCTACGACCGCATCTGTACCGGAGTCAACGCCAGCCGTGTCGTGGTCGACGACTATACCGGCGCTTTCTCCGCCGTGACCCATCTGGCCATGACCGGTTGCCGCCGCATCGCCTTCTACGGCACCTCGATGACCGTGGAGATCGGCAAAAACCGCTACAACGGCTACCGCGACGCCCTGCTCAAAGCCGGACTGCAGGCCGACTCGTCGCTCGTGTATTTCTGCGACAACCGCACCGAGGCCGAAACCATCACGCCCGACCTGCTCAACCGCGACGACCGTCCCGACGGATTCTTCTGTGTCAACGACGACACGGCCATTGGCGTGCTCTACACCGCCAAGCACATGGGTCTGCGCGTACCCGACGACGTATCGGTATGCGGATTTACCAACGGACAGCGCGCCATAGCCTGCGACCCGCCCCTCACCACCGTCGAGCAACGCGGCATACAGGTAGGACGGGAGGCCGCCCACATACTCATCGACAAGGTAGAAGGTCGCAGTCCGCTCAACAAGGTCGAGAAGCGCATCGTACGCACCCACCTCGTCGTGCGCGGCACGTCAAGATGAATTCCGACCTACAAGTCACGAAAGCAAGAAAAACAACAATACAACAACAAGCGTACATACATCTTCAGAATACGCCTTAAACCCAAAGACAATGAAAGCAAAACCTGACATGAGTTTCTGGAAACTTTGGAACCTGAGTTTCGGATTCTTCGGTGTGCAGATAGCCTACGCCCTTCAGAGCGCCAACATCTCGCGCATCTTCGCCACCCTGGGGGCCGATCCCCACAACCTGAGTTACTTCTGGATACTCCCGCCGCTGATGGGTATCCTCGTACAGCCCATCATCGGAACATTGAGCGACAAGACATGGACCCGCTTCGGCCGCCGCATACCCTATCTCTTTGTCGGAGCCACCGCCGCCGTTATCGTGATGTGTCTGCTGCCCAACGCCGGTTCGCTCGGCCTGACGGTCAGCGCCGCCATGGTGTTCGGCCTCATCGCACTGATGTTTCTCGACACGAGCATCAATATGGCCATGCAACCCTTCAAGATGCTCGTCGGCGACATGGTCAACGAGCGGCAAAAGGCCCTCGCCTACTCCATACAGTCGTTTCTCTGCAATGCCGGTTCGCTGGTGGGCTATATCTTCCCCTTCCTCTTCACCTTTCTCGGCATCAGCAATGTGGCCGCCGAAGGTGTTGTGCCCGACTCCGTGATCTACTCCTTCTATATCGGTGCCGCCATCCTCATCCTCTGCGTCATCTACACCTCGCTGAAGGTGAAGGAATGGAAACCTGCCGAATATGCCGAATACAATCCCGTCGACAACAGCGAGGCCGAGGAGAGCGCCAACTGGATTGACCTTCTGCGCCACGCCCCTGCCACCTTCTGGAAGGTCGGACTGGTGCAGTTCTTCTGCTGGGCCGCCTTCATGTATATGTGGACCTACACCAACGGCACCATCGCCGACACCGTATGGAGCACAACCGATGTCAAGTCGGCCGGCTACCAGGCCGCTGGCAACTGGGTGGGCATACTCTTCGCCGTGCAAGCCGTGGGCAGTGTGCTTTGGGCCATGGTGCTCCCGCAGTTCCGCAATCCCAAGACTGGCTACGCCCTGAGCCTCATCCTCGGTGGAGCAGGTTTCGCCATGATACCCTTCATCCACGACCAGTACCTGCTGTTCGTACCCTTCATCCTTATCGGTTGCGCTTGGGCCGCCATGCTGGCCATGCCCTTTGCCCTGGTCACCAACGCCCTTGACGGCTACGGCCACATGGGTGCCTACCTCGGACTGTTCAACGGCACCATCTGCATACCGCAGATTGTGGCGGCTGCCATAGGCGGTACGGTCTTGACATGGGTAGGATCCGTACAAAGCCACATGATGATAGTGGCCGGCATAAGCCTCATCATCGGTGCCGCCTGCGTAGCCACCATACAAACCCGACATACGCAACACTCATGAAGAAAATTCTGATTCTACTGCTCACCGTCGCCCTGGTATTGCCCGCACAGGCACAAAACAAACGCTACCACGGCGACGGCATCGACGACTACCTGCGCTTTGCGCCCCTTGCCGCCGTCGTGACCCTCAAGGCCTCTGGCGTAAAGAGTGCCAGTTCGTGGAAACGCTTCGGTGTCAACGCCGCCGCATCGCTCATTCTCAGTGCCGGTACGTCGTATGCCCTGAAGCACACCATCCACGACACCCGTCCCGACGGCACCGACAACCACGCCTTTCCTTCCGGCCATGCCACCATCGCATTTGCCGGAGCGACCATCCTACACAAGGAGTACTGGCACACCTCACCCTGGATCAGCATCGCCGGATACAGCGTGGCCACGCTGACCGCCGTCGACCGCGTACGCCGCAACCGCCACCATTGGGAGGATGTGGCCGTAGGAGCAGCCATCGGCATCCTCGGAACGGAAGCAGGCTACTGGCTCGGCGACCTCATCACGGGCGAGAAAAGCCGCTACTCGGTAGGCATCTCCCCGGAAGGCGTATCGCTGGCCATCAACCTGTAATGACGGTAAAAGGAGCCCATTGCCCATCATAGGGCATTGATAACTTGTAAAAATAGCGTAGGGTGGCTTGCCTTGGCAAACCACCCTACGCTATAATCTGTCGTCCCTACGGGACTCTGCGTTTGCAATTTTTCCCGGACACGACTAATATCTGTCTCCCAATATCAGGCGAGCCATATAGTCGAAGTTGTCCTGCAACAGTTCGCGGCCTTGCTCAAAACTGATCGTGGAATTGAAGGCGGCATCGGGCAACATCTTGTGGGCGATGACGTAGCGCAAGGCTTCGCCGGGCATATTGAAGGCTGCGGCAAGAGCATGCTTGCGGGCGAATTCCTCGTCGTAGTAGGGATTGCGGTCGTCCTTGAAGCAGCGTACCATATTGTGCAGCACGGCATATTCGGTACCCTCCTTGGGCAGGAAGAGCACAGCGTCGCGCACATTGGCGGGGATGGAGATGGTGTTCTCGGCTACCTCCATGCGCTCCACGATATATTTCCTGCAAGCCGCCACACTGTCGAAATAGAAGAAGGGTACACCCTTCGACTCTTCCATCATCTCCTCGTAGTGGGGCAGATGTTTTTTCTTCGGGCGGCGTTTTTTCGGTTGCTCCTGTGTCTGCATGTCGTCAGGACTCCACATGCTGTTGCCATTGATATACCACTGTCCATCGTACTTCACAAACATGGCTACTGCCGACTTGGAGTCATACTTGTCCTCCTCGGGAGAGCTGAGGCCGTTGTCGGTGACGGTCAGCCGGGTGCCGTCGTCTGAGACGAACGACATAGACACCTTCTTCTCTGCCTGCTCCACATGATAGATTTCCATCTTGCGGTACTGCTGCTGCTCCACCTTCTGCGCATCGGCCTCACGACCATTGGCACGCAGTATCATGGCCAGATATTCTTGGGGAAGTACCGAAAGCGGACCGGTCCACATCGTATACGGCAGGGCGCACTCCGCTGTGTAGAATCCGCCGTTCAAGTCCATATTCATCATCCTCGCATACGCCTCTCCCTCCTGCGGGATGGCCACGTGTACCTCGGGATGGCCCGTGAGATAGCAGTCCAGCAAAAGCCACTTGAGCAAGTCGCGCTGCTGGTAGAAGTCATCGGTATAGTCGCCCTTGGCCAGCAATTCCTTGAGTTCTTCGTTGATGGGCAGCGACTCAAACCGCTCCGAGATATAGGCATACAGTGCCTCGCCGAGTGACCGGAGGACAGGTATGCCGGGATTGATGACCAACTCCGAGTTGGTACGGTAGAGGGCATACCACAACAGATAGGTCACGTCCTCCACATTGGGTTCATCGCGCAGATAGGTGGTCTCGTCGATATCGTAGAACGGAAGGTAACGTCCGTAGATACTCTTCATCTTGTCGGTGAAACCGCGCCAAAGCCCCAGGTCGGCCACAACATCCTCGGTATACATGGTGAGCACTGTTGCCATCGCCATACACTGGTCGTCGGTGATGTCGGGTATGCGACAGTTGCGTATCACCTTGAGGATGATAGTACCAAACCGTGCATATTCCTCATCGGTATCATAGGTTTTGTAGAAGGGGTGATGGTTGCGTATTTCCTGTACAGGAAGTATCGACTTGTTCTTTATCATCGTTTTATAGGTATTAAGTAGGTATTCAAAATTATTCGTATATAAATGCCAGCAGATGTTATTTATATTTTGAACACCTAGTTAGGTGCGCGACGTAACAGACGCGCTTGTACAATACAAAAGTACGTATTTTTCCCGAAACTCTGCAGTTTTTGCCGACAAAGAAGAAACTTTATGGTAAGTAGGTATTCAAAATTATATAATGTCAGCAAATGTATTATATAATAATTTTGAATAAGTAGGTGTTCAAAATTATTTGATATGGATATGCGCCTTATTTTCGTTTGTATGTTCGGGTTGAAGAGGGAGTGTAGCGGGCTACACGACCGATGAAAGCCGGGCATACGGGCGAAAAGAAAGTGCAGAGACATATCAAATAATTTTGAATACCTACTTACCTATTTAACGATCAAGCAAACCTTGAAGATAATTCTTGGCCTTCCTTAAAGAAATCTTTGGTACAGATTGTTGTTTCTTTTGATCCCCCAAAGAATTACGCTCCCAAAAAACACTATCCGTGTAACCTTGAATGGTCTTGTCCTTGAGTGCATTTTTAAGCCTTTTTGCTGACCATAGGCAGTACTCGCGATTAATCTCTATGCCACAAAAAAACCGTCCAAGTTTTTGAGCCACAACAGCAGTTGTACCGCTCCCCAAGAAAGGATCAAAAATTTTGTCTCCTGGTTTTGAAGAGGCAAGAACTAATTTGGCGTAAAGCTTTTCTGGCTTCTGCGTCGGATGATCTGTATTTTCTGGCATAGACCAAAATGGAATACTTATATCATCCCAAAAGTTTGAAGGGTATGTAATTCTGAAATTACCAGCATCGGTTTCATCCCAACCTTTTGGTTTTCCGTCAACTCTATAAGGAGCAATCACTTTGCGCTTCATCTTGACCGATTCCACATCAAAGTAATAATCTTTGGGATTTTTCACTGCAAACCATATATCCTCCATAGCATTCTTCCAATTGGTCTTCGCGCCCCTTCCTTTTTCCCGTTGCCACGTTATTCTGTTGATTACGGTCAAACGTTCTTCGATTACTCTTTGCATGGAGGATGAACATTTCCAGTCACCACACATATATAATGTCCCATTTGGCGCAAGTTTATCACATACCTTATAGAACCAACTACGAAGATAATCTTCATAGGCGTCAGACTTCATACTTGAAAATTTTTTCCCATGAAAATCCTTGTCCAAGTTGTAAGGAGGATCTATGATTATCAAGTTGAAATACTCATTGGGTATATAGTCGAGACAATCAAGAAGATCTGCATTAATCACACAATTGTCAACAAATGATGAGTTTATATCGTCTGCAGAGATAATAAATTTCTCCAATGCGGGAATTTCGCTTTCGGAAACTGTCAACGTTCTGTTTCTTTCTGCACGCACTTTGTCTGCCATATTATTCTATGTTGTTATAGATAGAATTGACTACGAAGATATGTGATTTCGACCAAGCGAAAGAATAAATCATTGAAAATCTTTAGTTTTGGCATTACATTTCTGTATTTTTAGGTGATTTGTAGTAAGTAGGTGTTCAAAATTATTTGATACGGAAATCTATGCTTAAGCCACACACTTTTATAGGTGCCTCCAATTTTTGGAACCCGCCTATACATATTCGATTTTTTATTGCTAATTTTGCACAAAAGCAATCCATTTGAGTAAAAACCTAATATTCCATGACACGCACTATCACCCTTGACACACTGTCCGAGACCTTACGGCAGACTGCACCGCGCCGCCGCGTGGCCATCGCCTCACCCGCCGACGACCATACCATAGAGGTAGCCACACGAGCCATCGCCGAAGGCGTGGCCGACCTGTTGCTCGTCATCGAGCGCAGCCGCGCTGCCCAGGCCGAACAACTGAAGGCGGACCACGACGCACACGTCACATTATATTATACGGACACGCCTGAAGAGTCGGCAGCCACCGCCGTGGGTCTTGTGAGAGAAGGCAAGGCCGACGTGCTCATGAAGGGTACACTCAACACCGACGTGCTACTGCGCGCCGTGCTCGACAAGCAGCACGGTCTGCTGCGTCCCGGACAAGTACTCACCCATGTGGCCGTGGCACAGACCCCGCGCTATGCCAAACCGCTCATGTTCTCCGATGCCGCCGTCATACCCTACCCCACCCTCGACCAGATGGATGCCATACTGCGCTACGCCCTCGGCCTGTGGCGGCAGATGTCTGACGGCACGCCGCGCGTAGCCCTGATACACTGCACCGAGAAGACCAGCGAGAAGTTTCCACAGACCATCGCCTATGCCGAACTGTGCCGACGTGCCGAAACCGGTGCCTACGGCGAGGCCTTCGTCAGCGGTCCGATGGACGTAAAGACGGCCTGCGACGCTGAGAGCGCCCGCATCAAGGGCATCGCCTCGCCCGTCGTCGGAGCAGCCGACATGCTCCTCTTCCCCGACATTGAGGCTGCCAACACCTTCTACAAGACCATCACCCTCTTTGCCGATGCCACCGTCGCCGGTATGCTCTGCGGTACCACCGCCCCCGTGGTTGTGGCCTCCCGTGCCGACTCGGCCGACTCCAAATACCACAGCCTGGCATTGGCTTGCCTCGCTTCCCTGGCCTAACGCGCACAAAACACGAATATACAACGGATGGAGACTAAAAAAAACCATCCGCCCCAACAAATAAAAAACATCATGGGTTGCGTTTTGGCATCAGACAAAACCTACTTACCCTCGCCTATATGGAAAAGATACTCGTCATCAATCCCGGTTCCACCTCTACCAAGATAGCCGTCTACGACGGCGACCGCCCCATCTATCAGTCGGGAGGACACCACCCAGCCTCGGAGACCACACAATTTCTCCACGTCAGCGACCAGTACGCCTACCGCCGCGACTTCATCCTCGACAATCTCCGTGCCGCCGGCATACCCGTCGAATTTGATGCCGTCATCGGACGCGGCGGACTGACCAAGCCCCTGCACAGCGGCGTGTACGCCGTCAACGACCTCATGAAGCACGACCTCATCCATGCCGAACTGCAGCACGCCTGCAACCTCGGGGCCCTCATCGCCGACGAGATTGCCGTGCGCTGCCACTGTCCGGCCTTTATCGCCGACCCGGTCGTCGTCGACGAGATGCAGCCAGAGGCCCGGCTGACCGGACTGCCCGGCATCGAGCGCCGCTCCATCTTCCACGCCCTCAATGCCAAGGCCGTGTCACGCCGCTACGCCGCCTCCATCTCGCGCCGCTACGAAGACCTCAACCTCATCGTGGCCCACCTCGGTGGCGGCATCTCGGTAGGAGCGCACCGCCACGGACAGGTCATCGACGTGAACAACGCCCTCAACGGCGAAGGCCCCTTCTCTCCCGAGCGTGCCGGCACACTGCCCACCTACCAACTCGCCGAACTGTGTTTCTCGGGCCGCCACACCCTCAAGGAGGTCAAGCAGATGCTCAGCGGACAGGGCGGTCTCGTCGCCCACCTCGGCACCAAAGACATGGTGACCATCGCCGCCGAAGCCGAAGCCGGAAAAGAGCCTTTCCACAGCGTGCTCAGCGCCATGCTCTACACCATCGCCAAACAGATAGGAGCCATGTACGTCACCCTTCTCGGACAGGTCGATGCCATCATCCTCACCGGAGGCATTGCCCACAGCACATACTGCACCGACGAGATACGCCGGCAGACCGAGTACCTCGCCCCCGTGGTCGTCATGCCCGGCGAGGGCGAGATGGAGTCGCTGGCCTACAACGCCCTGGGCGTACTGCGCAAACAGTTGCCGCTGCACGAGTATGTCTGAATATTCGCCGTGTCCACATTCAAAGCAACTATAGACATATATAATAGCCCACGATGTGCGTAATTCGGCAAAAATGAGTAACTTTGCAGCCCGTAGTCCCTACGATACGGTGGCTACGAGAAACATACGACATCGATGACAAACAAAATCTTGGTGACTGGCGCAAGCGGGTTCATCGGCAGTTTCATTGTCGAAGAAGCCCTGCGCAGAGACATGGAAGTGTGGGCCGCCGTCCGGCCTACCAGTTCCCGACGCTACCTCACCGACCCCCGCATACACTTCATAGAACTCGACCTCTCCTCCCCCGAACGTCTCCGCACGCAACTCGAGGGACACACGTTCGACTACATCGTACACGCCGCCGGAGCCACAAAGTGTCTCGACAGCAGCGACTTCTCGCGCATCAACACCGACGGCACACGCCATCTCGTCGATACCATCCTCGCCCTGAGGATGCCCATCCACCGCTTCATCTTTATCAGTTCGCTGAGCGTCTTCGGCGCCATACACGAGCACCAGCCCTATCAGGACATCACCGAACACGATTTTCCCAAACCCAACACGGCCTACGGCCGCAGCAAACTGTCCGCCGAGCACTATCTCGACAGCATCGGCAACGACTTTCCCTATATCATACTCCGCCCCACAGGGGTCTATGGGCCACGCGAGCGCGACTACTTCATGATGGCCCAGAGCATCAGCCGCCACGTCGACTTCGCCGTAGGCTACACCCGGCAGGACATCACGTTCGTCTACGTAGAGGATGTCGTGCAGGCCGTATTCCTTGCACTGGAGCGCGGCATGAGCGGCCGCAAATACTTCCTCACCGACGGAGGCGTCTACTCCTCGGCCGACTTCTCCCGACGATTGCGCCACGCCATGGGCAACCCCTGGGTACTGCGCATCGTTGCCCCCCTGTGGGTACTGCGCGCCGTCACCTTCGTGGCCGGACGCATCGGGCGCATGACCGGGCGCATGACCGCCCTCAATGACGACAAATACAACATACTCCGGCAACGCAACTGGCGCTGCGATATCGAACCGGCCTGCGACGAACTGGGCTATCATCCCCACTTCGACCTCGACCGCGGCGTAGCCGCTACCGTAGCCTGGTACAAGGAGAACCACTGGCTGTGACCCGTTGAGGGCAAGGCCACACATCCGACAACCCACCACATGAACTGCATCAAGAAACTTTTCGAGATAGAACGCTCACCCCGCCGCGGACTGCTCACCCTTGAGTGGGTGATGCTCGCCTATATGGTGTTCACCCTCCTCATCATCCTCTTCACTTACACCAAGATAGAACACCCCCAGGCCATGATCTGGGGACGCGCCCGCATTGCGGCCATGACCGCCGCCCTGCTGGTGGCCTATCGCCTCATACCCTGCCGGTTCACCCTCTGCGCCCGCATCACGGCACAGATGCTCCTCCTGGCATGGTGGTACCCCGACACGTACGAGTTCAACCGTATGTTCCCCAACCTCGACCACATCTTCGCCACGGCCGAGCAGAGTCTCTTCGGCTACCAGCCCGCACTGACCTTTGCCGCCCACCTGCCGTCGATGGTCGTCAGCGAACTGATGAGCCTGGGCTACGCCTCGTACTACCCCATGATCGCCCTCGTGTCGTACTTCTACTTCTTCCGCCGCTACGGTGAGTTCGAGCGGGTCACGGCCGTCATCATGGCCGCCTTCTTCATCTGCTACGTCATGTACATCTTCATCCCCGTAGCAGGCCCCACCTTCTACTACAAAGCCATCGGCCTGGAAAATGCCGCACACGGCATCTTCCCCAACATACACGACTACTTCAGCACCCACACCGACTGTCTGCCCACCCCCGGCTACACCGACGGCGTGTTCTACCACATGGTAGAGAGTGCCAAGGCCGCAGGCGAACGTCCCACAGCCGCCTTCCCCTCCTCCCATGTGTCGATAGCCACCCTGTGTTTCTGTCTGGCCCTGCACTCACGGTCGCGCGCACTGACCCTCTTCATCCTCCCCTTCTACGTGCTGCTCTGCTTCTCCACGGTCTATATCCAGGCCCACTACGCCATCGACGCCATCGCCGGCCTCATCCTCGGCCTACTGCTCTACGCCGCACTGATGTACGCCTCACGGGGCATGAAGAGATCCGGAGTACGCTGAAGGAAGACAACCGTACAACATGAAAATTTTTGTATTAAAGCATATGAGTACATTGGAAAGAATGCCATTTATGGCAAGAAATGCCGTTTTTCAGAAACTTGCTGAGATTGCGGACATCACTGCACTCAGTAAGGAAGATCGCGAGAAATACGATGAAAGCATTAAAATAATGCGCGACAACATTGCCGCCTATAAAGGAGCCGTGTTGGAGGGGAAAATTGAAATAGCCAAGAATATGCTCTTGGATAATGAGCCTATTGATAAAATTGCAAGATATACTGGCCTTACTAAAGAAGATATACTAAAACTGAAGTGACGGTGAAAAAATAAGTAAGCCTATAAATACGAGGACGTCAAAATAGTATTTACGTCCTCATTTTTGTAACGACAAAATACATAAGGCTGGACGCTTGTGTGTCCGGCCTTTTTTATTACCTTTGCAATAACGGCCGCACACACGCTGCCCCACTGGAAGAAGACAACCAAAAAACCATAATGATGAAGAAATCTATAAAGCACATCGCACGCGCTACAGCGTGTGCCCTCACTTTGGCCCTCTCCGCCCTGCCCGCAGCAGCGCAAGACGACCAGAGTTTCGTACACGAGCAGTCGGCCGTCGAGGGATACGAGTGGCCCACCGACAACCAAGTACTCCAGAAACTGTCTACATGGCGCGACCAGAAGTTCGGCGTCCTCATGCACTGGGGACTCTACACCGTACCCGGTATCGTAGAGTCATGGTCAATCTGCTCGGAAGACTGGATCCGCCGCGAGCGCTTCGCCGACTACGAGAAAGACAAGCAGTGGTACTGGAGTCAGAAAGACTCGCTCAATCCCGTCAAGTTCAATCCCGACCTTTGGGCCGACATCATGAAGAAAGCCGGTATGAAGTACATGATCTTCACCACCAAGCATCACGACGGTTTTTGTATGTTCGACTCCAAGTACACCGATTTCTCCATCGCCAAGGGTCCCTTCGCCTCCAATCCCCGCAGAAACGTGGCCAAGGAAGTGTTTGAAGCCTACCGCAAGCAAGGCTTCATGATAGGCTGCTACTTCTCCAAGCCCGACTGGCACTGCAAGTGGTTCTGGAATCCCTACTACGCCACCCCCACCCGTATGCAGAACTACAAGCGCAAGCAGCATCCCGACTGGTGGAACAACTACGTGCAGTACACCAAAAACCAACTCTCCGAACTCACTACCGACTACGGCAGCCTCGACATACTCTGGCTGGACGGCGGATGGGTAGCCGGCGAAGAGGTAGGTCTCGACTCCATCCTCGTCGAAGCACGCAAGCGTCACCCCGGCCTCATCTCCGTAGACCGCACCATACGCGGACGCAACGAGAACTACCAGACCCCCGAGCAGGGCATACCCGCCACACAACTTGACATACCCTGGGAGAGTTGCATCACCCTCACCCACGCCTGGGGATATATACCCGGAGCCAAGTGCAAGACACCCAACAAGGTCATCGGCACCCTTTCAGAGATTGTAGCCAAGGGCGGCTGTCTCGCACTCGGCGTAGGACCGACACCCGAAGGCACCATCGACGACGAGGCACAGGCCGTGCTTGCCAAAATCGGACAGTGGCTCAAGGTCAACGGCAAAGCCATCTACTCCACCGTCAACGCCAAGCACTACAACGACGGCAAGGTATGGTTCACCGCCGACAAAAACGGTAAGACCATCTACGCCATCTACGCCATCGCCGACGACGAGGCTACCCCAAAGACCATCACATGGACCGTCAACAAACCCAAGGGCAGCGTGAAACTCCTGCAAAGCGGCAAGAGCGTGAAGTACACCATCAAGGGCGACCAGATCACCGTCAACGTTCCGGTCGGCACCCGTCAGGAGCCCCTCGTCTTCCAGTTCAATATCAAGTAAGCCATCTTCCCCACTGTACAAGGGCCTTGTACCATCGCTACAAAGGCCTTGTACGGACACTACAAGGGCCTTGTACGGTCGCTACAAAGGCTTTGTACGAACAGTACAAGGCACTTGTACAAATACCGAACGGGTCTCTACACACCACCATACACGGTGAAGCAGATATGTAGCACGATACATCCGCTTCACCGTTTTTTCGTTTTTCCACCGTCATGTATATGAAAAACCGGATAAAATTCTTACCTTTACACCACGTTTACCCCAACACTATAGTATTCATTCTATCCTAAACATCTCACCCATATGCGCATCAGACACCTTCTCTGTACCACTGCCTTCATCGCAGCCACACTGCCCATGGCCGGACAGACCGTCACGCTGCACGCCGACCAGCCAGGCAACATCATCCCCAAAGAAATCTACGGACAGTTTGCCGAGCACCTCGGCACCTGCATCTACGGTGGCCTGTGGGTAGGCCAGGACTCCAACATACCCAACCAGGACGGCTACCGCACCGACGTGCTCCACGCCCTACAACAACTCAAAGTGCCCGTACTGCGCTGGCCCGGCGGATGTTTCGCCGACGAATATCACTGGATGGACGGCATCGGACCCAAGGAGAGCCGACCCAAGATGGTCAACAACAACTGGGGCGGCACCATAGAAGACAACTCCTTCGGCACGCACGAGTTCTTCAACCTCTGCGAACTCATCGGCTGTGAGCCCTACCTGAGCGGCAATGTGGGCAGCGGCACCGTAGAAGAACTGGCCAAATGGATAGAATACATCACCAGCGACGGCGACTCGCCCATGGCCAACCTGCGCCGCAAGAACGGCCGCGAGAAGTCATGGAACCTGAAATACCTCGGTGTGGGCAACGAGTCGTGGGGCTGCGGCGGATCAATGCGGCCCGAGTACTACTCCGACCTCTTCAGACGCTACAGTACCTACTGCCGCAACTACGACGGACACCAACTCTTCAAGATAGCCTCCGGTGCCAGCGACTATGACTACAACTGGACCAAAGTGCTCATGGAGCAGGTAGGCAGTCGCATGGACGGACTATCGCTGCACTACTACACCGTACCCGGATGGGACGGACCGAAAGGACTGGCCGGCTCGTTCACCAAAGACCAGTACTACTGGACCATCGGCAAGTGCCGCGAGATAGAAGACGTGCTCAAGCGCCACATCGCCATCATGGACGAGAAAGACCCTGGGGGCAACGTGGCCCTGCTGCTCGACGAGTGGGGTACCTGGTGGGACGAGGAGCCCGGCACCATACACGGACACCTCTTCCAACAAAATACCATGCGCGACGCCATCGTAGCCTCCACCTCGCTCGACATCTTCCATAAGTACACCCGCCGACTGAAGATGGCCAACATCGCCCAGATTGTCAACGTGCTACAGTCGATGATCCTCACCAAGGGCGACAAGATGGTACTCACCCCCACCTACTACGTCTTCAAGCAGTACAGCGTACACCAGGATGCCACCTACCTGCCCGTAGACATCGCGTGCGAGGAGATGGAGGTCAGCGGCAAGAACCGCCAGTTTGCCACCCACCTGCCGCTCGTCAGCGCGACAGCCTCCCGCGACAAGCAAGGCAAGGTACACCTCTCACTGACCAACGTCTCGGCCGACAAGACACAGACCGTGAAGGTCAGTATCGAAGGTATCACGGCCAAGAAAGCCTCCGGCGTCATACTCACCTCGCCCAGTATAGAAGACCTCAACACCTTCGACCACCCCGACAAAGTGAAGGAAGCACCCTTCGGGGATGTGAAGGTCAAGGGCGGCACGATGGAAGTAAAACTGCCCCGCAACTCCATCGTCACGCTCGAACTGCAGTGATACGTCTACGGCGTTTTTTTAAGTGACTAAAAAAGAGATATGAAGAAGCGTAGAATTTCTTAGAATACGCCATCTATGGATTATTCAGAGAAACTGGTTGTCAACGGACTGAAAGCCGGCGACCAGGAAGCCTACAAATACATCTACGACACCCACTACCAGATGTTGTGCTACATCGCCGACCGCTACGTACACGACCACTTCACCGCCGAAACCATCGTCGGCGACACCATATTCAAGGTTTGGGAGAAGCGCGAAAGCATCGACATCAACACCTCCCTGCGCAGTTACCTGTCGCAGAGTGTGCGCCATGCCTGTACAGACTGGCTCCGCTCCAAACGACAACGCTACGAGATAGCCATGTCGCAGTTGGCCGACAGCCAACAGACAGACATCGGCAACGCCTCCTCACCCAGTCCGCTGACAGACATGATGGACAGCGAACTGGAGGAGCGGGTCGATGCCGCCATATCCGCCCTGCCCACCGAGTGCCGCCGGGTGTTCGAGATGAGCCGCTTCATGGGCAAGAAACACGCCGAGATAGCCAGCGAACTGGGCATCAGCGTCAGCACCGTGAAGTACCATATCGGCAACGCCCTACGGCTGCTGTCGCGCGACCTCGGAAAATATATTGTGGCCGTGATGTTTATCAGTAGATTGTAAGTGATTGCAAAACAAAGTATTACCACACTTCTCCACACATATTTATGACGCTGAAACACATTTTTCCGCACATAAATAAGGCATCAAACCACATTTTTCCACACTTAAATACGGTCTCTGACTACATTTTTCCACACTTGACACACAGTTTGGCCGAAGGATCCACGCTCCCCGGCGATCATTTTGGGGTGTTCGAAATTGATTTTGCGATTATAAAATTATTGGTGTCCGGTAAAAATATCGCAATCGGCGAGTCCCGTAGGGACGACATATTATAGCGTAGGGGCTCGCCCCTACGTTTTTGGTTTGACTATTACAACGTTGCCCCTGCTTTCTATGTTAAAAACCAAATGTATTGGCCATTATTTTTGATTTAAGCCGCGC
>CAVCSC010000032.1:0-33783 GCA_963604975.1 Lachnospiraceae bacterium | reverse complement strand
TGCGCACCAAACCGCACGTAAACATTGGTACGATTGGTCACGTTGACCATGGTAAAACCACTCTGACTGCTGCTATCTCTAAGGTTCTCCACGAGAAGGGCTTCGGTTCAGAGGACGTTAAGTCTTTCGACCAGATCGACAATGCTCCTGAGGAGAAAGAGCGTGGTATCACCATCAACACTGCTCACATCGAGTATGAGACAGCAAATCGCCACTATGCTCACGTAGACTGCCCGGGACACGCCGACTATGTAAAGAACATGGTTACCGGTGCTGCCCAGATGGACGGTGCTATCTTGGTAGTTGCTGCTACTGACGGTCCTATGCCTCAGACACGTGAGCACGTTCTGTTGGCTCGTCAGGTGAACGTACCGAGAATGGTTGTTTTCTTGAACAAGTGTGATATGGTTGAGGACGAGGAAATGCTCGAACTCGTTGAAATGGAAGTAGGCGAAATCCTCGGCCAGTATGGATATGAAGATGATACGCCCATCATCCGCGGCTCTGCACTCGGCGCACTGAACGGTGTTGCAAAGTGGGAAGACAAGGTTATGGAGCTCATGGACGCTGTTGACACCTGGATTCAGGAGCCTGAGCGTGACTTGGACAAGCCTTTCTTGATGCCTGTTGAGGACGTGTTCTCTATCACCGGTCGTGGTACTGTTGCTACTGGCCGTATCGAGACTGGTAAGGTGAAGGTCGGTGACGAAACCGAGCTCCTCGGTCTTGGTGAGGACAAGAAGTGCGTCGTTACTGGTGTTGAAATGTTCCGTAAGATCCTCGATGAGGGTGAAGCTGGCGACAACGTTGGTCTGCTCCTCCGCGGTATCGACAAGAACGAAATCAAGCGCGGTATGGTACTTTGCCACCCCGGACAGATCAAGCCTTTCAAGAAGTTCAAGGCTTCTATCTACGTTCTGAAGAAGGAAGAAGGCGGTCGCCACACTCCTTTCGGCAACAAGTATCGTCCTCAGTTCTACCTCCGTACTATGGACTGTACCGGTGAAATCTCTCTGCCCGAAGGCGTTGAGATGGTAATGCCTGGTGACAACGTTGAGATCACTGTAGAGTTGATCTACGCTGTTGCTCTGAACAAGGGTCTCCGTTTCGCTATCCGCGAAGGTGGACGTACCGTTGGTTCTGGTCAGATCACCGAGGTTTACGAAGACTAATATGCTGAATGACATTCTTTCAGGAATGTCGGCATAAAAATAAAGATTCCCATGGTCGTACATCGGGTGTGGGAATCTTCCTTACGGAATTAGCTCAGTTGGTAGAGCACTGGTCTCCAAAACCAGGTGTCGGGAGTTCGAGCCTCTCATTCCGTGCAAACGAGAAGATAATATGTTCAAGAAGTTATTCAAGAAGATAGTAGATTATTGCAAGGCTTGCTATGAAGAACTTGCGCATAAGACTACTTGGCCAACTACAAGCGAGTTGACCCACAGTGCAATGGTTGTATTATCTGCTTCCCTTGTCATTGCAATTGTGGTCTTCGCCATGGACTCCGTTTTCAAGTGGGTCATGAGCATGGTTTACCCAGGATAATCATTAAGGAAAAATGGCTGACACAGAAAAGAAATGGTATGTGCTTCGTGCTGTCAGTGGCAAGGAGGCAAAAGTCAAGGAATATATTGACGCCGAATTGAAACACAACACGATGCTCGCGCAGCATGTTTCTCAGGTAGTTTTACCCTTGGAGAAATATGCCTCTTTGCGTAACGGCAAACGTGTAGTCAAGGAGAGAATTTCTCTTCCTGGTTATGTATTTGTCGAGGCCAACCTCATTGGTGACACAGCGCACACGCTGCGTTTTATGCCCAATGTGTTGGGTTTCCTTGGTGGTTTGGATAGTCCTACTCCCGTACCCCAGGCTGACATCAACCGTATGCTCGGTGGCACCGAAGAGACAGAACTTGTCGACGAGGTAGCCATACCCTATGTGGTCAACGAGACGGTGAAGGTCACCGACGGTCCATTCTCTGGCTTTAGTGGTGTGATCGAGGAGGTCAACTCCGAGAAGCACAAACTCAAGGTCATGGTCAAGATCTTCGGACGTAAAACTCCGTTGGAGCTTGGTTTTATGCAAGTCGAAAAAGAAGGCTAACGTATTGTTACGGACGCGTAGGCTTTCTTTTATACTAATCATTTAATATTAACAACAAAAATGGCTAAAGAAGTTGCTGGATTAATCAAATTACAGATTAAAGGTGGCGCAGCAAATCCCTCTCCTCCAGTAGGTCCCGCTTTGGGTTCTAAGGGTATCAATATCATGGGATTCTGCAAGGAATTCAACGCCAGAACCCAGGATAAGGCAGGCAAGATCATTCCTGTCGTTATCACATACTATACTGACAAGTCGTTCAGCTTCGAGCTCAAGACTTCTCCTGCAGCAGTGCAGTTGAAGGAAGCAGCCAAAGTGAAGAGCGGTTCTGCTCAGCCCAATCGTAAGAAGGTGGCTAGCGTAACTTGGGACCAGGTGAAGGAAATCGCCGAGGACAAGTTGAAGGACCTCAACTGCTTCACCGTAGAGTCTGCAATGAAACTCGTTGCCGGTACTGCAAGAAGTATGGGTATCACTGTAAAAGGGGACTTCCCTGGTAAATAATTTAAACTTCAATTAGTAAAATGAGTAAACTGACAAAAAATCAAAAATCAGTAGCTGATAAGGTTGAAGCAGGGAAGGCATACACTTTGAAGGAAGCAGCCGAACTGGTGAAGGAAATCACCACCACAAAGTTTGATGCATCCTTGGATATCGATGTACGCTTGGGCGTAGACCCCCGCAAGGCTAACCAGATGGTACGTGGCGTCGTTTCGTTGCCCAACGGTACCGGTAAGGTGACTCGCGTACTCGCCCTCTGTACTCCCGATCAGGAGGCTGCTGCCAAAGAGGCAGGTGCCGACTACGTAGGTCTTGACGAGTACATCGAGAAAATCAAAGGTGGCTGGACAGACGTGGACGTAATCATCACTATGCCTTCATGCATGGGTAAGATTGGTCCTATCGGTCGTATCCTCGGTCCCCGCGGACTGATGCCTAACCCCAAGAGCGGTACTGTGACTATGGACATCGCCAAGGCTGTCAAGGAAGTAAAGCAGGGTAAGATAGACTTCAAGGTCGACAAGGCTGGTATCATCCACACCTCGATCGGCAAGGTAAGTTTCACTCCCGAGCAGATCTACCAGAACGCCAAGGAGTTCATCGCTACTGTCGTAAAACTGAAGCCTGCTGCCGCTAAAGGTACATACATCAAGAGTATCTTTGTTTCGAGCACTATGAGTAAGGGTATCAAGGTTGATCCTAAATCAGTTGATTCACTCTAAAAGTTTTGTAAAATGAAGAAAGAAGTAAAAGATACTATCGTTGTAAGCCTCGGTGAAATGCTCAAGGAGTATCCTCATTTCTACCTGGTCGACGTGACCGGTATGAATGCAGAGGCTACCAGCAATCTCCGTCGCAAATGCTTCAAGAGCGAGATCAAGATGGTCGTTGTGAAGAACAAACTGCTTCACAAGGCTTTCGAGGCTTCCGATATCGATTTCGAGCCTATGTATACCGCTTTGAAGGGTACAACTGCCATGATGTTCACACACACGGCAAACGTTCCTGCAAAGCTCATCAAGGAATACGAGAAGGAAGGAATTCCCGCACTCAAAGCTGCTTACGCTGAGGAAAGCATCTATGTAGGTGCAGACAAGTTGGCTGAACTTGCAGCCCTGAAGAGCAAGAACGAGGTCATCGCAGAGATTGTTGCTTTGCTGCAGTCTCCCGCCAAGAACGTTGTTTCTGCTCTGCAGTCAGGCGCAAACACCATCCATGGTGTGCTCAAGACTTTAGGCGAGCGTCCTGAATAACCCCACATAAAGTCAAAAAAACATCAATTCTAAAACAATTAAAAAATAAATA
This sequence comes from Lachnospiraceae bacterium, assembly GCA_963604975.1. Lineage (GTDB taxonomy): Bacteria > Bacteroidota > Bacteroidia > Bacteroidales > Bacteroidaceae > Prevotella. Next base: position 29,873 of record CAVCSC010000032.1, on the reverse strand, counting down.
AAAATGGCAGATATTAAAGCTATTGCTGAAGAGTTAGTAAATCTTACAGTAAAGGAAGTAAATGAGTTGGCAACAGTCCTGAAGGACGAGTATGGTATCGAGCCTGCTGCTGCAGCTGTAGCTGTAGCTGCTGGTCCCGCAGCTGGCGCAGCCGCTGCCGAGGAGGAGAAGACATCTTTCGATGTAGTTCTCGCTGAGGTAGGCGCAACCAAGCTCCAGGTCGTTAAGGCCGTTAAGGAGGCTTGTGGTCTTGGTCTGAAAGAGGCTAAGGACCTCGTAGACGGTGCTCCCGCTACTATCAAGGAAGGTCTGTCTAAGGACGAGGCTGAGAACTTGAAGAAGACTATCGAGGCTGCTGGTGCCAAGGTAGAACTGAAGTAATAAGGTTTGACGTCAACACTTTCTGACGGTTTCCGCCGGAAAGTCACATACTTTTCAAATACGGTTAGGATCTTCCAAGTAGGTGGGTCCTAACCTTTTTGTGTCTTTTTACAATAATTCATTAACATACAGATAAGAATCTTCTGATGGCTTCAAAAATTGTTGATAACAGAGTAAATTTTGCAAGCATCCACAATCCGATGCCTTATCCGGACTTTCTCGATGTGCAGCTCAAGTCTTTCAAGGACTTCCTGCAGCTCGACACTCCGCCGGAAGAGCGCAGGAACGACGGCTTGTATAAGGTGTTCGCTGAGAATTTCCCCATCACGGATACTCGTAACAATTTCGTTCTCGAGTTCCTCGACTATTATATTGACCCGCCCCGTTACACCATCGACGAGTGTTTGGAGCGTGGCTTGACCTACAGCGTTCCGCTCAAAGCCAAAATGAAGTTGTACTGTACCGATCCCGACCATGAGGACTTCGGTACGTTCATCCAGGACGTATTCTTGGGTACCATCCCCTACATGACGAGCAACGGCACCTTCATCATCAATGGTGCCGAGCGTGTTGTCGTGTCGCAGTTGCACCGTTCGCCGGGCGTATTCTTCGGCCAGGGTGTGCATGCCAACGGCACCAGCCTCTATTCTGCCCGTATCATCCCGTTCAAGGGTTCCTGGATCGAGTTTGCAACCGACATCAACAATGTGATGTATGCCTACATCGACCGTAAGAAGAAATTGCCGGTGACCACCCTGTTGCGTGCCATCGGTTACGAGAGCGATAAGGACATCCTCCAGTTGTTTGACCTGTGCGACGAGGTGAAGGTCAACAAGAAGAACCTCAAGGCTGTCATCGGCCGCAAGTTGGCTGGTAAAGTCGTGAAGACCTGGTTTGAGGACTACAACGACCAGGATACCGGTGAGGTAACCTCCATCGAGCACACCGAGGTGATTGTTGACCGTGAGCAGGAAATCACTGAGGACAATGCTGCCCTGATTTTGGCCAGCGACGCCACTTCAATCCTTGTGCACAAGGATGCAGAGGCCGCCAATAAGTTTGCCATCATCTTCAATACGCTCAGCAAAGACCCGAGCAACTCGGAGAAAGAGGCTGTGCTGTATATCTATCGCCAGTTGCGCAACGCCGACCCTGCCGACGATGCCAGCGCCAAGGAAGTGTTCCAGAACCTTTTCTTCTCAGACAAGCGTTATGACTTGGGAGAGGTGGGACGCTACCGTATCAACAAGAAACTTGGACTCGATACCGATTCTGAGGTCCGCGTGCTGACCAAGGAAGACATCATCGAGATCATCAAATACCTCATACAGTTGGTCAACTCCAACGCTACCGTCGACGATATCGACCACTTGTCGAACCGTCGCGTGCGTACCGTCGGCGAGCAGCTGAGCAATCAGTTCTCCATCGGTTTGGCCCGTATGAGCCGCACTATACGCGAGCGTATGAACGTTCGCGACAACGAGGTGTTCCAGCCTACCGACCTGATCAACGCCAAGACCATCTCCAGCGTGATCAACTCCTTCTTCGGTACCAACCCGTTGTCACAGTTTATGGACCAGACCAACCCGTTGGCCGAGGTGACTCACAAGCGTCGTCTCTCCGCCCTCGGTCCTGGCGGTCTTTCCCGTGAGCGTGCCGGATTTGAGGTGCGCGACGTACACTACACGCACTATGGTCGTCTTTGCCCGATTGAGAGCCCTGAAGGCCCGAACATCGGTCTGATTTCCTCACTCTGCGTGTATGCCACTATCAACGAACTCGGATTTATCGAGACTCCCTACCGTAAGGTGAACGACGGTGTTGCTGACCTCAAGAACGAGAATGTGGTCTATCTGACCGCCGAGGAAGAGGAAGGCCATATCATCGGTCAGGGCAATGCCCCGCTCAACGAGGACGGAACGTTCATCCGCAGCGTGGTGAAGTGCCGCCAGGATGCCGACTTCCCCGTTGTACCTCCTTCGCAGGTAGACTTGATGGACGTGTCGCCGCAGCAGATCGCTTCTGTATCTGCCGGTCTTATCCCGTTCCTCGAGCATGACGACGGTCACCGCGCGTTGATGGGATGTAACATGATGCGCCAGGCCGTACCTTTGCTCCACAACGATGCTCCTATCGTGGGAACAGGTGTGGAGAAGCAGGTGTGCGAGGATTCGCGTACCATGATTACTGCTGAGGGTGAAGGTGTCATCGAATATGTTGACTCTACCACCATCCGTATTCTCTACGACCGCACGGAGGATGAAGAGTTCGTAAGTTTCGAACCTGCCCTCAAGGAATACCGTATACCGAAGTTCCGCCGTACCAACCAGAACATGACCATCGACCTTCGTCCTATCTGCTCGAAAGGTCAGCGTGTGAAGGCCGGTGATATCCTCACCGAAGGCTATGCTACAGAGGCTGGTGAACTGGCCCTTGGCCGTAACCTGCTCGTGGCCTACATGCCGTGGAAGGGTTACAACTATGAGGACGCCATCGTTCTCTCTGAGCGTATGGTACGCGAGGACGTGCTCACCTCTGTCCATGTCGACGAGTATTCTCTCGACGTGCGTGAGACCAAGCGCGGTCAGGAGGAATTCACCAGCGACATCCCCAATGTCAGCGAGGAAGCCACCAAGGATCTCGACGAAAACGGTATTATCCGTATCGGTGCCCGCGTAGAGCCGGGCGATATCCTCATCGGTAAGATTTCGCCCAAGGGAGAAAGCGATCCTTCGCCCGAGGAGAAACTGCTCCGCGCCATCTTCGGTGACAAGGCTGGCGACGTGAAGGACTCTTCACTGAAAGCCAATCCTTCGCTCAGTGGTGTCGTTATCGACAAGAAACTCTTTGCCAAGGCTATCAAGACCCGCGAGTCAAAGAAGCAGGACAAGGTTGTTCTGGCCAAGATCGACGAGGAGTACGAAGCAAAGAACGAAGACTTGAAGGATATCTTGGTCGACAAGTTGCTGACCTTGACAGAAGACAAGACTTCACAGGGTGTGAAGGACTACTCCGGTGCCGAGATTATCACCAAGGGCAGCCGTTTCACTGCTCCCGTGCTGAAGAATCTCGTGTACGACGGCATCCAGTCAAACGGCTGGACCGACGACGAGCATACCAACACGCTGATACAGAAACTCATCATGAACTACATCCGCAAGTACAAATTGCTGGATGCAGAGTTGAAGCGTCGCAAGTTTGCCATCACCATCGGTGACGAACTGCCCCCAGGCATCATACAGATGGCCAAGGTATATGTAGCCAAGAAGCGTAAGATCGGAGTCGGCGACAAGTTGGCCGGTCGTCACGGTAACAAGGGTATCGTGTCGAAGATTGTACGTCAGGAAGACATGCCGTTCCTTGAGGACGGACGTCCCGTAGACTTGGTGCTCAACCCGCTGGGTGTGCCTTCACGTATGAACCTCGGTCAGATATTCGAGGCTATTCTCGGTGCTGCCGGTAGAAAGTTGGGTGTGAAGTTTGCTACGCCTATCTTCGACGGTGCCAAACTGGAAGACCTTTCCGAGTGGACCGACAAGGCAGGCCTGCCCCACCTCTGCTCTACCCGTCTTTACGACGGACAGACCGGTGAGCGCTTTGACCAGCCCGCAACGGTCGGCGTGACCTACTTCTTGAAACTCGGCCACATGGTAGAGGACAAGATGCACGCACGTTCCATCGGTCCGTACTCTCTCATCACGCAGCAGCCTCTCGGTGGTAAGGCACAGTTTGGTGGTCAGCGTTTCGGAGAGATGGAGGTCTGGGCCATCGAGGCATTCGGCGCAAGCCACGTTCTTCAGGAAATCCTGACTATCAAGTCCGACGACACGGTAGGCCGCTCCAAGGCATACGAGGCTATCGTCAAGGGCGATCCCATGCCGACACCGGGTATCCCCGAGTCGCTCAACGTGCTTCTGCACGAACTTCGCGGTCTGGGTCTGAGCATCAAACTTGATTAATACCGAACACCCAAATACATATAAATAGATATGGCTTTCAAGAAAGATACAAAAGTAAAGAATAATTTTACGAAGATTACCATCGGTCTTGCCTCCCCGGAGGAGATCCTGGAAAATTCGTATGGAGAGGTCACAAAGCCTGAAACCATAAACTATCGTACATACAAGCCCGAGCGCGACGGTTTGTTCTGCGAGCGCATCTTCGGTCCGACACGCGACTACGAGTGTGCCTGCGGCAAGTACAAGCGCATCCGCTACAAGGGTATTGTCTGTGACCGTTGTGGTGTAGAGGTCACAGAGAAGAAGGTGCGTCGCGACCGTAGCGGCCACATCGAACTGGTAGTGCCCGTAGCCCACATCTGGTATTTCCGTTCGCTGCCCAACAAGATCGGTTATCTGCTGGGTATGCCGACGAAGAAACTCGATGCGGTCATCTACTATGAGAAGTACGTTGTCATCCAGCCCGGTGCTCTGGCTGGCTGCAAGGCCGAGGAGAACGGCGAGGAGGAACTCAACGGTTCGCACCGCATGGATATGCTCACCGAAGAGGAGTATCTCGACATTCTCGACAACAGACTCGACCCGCACAATGCTTCGCTTGATGACTCTGATCCCAACAAGTTCATCGCCAAGATGGGTGCAGAGGCCGTATACGACCTTCTGGCAACACTCGATCTCGACTCTCTGTCTTACGAACTGCGCGAAAGAGCCAACAACGATTCTTCGCAGCAGCGCAAGACCGAGGCGCTGAAGCGTCTGCAGGTAGTCGAGGCATTCCGTGCCAGCCGTGGCGTGAACCGTCCGGAGTGGATGATCATGAAGATTATACCGGTCATCCCGCCCGAACTGCGTCCTCTCGTGCCGCTGGACGGTGGACGTTTCGCAACGTCTGACCTCAACGACCTCTACCGTCGTGTCATCATCCGCAACAACCGTCTGAAGCGTCTTGTCGAAATCAAGGCTCCCGATGTCATCCTCCGCAACGAGAAGCGTATGCTTCAGGAGGCTGTCGACAGTCTCTTTGACAATTCCCGCAAGTCGAGCGCCGTCAAGAGTGACAGCAACCGTCCGTTGAAGTCACTCTCCGACTCACTCAAGGGTAAGCAGGGTCGTTTCCGTCAGAACCTTCTTGGTAAGCGTGTCGACTACTCCGCACGTTCGGTTATCGTCGTCGGTCCTGAGTTGAAGATGGGTGAGTGCGGTCTGCCGAAGTTGATGGCAGCCGAACTGTACAAGCCGTTCATCATCCGCAAACTTATCGAGCGTGGTATCGTGAAGACGGTGAAGAGCGCCAAGCGCATCGTTGACCGCCGCGAACCTGTCATCTGGGACATTCTTGAGAACGTGATGAAGGGTCACCCGGTATTGCTCAACCGTGCCCCGACACTGCACCGTCTGGGTATCCAGGCCTTCCAGCCGAAACTCATCGAGGGTAAGGCTATCCAGTTGCACCCGTTGGCATGTACTGCGTTCAACGCCGACTTCGACGGCGACCAGATGGCCGTCCATCTCCCGTTGAGCAACGAGGCTGTACTTGAGGCACAGATACTGATGCTCCAAAGCCACAACATCCTCAACCCTGCCAATGGTGCACCTATCACCGTACCTTCACAGGATATGGTGCTCGGTCTCTATTATATCACGAAGATGCGTCCCGGAGCCAAGGGCGACGGACTCACCTTCTACGGACCCGAAGAGGCACTCATCGCCCACAACGAAGGCAAGTGCGACCTGCACGCCCCCGTGAAGGTGATTGTCAACGACCTCGTAGACGGCAAGTTGCAGAAGCGTATGGTCGAGACTTCCGTAGGTCGTGTGATTGTCAACCAGATTGTTCCCGATGAAGTAGGATTCTTCAACGACATCATTTCGAAGAAGACCCTGCGCGGCATCATCGCCAACGTAATTAAGGCTGTCGGTATGGCCCGCGCCTGTGAGTTCCTCGACGGTATCAAGAACCTCGGTTACCACATGGCCTATGTTGCCGGACTTTCGTTCAACCTTGACGATATCATCATTCCTGCAGAGAAGGAGGCCATCGTAGCCAAGGGTAACGACGAGGTACAGCGTATCATGGAGAACTACAACATGGGTTTCATTACTGAAAATGAACGTTACAACCAGGTCATCGATACTTGGACCCATGTCAACAATGACCTTGCCAACATCTTGATGGATCAGATGAAAACGGCTGACCAGGGTTTCAATGCCGTATACATGATGCTCGACTCCGGAGCCCGTGGTTCGAAAGACCAGATCAAGCAGTTGTCAGGTATGCGTGGTTTGATGGCCAAGCCTATGAAGGCCGGTGCCGAAGGACACCAGATCATCGAGAACCCGATTATCTCCAACTTCAAGGAAGGTATGTCTGTGCTGGAGTACTTCATCGCATCGCACGGTGCCCGTAAGGGTCTTGCCGACACCGCCATGAAGACTGCCGACGCCGGATACCTGACCCGTCGTCTTGTCGACGTATCCCACGACGTGATTATCACCGAGGAGGATTGCGGCACGCTGCGCGGTCTGATCTGCACCGCCCTGAAGAACGGTGAAGAGGTCATCTCTTCTCTGTATGAGCGTATTCTCGGCCGTGTTTCCGTACACGATATCGTCCATCCGGTGACAGGCGAACTGCTCGTTGCCGCCGGTGAGGAAATCACAGAGCCCGTGGCCAAGGCCATCGAAGACTCTCCCATCGAGAGTGTCGAGATACGTTCGGTGCTCACTTGCGAGAGCAAGCACGGTGTCTGCATGAAGTGTTACGGACGCAACCTTGCCACCCAGCGTATGGTACAACTCGGCGAGGCCGTCGGTGTCATCGCTGCTCAGGCTATCGGTGAGCCGGGTACACAGCTGACCCTCCGTACATTCCACGCCGGTGGTGTGGCTGCCAATGCAGCCGCCAATGCATCTATCGTGGCCAAGAACGACTCCAAACTGAAGTTTGAGGAAATGCGTGTCGTACCTTTCGTCGAGAACGACGGCGAGAAGGATGTCAATTGCTTTATGGTGGTCAGCCGACTCACCGAACTGCAGTTCATCGATCCGCATACAGATATCGTCCTTTCTACCATCAACGTGCCTTATGGTTCGACACTCTACTTCAAGGACGGCGATGTCGTGAAGAAGGGCGACCTGATTGCCAAGTGGGACCCGTTCAACGCTGTTATCGTCACCGAGTATGCCGGTACACTGCGTTTCAACGATGTCATCGAAGGCATCACCTTCCGTTCCGAGACCGATGAAACGACCGGCTTGAGCGAGAAGATTATCACAGAGTCGAAGGACAAGTCGAAGGTGCCGACCTGCGATGTGCTCGATGCCAACGGCGAGGTCATTGGTACCTACAGCTTCCCTGTGGGTGGCCACATCGTAGTGGAAGACGGACAGACCGTCACCACTGGTACAACGCTTGTCAACATCCCGCGTGCCGTAGCCAAGGCCGGTGACATCACCGGTGGTCTCCCCCGTGTGACCGAATTGTTCGAGGCCCGCAACCCGTCCAACCCCGCAGTCGTATCCGAGATCGACGGTGAGGTCACTATGGGTAAGGTGAAGCGTGGTAATCGTGAGATCATCGTTACCAGCAAGGCCGGTGACCAGAAGAAGTATCTTGTCAGCCTCTCCAAGCAGATCCTTGTACAGGAGCATGACGCTGTGCGTGCCGGTACGCCGCTTTCCGACGGTGTCATCACTCCGGGCGACATCCTCGCCATCAAGGGTCCGACGGCCGTTCAGGAGTACATCGTCAACGAGGTACAGGACGTATACCGTCTGCAAGGTGTGGCAATCAACGACAAGCACTTTGAAATCATCGTTCGTCAGATGATGCGCAAGGTACAAATCAACGAGCCTGGTGATACCACCTTCCTTGAGTATGAGATGGTAGACAAACTCGACTTCGCTGAAGAGAACGACCGCATCTGGGGCAAGAAGTATGTCACCAACGCCGGCGATTCTGACAACCTGAAGGTAGGTCAGATCATCTCAGCCCGCAAACTGCGTGACGAGAACTCCAGTCTCAAGCGCCGTGACCTCCGTCTCGTTGAGGTGCGCGATACGATTCCCGCTACTTCTACCCAGGTGCTGCAGGGTATCACCCGTGCTGCCCTCCAGACGAAGAGCTTCATCTCGGCTGCATCCTTCCAGGAGACGACCAAGGTGCTCAACGAGGCTGCTATCCGCGGCAAGATGGACCACCTCGAAGGTATGAAGGAGAACGTGATCGCTGGTCACCTCATTCCTGCCGGTACTGGTCTGCGTCAATGGGAAAAAGTCGTTGTCGGATCAAAGGAGGAATATGACCGCATTCAGGCCAATCGCAAGAATGTGATCGACTTCTCTGCCGAGGAGAATCATGCTCCTGCCGAGTAAGACAGAAACACTGGAAAATAAAAGGCGGTTCTGAACATTTCGCAAAGCCACATCCGTTCAAAGAGGACGTTTAGTACGGCGCGGAATTTTCAGAACACGCTAAAATAATAAAAGGCATACGCGACCATAAGGTTTTGCGTATGCCTTTTTTATTTGATGACGATTGGTGTTATTCCATCCTCACGTACTTCATGTATTCCTCATAGGTGATGTGGCGTCCGCCCATAGACTTGAGGTGTGGGGTCTCAAACTGGCAGTCAATCATCACACCACCGTTTTCGCGCATAATGTCGGCCAAGCCAATAAGGGCAATTTTGCTGCCGTTGGCGACGAGCGAGAACATGCTCTCGCCGAAGAAGCACCGGCCGAGCGTCACGCCGTACAGTCCACCGACCAGCCGGTCGCCCTCCCATACCTCTACGCTCTGGGCAAAACCCTGACGGTGGAGTTCGGTGAAGGCTTCTATCATGTCCTTTCCAAGCCATGCTCCCCTTTCCTCGATCCGCAGTTCGGAACAGTGGTGTATCACCTTGTCGAAACACTCGCCTATGCTAATGTCGTATTTTCCCTTCCGCATCAGTGTGCGCATAGAGTGAGAGATGTGTATTTCCTCGGGAAAGATGACAAAGCGGTCCATCGGGCAGTACCAGTGTATTTCCTTGCAGCGTCTGAAGTCATACCATGGAAAGATGCCGTTGCTGTAGGCCAGTATCAGACGGTCTACAGACAGGTCGCCGCCGACGGCGAAAAGGCCGTCGGGCTCAACAGCGATGGGGTAGGGAAATATAAGTCTTTTGTCTAATTGGTAAATCATGCTTTCTCTTTTTAGAACCCGACTTCAGTGTGAGGTTCGGAGGGTAAGTGTACCGTCTTCTACGGTGGCTATGGCCGTTCCGCCTTTGGTGAGATGTCCGTAGAGCATCTCGCGTACGAGAAGTGGCTTGAGGTGGGAGGTAACGACACGGTCGATTTCGCGGGCACCATATTCGCGGGTGAAGCCCTTGGTGAGCATCCACTCCCGGGCTTGGTCGTCGAGTGTGAGCGTCACACCCTTGGCGGAGAGTCTGGTCTGCAGTTCACCCAATTTCTTTTCGAGTATCAGTGTGGCCATGTCGCGACTCATGTCGTGGAAGACAACGGTGGAGGTCAGGCGGTTGACAAACTCCGGCTTGAAGGTCTTTTTGACTTGTGTGAGCATCTCTTCGCCGCGTGTCGCTCCCGGTGTGTAGCCTACATGACTGCGTCCGGCGTATCTGGCTCCCGCATTGCTGGTCATGATGATGACGGAGTTCCGGAAGTCGGTCTTCTGTCCCTTGTTGTCTGTCAGTGAGGCATAGTCCATGATTTGCAGGAAGATGTCATAGATGTCGGGATGCGCCTTTTCTATCTCGTCGAAGAGCAACACGCAGTTGGGTGTTTTGCGCACGGCTGCGGTAAGCAGTCCGCCGTCGTCGTATCCTACATATCCGGCAGGAGCGCCGATGAGTTTGGCTACGGCGTGCTTCTCGGCATATTCGCTCATGTCGAAGCGTACAAGCGTCACGCCAAGGCTGTCTGCCAATGCGCGGGCCACCTCCGTCTTGCCGACACCTGTAGGGCCGACAAAGAGCAAGTTGGCCATAGGGCGGCGGTCGTCGTTGAGTCCGGCTTTGGCGGTCTCGACGGCTTCCACAATTTTTTCTATGGCCTCGTCCTGTCCGAAGACACGGGCCTTCATGCTCTTCCGCAGATTGGCGAGTTGCGTATTGGAGGTCTCCTTGAGGACGGCGGCATCGATCTTGCACATACGGCAGAGAATGTCGCCCATGAGTTTCTGGTCTACGGTCTGCCGTTTGCGGTCGGTAGGGTGGGTCTCTCGGTAGGCACCCGCCTCGTCGAGCAAGTCGATGGCCTTGTCGGGCAGGCATCTGTCAGAGATGTGTTGGGCGGTGGCGCGCACGGCAAACTCGATGCTTCCGGGGGAGTAGGTCACGCCGTGAAATTTCTCGTAGGCACATTTCAGACCCTTCACGATGGTGATGGCATCGTCAATCGACGGTTCGGCGATGTCTATCTGCTGGAATCTCCGTACCAGTGATTTGCTTTGGGCGAAATGCCGGTTGTACTCCTCGTAGGTGGTAGAACCGATAAAGCGTATCCTTCCGCTTTCCAAATAAGGCTTGAGCATGTTGGACGCATCGAGTGGTGATGAGCCGTCGGCACCCGCTCCCACGATGTTGTGTATCTCGTCGATGTATACAATGGCGTTGCCCTCGCGTTCGGCACCATCCATGACCAGCTTGATGCGCTTTTCGAAGTCGCCGCGGAATTGTGCGCCGGCTACCATTGACCCCATGTCCATCATGTAGACGTGGCTTCCTTTCAGACGGTCGGGCACATCGCCTTTTTCTATGCGTGCCGTCAGTCCGTAGATGAGGGCCGTCTTGCCGACACCTGGCTCGCCTATGTGCAGCGGGTTGTTCTTGTCTTTGCGGCAGAGTACCTGGATGGTACGTTCCAGTTCCCGCTCTCGCCCGATGAGCGGGTTATGTGCGGTATAGGTGTCGTTCATGCAGACCACCATGGTGCGCCAGGGTTCTTCCTGTTGTTGGGACGGATTGGCTTGGTGGACACCATTCTCTTCATATTCGGTGAGGAGGCGGGTCATGAATTCGTCCATGTTTTCACCGGCTACTGTCTGGAGTATGTAGGCACCGTTAGACTCTTCGAGTTCCAGTATGGCCATGACGATATGGGGAACAGTTATTTCGTCTCGTTCTGCATTTTTCGCCATTTGGCTGGCATTGAGAAACATCTCGCCAACCTGTGATGTGAGTTCCAAGTCGTACTCATCGTTGCCCGGCCTCCGTTCGATATAAGAAAGGTACTCGTTCAGTCGGGTGGCGAGTAGGCCGACATCGAGCATCGTCTCAATCATTGCTTTGCGGAAACGGGGCTGCATCGTCAAGGCCAGCAGTAAATGTTCCGGGGTTAAATATACCGATCTTGCATCATAGCACAATCTGGAGGCGCGGTCGAAAGTTTCTTTCAGCAATTTGTTTTCCTTCATGTGGGTATTTTTCCTTTTTGTGTCTTTTTTGTCACGTAAACATCTTTTCTTCTTATTCGTCTGGTTCTACCGAGAGCCGCAACGGAAAATGTGCGGCTCGGGCCATTCTCGTTGCCTTTTCTACTTTTGTCGTTGCAATATCATAACTGTATGTCCCCACCACGGCAGAACCTTTATGATGTACGCTGAGCATGAGTATCTCGGCTTCTTCTTCGGTCTTGGAAAATACGGTGGTGAGCAGTTCTACGACAAAATCCATTGTCGTGAAATCGTCATTGAAGATGATGACGCGGTATCTGCGCGGTTCGCGCATGTCGGTGCGGATGCGTTCCCGTGTACTGGTTTGTTCTTGTTCCATATATATTATGTAATAGGGGAGTATGTTTCCGGTTGTAGGAAAAAAGGAAACGGGAGACTTGCAGTGTCTCTCCGTTTGTTCAGTGCAAACTTACTCAAAAAACATCGAAATATAGGCGGACAGCCCCGAAAAAAGAAAGTTTCGTTTGGTTGTCTGCCCAAGATGTGTTACCTTTGTATAGGATATGCGGAAATGCCACATGCCAATTATGCCTATTCTGAAAAATAGGCTGAAATGAAAAGACAACTAACAAAACACATTTTATCTATTATGGAAAACAACAATCAACCCCAGCAGGAGCAGCAGGGACTTTCTCTCGAAATCGCTCCCGAGGTAGCAAAAGGTGAATATGCAAACCTTGCCTTGATCACTCACTCAAGTTCTGACTTTATCCTCGACTTTGCCTGCGTACTCCCCGGTATGCCCAAAGCACAGGTGTGCAGCCGCGTCATCATGGCTCCGGAGCACGTGAAGAGACTGTTGCAGGCTCTGCAAGGCAATATCTACAAATATGAGCAGACCTTCGGCAAAATCCAAATCCCAAACCAGCCCGAAGATCGTACCATAGCCCCCTTCAACGCAGGAAAGGGAGAGGCTTAATCTCATTCTGATAACTCGCTGTGGGCAATTTGTTTCGTCACCAGCGGGCGTTTCAACCGACATAGACAGTCTTTCAAGAGTATTTTGACGGCCTGTCTATGTCGGTTTCTATTATGTAATAGATGTTTTCAAATGTTATTTTATTATAAAATCTATCTATTGCATATTTTGCGCTTTCTTATAGATTGTGTATTTCCGGAAAATATTCGTACCTTTGCAGCCCGAAATAGCATGCTAAATGCCGTTTCTTGAACAACGATATCGAAAATAAAAAATATATAATTTAAAGATTCAATTATGCCTACTATTTCACAATTAGTAAGAAAAGGCAGAAAGGCACTCGTAGACAAGAGCAAGTCTCCCGCCTTGGACTCATGTCCTCAGCGTCGTGGCGTTTGCGTCCGTGTCTACACTACAACGCCTAAGAAGCCTAACTCGGCAATGCGTAAAGTTGCCCGTGTACGTCTGACCAACCAGAAGGAAGTCAACTCCTATATCCCTGGAGAAGGCCACAACTTGCAGGAGCACTCTATCGTTCTCGTTCGCGGTGGTCGTGTGAAAGACCTTCCCGGTGTTCGCTACCACATCGTTCGCGGTACACTCGATACAGCAGGTGTTGCCAACCGTACACAGCGTCGTTCTAAGTATGGCGCAAAGCGTCCTAAGGCAGGCAAGAAATAATAAAAGCCTTATAGGACAACACAAATAATCGTTTTGCTGGAGAATTGTTTACAAGACAGGTTGAGTAAATGTCCGGGTGCGGACGTTGAAGAACAGTAAGAACAGCCCCATGCAGAATCAAATTTTTTTCAAAACAAAATGAGAAAAGCAAAACCAAAGAAGCGCGTGATCCTTCCCGATCCCGTGTTCAACGACCAGAAGGTTTCGAAATTCGTGAACCACTTGATGTATGACGGCAAGAAGAACGCCTCATACGAGATTTTCTACAAAGCACTTGATACCGTCAAGGAAAAGATGGCAAAAGAAGAGAAGCCCGCTCTCGAAATTTGGAAGCAGGCCCTCGACAATATCACTCCTCAAGTAGAGGTAAAGAGCCGCCGTATCGGTGGTGCCACTTTCCAGGTTCCGACCGAAATCCGTCCCGACCGCAAGGAGAGCATCTCCATGAAGAATCTCATTGCCTACGCACGTAAGCGCGGTGGTAAGAGCATGGCCGAGAAGCTGGCTGCTGAGATCATGGACGCCTATAACAACCAGGGTGGTGCTTACAAGCGCAAGGAAGACATGCACCGCATGGCCGAGGCTAACCGTGCATTTGCTCACTTTAGATTTTAATATAATATAAAGGTAAAAAGAAAATGGCAAATCGCGATTTACAATTGACGCGCAACATCGGCATTATGGCCCACATCGATGCCGGTAAGACGACTACCTCCGAGCGTATCTTGTTCTACACCGGTAAGACTCACAAAATCGGTGAAGTACACGACGGCGCTGCCACCATGGACTGGATGGCACAGGAGCAGGAGCGTGGTATCACCATCACCTCTGCTGCTACTACGTGTAACTGGACATGGGAAGGCAAGTCCTACAAGATCAACTTGATCGACACTCCGGGACACGTTGACTTCACCGCTGAGGTAGAGCGCTCACTGCGCGTTCTTGACGGAGCCATCGCCACCTACTCCGCAGCTGACGGCGTACAGCCCCAGTCTGAGACCGTTTGGCGCCAGGCTGACAAGTACAACGTTCCCCGTATCGGCTACGTGAACAAGATGGACCGCTCCGGTGCTGACTTCTTTGAGACCGTACAGCAGATGAAGGACATCCTTGGTGCCAATCCCTGCCCCGTGCAGATTCCTATCGGTGCTGAGGAGAACTTCAAGGGTGTTGTCGACCTGATCAAGATGAAGGCCATCCTTTGGCACGACGAAACCATGGGTGCTGAGTACGACGTCGAGGAAATCCCCGCTGACCTCGTTGACGAGGCCAATGAGTGGAGAGAGAAGATGGTAGAGAATGCTGCCAACTTCGACGACGACCTCATGGAGAAGTATCTTGACGGACAGGAAATTCCTGAGGCACAACTCATCGCTGCTATCCGCAAGGGTACTATCGCCATGGAGCTGACTCCTATGCTCCTTGGTTCTTCATACAAGAACAAGGGTGTTCAGCCCCTGCTCGACTATACTTGCGCATTCCTGCCTTCTCCTATCGATACACAGGCTATCGTGGGTACCAACCCCGATACCGACGAGGAAGAAGATCGCAAGCCCTCTGAGGAAGAGCCTACATCGGCTCTGGCGTTTAAGATTGCTACCGACCCGTTCATGGGCCGTCTGGTATTCTTCCGCGTTTACTCCGGTAAGGTGCTCGCAGGTTCTTACGTTTACAATCCCCGTTCTCGCAAGAAGGAGCGCATCAGCCGTCTGTTCCAGATGAACTCCAACAAGGAAATTCCTATGGAGTCTATCGATGCAGGTGATATCGGCGCCGGTGTAGGTTTCAAGGATATCCGTACTGGTGATACTCTTTGCGACGAGGCACATCCTATCGTGCTCGAGTCCATGACCTTCCCCGATACTGTGATCTCTATCGCAGTTGAGCCGAAGAGCCAGGCCGACATCGCCAAACTCGACAACGGTCTTGCCAAACTTGCTGAGGAAGACCCGACCTTCACCGTTCGTACCGACGAGCAGAGTGGTCAGACCATTATCTCTGGTATGGGTGAGCTTCACCTCGATATCATCATCGACCGTCTGAAGCGTGAGTTCAAGGTAGAATGTAACCAGGGTAAGCCCCAGGTGAACTACAAGGAAGCCATCACCAAGCCTGTTACTCTCCGCGAGGTTTACAAGAAGCAGAGCGGTGGTCGTGGTAAGTTCGCCGACATCATCGTGACCGTTGGTCCTAAGGACGACGATTACAAGGAAGGCGATTTGCAGTTCGTCAACGAGGTGAAGGGTGGTAACGTGCCCAAGGAATTCATTCCTTCCGTACAGAAGGGCTTCGAGAATGCCATGAAGAACGGTATTCTCGGTGGCTATCCTTTGGTAGGTCTGAAGGTTGTCCTCACCGACGGTTCTTTCCACCCCGTAGACTCCGACCAGTTGTCATTCGAACTTGCTGCCCTCAACGCCTACAAGAACGCTTGCCCCAAGGCAGGTCCCGTCTTGATGGAGCCTATCATGAAGGTAGAGGTTGTTACTCCCGAAGAGAACATGGGTGACGTTATCGGTGACTTGAACAAGCGTCGTGGTCTCGTACAGGGTATGGAAGAGGCTCGTAGCGGTGCTCGTATCGTAAAGGCAATGGTTCCATTGGCAGAGATGTTCGGTTATGTAACCGCTTTGCGTACCATCACCTCAGGTCGTGCAACAAGCTCAATGGAGTACGATCACCACTCACCACTTTCTGCAACCATCGCCAAGGCAGTGCTTGAGGAAGTGAAGGGTCACGCAGAACTCCTGTAATCAAAAAGAAATAACGGTAAGATGAGGCGCTGCTTAGCGAATGACTCTTAAGCAGCGTACCTCTTCTTCCATTAGACTAAATAAAATATATTTGTATCATAACTTAATTTAAAAAATGAGTCAGAAAATCAGAATTAAGCTGAAGTCTTACGACCACCAGTTGGTAGACAAGTCAGCTGAGAAGATTGTGAAGGCTGTCAAGGCAACAGGCGCTATCGTTAGCGGTCCTATTCCATTGCCAACACACAAGCGTATTTTTACTGTAAACCGCAGTACCTTCGTTAACAAGAAGTCTCGCGAGCAGTTCCAGCTCTCAGATTTCAAGCGTCTCATCGACATCTATAGCTCGACAGCTAAGACAGTAGATGCACTGATGAAGCTTGAGTTGCCAAGTGGTGTAGAAGTAGAAATCAAAGTCTAATTATTAAAAAGTAAAATTGAAATGCCAGGATTAATTGGAAGAAAAATCGGAATGACATCCGTTTTCAGTGCCGACGGCAAAAACGTGCCGTGCACTGTTATCGAAGCTGGTCCTTGTGTTGTTACCCAGGTGAAAACTGTCGAGAAGGACGGTTATAAAGCTTATCAGCTGGGCTTTGGTGAGGCTAAAGAGAGTCGCACTAACAAGCCTATGGCTGGAGTCTTCAAGAAGGCTGGAACAACACCAAAGAAGCACTTGGCCGAGTTCAAGTTTGACGAGGAGTACAACCTCGGCGACACTGTTACTGTTGACATTTTCAACGGTGCTGAGTTTGTTGACGTCGTTGGCACATCCAAGGGTAAAGGCTTCCAGGGCGTTGTGAAGCGCCATGGTTTCGGCGGTGTTGGACAGGCTACTCACGGTCAGGATGACCGTCTCCGCAAGCCGGGTTCAATCGGTGCTTGTTCTTACCCTGCAAAGGTGTTTAAGGGCATGCGCATGGGCGGCCAAATGGGAGGCGAAAGGGTGACAACCCAGAACCTCAAAGTGTTAAAGGTAATCCCTGAGCAGAACCTCATCATCGTGAAGGGTTCTACGGCAGGTTACAATGGTTCAACTGTTTTAATTCAGAAGTAATGGAACTCAGCGTTTTGAATATCAACGGTCAGGAGACCGGCAAGAAGGTTACATTGAATGACGCTGTCTTCGGCATTGAGCCAAACGATCACGTCATCTATCTTGACGTTAAGCAGTATTTGGCAAACCAGCGCCAGGGAACTGCAAAGTCAAAGGAACGTAGCGAGCATCGCGGTTCTACACGCAAGCTCGGTCGCCAGAAGGGTGGCGGCGGCGCACGTCGCGGTGATATCAACTCACCTGTCCTCGTAGGTGGTGGACGCGTTTTCGGTCCTAAGCCACGCGACTACGGTTTCAAGCTCAACAAGAAAGTAAAGATTCTTGCTCGTAAGTCAGCCCTCTCATACAAGGCTAAGGACAACGAGATCATCGTGGTAGACAACTTCGATTTGGCAGCCCCAAAGACTAAAGATTTCGTAAATATCACTAAAAATCTTAAAGTCGAGGGCAAGAAGACTCTCGTGGTTTTGCCAGAAGTAAATAAAAATGTATATTTGTCCGCTCGCAACCTGCAGAAGGCCGAGATCATGAGCGCAAACAACATCAATACGTACAAGATTTTGAACGCTGATGTGCTCGTGATAGCAGAGGCTTCTTTGGAGATGATCAACGGCGTGCTTAACAAGTAATTTGGAAGAAAGAAATGGCAAACATTATCATTAAGCCTCTGGTAACAGAGAAACAGAACAAAATCACGGAGAAGGACGCAAGCCGATATGGTTTCATCGTTCGTCCCGAGGCCGACAAGCTCCAGATTAAGAAAGAGATAGAGAGTCTTTACAACGTGAATGTCGTCTCTGTCAACACAGCACGCTTCGCCGGCAAGCGCTCAAGCCGTTATACCAAGGCAGGTCTTATCCGCGGTCAGAAGCCCGCGTACAAGAAGGCTTATATCACCTTGAAAGACGGTGACACTATTGATTTTTACAGCAATATCTAAAATAAGAAATGGCAGTACGTAAATTCAGCCCGGTCACTCCGGGTCAAAGACACAAGGTTATTGGCACGTTCGAGGAGATTACTGCATCCGTGCCAGAGAAGTCTCTCGTTTTCGGTAAACGCTCTACCGGTGGTCGAAACAACACCGGAAAAATGACTGTCCGCTATCGTGGCGGCGGTCACAAGAGAAAGTATCGTCTGATCGACTTTAAGCGAGAGAAAGATGGTGTTCCAGCTGTAGTCAAGACAATCGAGTACGATCCGAACCGTTCGGCTCGTATCGCATTGTTGTATTATGCTGATGGCGAAAAACGCTACATTATTGCTCCCAATGGACTTGAGGTAGGTGCTGAACTGATGTCAGGTGCAGACGCTGCACCCGAAATCGGTAACGCTCTTCCCTTGGCAAACATTCCTGTCGGTACCGTGATCCACAACATCGAGTTGCGTCCGGGACAGGGTGCCCTGCTCGTTCGTTCGGCTGGTAATTTTGCTCAATTGACTTCTCGTGAAGGCAGTTATTGTGTGATTAAGCTCCCTTCTGGCGAAACCCGTCAGATCCTGAGTGCTTGTAAGGCAACTGTAGGTAGTGTAGGCAATTCTGACCACGCACTCGAGCAGTCCGGTAAGGCCGGTCGCTCTCGCTGGTTGGGACGTCGTCCTCACAACCGTGGTGTCGTAATGAACCCTGTTGATCACCCGATGGGTGGTGGTGAAGGACGTCAGTCCGGAGGTCATCCCCGCTCTCGTAAGGGCTTGTATGCTAAGGGTCTCAAGACACGCGCACCGAAGAAGCTTTCCAACAAGTATATCATCGAAAGAGCTAACAAAAAATAATACAAGAGTAAATTATGAGTCGTTCACTAAAAAAAGGTCCATATATCAACGTGTCGCTTGAGAAGAAGATTCTCGCTATGAATGAGAGCGGCAAGAAGACGGTCGTGAAGACCTGGGCCAGAGCATCAATGATTTCCCCCGATTTCGTGGGACACACTGTTGCAGTTCATAACGGTAACAAATTTATCCCTGTTTACATCACTGAGAACATGGTCGGCCATAAGCTCGGCGAGTTCGCACCCACGCGTAGATTTGGTGGTCACGCTGGTAACAAAAAGTAGTAGGGACAAACCATTAAAAATCAGAAACAAATAATGGGAGCAAGAAAACATATTGCGGCTGAAAAAAGAAAAGAAGCCCTGAAAAATCTTTACTTCGCAAAACTCAAGGGAGTTCCCTCTTCCCCGCGCAAAATGCGCTATGTCGTAGACATGGTTCGCGGTATGGAAGTGAACCGTGCCCTGGGCGTTTTGCGTTTCTCCAAGAAGCAAGCTGCTGCCGATGTTGAGAAACTGTTGCGCTCGGCTATTGCTAACTGGGAAGCCAAAAACGACCGTAAGGCTGAAGAAGGCGAACTTTATATATCCAAAGTTTTCGTTGACGAGGGCGTTACGATGAAGCGCATGAGACCCGCACCTCAGGGCCGCGGCTATCGCATCCGTAAACGCAGCAATCACGTGACTCTGTTTGTTGATTCCAAAACTAATGACGAAAATAAATAAGTAGAATGGGACAGAAAGTTAATCCAATAAGCAACCGTCTCGGTATCATTCGTGGTTGGGACTCCAATTGGTTCGGAGGCAAAAACTTCGGTGACAACTTGGTTGAGGACCGCAAAATCCGCAAATACCTCAATGAGCGTCTTGCCAAGGCAAGCGTTTCTCGCATCGTCATCGAGCGCACTCTGAAACTGGTCACCATCACTATTTGCACCGCCCGTCCTGGAATCGTCATTGGTAAAGGTGGACAGGATGTTGACAACCTCAAAGAGGAGTTGAAGAAACTCTACAAGAAGGATATTCAGATCAACATCTTCGAAGTAAAGAAGCCTGACCTTGATGCCAACATCGTCGGCAACAATATCGCTCGTCAGGTAGAAGGCAAAATCGCTTACCGTCGTGCTATCAAAATGGCTATCCAAAACGTAATGCGCGCTGGTGCTGAGGGTGTGAAAATCCAGATCACCGGCCGTCTGAACGGTGCCGAAATGGCTCGCAAGGAAATGTACAAGGAAGGAAGAACTCCTCTCCACACATTCCGCGCTGACATCGACTACTGTCAGACCGAAGCCCTCACCAAGGTGGGCTTGCTCGGCATCAAAGTATGGATCTGCCGTGGTGAAGTTTACGGAGACTGTGATCTCACCCCCAACTTTACTCAGGAGAAGTCAAGCAACAACTCCGGTAGAGGTCGTGGCGGTCGCGGCAACCGTAAGAGAAACAATAACCGTTAAAAAGTAAGAGATTATCATGTTACAGCCCAAAAGAGTAAAATATAGAAGACCTCAAGATGGACGCGGCAACAAAGGCAACGCTCACAGAGGTACACAATTGGCTTTCGGCTCATTTGGCATCAAGACTCTTGAAGCAAAGTGGATTGACAGCCGCCAGATTGAGGCTGCCCGTGTAGCGGTTAACCGCTACATGCAGCGCGAAGGTCAAGTTTGGATTCGCATCTTCCCGGATAAGCCTATCACACGTAAGCCTGCTGACGTACGTATGGGTAAGGGTAAAGGAGATCCCGCAGGATGGGTGGCTCCCGTTACCCCCGGACGCATCCTCTTCGAAGTAGAAGGCGTAAGTTTCGATGTTGCCAAGGAGGCACTTCGTCTCGCTGCCCAGAAACTTCCCGTAAAAACCAAGTTCGTTGTTAGACGCGATTACGATAAAAACGCTTAAACTATGAAGATCAATGAAATAAAAGCTCTCGACGCCAAGCAGTTGGCCGAGAAACTCGAGGAAACCCGCGCTCAACTCCGCCAGATGAAGTTGAACCACGTTGTTACTCCGCTTGCAAATCCATCAGAGATTAAGTCCGTTCGTCGTGACATCGCACGTCTTGAGACTGTAATTCGCCAAAATGAACTTAACAAATAAGCAGTGGTTTAGATGGAAACAAGAAATTTAAGAAAGACAAGACAGGGTGTTGTGATTAGCAACAAGATGGACAAGACCATTGTTATTGCGGCTAAGTTCAAGGAAATGCACCCCATTTATGGTAAGTTTGTCCAGAAGACAAAGAAATACCATGCCCACGACGAGAACAACGAGGCCAACATAGGCGATACCGTTCTCATCATGGAAACCCGTCCTTTGAGCAAAACAAAGCGATGGAGATTAGTTCAAATAATTGAAAAAGCTAAGTAATTATGATACAGACAGAATCAAGACTTACCGTTTGTGACAACAGCGGTGCCCGTGAGGCATTGTGCATCCGCGTTCTCGGTGGTACCGGTCGTCGCTATGCAAGTGTCGGTGACGTGATTGTAGTAGCTGTCAAGAACGTCATCCCCTCAAGCGATTTGAAGAAGGGTGCTGTCTCAAAGGCTTTGATTGTCCGCACCAAAAAGGAAATCCGTCGTGCTGACGGTTCCTACATCCGTTTCGATGACAACGCTTGCGTACTTCTCAACAACGCCGGCGAACTTCGCGGAAGCCGTATCTTCGGTCCTGTAGCACGTGAGCTGCGTGCTGTCAATATGAAAGTCGTGTCCTTAGCACCTGAAGTTCTCTAATTATAAAACGGAAACATTCAATGAGTAAGTTACATATAAAGAAAAACGACACTGTCATTGTTCTTGCCGGTGAGGACAAGGGCAAGACAGGCAAGGTGCTCAAGGTTTTGGTAAGCGAGAATCGCGCCATCGTTGAAGGTGTCAACATCGTTTCCAAGAGCACAAAGCCCTCTGCAAAATACCCCCAGGGTGGTATCGTAAAGCAGGAGGCTCCCATACACATCTCAAATTTAAGCCTTGTTGATCCCAAGAGCGGCAAGCCCACTCGTGTAGGCATCAAATTAACCGAAGACGGCAAGAAAGTTCGCGTCGCCAAAAAGTCCGGGGAGGAAATCAAGTAATGGATACAGCACAGTTAAAGAAAGTATATGCTGAGAGCATTGCTCCGGCGCTGAAGAAGCAGTTCAACTACTCTTCCTCAATGCAAATTCCCGTTCTGAAGAAGATTGTCATCAACCAAGGTTTGGGTGACGCTACTCAGGACAAGAAGATCATCGACGTCGCTATCAATGAGATTACCGCCATTGCAGGTCAGAAGGCTGTCGCTACCTTCTCCAAGAAGGACATCGCCAACTTCAAACTGCGTAAGAAGATGCCCATCGGCGTTATGGTAACACTGCGTCGCGAGCGTATGTACGAGTTCCTTGAGAAACTCGTCCGCATTGCTCTCCCCCGTATCCGCGACTTCAAGGGTATCGAAAGCAAGTTCGACGGTCACGGCAACTACACCCTCGGTATCACTGAGCAGATCATCTTCCCTGAAATCAACATCGATTCTATCGACCGCATCCAGGGTATGAACATCACTTTCGTGACTTCTGCACAGACCGACGAGGAAGGTTACGCTCTGCTGAAGGCCTTCGGTCTTCCGTTCAAAAACGCTAAAAACGATTAAAGCAATATGGCAAAAGAATCAATGAAGGCACGCGAGGTAAAGCGTGCCAAGCTTGTGGCTCGCTATGCTGAGAAGCGTGCGGCTCTGAAGAAAATCATTGCAACGACAGACGATCCTTCTGCTGCTTACGAGGCTGCTCGCAAATTGCAGGCCATTCCCAAGAATGCCAACCCCATCCGTCTGCACAACCGCTGCAAAATCACTGGACGTCCCAAAGGTTACATCCGTCAGTTCGGTTTGTCCCGTATTCAGTTCCGTGAGATGGCTTCAGCAGGCCTTATCCCTGGCGTAAAGAAAGCCAGCTGGTAAAAAAAGTATATTATTTAATATTGTCGGGGTGGTCCCGATTAATTAAACATTTATATAAAATGACAGATCCAATAGCAGATTATCTGACCAGACTCAGAAACGCAATCATGGCTCATCACCGTGTTGTTGAGGTTCCTGCGTCTAACTTGAAGAAGGAAATCACAAAACTCCTCTTCGAGAAGGGTTACATTCTCAACTACAAGTTCGTTGAGGATGGTCCTCAAGGTACTATCAAGGTTGCCTTGAAGTACGATCCCGCAACCAAAGTAAACGCCATCAAGGCGCTGAAGCGTGTTTCTACTCCCGGTCTCCGGAAGTACACTGGTTACAAGGACATGCCGAGAGTAATTAACGGATTGGGTATCGCAATCTTATCCACATCCAAGGGTGTAATGACAGACAAGGAGGCTTCTGCACTGAAGATTGGCGGAGAAGTTCTTTGCTACGTTTATTAATTGGAGGATTGAATATGTCAAGAATAGGAAAATTGCCAATTAGCATCCCCGCAGGCGTGACTGTAACATTCGACAACGGCGTTGTGAATGTAAAGGGTCCCAAAGGTGAGTTGTCACAGAAGGTTGATCCTTCTATCATCGTGAAACTCGAAGATAATCAGATCACATTTGAGGTTGACGAGAACAGCCCTGTCAACTACAAGCAGAAGAATGCCTTCCACGGCCTCTATCGCTCACTCGTAAACAATATGGTTATCGGTGTAAGCGAGGGCTTCAAGAAAGTGCTTGAACTTGTAGGTGTAGGTTACCGTGTTTCCAACCAGGGCAACATCATCGAGTTCGCCCTCGGTTATACTCACCCCATCTTCATCGAACTTCCCAAAGAAGTGAAGGTTGAAACCAAGAGTGAGAGAAACCAGAATCCCCTCTTAACCCTTGAGTCTTGTGACAAGCAGTTGCTCGGACTCATTTGTGCAAAAATTCGTTCTTTCCGTATGCCTGAACCTTACAAGGGTAAGGGTATATTGTTCCAAGGCGAAGTCATCCGCAGAAAGTCTGGTAAGACTGCTGCAGCTAAGTAACATTCTTAATTTTGCGATTATGACAACAAAGAAAGTAGAAAGACGAATTAAAATCAAATACAGAATTCGTAAGCGCGTAAACGGAACCGCAGAGCGTCCCCGTCTTAGCGTTTTCCGCAGCAACAAGCAGATTTACGCTCAGGTTATCAACGACCTGAACGGTACCACTATCGCTTCCGCTTCCTCTCTCGGTCTCGAGAGCATGCCTAAAGTGGAGCAGGCAGCCAAAGTTGGCGAACTGGTAGCAGCAAAGGCCCAGGAGGCTGGCGTTACAACCGTTGTTTTCGATCGTAACGGCTATCTGTACCACGGTCGTGTGAAAGAGTTGGCTGATGCCGCTCGCAAGGGAGGTCTCAAATTTTAAACGAAAATGGCAATGAATAAAGTAAAAGTATTAAGTGATGTAGAACTGAAAGACCGCTTGGTTGCCATCAACCGCGTTACCAAGGTGACGAAGGGTGGCCGCACTTTCACATTCGCTGCTATTGTCGTTGTAGGCGATGGCAAAGGCGTTATCGGATACGGTCTTGGCAAGGCAGGTGAAGTTACTGCCGCTATCTCCAAGGGTGTAGAAGCCGCCAAGAAAAACCTCGTCAAGGTTCCCGTTCTCAAGGGAACCATTCCCCACGAGATCGAAGCCCGTTTCGGCGGTGCCCAGGTATTCATGAGACCTGCCGCTCCCGGTACCGGACTCGTTGCCGGTGGTGCTATGCGTGCCGTTCTCGACAGTGTTGGTGTAAAGGACGTTTTGGCCAAGTCAAAGGGATCCTCCAACCCTCACAATCTCGTAAAGGCTACAATTGAAGCACTGTCTCAGCTCCGCGACGCTTATACCGTCGCTGGCGTTCGTGGCATCAGCATGGACAAAGTGTTTAACGGATAAAGGGAACTCACACAATGGCAACAATAAAGATCAAGCAGATTAAGAGTCGTATCGGCGCTCCCAAAGATCAGAAGAGCACTCTTCTCGCTTTGGGTCTGCGTAAAATCTCTCAGGTAGTAGAGGTCAACGATACTCCCAGCGCTCGTGGTATGATCCGCAAGGTTCATCATCTGGTAACCGTAGTTGAATAATATTTTAATCAGAAGCAAATTATGAAATTAAATAATTTAAAGCCAGCTAAGGGATCTACACACTCTCGCCGTCGTATTGGCCGTGGACCTGGTTCAGGTCTTGGTGGTACTTCTACCCGTGGTCACAAGGGTGCAAAGGCACGCTCTGGTTACAAGCAGAAGATCGGCTTTGAAGGTGGTCAGATGCCTCTTCAGCGTCGTGTTCCGAAGGCTGGATTCAAGAACATCAACCACAAGGAGTACTTTGTGGTTAACCTCTCTACTCTTCAGGAACTGGCTGAGGCAAACAACCTCACCAAGATCGGTATCGAGGAGTTGAAGGCCGCTCACTTGACCAATGGCAAGGAGTTGGTAAAGGTTCTTGGAAACGGCACACTCACTTCCAAAGTTGACGTGGAGGCAAATGCATTCTCCAAGTCTGCCGAGGAAGCAATCAAAGCAGTTGGTGGTAACGCAACTATAATCTAAGTAGATGAAAAAGTTTATTGAGACACTGAAGAACTGTTGGATGGTTGAGGATTTGCGTCAGCGACTCCTCATCACCCTCTTGTTTACGGCTATTTACCGTTTTGGCTCGTTCGTGGTGCTTCCTGGCATCAACCCGGGCATGTTGGACAAACTCCAGTCGCAAACAGCTGGCGGACTTATGTCTTTGCTTGACATGTTCTCTGGTGGTGCATTTTCCAATGCGTCAATTTTTGCACTTGGAATTATGCCATATATCTCAGCTTCCATCGTCATGCAGCTTCTCGCTGTTGCTGTACCTTTCTTCCAGAAAATGCAGCGCGAGGGCGAAAGCGGCCGCAAAAAAATCAATTGGTATACACGGTGCCTGACAGTCGGTATTCTCGTCTTTCAGGCTCCGTCATACCTCTTGAACTTGAAGGCTCAGGCTTCTCAAGCCTTGGCCTCAGGTGTGAGTTGGACCGCTTTCATGATTACCGGAACAATCATACTTGCCGCAGGCAGTATGTTCATCTTATGGTTGGGTGAGCGCATCACTGACAAGGGTGTAGGCAACGGTATTTCCATGATCATTATGATCGGTATCATTGCCCGTCTGCCCCAGGCTTTCGTACAGGAATTGGGTTCACGTTTCACTGCCATTTCCGGTGGTGGTATCGTGATGTTCATTGTAGAACTTCTCATTCTGTATGCAGTTGTTTGTGCAGCGCTTCTTTTGGTGCAGGGTACCCGCAAAATCCCCGTGCAATATGCAAAGCGTGTTGTTGGCAACAAGCAGTATGGTGGTGCACGTCAGTACATCCCGCTGAAATTGTTCGCAGCCAATGTGATGCCTATCATTTTTGCACAGGCTTTGATGTTCATTCCTCTCGCATTCGTGCGTTATCAGAATGAGGGAACATCTTGGGCACATGCTTTCATGGACAATCGTAGTCTGCCGTACAATATCGTTTATGTGATTCTTATTATCGCATTTACATATTTCTATACGGCCATTACATTGAACCCCACCCAGATGGCTGAGGATATGAAACGCAATAACGGTTTCATCCCTGGAATCAAACCTGGCAAGGATACAGCCGACTACATCGACACCGTAATGTCGCGTATCACTTTGCCTGGATCCATCTTTATCGCTTTCATCGCTATCATGCCGGCACTGGCAGGTCTGCTCAACGTGCAGCAGGCATTCTCTCAGTTCTTCGGCGGTACGTCGTTGTTGATTCTTGTAGGTGTAGTGATCGATACGCTTCAGCAGATCGAGAGTCACCTGCTCATGCGTCACTATGACGGTTTGCTGAATTCTGGTCGTACACGCGGAAGTGTGTCTGCCTATTAATTCAGGCTTGTCTTATTCATAGAAATGAAAATATTTCTTAAGACAGAAGATGAAATCGAACTGATGCGCAAGGCCAACCGACTCGTCGGTGCAACCTTGGCAGAAGTTGGAAAAGCTATCAAACCAGGAGTAACCACTCTCGAGTTGGACCGCATCGCGGAGGAATTTATACGAGACCACGGTGCAGTCCCAACTTTCAAAGGTTTTCCCAATCCCTATGGTGCTCCTTTCCCCGCAAGCATTTGTACTTCGGTCAACGAGATAGTCGTTCACGGCATACCCGATGACAAAACCATTCTCAAAGAGGGTGATATCATATCGGTGGATTGCGGTACGCTTCTCGATGGTTACAATGGTGACAGTTGCTACACGTTTTGTGTAGGTGATGTCGCTCCTGAAGTCAGGAAACTGTTGGAAACCACGAAGGCATCTCTTTACAAAGGCATCGAGCAAGCGGTTGCCGGAAATCACATCGGTGATATTGGCAGTGCAGTGCAGGACTTTTGTGAAGCTGAAGGCTACGGAGTCGTAAGGGAACTTACTGGTCACGGTATCGGACGTGAGATGCACGAGGATCCGCAGATACCCAATTATGGGAGACGTGGAAACGGTGTTATGCTGAAAGCAGGCATGTGTATCGCCATCGAACCGATGATTACCATGGGAGACCGTCACATAGGTTTGATGCCCGACAAGTGGAGCATCCGTACTATAGACGGGAAGCCGGCGGCGCATTTCGAGCATACGATAGCGATTCGTCGCGGTAAGGCTGAGATTTTATCAACGTTTGAGGAAATAGAAAAATAGAAACCACATCGAATTATGGCAAAACAGTCCGCAATTGAGCAAGACGGTACAATCCTTGAGTCCCTTTCGAACGCAATGTTTCGTGTAGAACTTGAGAACGGAGTACAGATCATTGCCCACATCTCAGGCAAGATGCGCATGCACTACATCAAGATATTGCCTGGCGACAAGGTGAAGGTAGAGATGAGCCCGTATGACCTGACCAAAGGCAGAATCGTTTTCAGATACAAATAACAAACCAAGATATGAAAACAAGAGCATCATTAAAGAAACGTACACCCGACTGCAAGATCGTTCGTCGTAAAGGTCGTCTGTTCGTTATCAACAAGAAGAACCCTAAGTTCAAAATGCGTCAAGGGTAACAGCAAACGGGACAAGTGACTTGTCATTCGCGAGAAAGCAAGTTGTCCTGACGTAAACAAAATCATCATTTAATCAATTTTTTATTTTAACAAATGGCAATAAGAATTGTTGGAGTAGATTTGCCCCAGAACAAGCGTGGCGAAATCGCATTGACCTATATCTATGGTATCGGTCGAAGTAGTTCAGCAAAGATATTGGATAAAGCCGGTGTCAGCCGCGACCTGAAGGTCAGCGAGTGGTCAGACGACCAGGCAGCCAAGATCCGTGAAATTATCGGCGCTGAATTCAAAGTAGAAGGTGATCTCCGTTCTGAGATCCAAATGAATATCAAGCGACTGATGGACATTGGTTGCTATCGTGGAGTCCGCCATCGTAATGGTCTTCCTGTTCGTGGTCAGAGCACAAAGAACAATGCTCGTACCCGCAAGGGAAAGAAGAAGACTGTTGCTAACAAGAAGAAAGCCACGAAGTAATTCACCCTCTTAATCGTTAACAAATAGAATTATGGCAAAGAAAACAGCAACATCTAAGAAAAGAAATGTAAAGGTTGACGCTGTGGGACAGCTTCACGTACACAGTTCGTTCAACAACATCATCGTATCTTTGGCTAACAGCGAGGGTCAGATTATTTCTTGGTCTTCAGCCGGTAAGATGGGTTTCCGTGGTTCCAAGAAGAACACTCCTTATGCAGCCCAGACTGCAGCAGAGGATTGTGCAAAGGTTGCCTACGAACTCGGTCTTCGCAAAGTCAAGGCCTATGTGAAGGGTCCCGGTAACGGTCGTGAGTCCGCCATCCGTGGTGTCCACAGTTCAGGAATTGAGGTAACAGAGATTGTCGACGTTACACCGCTGCCGCACAACGGCTGCCGTCCTCCGAAGAGACGTAAGGTATAGTTCCTGATTGGGGATATTCCTATTTTCACAAGATACAAAATACAACAAAAGCACAGAATAAAATATTATGGCTAAATATATAGGTCCGAAATCTAAAATTGCCCGTCGTTTTGGTGAACCCATCTTCGGCGCTGACAAAGTTTTGTCCAAGAGAAACTTCCCTCCTGGACAGCATGGCAACAACCGTCGCAGAAAGCAGTCTGAGTACGCCGTCATGCTGGCAGAGAAGCAAAAGGCTAAATACACTTACGGTGTATTGGAGCGCCAGTTCCGTAATATGTTCGCTAAGGCCGCTAAGGCTGACGGCATCACCGGTGAGGTGTTGTTGCAGAACCTTGAGAGCCGTCTTGACAATGTTGTCTTCCGTATGGGTATTGCTCCCACACGTGCCGCTGCCCGTCAGTTGGTAGGTCACAAGCACATCGTTGTTGACGGTAAGGTTGTCAACATTCCTTCCTATGCAGTGAAGCCCGGTCAGGTTATCGGTGTCCGTGAGAAGTCAAAGTCTCTCGAAGTGATTGAGGCTGCCCTTGCTGGTTTCAACCACAGCAAGTATCCTTGGATTGAGTGGGATCAGAACACCAAGTGTGGCAAGTTCCTGCATAAGCCCGAGCGTGCTGACATTCCTGAAAACATCAAGGAGCAGTTAATCGTTGAGTTGTACTCTAAATAATCATTAAATCAATGGCGATATTAGCATTTCAAAAACCTGACAAAGTTGTAATGTTGGAGGCCAACGACAAATTCGGCAAGTTCGAGTTTCGTCCTCTTGAGCCGGGCTTCGGTGTTACTATCGGTAACGCGTTGCGCCGCATTCTTCTTTCGTCGCTCGAAGGCTACGCTATCAACACCATCCGCATTGCAGGTGTTGAGCACGAGTTTGCCTCCGTTCCCGGCGTGAAGGAAGACGTCACCAACATTATCTTGAATTTGAAGCAAGTAAGATTCAAGCAAGTAGTAGAAGAATTC
>CAVCSC010000031.1:0-34043 GCA_963604975.1 Lachnospiraceae bacterium | reverse complement strand
TAAACGAAAAACGTAGGGGCGAGCCCCTACGCTATAATATGTCGTCCCTACGGGACTCGCCGATTTCGATGTTTTTACCGGACACCAATAATAAAAAAACGACAATAGAGACAATAGGGACAACATTGTCTGTTGTTGGTCTCTATTGTCTCTATTGTCGTTAATATAAAAAACACGAACTGCTTACCGGTATTTATATCATGTCCGGCAACTGTAACGTATTTATTCTATTCTCCGTTTTACTTTTTTGCACCTATCTCGCGGAGCAGGCGGTCGGCGTGTCCCCACTTGTCCATGAGGTAGATCATGTAGCGGATGTCGACGCAGATGCAGCGGCCGAGATGCTTGTCAAACCAGATGTCACCGGCCAGTGAGTCCCAGTTGCCGTCGAAGGCCAGACCAAGTAGTTGGCCCTTGCCGCCGAAGACGGGTGAACCGCTGTTGCCGCCGGTGATGTCGTTGTTGGTCAGGAAGCAGAGTTGCATCTTGCCGCTGGTGGTGTCGGTGTACTGTCCGAAGTCGGAGGCCGACATGAGGTCGCGCATCACGGGTTCGGCCTTGTAGTCGGCTACCTTGTCGCCGGCGTCCATCTTCTTGACGATGCTGGCGGCATCGGTGTAGTAGCCCGAGGGACTGCCGTTGAGCAAGTATCCGCCTACCTGTCCGTAACTCAGACGGAGCGTGAAGTTGGCGTCGGAGTAGTGGGGCAGGTCTTCCTCCATGCGCAGTTTGGCGGCGCAGAGGTAGCGCTCCTGCACCTCGATGCTGTCTTTGAGCGGACGGATGCGGGCCTGCAGTTGTGAGCCGATGTCTGTCACGTCGAGACCGTAGGCCACACCAAGGTCATTCTTGTACGACTTGCGGTCGAAGTAGATCTTGCCGCCCTTCATGATGAGCGAGTTGTCCCAGAGCCAGTCGGCGTACTTCTGGCAGTCGCCGCCGAAGCGGGTGTCGATGGTCTTGTAGAACTCGGGCAGACGGTCTTTGGGCATCTGTGCGGCGTAGTTGGCCAGCAGGGTGCCCATCACTTCGCGGTCGAGGGCGGCATCCCAAGTGTCGGAGTTGTCGTCGAACTCCACATACTGCTTCTTCTTGCTGTCCTTGGGGCCTTTGACGGGCATGCCGTAACTCAGGCGTATGGCGCGGGTGGTGAACTCGTTGGTGCGTCCGAACGTCTCGCGCCACAGGGTGTACTCACGCTCCAGCGCGGAGGCCTCGGCGTAGAGGCGGGCCAAGAGGTCGAGGTCGAGTTTGCCCTTGAGGTAGCCCGTGCTGTCCTGGAAGGCGCGTATGCGCTGCTCGTATTCGGCCTTTTGGCGCACGAGACCGATAGAGTCGATGCACTTGTTCATGCCGATGGCGTTTTTCCAGTAGTTGGAACTCTGGGCGTACTTGGAGTCGTACTTGATGCGCACGGCTTCGGAGGCACGCATGTGGCGGGCCATCACGTCTTGCTTGACACCGCGTACTTGGGCGCGTGGCGCGTTTTCGGCATCGTGCATGAGTTGTATACCATACGAGGAGAGATAACGCTCTGTAGAGCCGGGATAGCCCATAGTCATGGCGAAGTCACCGTCCTTGTATCCGTCGAGCGACACGGGAGCCCAGTGCTTGGGGTGGTAGGGCACGTTGTCCTTGGAGTACTTGGCCGGTCCGCCGGTCTTCGGGTCGGCGTAGATGCGGAAGACGGAGAAGTCGCAGGTCTGTCGGGGCCACATCCAGTTGTCGGTCTCGCCACCGAACTTGCCCATCGACTTGGGGATGGTGAAGACCAGTCTGAGGTCGGTGAAGTCGCGGTAGGTAGTGGCATAGTAGCGGTTGCCCTCGTAGAAGGGCTTGATCTCCAGTCGCAGGGTGGAGTCCTGGGCGTGTACCTCGCGGCTGAGGGCGTTTTCGAGCGAGTCGAGCACCTCGTTCTGACGGGCGGCGCTCAGGGCCGAGAAGCCCAGGGCGTCGAGTTGCGGGGTGAGGTCGCGCTGATCGATCATGAAACTGACAAACATGTTCTCGTTGGGCAGTTCCTCCTCATAGGTCTTGGCGTAGAAGCCGTTGAGCATATAGTCGTGCTCGACGGTGGAGTGCGACCGTATGGCCTCGAAGCCACAGTGGTGGTTGGTGAAGACAAGACCATCGGGCGAGACAACCACGCCCGAGCAATAGCCCGAGAAGTTGACCACGGCGTTCTTGATGGCATCGGGACTGTTGTAGAGCCCGTCGTAGGGCAGAGCAAATCCGTAGCCGCACATCTGATTGTATACGGCCTGGGGCAGGTCGTAGAGGGTCCACATGCCCTCGTCGGCCTGTGCAGCGGGAGCCGAGAGGGTCAGGGCGGCCGCCAGCAGGAGTTTGGATGTTTTCATTGTCGTTTTTCTATTGTTTTGTTGTTGTTTTATATTTGTTGTTTGTAGGCGTACCGATATGGTGCTCGTGATGTGGTGCTGACCTTACAGGCCAGACCTGACTCTTTCGTTCTGGACCCAGGGTTACACCGTTTGCTGTCGCAAACGGCTCACCCTGGGCTACGGTCGTTGCGCCCCTCCAGGGCTTTGGTTGATTTGCGGGCTATTTTTGTAGGTGCAAAATCAATTTGTATTTTGAATATACCTTCGGTAGACTATTTCTTCTTGAAGTGCTTGCCGATGACGGGCAGCGACGAGAGGGGCAGGTCGTGGTAGACGATGTGGCCGACGAACATCAGTACCACCACCGTGTTGACGGCCAGTGCCGCGGCGAGGGGCAGGTGGGCGTTCGACCAGCGCATCACGGCGTAGAAGAGGGCGGCGATGGCCACATAGACGGCGATGGAGCGCACGGGGTAGGCGATGGGGTACTTGCGCTGTCCCACGACGTACGATAGCACCATGGCCGTGCCGTATCCGGCGACGCCTCCCCAGGCGCAGGCCATATAGCCGCAGGTAGGCACGAAAGCCACGTTGACGGCCACGAGCACGATACATCCGGCAGCGGAGAACCATGCGCCGTAGATGGTCTTGTCGATGAGTTTGTACCAGAACGAGAGGTTGAAGTATACGCCCATCATGATCTCAGCGGCCATGACGACGGGCACGACGCGCAGGCCGGGCCAGTAACTGCGGTTGGGGATGATGTAGCGCAGCACGTCGAGGTAGGCAATGACGGTGAGGAAGGCCAGGAGGGTGAAGATGATGAAGTACTTCATGGCCTTGGCGTAGGTCTCGCGGTTGTCCTTGTCTTTCGACTTGCCGAAGACAAACGGTTCGTAGGCGTAGCGGAAAGCCTGCGTGATCATGGCCATGATCATGGCTATCTTGGTGGCGGCACCATAGATGCCGAGTTGCGCCTTGCTGTCGGCCAGGGGATAGAGGTAGGGGAAGATGATCTTGTCGAGCGTCTGATTGAGTATGCCGGCGATGCCGAGCACGAGCAGTGGCCAGGCGTAGCGCAGCATGCGTCGCCACAGGCTGACATCGAAGCGCCAGCGGAAACCGGTCAGTTCGCGCCAGAAGCACAGCAGCACCACGGCGGTGCAGACCAGATTGATGTAGAACACCATGCCCACGTCGAGCGTGAAGTCCTTGTCGTAGAGCCCAAACGGATTGAGCCTGAGGGCGGGCAGCACGATGAGGTAGAGCAGATTGAGCACGATGTTGAGGATGATGTTCACCAGTTGCAGGCAAGCAAACTTGATGGCCTTCTTCTGATAGCGCAGGTAGGCGAAGGGGATGCACTTGAAGGCGTCGATGGCTACGCAGAGAAACATCACCGCTACCCAGTCGCTGTGGTCGGGGTACTTCATGAAGGTCGCTATCTGCGGCAGGAAGGCGAACACGAGCGCCACAAAGAGGGCGGCCGTCGTGCCGACCGAGATGAGCACGGTGGAGTAGACGGTGTGGGCATCTTCCTCGGTCTTGTTGACGTAGCGGAAGAAGGTGGTCTCCATGCCGTAGGTGAGGATGACGAGCAACAGGGCGGTGTAGGCGTAGATATTGGTCACCACACCGTACTCGCCGCCGGCCGCTGCAAAAGCGGTGGTCTGGATGGGTACCAGCAGATAGTTGATGAAGCGGCCTGCAATGCTGCTCAGACCGTAGATGGCAGTGTCTTTTGCCAGTGATTTCAGATTTGCCATAAAGAAAAATTGTCAGAAGAACATGTAAGCGATGGCGATGGCGGCGATGACTCCGGCCAGGTCGGCCAGCAGACCGCAAGCCACGGCGTGTCGGGTGTAGCGCACACCGACGCTACCGAAGTAGACGGCGAGGATGTAGAAGGTGGTGTCGGTCGAGCCTTGGAAGATGCACGACAGACGGCCTACAAACGAGTCGGCGCCGTAGGTGCTCATGGCGTCGACCATCATGCCGCGTGCGCCGCTGCCCGAGAGCGGTTTCATCAGGGCGGTAGGCAGTGCGCCGGCAAAGGAGGTGTCGCCTCCGAGCGAGGCTACCGCCCACTTCACCCCGTCGACGAGCATGTCCATTGCGCCCGAGGCACGAAACACGCCGATGCCCACGAGCATGGCCACAAGATAGGGGATGATGCGCACGGCCGTGGAAAAGCCCTCCTTGGCACCCTCGATGAAGGCATCGTATACGTTGACCTTCTTCCGCATGGCGGCGAGGATGAAGGCCACGATGATGCCCATGAGCAGGATGTTGGCCACGGTGGTGCTCACGGTGTTCATTTGGGTCTTGTCCATTTTGGCGAAGCCCCAGATGATGGCGGCCACGGCTGCCGACATGCCGCCCAAGGTGAGGAGCATGGTGCGGTTGATGAGATTGATGCGCTGGTAGAGCGACGTGACGACGATGCCGGCCAGCGTCGAGAAGAAGGTGGCCAAGAGGATGGGGATGAAGACGTCGGTGGGCTGGGCCGCGCCCATCTGTGCGCGGTAGACCATGATGGAGACGGGGATGAGGGTGAGGCCCGACGTGTTGAGCACGAGAAACATGATCATCGGGTCGGTGGCCGTGTCCTTCTTCGGGTTGAGTTCTTGCAACTGCTCCATGGCGCGCAGGCCGAGCGGGGTGGCGGCGTTGTCGAGGCCGAGCATGTTGGCGGCGATGTTCATGAAGATGCTGCCCGTCACGGGATGACCCTTGGGGATGGCCGGAAAGAGCCGGGTGAAGACGGGCGAGAGCAAGCGGGCCAGGGCGTTGACCACTCCTCCGCACTCGCCGACGCGCATCACGCCGAGCCACAGCGAGAGCACACCCGTCAGACCGAGCGAGATCTCAAAGGCCGTGCGTGAGGTGTCGAACGTGGAGTTCATGATGGCCGGAAACACTTCGGTGTCGCCCATGAAGACCAGTCGCACGAGGGCGATGGCAAAGGCGATGAGGAAGAAGGCAATCCAGATATAGTTGAGTACCATGAGACTTCTTTTAGGAGGGTTTTGCAAAAAAAACTTGTCTGCGGTGGGAATTTCTGACACCCACCTGCACTTGATGAAAAATGCCGTCCGTAGGGGCCGGACGATACACAAAGTGCAAAATTATCAAAACATTTGCAGCGGTGAAAGAATTCAGGGACGAAATCGCCCCCGCTCCCTCGCTTTTGTCGGCCGAAAAGCGTACCTTTGCACGGTAGGCTGACGTATCGCCCCGTGCGGGCAGCGTGAGTCGAAGGTCAAACGTAACCCGCCTAAGAGAAATATTATAAGTAGGTGTTCAAAATTATTAAGTATAATAGACATCTGCTGACCCATCAATATATACGAATAATTTTGAATACCTACTTAACAATGCGTGGAACATTCAGAACACGCAAAAAATATCATAAAAACAATGAGACGTATTCTTCTTTCGGCCCTTGTGGCCCTGTTTGCGCTGGCAGTGTCGGCGCAACCGCTCTATGTGGGCACTTTCAATGTGCGCTATCAGAATGACGACGATGCCAGTGAGGGCAATGGGTGGCCCCGCCGGTGCCAAACCATCTGCGGTCTGGTCAACTTTGAGTCGCCCGACGTGTTCGGTGCCCAAGAGGTGCTCAACGGTCCGCTCAAAGACCTGTTGGCCGGACTCGACGGCTACGGCTATGTGGGCGTAGGCCGCGACGACGGCAAGGAGGCCGGCGAGTATGCGGCCATCTTCTACAAGAAAGACCGTCTGCGCCTCATACGCGACGGCCACTTCTGGCTCTCGGAGACCCCCGAAAAACCCGGACTCGGATGGGATGCCGTCTGCACCCGCATCTGCACTTGGGCCGAGTTTGAGCAGACGGCCACCAAGACCCGTTTCTTCTTCTTCAATCTCCATACCGACCATGTGGGCGTAGTGGCCCGCCGCGAGTCGATGCACCTCGTGCTCTCACGCATCAAGACCATCGCCAAGGGTGCTCCCGTGGTGGTGACGGGCGACTTCAATGTCGACCAGCGCGACGAGTCGTACTCCATCCTGGCCCACTCCGGCCTGCTCAAGGACAGTTATGAGGCAGCCCGCCTGCGTCTGGCAGAGAACGGCACATTCAACGATTTCCATACCGACGCCTACACCGATAGCCGTATCGACCACATCTTTGTGTCGCCCGAGATCGCCGTCGACCGCTACGCCATCCTCACCCAGTCGTACTGGACACCGCTCACCACGCCCCAGCCCGACCCCAACGGCCTGACACGCGGCGTGCGCCGCAATCCCTCCGACCACTATCCGGTGTTTGCCCATATCGAGTTGAAGGCCAAGAAGTGAGGGGGTGGCGGTAGTTCGTATTTTATATCACAGAAAGATAAGGTGTTCCAAATCGCATATTGATTTTGCGATGACAAGACCACACACCACAAACTAACCTTAGCCCTGGAGGGGCGTGACGACCGTAGCCCAGGGTGAGCCGTTTGCCTCAGCAAACGGTGTAACCCTGGGTATAAACGACAAATACAAGGCTGGCCTGTAAGGTCAGCACAACAATAACGGCATGATTTGCCCCTACTTGCGTTGTGCTGACCTTACAGGCCAGCCTTGTTTCCAATCGTGAGAACCCAGGGTTACAGATGTCACTGCGTTCCATCTTCACCCTGGGCTATGGTCGTTACGCCCCTCCAGGGCTGGTGATGGTTTCACGCTTTTATCAATTCTGGATATCCCACCTTTCGTGCTCGGTATCCCTTCTATTTTTTCACTCTCTTTCTCCGTGCCCATCCTTCCTCGGTGAAGTCGGGTTCTTCGCCCACGAGACCATTGTCGGCCTTGCGCTTGTGCGAGGGCTGGTCGGAGAAGAACTGTCGCCAGTCGCCCTTGTCAGCACCGGCCTCGGCGTTGCGGGAAGCGCCTCTGCGCTTCGACTTCTTCTCCAGGTGGGAGTAGTCTTTGGGGGCGTCGTCGCGACGGGTGCGGCGTGCCGGGCGTGAGGCGGCATCCTTGTCGTCGGCGTCGTTGCAGCGTACGGAGCGGCCCTTGTAGGTCGTGCCGTCGAGGGCGCGCATCACCTTCTTGGCATCGGCCTCGGGTACCTCGATGTACGAGAACTTGCTGAGCAGGTCGATGTGACCGATATCCTGACGGCCGCCGATGTGCTTGTTGACAAACTGCATGACCTCGCCGGGATAGAAACCGTCGGCCTTGCCCAGATTGATGAAGAGGCGGCGGTAGCCGGTCTCGGCCTTGCGCGGTCCGCGGCTCTTGCGGTCGCGCGGCGTGTCTTTCTGCTCCTTGCCGCTGCGTGTGGAGGGCTTTTCTATCTCGGGGGCGTCGGCGTAGTACTTGAGGAACTTGCCGAACTCAAGGCTGACAATCTTCTTGAGGATGTCCTCCTTGTCGACGTAGGCGAAGTGGCGGTTGATGTCGTCCATGAAGGGAGCGATCTGCTCCTCGTCGACGTCTACCTTCTCGATCTCGTCGATGGCCTTGTAGAGTTGCTTGGTGCAGATCTCCTGCGGTGTGGGCAGGGTGCCGTCGACAAACTCCTTGCAGATGATCTTCTCGATGGCCTTCACCTTGTGCTTCTCGCGGGTGTGTATGATGCTGATGGAGGTACCCTTCTTGCCGGCGCGTCCGGTACGTCCCGAACGGTGGGTGTAACTCTCCACGTCGTCGGGCAGACCGTAGTTGATGACGTGGGTGAGGTCGTCGACGTCGAG
This sequence comes from Lachnospiraceae bacterium, assembly GCA_963604975.1. GTDB lineage: Bacteria > Bacteroidota > Bacteroidia > Bacteroidales > Bacteroidaceae > Prevotella. The sequence goes on along the minus strand of CAVCSC010000031.1, from coordinate 25,996 downwards.
TCCGCGTGCGGCCACATCGGTGGCCACAAGGAGTTGGGTGAGGTGCTGGCGGAACTTCTGCATCGTGAGGTCGCGCTGCTGCTGCGAGAGGTCGCCGTGCAGCGACTCGGCGTTGTAGCCGTCGCGTATGAGTTTGTCGGCGATCTCCTGGGTCTCGGCCTTGGTGCGGCAGAAGACGATGGCGTAGATGCGGGGATAGTAGTCGACGATGCGTTTCAGGGCGAGGTACTTGTCTTTGGCACCCACGAGGTAGTAGATGTGGTTGACGCTCTCGGCACCCTCATTGCGCGAGCCGACAACGATCTCCTTGTGGTCGTGCAGGTAGTTGAGCGCGATCTTCTCGATATCCTTGCTCATGGTGGCCGAGAAGAGGAGGGTGTTGCGCTCGGCGGGCACGCCCTCGAAGATCTCGTTGATACTGTCGGAGAAGCCCATATTGAGCATCTCGTCGGCCTCGTCGAGCACGACGTTGGTCACGCCTTCGAGACGGGCCTTGCCGCGGTTCATCAGGTCGATGAGGCGGCCCGGGGTGGCGACGATGATCTGTGCGCCGTGGCGCAGGGCGTGTATCTGGTTGACGATGGAGGTGCCACCGTATACGGGCACGATATTGATGCCGTCGATATACTTGGCGAAACTCTTCAGGTCGTCGGCTATCTGCAGACACAACTCGCGGGTGGGCGAGAGCACGATGGCCTGTGTGTTGTGGTTCTCGGGGTCGATGCGTTGCAGCAAGGGTATGCCGAAGGCGGCCGTCTTGCCGGTACCGGTCTGTGCGAGTGCGATGATGTCGTTGCCGTGTCCCAAGAGGTAGGGTATGACCTCTTCCTGTACGGGCATGGGATGTTCGAAACCGAGTTCTTCGATGGCGCGGCGTATCTCTTCGCTCACGCCCAATTCTTCAAATGTCTTCAATGTGTGTGTGGTGTAAAAAATGTACGGTTGTCGTTGCTGTGGGAATAGCCTTTCGGCGGGAGGTCTTTGTACCCGCCTATACTCTAAAAATGTGTTGTCGCAGAGCCTTCCCAGCCATGAACATGAAGACATCGGACAACTCCTCATAAAATATGAAATCCCGAATAGACGGGTGCAAAGGTACGAATAATCTGTGGGATAGACAAGAAAAAAGGACACCCGGTGGTCTGTGCCGGGTGTCCTTTCCGTATAGGGTATTTCCGTGTGGGGGCTTTTCGTGTGGGATGTTGTCGTACTACTTGACCACCACCTTGCGTGTGGTGCCGTCGGAGTACTGTATGATGTTGATGCCCTTGGCGGGAGCGGCGAGCAGATGGCCGGAGGTGTCGTAGCGGGCGGTCTCTACGGCATCGGCTGCGGTGGCGCGGTGCTCCTGGATGCCCGACGGTGTGGCGCTGGCCGGGAAGACGGGCAGTTCGGGGAACCAGTAGTTCTCGGTCATGGCGTAGGTGTTTTTGAGTTCGCCGGTGTTGGAGTATACGCGCAGTTGGGTGTTGTTGCTGTAGGCACCGATGGTCACGCCGATATAGAGATCGTCGGTCTCGGGATGTACGCGGCAGCAGGAGCCGTAGACGTAGGTGCTGCTCTCGGTGCTGGCGAAGTCGATGATCTGGGAGAACTCGTTGGCGTCGATGTCATACTTGAAGATAGACTGAGCCGAGAACCACGATGAGGCACCGCCGTTCCAGTAGAGGCAGTTGCTCTGGGTCGAGGCGCAGAAGCAGTCGGGAGTCCAGGCATACCAGGAGTTGGCGGGAGGGTAGATGCCGTCGGGCAGGTCTACCTTCTCCAGTTGCAGGGTCTCGGGGTTGAAGCGGCGCAGGTAGTTCTGTGTGCTGCCCATGCCGTCGGTAGAGGCGACGGAGAGCCATACCTGTCCGTCTTTCGACTGTACGATGGAACCGTAGGCCCAGCCCTCTTCCTCGGCGTTGAGGGTCATCTCTACGGCGTCGCTCTCGGGATTGATGATGACCAGACCCTTGTCCTGGTTGATGGCGAGTATCATACCGTTGTAGTAGATCATGTTGCCCATCTGTCCGGTATAGAGGCTGCCAGAGGTATTCTCCGTGCCGGTGACGATGCCGAGGTTCTCATAGGTGTCGAGGTCGAAGACGTAGACACCGTTGCTGGTTGAGGCGTAGCCGCGGTGCAGTTCGGGTACGGCCAGGAAACTGCGTCCGTCGGCGTTCTCGCCGATGGTCTTGACGGCGGCAAGACGCTTCATGGTCTTGGCGTCGCATACGGTGAGGCGTGCGCCCTCGACAGAAGCGCCGGGATCCTGCTCCTGCTTGCTGACGATATACATGCGTCCGTCGGCGATGGTGGCATAGCAGCCGGTGCAGCCGAGTTGCACGTCAGTGCCGTTGGCCTGCTGCAGTACGCGGTAGTCCCACGAGCCGTCAGCGTTGAGGTAGTTGATGGAGGCGTTCTCATGGCCGTACCATCCCTCGTTGAGTACGAATACGCCGTCGGTGTACTCCTTGTCTTCCTGGGCGGAGAGGGGAGCGGCGTAAGACATGGCGGCCAGAAGAGCGACCGCAATCGGTGTAAAGATTTTCTTCATATTGTTGATGTTTTTAGGCGTGTTCCTGAAAAATCCACGCAATATTTATATTGTTATATTTCTCTTTTTAGGTATTCCTGAAAAATCCACGCAATGTTATTTTTTTTACTATTGTTCCCTGCCGCGTGTGATGTAGAGGTCGCGTGCGCCGGAAATCTCTGTGGAGGTCTCGCCGAGCCATCCGCAGCACTGGTTGACGCCGGTGTAGACGCGTATGAAGTCGGCACCGGGCAGGTGTACGGGTTGTCCGCTGCCGTCGACGGCCCAGTCAAGGTCGAAGGAGCAGAGCCGAGTGGAGTCGTTGGGGTGGTTGTCGACGTAGCCCCAGGGGTAGGAGTAGAGCACGTAGTAGTTGCCCAGTCCGCTCGCGTCGACGGCGTTGGGGGCGAGGCGTGCGCCGGTGAAGGTCAGCGTGCTGTCGGCTATCCATTGCGGCCAGTAACTCTGGGAGTGGTAGATGTTGCGCTCTACGTAGCCCGTCGTGCCGTGGTTGTCCGTCCAGGCGATATACTGCGTGTCGGTCACGCGGCCGCCGCTGGCGGAAATGGGGGTGTGGGGGGTGGAGTCGGGGTGACGGTAGGTCACGGCGTAGTCGTGCAGGGTGGCGGCGCTATGGTATTCGCTGCCGGCCAGTTCGTACCACTCGTCGTCGGGCAGCCCGTTCATGTTGGTGTCGAGCGACACCATGACGATGCCCGGCTCGCAGGATCCGCCGCGCTGCTGCCCGTACTGGGCGATGTCAGAGTAGAAGGCGTTGCCCTCGATATAGAGGTCGCATTGCGAGGGGGTGTTGATGAGCGTATGGTCGAAGCCAAAGGTGACGTATCCGCCCCAGGCCCCGAGCGTGACGAGCGTGCCAGTGGCGAGACAGTCCTCCACCTTTTGTCGCATCTTCTCTTCGGTGTCGCCCTTCTCGTAGAGGGGTGTGGAGCCGACAAACTGTCCCGGTGCGGGGCGATAGTCGTAGACGTGGGCCACGTCTGCGCTGTACTCCACCTGCTCGTGTACCACGCGTATGAGGAAATCCTTGGTGTAGCCGCGGTCGCCGTCGTCGAGCGTGAAGGTGAGGTGGTGCTCGCCCTCTTCGGCGCTGAGGTAGATGAGCGACCGGCCGGTGCCGAGCAGACTGTCGGTGCCGTCGGCGCGGCGTTCCGTCCAGCGGTAGCCCTCGCCGGTGTAAGCCGTGGCGAGAAGCAACTTCTGCAGGCGCGGCAGATTGTAGTAGTCGTCGATGCCGGAGGATACCACCTCGGCATCGCGGGTGCAGGCGGCCGTGAGCAGTGCGGCGGCCATGATGGTGATGAGTGCGGTATGTCGTATCATGGGCTGACGAGGGTCATGTGGGCGGGTATGTCGCCCGTGCGTACGCTCCACTTGTGTTTGCCGTCGCGCGAGTAGCAGTGGAGCACGCCGCTCGAGACGTAGTTTTTGGCGTCGGTGACGTAGATGTCGCCCGTCGTGGGGTGTACCAGCAGGCCGTAGGGTATGGTGATGTCTTTCTCCGTGCCGTCGGTGATGAAGGCGTCGGTGATGCGCTGTTTGGTCTTCACATTGACAATGCCGTAGGTCACGGTGTTGCTCTGCGTGTAGTTGTTCCACTCGGTGCTGTAGTAGAAGAGCGAGTCGCCGTGTATGCAAAATCCGGTGCAGGGTATGTCGAGCGTGTCGGTCACCTCCATGCGGTTGCGGTTGGCCTTGCGCTGGAGTACAAACAGGTTGGAGCGCACGCTGGCGTAGTCGCCCATGGAGGTCACCCACAACTTGCCGTAAGCGTCCTTGCCGATGGCCCCGAGATTGATGCCTACGGGTATCTTCTCGATCTGCCGGAAGGTAGGTATCTCGATGACCGACACCGTATGGTCGTAGTTGGGGGCCATGTAGCCGCCGGAGTTGGCCACGTAGATGTAGTCGCCGATGATTTCGAGTCCGTTGGGCTGGTAGCCCACGGTGCAGCGGTCGGTGACGGCGAGCGAGAGCGTGTCGATCTTGTACACGGCACCGGGCACGGCGTCGGGGTTGTTGAGTTGCACCGGACCCACATAAGACGTGACGTAGGCGTAGCGGCGGTAGAAGCGGATGTTGCGGCAGTTGGGCACGTCTACCTGTCCGATGCGCTTGCCGGTATGGGCGTCGAGCACCTCGACCTTGTTGGAGCAGTTGACCACGACGTATATCCTCGACCCGTACACCTGTATGTCGTTGCCCACATCGCCGAGTTCCTTGATCTGTGAGGGGTTGCGCTCGGCGTAGAGATTGCGCACATAGTAGCCGTTGCGGTAGTCGAGGTAGTCGAGGGTGCACTTGTTGCTGCCCATGTTGCCCTCGTTGAGCAGGTAGAGGCCGGCGTATCCGCCGCCCTCGTCGGTCAGTCCGGGGATGATGTCGTACTGGGTGGGCACGACAATCTCGTCTTCGCGGCAAGCAGCGAAGAGGGTCAGCACGGTCAGCATGGCCGTGAGGGTATGGAGGATATGCAGTGGTCTGTGCATGGGCGTAGGGAGTCGGTTTCCGCTCAGTGATGTGACGTCACTATATTTCCACGCTGAGCGTGATGCGGTAGTTGCGCTTGGGCATGGGGTAGTTGATGATCACGTCGTAGTCTTGCGAGAAGAGGTTGCAGACCTCGACGGCAGCCTTGGCACGGCACTTGCCTATGGTGAGGGTGCGCGACAGGGCGAGGTCGCTCGTGTACCACGGTTGGGTATGGTTGTAGACGATGTTCTCCTGCTGGTTGTAGCGTTCGCCAGTGTAGATGAAACTGTAGTCGAGGGTCCATGCCCGGTAGCGGGCCTCGACGACGGCCGAACCGCTATGCCAGGGTATGTAGGGTATCTGGTCGCCGTAGTAGGTGTCGGCCTTGGAGGTGAGGTCGATGGCCTGTTGCCAGGTGTACTGCAGACGGCAGGTGATGTAGAGCAGGCGGGCGGGGTGGAGGGTGGCGTGGGCAGCGATGTCGGCACCGGTGATGCGCACACGGCCGAGGTTGAGCATCGTCCAGCGAAACTGTGCCCCTTTGGGGTAGGCGATGATCTTGTCGTGTACCCAGTTGCGGTAGACATCGGCCTGCAGTCCCCACTCGGCGATGAGGCCGCGCTCACGGGTGCGGCTGTTATAGGCGAAACCGGCATCATACTGTGTGGCCCGCTCGGGCGACAGGCGCGAGTTGCCCATCTCGGCGTAGTAGAGGTCGTTGAACGTGGGCATGCGGAAACTGCGCTTGGCGAAGGCACGCAGGGTGAAGTCGGTCTTGGCGAAAGGACGCCAGGAGGCGAAGAGGGCCGGTGTCCAGGCGGTCTTGTCGCCCGGTGAGGCGGCCTGGCGGGTACGGTCGTGTACATAGGTCATCACGACGCTGCCCTGTATGCGCAGACGGCCGAGCGTGGCAGAGGTGGCAGCCGAGGCGTAGTGGGTCCAGCGGGTGGGGTAGACAAAGCCGTACATGTCGGCCGACATCTTGTTCCACTGCACGTCGTAGGCGGCCGAGAGGCTCCACCACGGGGTGAGATCTACCATGTGGGCCGAGGAGAGGTAGAACTCCTTTTGTCGGTAGATATTGTCGACGGCGGCCACGGTGGTGTCGCGGTTGACGTAGCGTGTGCGGTAGTAGGCATACTTGGCGAGCCACTGCTGGCGGTAGCGGCGGCCGAAGTCGCGGCGGTAGGTACCTTGGAGGAAGGAGTTGTTGTCCCAGATGCGCTCGCCGCGCCGCCACACATTGTTGACGATGGCGCCGGGCACGCCGCGCTCCGAGGTGTAGTTGTAGCCCTTGACCATCCACCGTCCGTGGGCGAAGGTGCCGAAGAGGGCAGCCTCTAGTCGGGTGGCTCTCACGTCGCCGTTCTGTCTGACGGCCGTCGTGTCGTACATCACCTCGCCGGTGCGGGCTGCGCGGCGGCGGTAGCGAAACTTGTACTTGCCGTTGCTCGACAGCCACTCGGCGCTGAGCGATGCGCTCACGCGGGAGGAGAGGCGCAGGTCGATGAGGGCAGACGGATTGACCAGGCCAAACGAGCCGACCTTCACTGTGCCCTTGGCATGGTAGGTCTCGCCCTTGGCGAACTCCGGGCGGCGAGTCCACAGATAGATGGATCCGGCTGAGGCATAGTCGCGGGCCGACTGGAAGATGTGGCTTTTCTGTCCGTTGTAGAGCGAGATGGCCTGCACGTTGTCGAGAGAGTACTGTCCGAGGTCTACCTGTCCGTTTTGCGCATTGGCCAGTTGTATGCCGTCGTAGAAGACACCCACGTGCTGCGACCCCATCGACCGTATGTTGACGGTCTTGATGCCGCCCACGCCGCCGTAGTCCTTGAGTTGTACGCCGGCGAAGTAGCGCAGAGCGTCGGCCACGCTGAGGCTGCCCAACCGCCGCAGTTGGTCGCCCTCAAGTTGTTGTGGGGCGATGACACTCTGCGAGTTGCGCGAACTTACCACCACCTCGCGCAGGGTATGCAGGCTGTCGAGCCGTTGCGCAGAGCAGTGTGCCGCTGCGATGCACAGCGACAGAAAGATCAGTATTCTTTTCATATATGTGTAGGGCGTGTCGTGAGAATGTGTCCACGCGGTGTGGTCTCCTCCATTTCCTAACCCACGAGTACTCTGAAGGACGTGCGGCATGCCGGCAGGTCTTCTGACTCGCCGCCCGGATGCGACCGCCTTCCCGGTACCGCTGACGCAGACAAGGTCTGTGTACGGCTGGTAGCCAGTGGCCATAGTGTCGCACCCTCACAGAAGGGCGGCTCACAGCAGCGGGACTGTCGGGGACTCTCACCCCGTTCCCTTTTGATCGCTGTCTTGCGAGGACAGCAAACCGGTAGCGGCTGCAAAGTTACGGTTTTTTTGTGTATATCTATGTTTTTTTGTTTTCTTATGAATTTATATTGTGCCATATCGGGCGGAGAAAGTACCTTTGCAGTGTGGCGGAATTTTTTTTGCGCCTCCTCAAAAAGAAGGTAGACCCTGAAAAAAAACACCCATAAAAGAAACAGACTTACCCATTGTTACCTGATTACCCATTGTCACAATGAAGATTTATTTCAACCATAAGGAAGAACTATGGAACTCGTGGTCGCACGGCGCAGGCGTCATTCTCGGCCTGGTCATCGGCACGGTGTTTCTCGTGTGGTGCGGTTGGGCACGCAACGGCTGGGCCACGGCCGGCATCATACTCTATCTCTTCGGCATGCTCTGCTCGTATGCCGCATCGACCCTGTACCACGCCCTGAGTGCCTGGTCGCCCTGGAAGGAGCGGTTGCGCCGGTGGGATCATGCCGCCATCTACTGGCATATCGCCGGTTCGTACTCGCCCATCACGCTCATCGCCCTGCGCGACTATGGAGCGTGGGGATGGGCCTTGTTCGGTTTTATCTGGACGGCGGCCATTGCCGGTACGGTGAAGAGTTTTGTGGGGCTCAAGGGGCATAGCATCATCGAGACCATCTGTTTTGTGGCGATGGGCCTGAGCGTGCTTGTGGCCTTCGGTCCGCTCATCCAGTGTGTCGACACCGCTGCCGTGGTATGGATTGTGGCCGAGGGCGTGAGTTACATCACGGGTGCGGTGTTCTACAGTCTCAACAAGCGGCGCTACATGCACACCGTCTTTCACTTCTTTGTGCTGCTCGGTTCCGTCTGCCATATCGTGGCCGTATGGGACATCCTCCTTCGCTATCTGTGACAGTGACGGTGGTGATGTGATTTTTCAGCGTCTGTCTGTAAAATTGTAGAGCGGAAGGTAGGATTTCCGCTCTTTTTGTTTGGTATTCTTGGGCGAAATGCCTAATTTTGTCAAATCCGCATACCCGTATGCGCTCCTTGTCGGGTGAGCCGGATTTACGTTGTCATTTCAGAACACCTTAGTGTCCGCCTAAAGCCAAGAATCACCAAACAATATCTGCTTATGAACAAATTTCTACTCACCCTCTCCCTGTGCCTCGCCACCGTCACGGCTTGGGCGCAGAGCGGAAGCGAAAACCGTATGACCGTGCATCAGAAAGACGGCACGGTGAAGGTGTATGACGTGGCCGCTGTCGACAGCGTCACCTTCGGCAGTATCGCCACCGAAGGTACAGTCGCACTGAGCGTCACCGCACAGTCGGGTGCGCTGGCCCTTGTGTCGGTCACCCTGCCCGAGTGGTGCGGCAAGTGCGACGTGGCCGTCATCCCCGACGACGGTTCTGTCGCCGACCAGACCTCCTATATCCGCCGCAACCGTCAGCATCGCATCACCATGTCGCAGACCGTCACCATCGGACAACTCTGCCCCTCGGCCAAATATCTGCTCGCCGCACTGCCCTACGACAAGTATGGCGTGCCCGGCACCGTCACCACGCTGCCCCTGACCATCGGTAGCGGCGACGTGACCGATCTGGGTGAGGGAGCCAACACCTATATCGTACCCCAAGAGGGCAAGTACTCCTTCCTGCCCCGCCACGTGCGCGGCGACATGATCACCGGTATCGACAAGGTAGACTGGATATGGGCTACCCTGCCCGAGGATGGCGGCGAGAGCCAAGACTTGCTTTCCGATATCGCCTACGACAGCGACGGTCGCGTCACCTTCACCGCTACGGGCAAGAAAGGCAATGCTGTGCTCGGCGCTTTCGATGCCTCCGGCCGCGTGATATGGACATGGCTGATATGGTGTACCGACCGCCCCTCGACCATGTGCTATGAGAACGGCAGCGTATTTATGGACCGCTTCATCGGCGCCATCAGCGCCACACCTACCGACGGCACCGACACCTGGGGACTCGTATGGCAGTGGGGACGCCCCACACCCTTCTTCGGTGGCTACAACGAGAACGAGTGGGATGAGGCCGATGCCTTCTACGAGGCACGCTCATGGACGGTTGTCAATCCGGCCTACAAATTTGAGTGGGGTATCAACAAGACAGCCGTGTCGATGAGCGACGCCATCGCCGCGCCCCTCACCTTCTACTATGAGGAGAACTCCTGCGACTGGCACACCCCAGTCGACCTTACCCTGTGGGGAGAGACCAAGACCGACTATGACCCCAGTCCTGCCGGCTACCGCTTGCCGTCTACCGACGACTGGGCCGAACTCGAAAAGGGTCTCTACTACGTCACCCGCAACAAGGGTTTCGCCTACGACTACAACGGACAGCAGGCCTGGTGGCCTGCACAGGGTAGCGGACGCGAGTTCAATACCGGTTGCAACATTATCGGCAATGGCAAACTGCATACCTGGTCGGCTACCTCGGCCTACGTCAACGACATCCTCTACGGCATGACCAACGCTCCCTATGGCTACCGTCTCATCGCTGAGTCGACCACGGCTACGGTCTACCCCAAAGCCATGGCCAACCGCTCCTTCGCTTTTTGCGTAAGGTGTGTGGCAGATAAATAATAATCACTACCTTTGTAGTACGAGAACAGTGATGCTCAGGCAACGGGTTGCTGACTTGTTGCCTGAGCATTTTTTATATATATCTATACAATGACACGCAATAAAATCTTCTTATGCGGGATTGCCGCTTGTGCCGTTGTCGCTCTGGCGGCTGTCGGCGTGCGCTACTGGGTGTATGGCAAGAAGACGGTGACGCCTGTAGTGGAAAAAGTGCGGACAAGGGTGCAGGCCCGTACCGCACGCGACACCGCCACCGTGCGCCGTGATACCGTGCCCAAGGTAGACTACAATATCAGCGGCACGCTGCGCTACGACGACGGACAACCGGCTGCCGACGTGGCCGTGAGCGACGGTTATACCGTGGCCGTCACCGACTCTACGGGACACTACGCCTTCCGCCGCGACTCGCTCGCCCGCTTTGTGTGGTACACCGTCCCGGCCGACTGCGAGGTGCCTGTACATGCCGACAACGACCGAACGGCCGCTTTTTATCTGCCTGTGTCGAAGAACAAGAAGGTCTATGACTTCACCCTCCAACGTCTGCCCGGCGGCCGTCAGCACGACTATCGTCTCGTGGTGCTCGGCGACCCGCAGGTGACCAATGCCAAGAATCCCTTTTATACCGATGCCACCGACAATCCTGTGCAGCGCAGCGATATCGAGCGGTTCACCTCTGAGACGATGGCCGACCTGCGGTCGTGGCTTTCCACCTTGCCTGACAGTATCCCCGTCTACGGACTGAGCATGGGCGACGACGTGCAGTACTATGGTGGCTACAACGCCGCCCTTGAGATGCAGATACGCCGTGCCTTAGGCAGCACGCGTATGCGCCTCTTCTCCGTCATCGGCAACCACGACCAGGACGGCAAGGCCCTCTACCGCTCGAAGTGGATGGAGGCGTGGGGACCCGACGACTACTCCTTCGACCGCGGCGACGAGCACTATGTGTGTCTCAACAATGTACAGTTCTTCCACGGGGCATCGTACTATTCGCCCGGCGAACTCTCAGCCCGACAGATGCGGTGGCTGAAGCAGGATCTGGCCCTGGTGCCGCACGACCGCAAGGTGGTGCTCTGCTACCATATCCCCTTCACCTTCGGCAACCGGCCTTCCAAGCATGCTGAGGCGCTCACCGCCGCCAGCGAAGACGGACACTACTCTTCGGCGCGGCTCAGCGAACTGCTCGCCTTGCTCGCCCCCTTCACCGGCGGAGCCGAACTTTTCTGCGGACATACCCACTTCGCCATCAACCATGAGATCGACTACGCCGGACAACACCTTCTCGAACACTGCCATGCCGCCGCCTGCGGCAATATATGGCAGTCGAACGTCAATCTCTGCGGCGCTCCCAACGGTTACTATATCTACTCCTTCTCGGGCACGGCCATCGCCGACTGCCGCTACAAAGGCACGTTCTGGGACATCGACCGGCAGATGGCCCTCTTCCGGTCGGATACCGACTACGGCGGCGAGACGTATGCCGCCGACTGGGATCTGGAGCGCGGACGCGGCACCATCGTGGCCAACGTCTTCAATGCCGACTCACGTTGGCGCGTCGTGGCCGTGGAGAACGGTGTGGAGCATCCCATGCGGCGGCTCTCGGGCAAGGGCCAGGACGCCTTCGCCACCGGCTATCACCGCAAGTACTGCCAGTGCGCGCCCTACAGTTTCATCAGCAAGCAAAACACCTACCTGCTCATGAACCACCTCTACTACTACACGCCCTCCTCCCACAAAGCCCACGTCACCGTACGGGCCACCGACCCCTACGGCCATACCTATACCGCATCGAGCGACGGCATCGTCACCGAACCCTACTACAACTATGCACACTATTATGATAGGGGACGGTGAGGTGTCACCAGTCCTTTTGGGTAGGGTGTTCAAAATTGATAAAATACAAAACCATCATCAGCCCCTTTGGTAGGGTGTTCAAAACTTGAACTGATTTTGTGATTATAAAACACGCAAAAAGCAAGACTACCATTAGCCCTGGAAGGGCGTAACGACCGTAGCCCAGGGTGAGCCGTTTGCGTCAGCAAACGGTGTAACCCTGGGTTTAATGTACCAACGCAAGGTCTGGCCTGTAAGGTCAGCACAATACCAGCATGGATGAAATGACACCGTGCTTGCAGTGCTGACCTTACAGGCCAGCCTTCTTCTCATACCGTGAAAACCCAGGGTTACAGATGTCACTACGTTCCATCTTCACCCTGGGCTACGAACGTTGCGCCCTTCCAGGGCTGATGTAAGCCCCAAATACTAAAAACCTTGCAAATATTAAGATATTCAACGACTTACAAAGTTATAAGAATTTTTTACCGGACACCAATAAATTATTAACGACAATAGAGACAATAGAGACAACTTTTTCCGATCTGAGATTTGTTCCCCAAGGGAAAAACGTTGTCTCTATTGTCGTTTTTTGTCTCTATTGTCGTTTTTAAAATCCGTTACCTCTATTGTCGTTTAAAAAACTATTATTTCTATTGTCGTTTAAAAAACGTCACTTGTAGCGATATTTTTCTCTCCCCTATCCTTTCTTTCCTGCCTCCTTGATCCTCGCCACAATATCCTCGGGCCGGATGCCCGCCAGACAGCGATAGTCGCCGAGGGCGCAGGGTTTGTTGCCGTAGATGCTGCACGGACGGCAGGGCAGGTCGAGGCCCACGCAGTCGGCTTCGCGCTGGCCCCATCCGAGAAAACCGGCACAAGGATGTGTCGCACCCCATACGCTCACCACGCGTGTGCCGACGGCCGAGGCGAGATGCATGTTGGCGCTGTCCATCGACACCATCACGTCGAGGTGGCTCATGAGCACCAATTCCTCGTCCAGCGAGTGGAGGGTGTCGGGCACGCTGGTACAGGCGGGATAGGCCTTCGTCCAGCGGGCGATCTGCTCACGCTCCTTCCGTCCGCCGCCGAAGAGGAAGATGCGGTACTCCGGTCCTTCCTCCGACAACCGGGCGATGACCTGCTCCATGAGTGCCACGGGATATATCTTGCCCTTGTGGGCGGCAAAGGGGGCGATGCCTATCCACTTCTGGCCGTCGGCCTTTGTACCCGTACGGTCGGCGATAGACACAAGGGGAGCACCCTCGGGAGGAAAAATAGAGTCAAACTCCACCTTCACCGGATAGCCGAGCCGCTCCAGCACATCGGCATAGCCACGGAAGGGGGTCAAGAGGCGTTTCGGAGCCTTTTCGTTGTGACTGATGAGCAAGCGGCGCTCGCGGCGGTGCTTGTCGATATGCTCCACACGGAAGCGGTCGAGATTGAACCGCATGCGGAGATAGTTCGAACGGAGTATGTTGTGGAAGTCGGCCACGGCCGTGAAATTCTTGGCCACAAGCCGACGGTAGAGGGCATTGAGTCCCGTCCATCCCCGGTATTCGCCTTTGAGGTCGGCTTCCATGAATCCTACATTGGGAGCAAGACCTTCGAAGAGCGGACGGGCCGCAGGACGGCTGAGCACGGTGATGCGCAGATGGGGGTACTGACGGGCAAGCGAGGCCACGACGGGTACGGTCATCGCCACATCGCCGAGTGCGGAAAATCGTATGATAAGCAGGTGTTCGGTTTTCATAGGCTGACAGACAAGGCACGGATGGCAGTGGCGCACGGCACTCCTCCCCTCATGTGGAGAAGCAATAGCAAAAATGGCGTGCGCCCTACCCTACTTTTTTCTGACGGGCGGGTGATGCAGGGTCCCGCCCACGGTTTTTCTACCGATCACTTCTGTTTGCGGTAGAGCACAGGATTGGTAGAAGGGTCGTTGTACATCTTCATCTGCCGGTACACCTTCATGTACTTGCGTCCGGCAGCGATATCGTCGAGCAGTTGGTCGATGGCCTCAGAGAGGTCGCGCTGCTGCTCAAGGAGCACGTCGAGTTTGCCACGACAGGTAGCACGATGCTGCTCGGTGGCGTCGGTACGGTTGGCCTGCTCCTCCATGTGGTAGATCTTCAGGGCGAGGATGCTCAGGCGGTCGACGGCCCACGCAGGACTCTCGGTATTGATGCGGGCTTCGGGCAGTACCTGCACGTCGCTGTACTGCTGACGGAAGTAGGAGTCGATCTGCTCTACGAGGTCGGTACGGTCTTGGTTGGACCGGTCGATGCGGCGCTTGAGCGAGAGGGCCTCCACGGGGTCTATATGGGGGTCGCGTATGATGTCCTCGAAGTGCCACTGTACGGTGTCTATCCAGCACTTGAGGTAGAGTCGGTTTTCTATCTCGTCGCGCTCATAGGGATTGTGTATGGGGGTGTCGACATTGTCGGTGACGTGGTAGTCGCGTATGGCTTGCTGGAATACGCGGTTGCAAAGTTCAGAGAATGACATTTTGTACGTTGTATGTATGGTTTTTCTCCCCTATGGACGTATGTCGGTGTCGCATATCGCCGATGGGACAGGTACTATCATACAAATGTAAGGCTATTGTAGCAGATATGCAAACCGACCGGCGGTTTTTTAAGAAAAAATAAGGTGGACACCAAAAAATAAGGCGGACGCACCCGCCCGCCTCGGCAGCAGCAAAATGTCCGCCGCCTCACACCATTTTTCTTGCTAAATGCTGGTTCCGAAAAAATCTCTCTTTTTTTGGTGGGCTATGATTTCCACCTTCTGTCAATTATTTTTCCACCTCGGCAAGCGTGGCGAGGATATCGCCGGCGATCTGCTGTTCGGTGAGGTGGTTGTCTTGCAGGAGTTGCTGAGCTTCGTAGCGGTCGTAGAGGGCCTTGCGTACACCGAAGTTGAGCACGCGCATGGCTGTCGCACCGTAGTGGCGGCTGATGCGCTCGCCGAATCCGCCGTCTATGCTACCGTCCTCAAGGGTGGCCACGACGGTATGGTCGGCGGCCAGACTGTCGAGTAGGGCGGTGTCGGTGCCGGAGAGGAAACGGGGATTGACGAGAGTGGCGTCGATGCCTTGCTCGGCGAGCAGGGCGGCCACACGCTGGGCGCGTGCCCAGAAACTGCCCACGGCGATGAGGGCCACGCGCGAGCCGCGGTGGGCCACACGGTAGGTATCTATCTGTGAGTAGTCGTCGTCGACTGCCTCTGTCGCGTGTTCCACCTCGCCCTCGGGCACTCGGATGGCCACGGGCCAGCGGTCCTGACGGATGGCCCAGCGCTCCATGGCGATCATCTCCTCATAGGTGGTGGGGGCGAGGTATACCAGTCCGGGAATATGGCTGAGCATGGGGATGTCGAAGAAGCAGAGGTGGGTGATGTCGTTCATGCCCAGCACCGAGGCACCGAGAACGTTGATGACGGCGGGATTGCCGTTGACGGCGAGATCCTGGGCCAACTGGTCGTAGGTGCGCTGTATGAAGGTGGCGTAGGTGGAGAACACGGGGTGTGCCCCACGCTTGGCCATGCCCGAGGCCATGGCGACGGCCTCTTCCTCGGCAATGCCCACATCTACATGTTGCAGTCCTGCTTTTTGCCGCACGTCGGCCGTGAAACCGATGCTGGAGGGCACGGCAGCCGAGATGCACACTAACCGAGGGTCGTGCTCCATCTCCTGCTGCAACCACTGTCCGAGCACGGCGGCAGCGCTCTCCTTGCCCGCAGTCATGGTCTTCTCTCCTGTGACGGGGTCGAAGGGCATGCTCCAGTGCCAGGCTTCCTTGTGGGCCACGGCAGGGGCATAGCCGTGTCCCTTCTCGGTGTGGATGTGCAACACGAGGGGGCGCGGCGTGTCTTTCACCGCATTGAAGGCCTCGATGAGGGCCTCGATGTCGTTGCCTTGCTCCACATAGCGGTAGTCGAAGCCCATGGCACGGAAGAGGTTGCACTCGGCCTGTCCCTGCGTGCTGCGCAGGAGGGCGAGGTTGCGGTAGATGCCGCCGTGGTTTTCGGCGATAGACATCTCGTTGTCGTTGACCACGACGATGATGGGCGTACCCAGTTCGGCAGCCATGTCAAGACCCTCAAAGGCTTCGCCGCCGCTGAGCGACCCGTCGCCGATGACGGCCACGATACGCTCCTTGCCGCCGAGTATGTCGCGACCTTTTTGCAGACCGGTGGCCAGGGCTACGGAGGTGGAGGTGTGGCCGATCTCAAAGTGGTCGTGCACGGGCGACTCTGTGGGCGAGGAGTAGCCCGACACCTCACCAAACCGCTGCTCGTCGAAGTAGCCGTAGGCACGGCCGGTGAGCATCTTGTGGGGGTACACCTGGTGCGACACGTCGTAGACGATCTTGTCGGTCGGGGTGTCGAGGGTGTAGTGCATGGCGATGGTGGCCTCCACAAATCCGAGGTTGGGCCCGACGTGTCCGCCGTAGAGACTGTCGCGGTGGATGATGCCTTTTCGTATCTCGTCTGCCAGGGTGTGGAGTTGGGCGACGGTCATCGTGCGGATGTCGGCGGGTGACTGTACGGTGTCGATGAGTCTTTCTTGCATGGTGTGTGTTGTTTTTTAGTGTGTTATTATATAGTGTATCCTTCTTTTTCGATGGCAAAGTTAGCGGTTTCGGACCGTGCGGACGGTACACATTTTACGGATAATATAACCAATTTGGTGGAAACCGATAAAACGCATTTTTACCGGACAACCCCATGATTCAAAAAATCCGAATGAAACGGTACAAACATAAAAAATTCGTGAAATTCGAAAAATTCGTGTTTTTATTGTCCCGTAACATTTGGGGTGATAAAAAAACACGAATTTTTCTAATTTCACGAATTCTATTTACTTTCCTCTGCCCTCAATACCGTGCCTTGTCGAGGTCGATATGGGTCACATTGGCCCGTTCGTGCAGGAAGATGGTGGCCACCTCGCTGAAGCGTTCTTCGCTCTCGGTGGTGAGGTAGCGGCAGGTGCCGCCCTCGGTGATGCGGGCCCGCATGTCGGGGTGTCGTGTGAGGTAGTCGGCCAGGCTGTCGGCCACATAGGTGCCCTGGGAGACAATGCGCACGCCGTCGGGCACGTTCTTCACCACGGCGTTCATGAGCAGCGGGTAGTGGGTGCAGCCCAGCACGAGGGTGTCGATGTCGGGATCCTTGCGCATGAGTTGGCCGATGCGCTTGGCCACAAAGTAGTCGGCACCGGGCGAGTCGGCCTCGCCAGCCTCCACGATGGCGGCCCACAGGGGGCAGGCCACACCCGAGACGGTGATGTCGGGATGCAGTTTGCCGATCTCCAGCGAGTAACTGCGACTGCGTATCGTACCCTCGGTGGCGAGGATGCCGACGTGGCGGGTATGGGTGAGACTGCCGATGACCTCGGCCGTGGGACGGATGATGCCCAGCACGCGGCGCGTGGGGTCCCACTCAGGCAGGTCGCGCTCCTGAATGGTGCGCAGGGCCTTGGCCGAGGCGGTGTTGCAGCCGAGGATCACGAGGTGGCAACCCATCTCGAAGAGGCGGAGCACGGCCTGACGGGTAAACTGGTAGACGACCTCAAACGAGCGCGACCCGTAGGGGGCGCGGGCGTTGTCGCCCAGGTAGAGGTAGTCGTACTGAGGCAGCAACTGGCGGATACCGTGGAGCACGGTCAGACCGCCGTAGCCGGAGTCGAACACGCCGATAGGTCCGGCGGCTGCAGGTAGTGATACAGGCATTTTTTTCTTGCTATGGTTTGCAGCGTTTTTTTCTTCAATACTTAGCAGACAATTTCTTCAGTGCCCACTAAAAAAAAACGCTTGAGGTCAGTTTTTGCCGAGGGCATTCTTGACGAGAATGGTCACATCGTCGCCCGAGGCGGGGTCGATGTAGGGGCAGGCATTGCCGTCGGTGTTGAGGATGAAGGCGTAGCCATGATCGCGGCCCACACGGGCGATGGCGGTGGCAAGACGGGCGCGGATGGGAGCGAAGGCGTCGCGCTCGGCGGCGGCGAGCAACTGGCGGGCCTGGTCACGAAAGGCGGTGTTGCGCTCCATGAGGTCTTGCAGTTCGGCCTGTCGCTTTTGCAGGATGGAGGGCACGAAGTCGCGTTGGCCGTCGAGAAACTCCTCGTACTTGGCATTGAACTCGCTTTCGGCGCGCTGGGTCTCGGCGGCGTACTTCTGCTTCAGGTCGGCCAGGGTACGGCAGGCGGCGGCGTACTCGGGCATGGCGTGGAACACGGTGTCGTAACTGAGGTAGCCAAACCGGGTCTGTGCTCCGGCCATGAGGGGCAGGAGGGTCAGGAGCAGGGCTGTGAGGATTTTTTTCATGTGCATGTGGTGTTTGGTTGGGCGATGCAAAAACCCAGGGTTGCGTCCGGCGCATAGCACCGTCCTCACCCTGGGCTGGTATCATAAATCCCTTTTCTGGGATTTCTTCGTTTTCCACTCACTCACGGTGAGTTTTTCTCGTCACCTGTGCTTACTTCTTGGCAGGTGTGGTGGTCATCTTTGACAGTTCGGCCTTCACCTTGGCGGTGACATCCTCGCTGAGGGTCTCGCTGATGTAGGGGATGCCTGAACCGATGTCCATGATGTAGACGTAGCCGCCGGTCTTGCCTACGGCCTTGATAGCGTCAACGAGTTTGGAGGTGATGGGGGTCATCTTCTGCTGCTGAGCCTTCTGGAGAGCCTGCTGGTTGTCCTGATAGGCCTGCTGTATCTTCTGCTGAAGTTCCATGAGCGACTGCTCGGTCTCCTTCTGCTTGGTCTCGTTCATGGTAGAGCGGTTCTTCTCGTAGTCCTCGGCCTTGCGCTGCAGTTCGGCCTGCATAGCCTTGAGGTCTTCGTCATACTGCTTGGCGGTGGCTTCAAGTTCGGCCTGTGCCTTGGTGAACTCGGGCATGCCGGTCATGATCTCCTGTGCGTTGATGTGTCCGAATTTCTGTGCGAACGCTGCTGCGGGGGCGAGCATCATCAGTGCCAATAATAACTTTTTCATGTTTCTTTGGTTTGTTTTATTTGTTTGTTTTTTTCAGTTTCTTTGCTTTTCACTCACTTGCGGTGGATTGCGCCGTCATTCGTATCAGTTGCCGTAACCGAGTTTCTGGAGCACCTCGTTGGAGATGTCTATCTTGGGCGAACCGAAGATGATGCCCGTGTCGCTGGCGCGGTCGAGCACGAGGGCGTAGCCGCGGAGGTCGGAGATCTCCTTGACGGCATTGTATATCTCTTCCTGGATGGGGGAGATGAGACTCTCACGCACCTTGAAGAGTTCGCCTTCGGGTCCGAAGTACTTGCGCTTGAGATCGGCGGCTTCCTTCTCCTTGTTCATGATCTCTTCCTGACGGGCCTTTTTCTGCTCGGCCGAGAGAAAGACGTTCTCGTTCTGGTAGTTCTTATACATGGTGGAGGCTTCGGTGCCGAGAGCGTCGACCTCGGCCTGCCACTTCTTCGATACTTGATTGAGTTGCTCATTGGCCCGCTCGTAGGCGGGGATGTTCTTGAGGATGTATTCCATGTCGAGCAGGGCAAACTTCTGCGCGCTGGCTGACATGGCCGCCATGACAAGGGCGAGGATCATCAGGACTTTTTTCATTTTTTTGCGGGATATTGAGAAAATTCTACTTGCCTGTAGGAGCAACCTTATGCCTTAGAATTCCTGTCCGAGGATGAAGTGGAACTGGCTGCCGCCCTTGCGGGTGCTGAGGTTCTCCTGGTCAAATCCGTAGGCCCAGTCGATACCCATCAGGCCGACCATGGGGAGGTAGATACGCACACCGACACCGGCAGAACGCTTCATGTCGAAGGGGTTGAACTTCTTGGTGTCTGACCAGGCGTTACCGCCTTCGAGGAAGGTGAGTCCGTAGATGGTGGTATTGCCGAGCATGAAGGGGTAGCGCAGTTCGAGGGTCATGCGGTCGTAGGCGTAGGCATCGTAGGCGATGGAGCCGTTTTCGTATCCGCGCAGACCGATGGTCTCTGTACCGTATGAGGTAGAGTAGCCGGTCATACCGTCACCACCCATGTAGAAGGTCTCGAAGGGCGACTTCTTGTGCTTGTTGTACGAACCGAGGATACCCATCTCAAAGCGGGCCATGAGCACGAAGCACTTCTGTCCGCCGGAGAGGGCGGTGAAGGTGCGGGCCTTGAACTTCCACTTGTAGTACTCTACCCAGCGATACTTCTCCTGCTGCTCGCGGTTGTAGGTGGCGGAGTAGGGGTCGTTGGCGAGGTTGGCGTAGTCCTTGTTGTCGAAGAGCGACCATGGCGGGGTGAGCGAGATGGAGGCCTGGAAGTCTGATCCGCGACGTGGGAAGAGGTTGTTGTCGGTAGAGGTACGACCGATCGCCAGCGTGAGGTTGAGGTTGTTGGAATTACCATTGTTCATCATGAAGTAGTAGTTCCAGTTCTTCAGCATATAGCGGTTGTAGGCCAGCGAGAGCGAGAGCGAGAAGTAGTCGTCGGGCCAGCGCAACTGCTTACCCCATCCGAGCGACACACCGAACATCTTGACATACTTGTCGGGATCGTAGTAGTTCTCGTAGTTGTAGTACGAGTTGCCATAACTGCCGTATCCGTAGAGGTAGTTGTAGTAGTTGTTCATCAAGCCACTGTTGTAGTAGGTGCTCGACACGTCGCTCTGCTTGGAGTAGTACACGCCTACGGAGAACTGTACGGGGCGCTTGCCGCCGAGCCAGTTGGTAGAGTAGGAGAGGTTGTACGACTGATAGTAGGAGGCGTTGGTCTGCACACCGAGCGAGAGCACTTCGCCGTCGCCGATGGGCATGATGCCGCGGTGTTCCTTGTTCTTGTTGAAGAGGTTGCGCATGGAGAAGTTGTTGAGTTTCAGTCCCACGCGTCCGATGATACCAGTCTGTCCCCATCCGAGGGAGAACTCTACCTGGTCGTTGGATTTCTGTTCGAGGTTCCAGTTGATGTCCACGGTACCGTTCTCGGGATCGGGCTTCACGTCAGGGTTGACCTTCTCCTGATCGAAGTGTCCCATAGAGGCGATCTCGCGTGCCGAACGCTGGAGGGCTTCCTTGGAGAAGAGGTCGCCGGGCTTGGTACGCAGTTCGCGGCGCACAACGTTCTCGTAGAGGCGGTCGTTACCGGAGATGCGCACGTGGTTGATATGGGCCTGGGGACCCTCCATGATACGCATCTCAAGGTCGATGGAGTCGCCCACGATGTTGACCTCGGTGGGGTTGAGCGAGTAGAAGAGGTAACCGTTGTTCCAGTAGTTGTTGCCCACGGCGTCCTCGTCTTCGGTGAGTCGCTTGCTCATGAGTCGCTGGTTGTATACGTCGCCCTTCTTCATGCCGAGCACGGCCGAGAGGTAGTCGGTAGAGTAGAGGGTGTTGCCCACCCAGGAGATGTTGCGTATGAAGTATTTCTTGCCTTCGTCTACACGGAGGTGGATGGAGACGTGACGGTCGTCGACGTTCCACACACTGTCGGAGAGGATGACGGCATCGCGGTAGCCCAACTCGTTGTACTTGTCGATGAGTTTCTGCTTGTCGCCCTTCCAGCGTTCGGGGGTGAACTTCTTGGATTTCAGGAAGGAACCGAGCGTTCCGGCCTCGTGGGTCTTGGCGAAGGCACCCTTGCGGAAGAGTCCGCCCTTGATGCGGCGGTCGGCCAGGGCGTTGTTGCCCTCGATCTCGATATGGCGCACCTTGAGTTTCTCTTTCTTGTCGACGATAACGTCGAGGATGACCTGGTTGCGGGCGGCCACGTCGTCACGCTGCACGACCTGCACCTCGGCGTTCTGGTAGCCTTTCTCGTCGAAGTACTTGCGGGCGAGGATCTTGGCGCGGTCTACCATGTTGGGGGTGATCTGCGATCCTTTGAGCAGACCGAGTTTCACCTCAAGGTCGCTGCGCTCAGACTTCTTCACGCCGATATAGTTGATGGTCGACACTCTGGGGCGCAACTGCAGGTGCACGTGGAAGTAGGCTTTGTCGCCCACGATGGAGTCGACGCCGAGGGTCACCTCGGAGAAGAGTCCGTACTTCCAGTAGCGCTTCACAGCCTCGGTGAGTTCGGTGCCGGGCAGGTCGACGGTCTGTCCTATCGACAGTCCGGAGATGCCGGTGAGCATGTAGTCCTCGTAGCCTTCGGCGCCGCTGACGGCGATGCCGCCCACCTCGACGGTGCGCGGGTTGCCGGCGTAACTCACCTCGGGGTGTACGATCTTGTCTTGTGCGACGGCAGCAAGGCTCACGAAGAGCGCGGCTGCGAGTGTCATCATCTTCTCTATTATATTCATGATCTTTGTTGGATGGAGGCGCGGGCACGCTGTTCTGTTCATGGGCTCACGGCCCTTGGCGTGGGGTGCGTGCGTGTGCGGCTGCCTCGCTTTTTGATTACGTTTCGTGTAAGTGTAGTGTAGGGTGCAGGGGTGGGGGAGCGTGTATCGGTCTGACAGACTGTCTTTTCGGCGTTTTTCTGCTTTCTTCTTTACTGTGCGCTCTCGGCTTGCTCGCTCTCTGCCTGCTCCTCGGTTTTGCCGTAGCGACGCTGGCGGCTGCGGTAGGCGTCGATGGCCTCGGCGAGTCCCTGCTCGTCGAAGTCGGGCCAGTAGGTGGCGGTGAAGAAGAGTTCGGTGTAGGCGATCTGCCAGAGCAGGTAGTTGCTGATGCGCTGCTCGCCACCGGTGCGGATGAGCAGGTCGGGGTCGGGCATGCCGGCGGTGGTCATGTGGGCCGTGAGGGTGTCCTCGCCGATGGTGTCGGCATCGAGCGTGCCGGCCTTCACCTCGCGGGCGATGGCTTGTGCGGCCTGGGTGATCTCCCAGCGTGAGGAGTAACTCAGGGCTACGACCATGGTCATGGCACTGTTGGCGGCGGTGTGTTCCTCGGTCTCGCGCAGTTTTTGCTGCACGGCCTCGGGCAGACGGGCTGTGTCGCCGATGACACGGAAGCGCACGTTGTTGCGCATGAAGATCTCGTCTTCGAGCGAGGAGAGCACAAGGCCCATGAGCGCGGCTACCTCGTCGGCGGGCCGTCCCCAGTTCTCGGTAGAGAAGGTGTAGAGGGTGAGGTACTCCACACCGAGCCGTACACACTCGGAGGTGATGCGGCGCACGGCTTCCACGCCGGCCTGATGACCGTAACTGCGGGGCTTGCCCTGTGCGGCGGCCCACCGTCCGTTGCCGTCCATGATGATGGCGATGTGGCGGGGGATATTGTCGTGACGGGTGTCGTTGCTCATCTTATTTTATGGTATTGTATATATATTCTTTCTTACGTTTTTTCTGTTCTTCCCCGGGATGCCTTTTCTGCGTTTAGGTGGTCTTTGGGGACTATGGACTCCGCTTGCGCTCAGTATTTCTCCATATCGTTGTGGCAGGTGCGGCACTTGGGCATGAAACTGTAGGTGAGCGAGAGCGAGAAGGCCGAGTAGCAGTCGGTGTTCTTGAACAGGCCGCTCGACGAGATGCCGTAGGGGTCGGCCACACCGTCGAGTTTGTCGCTCAGCGAGAAGTGTATGGCCCACTCCAAGCCGACATTGAGTCGACGCGCTACCTTGTACTTCACGCCCAGGCCGAGGGGCACGTTGGCGGTGAAGACGTTGTTGCCGCCGCCGGTGACGTAGGTGGCACCCAGTCCGGCGAAGACAAAGGGGGTGAGGCGCTTGGCGCCGCGGTAGTCCTCGCCTGTGCCGTAGGGCCAGAAGTTGTACTCGTAGGTGAGGCTACAGTCGATGAGGGTGTTGTCGAAGGTGTAGGTCTGGCCGTCGGCGTAGTCGGGGTAGTAGGTCGAGGGGGTGTCTGACGACCCTTTGAGCCGACCGTAGGTGGCGGCGAGACGAAAGCCCATGTAGGGATTGACGATGCGGCGCAGCATCACGGTGGCACCGGGCTGCATGCCGGTGAAGATATTGTCGCCGAAGTCGCCCTCGTAGGTCACCATGGAGAGTCCGCCGCCGATCTCCATGCGGTACTCCTCGTCGGTCTGCGCTCCGGCGTGGAGCGCGGCAAGAAGCAGTGCGAGCGTGGCTACGGTCTTTCTCATGCTACGGTTTTTCTGCGCCTGGGCTGCGGACTTCGTCATGGGCCTCTCCTCTATTTTTTTGTATTTATAGCCGATGGGCCAATGAAAAAAAGTGGGTGACAGCGGTCGGCGCGCTCTTCTCTTTCTATATATATAGTAATGTGTGGAGCCGCAAAAAGGGGGTTCCCCTCAGCGGCCTCCACACCACGTTTTCCTATTCGGTGTATGCGGTCTGCTCCTTGCGCCAGCCGAGGCGGGCGATGCGGCCGCGCCATACATGTCCGGCACCAGCATCTACAAACCACAGGTAGTTGTTCTTGTCGACGGCTATGCCGTAGTGTTCGGGCACGAGTATCGACACGGCATCGGGCAGGTAGAGCAGGGTGTCTTTCTCCCACGATATGCCGCCGTCGTTGCTGCGGTAGAACGACTTCATGTTGGTCACACGACCGTCGGTGGATGCGCCGCCGGTGGCGTAGAGGGCACCGTCGTAGGCGAAGGCTTGCATATAGTGCATGCGGGGGGCCGACCAAGTGACGAGGGTGTCGACAGTATGCCATGTCCAGGGCTGCTGCTGGGAGTAGTCGGCGGTCTCGTCGATCTTACTCCAGATGTAGGCCGACTTGTCGGTGGGGTAGGCGGTGTAGTCGCGGTTGCCGATGAGCATCACACGCCATGCCTTCTTGTTGGTGTTGAGGGCTACGGTGACGGTGCTGAGGTCTTCTGTGGGCAGCAGGGTGGCATCGCTGTCGAGGTCGGATGCCTGCCATGTGGCTCCGCCGTCGGTGGAGACGAGTATGCCGCCGCCGTTGGCATAGGCGTAGAGTCCGGCAGGACTGACGGCCACGAGACGCGCAATGTCGGCACTGGTGGCGGTGGTGGTCCAGGTGCTGCCGTCGGTGGTGCTGAGCACACTACCGGTGGTGGCATCCCAGAGGTACATCGCATCTTCTCCGGCTACGACACCGAGGTAGGCGTCGGCACTGAGGCTATGGCCGATGGCGGCGGTGAGGTCTTGCCAAGCGTGGCCGTCGGCGCTGGAGTAGAGGGCGGTGGCACCGCTCTTCTTGCCGAAGACATACAGACGGCCGTCGAAGCAGACAGCACGCAGGCTCTCCAGCGAGGGGAGGAACGAGGGGTCGGTCATGGCCGTCCAGCCGAAACTGTCGGCCTGCTCCTGATGTACGTTGACGTGTACGGTGTACTGACGCGATACCTGTGCCGAATTGCTGAACACCTGGAACACGCGGGGTTGCGAGAAGTCTACCGAGTCGGTAGAGGAGTAGTAGCCGAGCGAGTCGCTCGTCATGCTCTTGATGACCACCGTACCCGAGTTCTTCGTGCTGATGGTGCAGAGCACCTTCTTGGGATCGGTGCCGTAGGGCAGGGAGTCTACGTTGTAGATGGTGTGGGTGGTCTGGTCGATATAGAACGGGTAGGCACTGCAGTCTACCGTGGTCTTGTATATGCTGTCTTCACCCTTCGACGAGGTGGCGTGCCCATACACATTGAGCGTGCCGACGGAGAATGCGGTGATGGCCGTATCGTCGGTATAAGTGTACTCGGTGCTGTCGTTGTCGAGGCAGGATACCACGAGCGAAGCGACGGCCAACAGCAGGGCGAAGGGTAGAATAGTCCTTTTCTTCATTTATAATATGTGTTTTTGTGTGCAAATTTACGTAGTTTTCTGCAAATAGTACGGATTTACGGGTGTATATTATGTAATTTATCGAATGCGGACAACTTTTTTAAGTTTGTTTATGCTTTGATGTCACCTACCGTCAACGTCCTGTTGCACCCCACACAAACTAAAAATCGTGAAATTACTTTCCGTTGGTCAGTGGGTCTTCGACAAATCTCGAAAAATACGGAAGTTATTAACGACAATAGAGACAATAACAGAGGTTTTAACGACAATAGAGACAATAGAGACAACTTTTTCTCATCTGAGATATTGGTGTCTGGTAAAAACATCGCAATTGGCGAGTCCCGTAGGGTGTTCAAAATTGGAAAAACTATCATCAGCCCTGGAAGGGCGCAACGACCGTAGCCCAGGGTGAGACGTTTGCGCCAGCAAACGGTGTAACCCTGGGTATAAACAGTATATGCAAGGTCTGGCCTGTAAGGTCAGCACAATACCAGCATGGATGAAATGACACCGAAATTGCGGTGCTGACCTTACAGGCCAGCCTTCTTCTCATACCGTGAAAACCCAGGGTTACAGATGTCACTACGTTCCATCTTCACCCTGGGCTACGGTCGT
>CAVCSC010000030.1:0-34504 GCA_963604975.1 Lachnospiraceae bacterium | reverse complement strand
AAACGGTGCTTCCAAAACTATGAAAGAGGAGCGTTATCAGGCAATAAGGGCACGGAAACCTGATTTCGTCATAGACGTCTCCAAGCAAATGGACCCTCAACTCATCACAATCCTCGGCGAGAGCGGCTACCGCCAGTGTACCGCCAGAGTAGTGGAGAACGGCAAGAACATAATGAAACAATTGCCCATATATGCTAAGAAATAAGATCATTAGTGTCCCGTTAAAATTGGGACACTAATGTAAAATATGTGTTTCCTTTCTTGTACTGACGCATTAATGTAGCGTTAATACCTAAAATGCGTTCTGAATAATATTCAAACAGAGAAGACAAATCAAACTTGAATTCAGGTTCAGCGGAAAGAATAGAATTTGAGTTTTAGCGGACAGCAAAATAGTTGCGGATTAGTATTCGGGCTTGCATACTGTAGTATTCGGGGGCGAGTACCGCAGTAGTTTAGGCCGAATACCGTAGTATTGGAGCCCGAATACTACAGTATTGGAGGTCGAATACTACAGTGTGCAAGGCCGAACACTACAACAATTGAATAGGAAGGTAAGAATTATCCTGCGTATCCCTTTCTTGGATCGGACAATGAGACGACCTCACAGTCAGTAAACCGGTTGCCGTCTATGGTCAACCGGACAAGGGTGCGCTCTTTGTGCCACCCTTGAAGACCCGCTGCTCCAGGGTTGATATGGAGTAGATGAAGAGATTGGTCGTATTTGATCTTCAGTATGTGCGAGTGCCCGCTGATGAAGAGTTGCGGGGGAGATTTCAGTATCTCATTTCGGATGCTATAGTCGTAGCGTCCGGGGTAACCTCCGATATGTTTCATAAGTACTTCCACATCTTCGCACTTGAAACGTATGGTTTCTCTGTACATCAGTCTCAGATCGCCTCCGTCACAGTTTCCGTATACAGCGCGGAACGGTCGGAAGTCAGCCAGCCGTTCTGCAATTTCCATAGAACCGATATCTCCTGCATGCCATATCTCATCGCACGGCTCGAAATATGTCAGATATTTGTCGTCCCAGTATGCGTGTGTGTCGCTGATAATGCCGATCTTTCTCATGCTTACCCGTTGATTGCAAGTACGGATCGAATGTATGCGGAAATGTACTTTACGGTCTCTTCAAGTCCGAGCCGCGAGGAGTTGACGCATAAGTCGTAGGAAGCGGAGTGTCCCCAGATTTTTCCTGTGTAGTAGTTGTAGTATGAGGCGCGGTTGTCTTCTTGCGATTCGATGATTTTTTCGGCTTCCTCTTCCGTACAGGCATGACGTTGTTGAATTTGGGCTATCCGTTCTTCCATGTTGGCGGTAATGAAGACACTGACCATGTTGCCCATGTCGCGGAGAATATAGTCGGCGCAGCGGCCGACGAAGACACACGATTCGGTTTCGGCAGCCTTGCGTATGGCATCGCTTTGTATTTGGAACAGACTTTCCTGGGAGAGTTTGTTGTTGTAGAAATTATTGTCAGGAACCAATGGAACGTGAATGTGGAACATAGACTTGAAGAATCCTTTCTTCTCATCGTTTTGTTCGAAGAATTTCTCATTGAATCCGCTCTCGCGTGCCGCAAGGTTGAGCAGTTCCCGATCATAGAATTTACAACCGAACTCTTGGGCCAGTTTTTTGGCAATGATGTGTCCGCCACTTCCGAGTTGGCGTCCTACACATATAATGATCTTTTTATTGTTTTCCATATTGTTGATATTTTTGTGGCGACGAGTTTCAATACTCGCCGTTGCTTTGTTTTTTGAATTTCTTCATATATATAGTCATCATTGTAGCAGCGACCAACGACGCTGTAGTGTCTGCCAATGGCAATGACATCCAAACTCCGTCGACCTGGAAGAAGTGAGGCAGAATGATAAGGAGGGGAAGCAAAAACAGCATTTGGCGTGATAGGGAGAGGAACATGCTGATTTTGGCTTTCCCGATACTTTGAAAGAAACTTGTCACCACCATCTGATAGCCGACAAGGGGAAATGCCAACATATTGATTTTTATTGCCCGCATGGAAATCTGTATGAGTTGCGTATCTGTCGTGAACAGTCTTGCACACTCGTAGGGCCAGATGTGGGCTACCAGAAATCCGGTAGTCGTAATGCAAGTACCGGCAATGGCTGCGTATTTCAAGACGCGTATGAGGCGATCGTATTGCTGGGCTCCGTAATTGTAGCCGGCAATGGGAAGCATGCCTTGATTGAGTCCCATATTGATCATGATGAACATAAAGGCGACCTTGTTGGCAATGCCGTATGCTCCCACTGCCAGGTCTCCGCCGTATCTGGCCAGTCCGGTATTGATAAAGATGACCACCACGCATGCGCAGACATTCATGGCGAAAGGAGACATACCTATACCGAGAATATTTTTTACAATGGTCGTATTGGGACGGTATATGCCACGTTTGAAGTGGAGTATCTCATTAGGATTGGAAAAAAGTCTGCATTGCCAAATAAGAGCCGTGGCCTGAGAAATGACCGTTGCCCATGCCGCTCCTTGAATTCCCATATCCAGAACCCAAATGAAAATCGGTGCAAGAATGACGTTGAGAATGACGGTCAGTATCGTGGCCATCATCGCTTGGCGGGGTTTGCTGGCTGCTCTCAGGACGGCGTTCAGTCCGAAAAACATTTGGGAAATCACGTTGCCTGACAAGATGACAAGCATATACTCTCTGGCATATGGAAGGGTATTGGCGCTGGCACCGAAAAATCTCAAAATGGGATTGAGAAAAGTTAAGGTCACGATGCTGAAGACAATACCTATGACAAGGTTCAGCATAACATTGTTGCCGAATATCTTCTCAGCCAGCTTATAGTCTTTTTGTCCCAATTTGACGGATATACATGTCGCAGCACCGATGCCAACCCCGGCACCGAAAGCAGCCGAAAGGTTCATCAAAGGAAATGTGATGGCCAGTCCGCTGATGGCCAAGGGGCCGACACCTTGTCCGATGAAGATACTGTCAATGGTGTTGTATAATGACGATGCTGTCATCGCCACAATGGCGGGAAGGGCATATTGCAGAAGCAATTTGCCAATTGGACGTGTGCCCAACTCAAGGGTTCGTTGTTTGTTATCCATTCTTTATGTAATGTTCTTGTTTATTGCGGCAGATTTTTAGAATCCGCCTTGACTATGATGTGTTCGTTTCTTGATACCTCACCGTCACGGGTGGTATAGATGCTCTTCCTTTGCAAAGATGGTCTTACCGTCTTCCAAGTAGTAATAGTGGTCGCATACCATCCATCTTTGGCTGGAAGTAGGAGCATCAGGATTGCAGCATCTTGTGAATGCGGTGACCACTAAACTATCTTTGCGACGGGATATTTTGTATCCGCTGCCTATTTTTGAAAACCTGTTTGTGTATGTATCTATACGCCATAATTCGTGGGTCGTTCCAGGTTCGTTGGCGTGTTTTTGGCCCAA
Source organism: Lachnospiraceae bacterium (assembly GCA_963604975.1). Classification (GTDB taxonomy): domain Bacteria; phylum Bacteroidota; class Bacteroidia; order Bacteroidales; family Bacteroidaceae; genus Prevotella. The sequence continues at coordinate 31,060 of CAVCSC010000030.1, read as the reverse complement.
ATCAATATCTACGAATATGTAGTGGCTATCAGTGGACAGAAATGTATTCTTGATGCTTCTATAGGCTTTGTCGGAAAAATTTATCTCGAGATTTTTGTCGGTGATGACATCGTAACGGAAAAGTCTCTCGTTGATGCAATAATACAGACAATGCCGCTTGTTGTCAGTGTATTTGGCAACTATCCGACTGTTGGCAGGTAGGTTTGTTGCAGATGCGTGTACACGGTTGGCCACAGGAGTTTGAGCCATAGCCGTCAGACACGAGATGGGTATAGCGAGTGCCAATGCACAGAAATATAGAAGGCGTATTCTTCTCATAAGCGGAATTATAGCAGACTTCCTATCTGGTAGGCAACCATTGATACGAGCCATGCCAGTGCTGTGGTATAGCAAGCGGAGAAAATGGCCCACTTCCATGATCCTGTCTCCCCTTTTATGGCGGCGATGGTTGCAATGCAAGGGAAGTAGATAAGAACGAAGAGAAGGTAACAATATGCTACAAGTGGTGTGATACCGTCGCTTAACATCTGTGTACGTAGTGCCGTGTATTTTGTTGTATTGTCGGATGCCGAATCGTCTGCCACACTTTCATCGTCGGAGTAGAGTACGCCGATTGTGGATGCAACGATTTCTTTGGCTCCGATGCCGGAAACAAGGCTGACATCGAGTTTCCAGTCGAAACCTTGTGGGCGGAACACGGGTTCGATGGCTTTGCCTATTCTTCCTATGTAACTTTGTTCTTGTTGTTGCTGTTTGTCAAGTTCCGTATTGTGCGGGAAATACCCTAAAGCCCATACAATCACGCTTGCTACAAGTATCACGCCTCCCATTTTCTTCAGATATTGTTTTCCTTTTTCCCATGTATGGCGCAGTATGGCTTTGCTTGTAGGGAACCGGTAGGGCGGAAGTTCCATTACAAATGGTGTGTCTTCGCCTTTGAACAATGTCTTGCTGAAAAGGCGGCTTAGTATTACTGCAAGTGCGATGCCTATCAGATAGAGGGACAGCATAATGGTCGAACGATAGCGTGTGGCGAACATGGTACCGATGATCATGATGTAAATGGGGAAACGGGCAGAACAACTCATCAGCGGGAGGATGAGCATGGTGATGAACCGGCTTCGCTTGCTTTCTATGGTGCGTGTGGCCATGATAGCGGGAACATTGCAGCCGAATCCCATAATCAAGGGGATAAACGATTTTCCGTGTAGCCCCATCTTGTGCATCAGACGATCCATGATAAAGGCCGCCCGCGACATATAGCCGCAGTCTTCCATATATGAAATGAAGAAGTACAGTATCAGAATTTGGGGGAGAAATACGATGACGGCACCGACACCACCGATGATACCGTCGGCCAACATATCCTTGAGAGGCCCGTCTGGCATCTGTTCGCTGACAAATTGACCAAACCATGAAACACCAGCCTCAATCCAATCCATAGGGTATTGACCTAAAGAGAAGGTAGCCTCGAACATTGCCCAAATGAGCAGTATGAAGATGGGAAATCCTGCATATTTGTTGGTGATGATGCTATCTATAAGATGGGTCGTATGATAAGTGTCTTTCTTGGTGCCGGTTTCATAACCGGCCTCTTTCAGTGCGCCATGTATAAATCCGTATTTTGCATCCATGATAGCGGTCTCGCTTTCCTCGTTTGTATACTCTTTGAGGTCGGCTACCGCATGGTCTCGTACGTTGATGATTTCTTTTCCGTTTGGAAATTCCTTTTCTATAAGTTTTTCAATATCTGCATCTTTTTCCAATAGTTTGATGGCAAGAAAACGGGTGGAGTATCTGTGGCGGATGTCTTCCTTCTTTTTCAGTTCTTCCTGTATTTTCTTGATACCACTTTCTATGTATTGGCCATGATTGATATGGATATGACGGAATACGTTGTTTTTGGGTTTTACGCCTTGAGCAAAGTCTTCCTCGTGTTCCGTTTTGTCATTTTTTTCGTATTGGGCATGCCATTTGTGTATGTCTTCGGCGACGTCTGGGGCCAGGTTTCCTTTGTTGTCGATGAAATCCAAACCCTCGTACATGTTGATGATGATATGAAACAATAGTTCTACACCACGTCCGGTTGTGAATGTTGTGGGAATCATCGGAACACCAAACAGTTGGCCCAGCCGTACATAGTCGATATTGTCACCTCTTTCTTCTGTTTCATCGAACATATTCAGTGCGCAGACCATGCGAAGGTGCATGTCAATAAGTTGGGTTGTCAAGTAGAGGTTGCGCTCCAGGTTGCTGGCATCTATGACGTTGATGATGATATCTGGAGTTTTCTCAATAATGTGTTTGCGGACATACAGTTCTTCCGGGGAATAGGCAGAAAGAGAATAGGTACCGGGTAGGTCTATCAGATTGAATTCATAACCTTCGAAATATGCATGACCTTCTTTGGCGTCGACAGTTACGCCAGAGTAGTTGCCGACCCGCTCATGCGCTCCGGAAGCGAAGTTGAAAAGGGAAGTCTTTCCGCAGTTGGGATTTCCTACCAGGGCTACATTGATAGTGCGTCGTTTTTTCATTGCGGCATCGCGCATTTGGACATCTGAAAGAACATTGTGGTCTTCGCAGTTGTCCCAGACGTGCCCGTCTTGTGAGAGTTCGTTTTTTTCAATATTCTTGGCTTCGTCCTCGGAGATGATCTCAATCATTTCTGCCTCTGATCGTCTAAGCGAAACCTCATATCCCATAATCCTATATTTGACGGGATCTTGTAAAGGCGCATTTTGGAGTACATCTATCACTTTGCCTTTGATAAAACCCATCTCAACAATGCGTTTGCGGAATCCACCGTGTCCAGTAACTTTAACGATGACGCCGCGTTCTCCTGTTTTCAGTTCGGATAAATTCATATCGGATTATTGTATTCTCTTTCTGTAGATGGGAATGGACAGGTGAAAAGATACCGCCTCTTCCCTTATATTCGTATTTAATAAAGTATACAAAATTACGAATAAATAATGTATTTGGATAGTGACAGATGAAGGTAACTTTAAAAATTACCTATAAATAATGAGCCGATAAGAATTCTGAAAAACTCTATTGTGGACGACAATAGTCAAATATATAATTGAGCGGAAATCTGAAACAATCTGATTGTCATGTGATTGACATATCTTACTTGTTATTCAGTAGGTTTTGTAGGCGCTCTATCTCATCGCGGTATTGTGCGGCCTGAATGAAGTCAAGAGATTTTGCCGATTCTTTCATCTTTCGTGTCGTCTCTTCAATCTGTTTCTCTATTTCAGATTTGTTCAGATACTCGGCTGTAGGTTCTGCTGCAATAGTTTCAACAGACTGTTCCGTATAAGGACGATAATGTCCAGCGTTGGTGTGGTTCGGGCGTTCCTTAGTTGGGATTTGGACAGTAGGTGCCTGACGATTATTGTCCGGCGCAGGTAGGGTCTCTCTGATTTCCTTGACGACCTGTCGTGGTTGAATGTGATGTTCCTCGTTGTACTTCAATTGTATGCATCGGCGGCGTGCCGTTTCGTCAATGGTCTTTTGCATACTGTCGGTAATACTGTCAGCGTACATGATAACCGTACCGTTGACATTTCGTGCTGCTCGTCCGACGGTCTGCGTGAGAGACCTATGGCTACGCAGAAAACCTTCTTTGTCAGCATCCAGTATGGCCACCAAAGAAACTTCTGGCAAATCAAGGCCTTCTCTGAGCAGGTTTACACCGACCAAAACATCAAAGAGACCGGTTCTCAAGTCATTCATAATCTTCACGCGGTCAAGTGTGGCAATGTCGCTATGGATATAATTGGCCCTTATTTCACTGTTGAGTAAGTATTCGGTGAGTTCTTCTGCCATCCGCTTTGTAAGGGTGGTCACCAATACACGTTCGTCTCGTTCGCATCTTTTCACGATTTCGTCCATCAAATCGTCGATTTGGTTTTCTGTTGGGCGAATTTCAATGATGGGGTCGAGCAGACCTGTTGGTCTGATGACTTGTTCGATGACAACGCCTTCAGCCTCGTTTAGTTCAAACTCTGCAGGTGTGGCCGAAACATAAACTACTTGATTGATCATCTCCATGAACTCTTCGAAGCGTAGAGGTCTGTTGTCGAATGCGGCCGGTAAACGAAATCCGTATTCCACGAGGTTTTGCTTGCGCGCCCTGTCTCCGCCGTACATGGCACTTATTTGAGGTACACTCACATGGCTTTCATCAATAAACATCAAGTAGTCTTTCGGGAAGAAGTCAAGCAAACAGTATGGACGTTGCCCCGGTGACCGACCGTCAAAATATCTGGAATAGTTTTCAATTCCACTGCAATGCCCTAACTCTTTGATCATCTCCATGTCGTATTCTACACGTTCTTTTATTCTTTGGGCACGAATGGAGTCCCCCAAGTCGTTGAAGAAATCTATTTGGCGAGTGAGGTCATCTTGTATGAGGCGTATTGCTTGGCTTGTTTGCTCCTTTGTAGTAACAAAAAGGTTGGCTGGATAGATCTGGTAGTCATCAAACGATTGTAACTTGTGGAAGGTGATATTGTCCAATTCCTCTATGCTTTCGATTTCGTCATCCCACCAGGTGATACGGAGGAGGTTGTCACTATAGGCCATAAAGATATCGGCGGTGTCGCCTTTCACCCGAAATGTTCCGCGGGTAAGGTCAGCATCATTTCTAATGTAGAGGGCTTCTACAAGTTTGCGGAGCAATTCGTTCCGACTGATGGTCTGCCCTCTTTTGATGTGAATGATGCTGTTTGACATGGCCGCTGGTCCTCCCATACCATAGATACAGGACACGGAAGATACAACAATGACATCATTTCTTCCAGACAACAATGCACTGACGGCTGATAGTCGAAGTTTGTCAATTTCCTCGTTGATGGCAAGGTCTTTTTCTATGTAAGTATCGCTTGAAGGCAGATACGCTTCCGGCTGATAATAATCGTAATACGACACATAGTATTCTACAGCATTCTGAGGAAAAAAACTCTTCATCTCCTCATACAACTGGGCGGCCAATGTTTTGTTGTGGCTGAGGATTAGGGTGGGTCGACCTGTCTTGGCTATGACATTGGCCATGGTGAATGTTTTTCCCGACCCGGTAACTCCCATTAATACTTGGGCTGGTATACCTTCTTTGATGCCGTCTGTTAATTGTTTTATTGCATCGGGCTGATCGCCAGTGGGCGAATATTTCGAAACCAACTTAAAATCCATGTGTCTGTATGCGTCGCAATCTGAAATTACAAAAGTAGTAAAAAGTACATAACACGCCAAAACAAACCTAATTTTTTGCTAAAATCAGTGGAAATGCTTTGTAAATCAATGAAGATTGTTTACTTTTGCAATCCAAATCGGATAGGATTATGAAGAAACACACCGCAACTATCATATTTTCGGCATTATTGTTGTCGAGTTGTGCTACTGAATTTAATAAGGTATACAAGACAACGGACAACGCCTTTAAGTATGAATATGCAAAAGAATGCTTTGCCCGTGGCAAATTCGTACGTGCATCTACATTGTTGCAGGACTTGATATTGGTGCAGAAGGGCAGTGACAATGGACAGGAATGTCTATATATGCTCGCTATGGCTGAATATTGTAGCAAGGACTATGAAGGTGCTGCTGCTGCGTTCAAAAAGTACTATTCAAGTTATCCCAAAGGAGATTATGCCGAAATGGCCAAGTTCTATGTAGGCCAAAGTTTGTATATGTGTACTCCGGAGCCTCGTCTTGACCAATCGGAAACTATTTCTGCCATCTCTGCTTTTCAGGAATATCTTGACGTTTTTCCGGATGCAAAATACAAGGATGTTGCCCAGCAGCGTTTGTTCGAGTTGCAAGACAAACTCGTGCAGAAGGAGTTGCATTCCGCGCAATTGTACTACAATCTCGGCCAGTATTTTGGTAATTGCACCTATGGTGGAAACAACTATGAGGCTTGTATCATAACGTCGCAGAATGCACTCAAAGAATATCCTTTTACGAACTTGAGGGAGAAATTTGCGTTGTTGGTAATGAAAAGCAAATATGAACTTGCCCAACAAAGTGTAGAAGAAAAGAAACTGGAGCGCTATCAGGATGCTGAGGATGAGTGCTATGGTTTTATCAATGAGTATCCCGACTCCAAGAACAAGGCGACTGCCGAGAAATATATCGGGAAATGTAAGGAAATTACTAAAAATTAAATATCGTTCATGGATTACAAGAAATCAAAAGCCCCTGTAAACACTGTCACACGTAATATCATGGATTTGTGTGATGGCACAGGCAATATCTACGAGAGTGTAGCAATCATTTCTAAGCGTGCCAACCAAATAGCAGTGGAGATAAAGCAGGATCTCAACAAAAAATTGGCGGAGTTCGCCTCATACAATGATTCTCTTGAGGAGGTCTTTGAAAACCGTGAGCAAATAGAAATTTCACGCTATTACGAAAAGCTCCCCAAACCGACGTTGTTGGCAACACAGGAATTTGTTGACGGCAATGTGTACTATCGTGATCCGGCAAAGGAGAATGTTGCCAATGTAGAGACACAAGAGTAGTACGGTATGTTGCAGAGAAAACAGACACTGTATCTTGTATTTTCGCTGATATCAATCATCGCATGTCTATGTCTACCGGTCGGGAGATATATACCGAATGTGATGGGCGAGAATGTCACGGTATTTAACTTGTGGGTGTCTTATGATGGAGGTCGCGATTTCAGTGTATGGCCTTTGTTTGTTGTACTCTTGGTATCGTGTCCTATTGAGATTTATACAATATTTGCTTATCAAAACAGACCTGTGCAGGGTAAGATGTGTCTTTTAGGCGTATTGCTGGCATTGGTATGGTATATATTGTATATTGTTTTCTTCTTGTCTCGCGAGGTGGCGAACGCACATTATGCAGTCTCTTTCGGAGCCTGCTTGCCTCTGCTTTCTGCAATATTCTTGCTGATGGCAAGACAAGGCATAAATCATGATGAAAAACTTGTTCGCTCGGCGGACAGAATAAGATAAGGATATTTTATTAAATGACGGTGGCCCTTAGATATGGTCATCGTCTTTTTTTTCTTATGTCATGCGGATAATAAAAGTTGTTTCTGTCTCAGACCCCCAATTGGATATGTATCGAAAACTGACGGATGCGCAGTTGAGACAAAACAAGGAGTCTGAAGCGGGTGTTTTTATTGCAGAGAGCCCCAAAGTTATACGAGTCGCGTTGAATGCAGGGTACATCCCGATTTCATTGTTATGTGAAGAAAGACACATAAAAGGTGATGCCGCAGATATCATACAAATGTGTGGCGAGGAGATTCCTGTATATACTGGAGCGCGTGATGTGTTGAGCGCCTTGACTGGTTATACGCTGACCAGAGGAGTGCTTTGTGCTATGCATCGTCCGAATCTTCCATCTGTTAAGGATGTGTGTGCAAAGGCTCGGCGCATTGTGGTCATAGATGGAGTTGTCGATACGACAAATATTGGTGCCATCTTCCGTTCGGCTGCTGCGCTGGGTATGGATGCCGTATTGCTTACGCGTAATTCTTGTGATCCGCTGAACAGAAGGGCAGTCCGCGTTTCTATGGGCAGTGTTTTTCTTGTACCATGGACTTGGATAGATGAGGAATTGGATACTCTGCGTGAATTGGGATTCAAGACAGTTGCTATGGCCTTGACAGACAATTCTATTTCTATCGAATCTCCTCAACTTGTCGGGGAGGAACGATTGGCTATTATTATGGGAACCGAAGGTGATGGCCTACCTATGGAAACTATACGTTCCGCAGACTATGTTGTCCGTATTCCGATGCATTATGGCGTTGATTCCTTGAATGTTGCAGCTGCCTCTGCTATTGCATTTTGGCAGTTGAGAGTGAGATCGTCTTCGGATATATAGTGGATGGCATTTTGTCAATTTATAAAACCCACCTTCAATCAAATCGTGGCGATTTGCGTACATCAAAAGAAATGTTTAACTTTGCAAAAGTAATATCAATCATAAAATCTTAAAGATAAATGAATGCATTTGTATTCCCTGGTCAAGGTTCTCAATTCGTAGGAATGGGAAAAGACTTGTATGACAATAACGACAAAGCAAAATCACTGTTCGAAAAGGCCAACGACATTCTTGGTTTTCGTATTACCGACATCATGTTTGAGGGTACTGACGAGGAACTCAAGCAAACTAAGGTAACTCAGCCTGCAGTATTTCTGCATAGCGTAATTTCTGCGCTTTGTTTGGATGATTTCGCTCCTGCAATGGTCGCAGGCCATTCCTTGGGAGAGTTCTCTGCCTTGGTAGCAGCTGGTGCATTGAGTTTCGAAGATGGATTACGATTGGTGTATGCACGTGCCCTTGCTATGCAGAAAGCGTGTGAGGCCACTCCTGGAACGATGGCTGCAGTAATTGGTCTCCCCGATGAAACTATCGAGAATATTTGTGCTGAAGTAAGTTCTGAAGGCTCGATTGTAGTACCTGCCAATTACAATTGTCCTGGCCAGTTGGTTATAAGTGGAAATATGGAGGCAATCGATGCTGCATGCGAAAAGTTGAAGGCAGCTGGCGCAAAGCGTGCACTTCCCCTAAAAGTTGGAGGCGCGTTCCATTCTCCCTTAATGCAGCCCGCAAAAGACGAACTTGAGAAAGCTATCGAAAAAACTGCTTTTGCAGTTCCTGTATGTCCTGTCTACCAGAATGTTGACGGAAAGGCACATACTAATCCGGATGAAATCAAGGCTAATTTGATTGCACAACTTACAAGCAGTGTCCGCTGGACTTCATGCGTTCAGAATATGGTAGAAGCAGGTGCCGATGATTTCACAGAATGCGGCCCAGGAAAAGCGCTTCAAGGTATGATTGGACGAATTTGTAAGAACGTTAATGCTCATGGCTTGTCGTAATGACAAAAGATAAGATAATCATATATCAAGTCTTTACGCGTCTATTTGGCAACAAGAGTCTCGTTTGCAAGAAATGGGGCTCTGTTGCTGAAAATGGTTGTGGAAAGATGGACTTCTTTGATTCCGAAATCTTGGGAAAAGTCAAGGATTTCGGAATCACGCATATTTGGTATACTGGCATAATCCGTCATGCTTCATGTACGAATTATGAGGCGTATGGCATTCCCTCTCAACATCCTTCAGTTGTTAAAGGTAAGGCGGGATCACCCTATGCTATTACCGACTATTATGATGTGGATCCTGATTTGGCCACGAATGTAGAGCATCGAATGGAGGAATTTGATGCTTTGGTACAACGTACTCATGCAGCCGGACTGAGAATGATAATCGACTTTGTTCCCAATCATGTCGCCCGCCAATACCACTCTATTGCCAAACCGGCAGATGTAGTCGATTTAGGGGGTGATGATGATACCAATATGGGGTTTTCTTCCAACAATAATTTTTATTATTGCGTTGGACAGAAGTTTCAGCCGACATTCGACTTAAAAGGAGACGCAAATAGCGAATATACCGAAATCCCTGCGAAAGCTACTGGTAACGATCATTTTGATAGCCATCCTTCCAAAAATGACTGGTATGAAACGATAAAGTTGAATTACGGCGTTGACTACTGTGATGCCGGTGGCAAATCGCTCCATTTTGATCCCGTACCAGATACGTGGCGCAAAATGGTCAACATTCTACTTTATTGGGCAAACAAGGGCGTTGATGCGTTCCGGTGTGATATGGCAGAAATGGTTCCCGTAGAATTTTGGGAGTGGGCCATTCGTCAGGTGAAACAAGAATATCCCCATCTGCTTTTTATTGCAGAAGTATATAATCCTTCCCTCTACCGAAATTATGTCAACGCTGGTTTTGACTTTTTGTATGACAAGGTCGGAATGTATGACACTTTGCGTTCTGTAATTTGTGGTAATGGACGGACGGAGTATATTACCTATGCATGGCAGCAAGTTGATGATATCAAGGATCATATGCTGTATTTCCTGGAGAACCACGACGAGCAGCGTATTGCAAGTGACTTCTTTGCAGGGAATGGTTTTCGTGCGCTTCCTGCAGTGATGACGAGCGTTTTCATGCAGACCAATCCATTTATGATATATGCTGGACAGGAGTTTGGTGAAAAAGGAATGGAGGAAGAAGGTTTCAGCGGACGGGACGGAAGAACAACCATTTTTGACTATTGGACAATACCATCCTTGTATCGCGGCTTTGTAGATACAATGTCTCAGACTAACGATGAGAAGTGTTTGCAGTCAAAATACAAGACAATATTACGATTGGCCCATACCGAGAAGGCTTTTGCAGAAGGGGCATTTTTCGATTTGATGTACGTGAATCCCAATCTGTCAGACAAGCAATACGCTTTTATAAGGAAAGCTGGCAATGAGGTGCTGGTTGTTGTGGTCAATTATTCCGGAAACAAGACTACATGCAGTGTAAATATACCGCAGCATGCTTTTGATTTCCTTTCGATACCGCAGGAAGATGTTCAGGCCATTGAACTTCTAACTGGGAAAAGCGTTACGTTGCAATTAGGACAATCTTCTTCCATAACTATGGAGATTCCTCCTTATGATGGTGTAATCTATAAATTTATGACATATTCCGGTGACAATCTTGTTCTAAACGAACACAACAAAGATGAGTTTCCTCCTGCTCATACCGCAGAACATTTGCTGAACAGAACGATGATGCAGATGTTTGGGTGTGAGCGATCAAAAAACGCCCACATAGAGCGGAAGAAAAGCAAAATGACATTTGTCCTGGACCATAAGCCGAATCGAAAGGAAGAGAAGGCAATAGAGTGTAGAATGAACGATTTGATCGCAGACGACCTGCCTGTGAAATATGAGTTTGTAGATAAAGACCATATTCCTGAAGGTGTCGATGTAGAACGATTGCCAGAGGACGTCTCGGAAACGATACGGTTGGTATATATCGGAGATTATGACATATGCCCATGTATAGGCAAGCATGTTCGTAGCACGAGTCAGATAGGGCGCTTTGTCATGCTTGGCTCAAATTGGGATGAAACTTCTCATTCCTACAGAATAAGATACAAGGTGGTGTAAATAACGCCTTGTTTCCATCTCACAAGATAATCAAAAAATAGATTAATTAAAATACACATTAGATATGAACGAAAACAGACAAACTCTCAACCGCAACCTGGCACAGATGTTGAAAGGTGGAGTGATAATGGATGTTACGACTCCCGAGCAGGCTCGTATAGCCGAGCAGGCAGGAGCATGTGCAGTAATGGCTCTCGAGCGAATCCCCGCTGATATCCGTGCTGCTGGTGGTGTATCGCGTATGAGCGACCCAAAGATGATAAAAGGCATACAAGAGGCAGTATCTATCCCAGTGATGGCAAAATGCCGTATTGGTCATTTTGCAGAGGCACAAATCCTTCAAGCCATTGAGATTGATTACATCGATGAGAGTGAAGTGCTTTCACCGGCAGACGATGTATACCATATAGACAAAACGAAGTTTGATGTGCCGTTTGTTTGCGGTGCTAAGAATCTCGGTGAAGCGCTTCGGCGTATTGCTGAGGGTGCAACGATGATTCGTACAAAGGGAGAACCCGGTACCGGTGATGTCGTGCAGGCTGTCCGTCATATGCGCATGATGCAGAGCGAGATACGCCGACTTGTATCAATGGCTGATGACGAATTGTATGAGGCAGCCAAGCAACTTCAAGTACCTTATGAATTGGTACAGTATGTCCATAATAATGGAAAACTTCCCGTTGTCAATTTTGCTGCTGGTGGAGTGGCAACTCCCGCAGACGCAGCTCTTATGATGCAATTGGGCGCAGAAGGCGTATTTGTAGGTTCTGGTATATTCAAGAGTGGAAACCCTGCTAAACGTGCTGCAGCGATTGTACAGGCTGTAACTAATTATAAGGACGCAAAGAAATTGGCTGAACTTTCAGAAGACTTGGGTGAAGCAATGGTCGGAATCAATGAACAAGAAATCGAGATTCTGATGGCCGAAAGAGGAAAATAATCTATGAAAATTGCTGTACTGGCTCTACAAGGTGCTTTTATTGAGCATGAGCGGATGTTGACTCGTCTTGGAATTGAATCTTTTGAGGTTCGCCAATATTCTGATTGGGCCAATCAAGAGAAGGATGGTTTGATCATTCCCGGTGGAGAAAGCACTGTTCAACTCAAATTGCTGAAGGACTTAAATTTATTGGATCCTATACGCAGAGAAATCGAAAATGGATTACCTGTTTTTGGTACATGCGCTGGACTAATTCTTTTGGCGAAATCTGTTCGTGGGGAAACGGGAATGCGAATCTCTACAATGGATATTGAAGTCTGCAGAAATGCGTACGGCCGCCAATTGGGAAGTTTCTATGTCGAGGCTCCCATAAGTTGTGTAGAGCATGATGTTCCTATGACATTTATACGCGCACCTTACATAATTTCCACAGGCGAAGGATGCCAAGTATTGGCTAAGGTTAACGACCGTATTGTCGCTGCCCGTCAGGACAATCAATTGGTAACGGCTTTTCATCCAGAACTAAATGAGGATTGTTCCATTCATCAATATTTTGTTGACATGGTAGCACAAAGTAAGTCGTAAAACAATACGTATCCAATAGTATAGAAATGGAATAAGCGCTTCTCGTATTCCAATAGTATGGGATAAGGGTTTCTCAACATTGCAGAGTAGCCAAAGCGTAGCCAAAAATTATAAGGGCTGAGAAGAAATTGTCTTCTCAGCCCTTATAGTTGTCCGCTATTTCAAGCAATCATTATGTGTTGGGGGAATGTAGTATAATGCTTGTTGCGCCAATCGTGAATAATGTTCCATCTTCAATGACGCGTGTTTCTCGGTCGTTGAGTATAACGTTGTCAACGAATGTTCCGGTATAACTTGGTCCATCTTTAAGGACATATTTCAATTTTCCCGTCTTGTCCTTACTGACGGTGATGGAACAGTGATTAATGTCTATGCTGGGGTCATTGGTCTCGATAGCACAGTTTACCCCACTTCCTTTCATGTATCTTCCGATAATATTCTTTCCGAACTGAAGAGGAATAACCTGTTTGTAGTGAAATACATTTTCAATGACTGTAATGTATCCAAATTCGGCTTGTTCGCCATTCTCGTCAGGATTTTCTTCTTTTTGTGTATTGTGAAGTTTTGATGTTCCCAAACGAATGGCAAATTGTTTTCCGCAATTGACACACTCGAAGACTAAAGATTGGCCGTCTTTGTACTTCTTTTCGTCAAAAATAATGTATTGGTCACATTTCGGGCAGCGAACTCGTTTCATTGTATTTGTGTTATCCAGCAGTCTTGAAATTGAATGTTATCATTGATTTTGCTTAATGCCTTATGGGCTTCAGCGCGAGTGGCGTAGTTGCCGTACACCACTTTGGTATTTTTGCTACTATGGTAAACCCGTGCTTCCGTCATTCCGTCTTTATGCAATTGCTCAACGTATGCCTCCGCATTCTTCAGCGTAACACGACTGGCCATAACGATGCAAAAATGGGGTGTCTCGTTTTCTTCAGAGTCGGCTTTTGACATCGTTGCAATTGTGTCCGTATTGACAGCAACCTTCTCGCTTGTTGCATTTATCCCAAGTTTAGGGGTTCCTGTGGTAATGTCTTTGGGAAATATTCGGTAAAGTAGATTGGTGTCCACACTTGTTTTTGAAACGTTCAAGTCATTTGAATTACCAACGGGAGCCGGGATGAGTAGTATTATAAGAATGGCAGCGCATGCTGCTGCCCACTTATAAATACTGTTGACAGATATTTTGACAACCTTTTTGTTGTCTTGTCGACTTGTTGTTTCGACCTCGTGTTCCGAATCTTTTTTCTCTATGAGTGGTGATTCATTCTTTGCAATAATATTGTCATGATGTTCGTTGCCTATGCTAATAGGCAACGGCTCTGGATTTTTATCCTCTATGGCAATATTGTTGCAGACAGGAAATTCGAAACACGATAACCCGTAAAGTTCCGGTGTGAGAAACCCAGTTTGGCTTGGGACGAAACAATAGTTACTATCATCCGTTGAGGTAAGCGTTCCAATTTCAGCCAATTCGTATGAACCGTTATTGCTTAATTGATTTTGGAGCTCTATGGTGTCGTTTTCTATCCGTGTGATGGCTTCGGGGAAACTTATTCCATATTCCTCGACAAAAGATTGCGCCAACAACGAATCATTCATTGTCAATTGTGGGTTGAACCCGATAATTCGTTTGGGCGGTAAGAATACTCCCTTGTTCTCGTCGTATGTAGACGGCACATAGTGAGCAATGAATCCGCCAAAATTAGGGATGATGACGCAATCGTTGCTCAATAGGAGTTTTGCTATATGTTTATCTATATCTATCACATTGCAAAATTAGCAAAATCATTTCGCTCTTCCAACTAAATGTTGCAAAAATCGGGTGTATATGTATGCAAGATGAAAATATTGCACAAAACATTTGCGTTTGCGCAGATAAGATATTACCTTTGCACAAAAAATTGGATATTGTGCAATGGAACCGACATCAAGTTTCAATCAATATATAGAGAAAAGTATCATCGACAATTGGGACAATGATGCCCTTACCGACTACAAAGGTTTTACTCTGCAGTTTCACGATGTGGCGCGAAAGATAGAGAAACTGCACATTATGTTTGAATGCAGTGGTGTAAAGCAAGGTGATAAAATCGCGTTGTGCGGCCGCAATAGTAGTCATTGGGCAGTTGCATTTTTGGCCGTATTGACATATGGCGCTGTTGTTGTTCCCATACAAAATGAATTTACCCCCGCTCAGGTTCACAACATTGTCAACCATAGTGATTCCAAATTATTGTTTGTTGGTGACGTTGTAGCCAAAACCATTGATTTTAACGAAATGCCAGCATTGGAGGGCATCGTTTATATTCCTGACTATTCATTGGTACTATCGCGCTCGGAAAAGTTGTCTTATGCGCGTGAGCATCTCAATGAAATGTTTGGCAAGCGCTATCCGAAATTTTTCAGAAAGGAGCACATCTCATATTATCGTGAGGCGACTTCGGAAGAATTAGCGATGATCAATTATACAAGTGGGACAACTGGTTTTTCGAAGGGTGTTATGCTTCCGTATCGTGCTTTGTGGTCAAACACCGAGTATCTGTTGTCAATGTTGGGCGGACATGTGCGTCCTGGCAGTAATATTGTAAGTATGTTGCCGATGGCTCATATGTACGGATTGGCGGTAGAATTTCTTTTTGGCTTTGCCAATGGTTGCCATATTTATTTCTTGACGCGGCAGCCGTCGCCTTCACTCATTGCGCAGGCGTGTTCGGAGGTCCATCCTTCAATGGTTGCTACTGTGCCCATGGTGATTGAAAAACTCATAAGAAAGAAGATTTACCCTTACGTCCAGAGCAACCGGATGCGCTTTTTGTTGGGAATGCCTGTAATCAGCAAGAAGGTGAAAAAACGCATTTTGGAAATGGTAATGGATGTTTTCGGAGGAAAAGCCTATGAAGTCATTGTGGCAGGTGCTCCGCTGAATGGTGGTGTTGAGTCTTTCCTTCACAATGTTGGTTTCCCGTTGACCATCGCTTATGGTACGACAGAAACAGCACCGCTCCTTACGTTTAGTGACTATAAAGATTTCATTCCAACATCCTGTGGCATCCCTGTCAGTCGTATGGAGGTGAAAGTCAACAGTTCTGATCCTGCCAATGTCGCAGGCGAAATTATAGCAAAAGGGCCGAACGTAATGCTCGGTTATTATAAAAACAACGAGGCAACACGTAGCGTCATAGATGAGGAACATTGGTTTCATACTGGAGACTTGGCAACACAGACTGCTGACGGTCATGTCTTTATACGTGGTCGTATCAAGAATATGCTATTAGGATCGAACGGACAGAACATCTATCCAGAGGAGATTGAAGACAAATTGAATTCCATGACATTGGTCAATGAAAGTTTGGTAGTCCAACAAAATGATAGTCTTGTAGGTCTTGTCTATCCAGACATGGAGGAAGCCAAAAATATGGGATTTGACATCAAAGATTTGGAAGGAGTGATGGAAGAAAACCGAGTTGCATTGAATGAAATACTTCCTCCTTTCTGCAAATTGTCAAAGATCAAGTTGCAGGAAACAGAATTCCAAAAAACGCCCAAAAAGAGCATAAAGAGATACCTTTACCAAAATGCGTGATACTACCTGTGAAAGGCAAGTGAGAACAATCGTTCAATCGCACGGAAAAGTGGCATAACATAATTTTTACTTAAATTTTTAAGACATGGAGATACCGAGCTTTAATTCTCTTATAGAGAAGAGTATCGTTGACAATTGGGAGCTCGACGCCCTGACGGATTTCAAGGGCGCAACACTACAAACCCACGATGTGGCAAGAAAAATAGAGAAACTCCATATCATGTTTGAGAGCAGTGGTGTAAAAAGAGGTGACAAGATAGCCCTCTGCGGTCGGAATAGTGCATGTTGGGCTGTGGCATTTCTTGCAACTCTGACCTATGGAGCCGTGGCTGTTCCCATATTGCACGAGTTTACGGCAGATCAGATACACAATATTGTCAATCATAGCGAAGCAAAATTGTTGTTTGTCGGTGATGTCGTGGCTACTGTTATTGATGCAACCAAGATGCCCGATTTGGAGGGAATCATATATATCCCCGACTATTCTCTCGTACTTTCACGTACAGACAAACTGACGTACGCACGCGAACATCTCAATGAAATGTTCGGAAAGAAGTATCCCAAATTCTTCCGTCGGGAACATGTGAAGTATTATCGTGAGCAAAGTCCGGACGAACTGGCCTTGATTAACTATACCAGTGGAACAACTGGATTTTCCAAGGGTGTGATGATCCCTTACCGTGCGTTGTGGAGCAACTACGATTTTGCTGTTCAGGTATTGGGAAAAACCATTTCAAGAGGCGACCGGGTGATAAGTATTCTCCCTATGGCTCATATGTACGGAATGGCATTTGAATTCATTTTCGAATTTTTACACGGATGTCATGTCTACTACCTTACCCGTGTCCCGAGTCCTGCAATCATAGCCCAGGCTTTCACACAGGTCAAGCCGGCTATCATTATCGCTGTTCCGTTGGTTATCGAGAAAATCATCCGTAAGAAGGTATTCCCGAAAATACAAAACAATAGGATGCGCTTGTTGCTTAACATGCCTGTCGTAAGCAAGAAGGTCTGCCAAAAAATAAAGGAACAAGTATGTAGTGCTTTCGGCGGAAACTTCTATGAAATTATTATTGGAGGGGCTGCCTTCAACCAAGAAGTGGAAGCGTTTCTCAAGCGAATAGATTTCCCCTATACAGTCGGTTATGGAGCGACGGAGTGTGCTCCAATCATTTGTTATGCAGACTACAAATCTTTTGTGCCAGGCTCATGTGGACGTGCAGTTGTGCATATGGAAGTGAAGGTCGATAGTCCTGATCCCGAGAATGTACCGGGTGAAATTCTGGCAAAGGGACTCAATGTGATGTTGGGTTATTACAAGAACGAGGAGGCCACGCGCACTACGCTCGACGAGGAAGGATGGTACCATACAGGTGATCTTGGAACAATGGATGCCAATGGCAACGTGTTTATCAAGGGACGTTCCAAGAATATGTTGTTGGGAGCAAGCGGACAAAACATATATCCTGAGGAAATAGAAGACAAATTGAATTCCATGACTCTGGTTAATGAAAGTATTGTCATACAAAAGGGTGACCGGCTCGTTGCTTTGGTTTATCCCGACTACGACGAGGCGAAAGCAATGGCATTCACCGACCAGGATTTGGAAACAATCATGGAAGAGAATCGACAGAAGGTGAATGCAGAACTTCCTGCGTACTGCAAAATCTCGTCTATAAAACTTCATACGGAGGAGTTTGAGAAAACACCGAAGAAGAGCATTAAGCGGTACTTGTATCAAGACCAATAGTAATCGCCAAACGAGTGTAAAAACAAAAAGTGCTGAATTCCGTATTGGGAATTCAGCACTTTTTGTTTATTGATGACATCCTATCACAGGATGTTGAATTTTCCGAGGCAGAATAGCATGATGTAACCTAAAATTAGGCCGATGATGCCAACGCTGAGACCGATTTTCATCATCTCCTTTTGGTTAGCCAAACCCGTGGAGTGGGCTATGGCGTTCGGAGGTGTACTGATAGGAAGGCACATCGCCATGGATGCAGAAATGGCAATACCGATAAGTACGGTTGGGGTTCCGCCAATGCTGTTAAGCGACGAACCCATACCGCGGCACACTACGGCAAGGATTGGAACCAATAGGGCGGCAGTGGCTGTGTTGGAAATAAAATTGGACAGGATATAGCAGATAAGTCCAGAGATGAGCATGATGGCAATGGGAGACCAAGTGCCGAAAGGAATGCTTTGTATCACATTCTCTGCCAGTCCTGATTCATTGAGTGCCAAACCCAAGGCAAAACCTCCTGCAACCATCCAGATGACACTCCAGTTGATTTCTTTCAAGTCGCGTGCTTTGACTACACCGGTGAAAGCAAACACCACGATAGGTACCATAGCGACTGTATTAGCGCCGACTCCCGTCACGCTATCAAGCATCCATAGTAGTACGGTGACCAAAAAAGTGACGGCAACGACTACTGTGCGCCAATTGTGAGACACTTCGCCCTTTATCTCCAGTTGTATTGTCTTTTTCTTGAAGGGGAAGAATTTTTTCAGCAAGTACCATCCTATTAACAATAGTATAATGGTAAGAGGCATCATAAACGACATCCATGAACTGAAAGTGAGCCCCATGTTCAGTCCTGCGGGGTCATTCAAATATTTTAGGGCAATGGCGTTGGGAGGGGTTCCAATGGGAGTTCCCATACCACCGATATTGGCGGCTAAAGGTATGGCCAGTGTCAAGGCAACGCGACCTTTCCCGTCTGGAGGAAGAGCCTTGAATATTGGGGTTAAGAAGGTCAACATCATGGCAGCGGTGGCCGTATTGCTGACAAACATTGAGAATACACCTGTGATAAGAATGAAGCCCAACAACACGTTCTCGCTTTTTGTACCGAAAGGTCGTAAAAGCGTTCGTGCAAACAATACGTCAAGGCCAGACTTCGTTGCCGCTATCGCCAATACGAATCCACCGAGAAATAAGATAATAATGGGGTCTGCAAATGTGGCCATAAGGGCTTGATGGTGGAGCAATTCGCCTTTTTCAATACCGTCCCGGAAAAACAGGAAGGCATTGTCTGATGTGGTCAGTAGCAAAAGACCTATCAGTGAAACGGATGTTGCCCAAGGAGATATGGCTTCTGTAATCCACAATACTGTTGCAAAGGCAAAGATGGCGATGATACGCCGTTGAATGACGGTCAGACCTTCTATGCCGAAGGTCTCCAAGGGTAGATTCCAAATTACCGCAGTGATAAGTACTGCAGCAACAAACATGGCGGCTTTCTTGATGCGAAAACTGCCGTCAAGCATGTTTTTCTCTTCTGTTTCCATAAAATATTATTAGATTTGTAGTTTGTATGATTTCTTTTTGGGGCGATGTCAAAAGAGTATCCGTAGGCGAGAGTATCTATTGTTGACGTTTCAATATTGCAAATGTAATAAAAAAATAATGTTCGGTACAAAAAAAAGTCTGTTTTTTGTTTGGGAAGGATAAGTCAATAAATCTTTGCGTATTTTCTTTATAATGTACTCTTGAAATTGGCATTGTCTGCTAAGCGACGTTTCCTGTGGCGGATTTTTCCATGTTACGTTTGGATATATCTGTTCCCAATGGTAGCAATTTGTATGCGATATTGGTATATCGGCAAAAAATAATGGAAATATTTTTTTTGTTTATGAAAAATGATTACCTTTGAGAACCTGAAAGCCTGTATCAATCTATGTATCAAGAAGACCGTTTCTCTCCTTTGATGAGGATGCAATACAGAACTTAATGATTAAACCTTAACAATAATAAGACTATGAGTTATTTGCGATTCGAAAAAGCGTTGATGACCAATTTGGAGGAATCTTTGCCTAGAGAATTGCTGCGAACCAATAGATCTGGTGCCTACTCCTGTTCGACAATTGTCGATTGTAATACTCGGAAGTATCACGGTCTCTTGGTTGTACCCGTACCCGAGTTGGATGATGACAACCATGTGTTGCTCTCTTCCCTTGATGTAACGGTTGTGCAGCATGGGGCAGAGTTCAACTTAGGACTCCACAAGTATCAAGGCAACAACTACAGCCCGCAAGGACACAAGTACATCAGATCTTTTGATTGCGACAAAGTACCAACCACTTTATATCGTGTTGGAGGCGTTATTCTGAAAAAAGAGGTCGTGTTCCAACACTATGAAGACAGAATTCTCATCAGATATACATTGGAGGATGCCCATTCGGCAACAAAGATTCGTTTTCGTCCTTTCCTCGCTTTCCGTAGTGTGCGCCAGTTTACACACGAGAATGGTAGCGCTTCGCGTGAGTATACAGAGGTGGAGAATGGTATCAAAACCTGTATGTATGCTGGATATCCCGATTTGTATATGCAGTTTAGCAAGAATGCTAAATTCGTGTTCTCGCCCGATTGGTATCGTGGCGTAGATTATCCCAAAGAACGCGAGCGCGGTTATGCATCAAACGAGGATTTGTATGTACCGGGTTATTTCGAAGTTGATATCAAGAAAGGAGAATCTATTGTCTTTTCTGGATCGACATCTGCTTGTAAGACCAGCGGATTGAAAACTCTTTTTGAAAAGGAGGTGGAGGACAGAAGTCCGCGTGACAACTTCTTCCATTGTCTTGTGAATGCCGCCCATCAGTTCCACAATCGTACAAGCAAGGATGAACGTTATATATTGGCCGGTTATCCATGGTTCAAAAGTCGCGCGCGCGATACCTTTATAGCATTGCCGGGTCTTACGCTCTCAATTGAGGAGGAAGACTATTTCGAATTGGTAATGCAGACAGCCATGCGAGGGTTGTATGAATGGATGGATCATAAACCCAGTACCACAAAAATATATGAGATAGACCAGCCCGATGTGATGTTATGGGCTGTGTGGGCCGTACAGCAATATGCCAAGCATGTGGGGCGTGACAAATGCAACCGCAAGTATGGTATGTTCTTGCACGATGTGTTGCACTTCATCATTGACAACAAACATCCTAATCTGCAACTCAAAGAGAATGGTTTGCTGTATACACAAGGGAAAGAAAAGGCCGTGACATGGATGAATTCCTCGTCGAACGGACGTCCTGTAGTTCCGCGTACCGGATATATTGTGGAATTCAATGCGTTATGGTTCAACGCCTTGAAATTCTGTGCGTCAATGGCTTCGGAATATGGCGATGAAAAGGAGGCTTCTGAATTTGAGAAGCGTGCAGAACTTTGTGAAAGTTCCTTCCTTGAGACTTTTGTCAATAAGTACGGTTACTTGTTTGACTATGTAGAACCCAAAGACTATCCGGACTGGAGTGTACGTCCGAATATGATTTTTGCCGTTGCCTTGGATTACTCACCTTTGTCTCCAGTGCAACAGAAGAATGTTCTTGATGTTTGTACACGTGAACTGCTGACTCCGAAAGGTTTGCGTTCGCTTTCCCCGAAGAGCGGTGGCTACAATCCTATGTATGTAGGTCCACAAACTCAGCGCGATTTGGCTTATCATCAAGGTACAGCATGGCCATGGCTTGGAGGTTTCTATATGGAAGCCTGTCTGAAAATCTACAAGCGTACCCGCTTGAGTTTCATAGAACGTCAGATGGTGGGCTACGAGGACGAAATGACACAACACTGTTTGGGTACAATTCCCGAACTGTTTGATGGTAATCCTCCGTTCAACGGACGCGGTGCAATGTCTTTTGCAATCAATGTTGCCGAGATATTGCGTACATTGGAACTTTTGGAAAAATACAAGTACTAAATAGGGAGGATAAAAAGACTATGAAAGTATTAATGTTCGGTTGGGAGTATCCTCCTCATGTATTTGGTGGACTCGCAACAGCCAATTTTGGTATTACGCAAGGACTTCACGCCCAAGACGGAATAGAAACAGTGTTATGTCTGCCGCGTCCCTTTGGTGATGAGGACCGTACGGCTTGCCGTATTGTTGCCATGAACTGTGTGCCTATAGCGTGGCGTGATGTTGATTATAATTATGTGAAGGACAGCATCTCCAACGTGATGGATCCGGACTACTACTATCGTTTGCGCGATCATATCTATGCAGACTTCAATTACATGCATGTCAACGATTTGGGATGTATGGAGTTTGCAGGAGGTTATCCGTCCAATCTGCATGAAGAAATCAACAATTATTCGATTATCGCTGGGGTAGTAGCCCGTACCGAGGAGTATGACATTATACATGCTCACGATTGGCTGACCTATCCTGCGGGTATCAACGCCAAGCATATCAGCGGTAAGCCGCTCTGCATACATGTACACGCAACAGACTACGACCGCTCACGCGGTAAGGTGAATCCGACCGTTTATTCCATCGAAAAGGATGGTATGGACAATGCGGACTGCATCATGTGTGTATCGGAGTTGACGCGACAAACTGTCATTCATCAATACCACCAAGACCCGCGCAAGGTTTTTGCTATGCACAATGCCGTATATCCTTTGCGTCAGGAACTTCAGGATATACCGCGTCCCGACCACACGGGCAAGGAAAAAGTTGTGACCTTCTTGGGGCGTCTCACGATGCAGAAGGGACCGGAATATTTTGTTGAAGCAGCCAGCATGGTATTGCAACGCTCGCGCAACATACGTTTCTGTATGGCGGGAAGCGGCGACATGATGGACGCTATGATTTATCTTGCAGCAGAGAAAGGCATTGCCGACCGTTTCCATTTCCCAGGCTTCATGCGCGGCAAACAGGTGTATGAGTGTCTGAAGGATTCGGATGTATACGTGATGCCGTCAGTCTCGGAGCCGTTCGGAATTTCACCGTTGGAGGCCATGCAGTGTGGTACGCCAACCATTATCTCCAAGCAGTCTGGTTGTGGAGAAATACTCGACAATTGTATCAAAGTGGATTATTGGGATATACACGCGTTGGCAGATGCTATCTACTCAATATGTCACAACGACTCACTTTTCCATTATCTGCAAGACGAAGGAAAACGCGAGGTTGACCAGATTACATGGGAAAAGGTTGGAGAACGCATAAAGAATCTTTATGAGCGGGTTCTCGCCCATGACATCTGATACTCTCAAACATCAAAAGACAAAATCTATTATTAAAACGAACGACAATGAAAACGATTTGTTTATATTTCGAGATACATCAAAACATACAGTTGAAGCGTTATCGCTTTTTTGACATCGGAACAGACCACTATTACTATGACGACTATGAGGATGAGCGTATCGTCAACGATTTGGCCGAGCGTTCCTATATGCCGGCGCTCAACGCTCTGCATGAAATGATAAAGGAGAACGGAAAGTACTTCAAAGTAGCATTCTCGCTCTCTGGTGTAGGAATGGAACAGTTGGAAATCCATGCTCCACAAGTATTGGAAAAACTTCAGGAACTGAATGCTACGGGTTGCGTCGAGTTCTTGGCAGAACCCTATTCACACGGTCTTGCATCTTTGGCCAACGAGCAGAGTTTTGAAGCAGAGGTGAAGCGTCAGTGCCAAAAGATGGAAGAGTATTTCGGTCAGACCCCTAAAGTGCTTCGTAACTCTTCTCTTATCTATAGTGATGACATCGGTTTGAAGGCTGCTCAAATGGGATTCAAGGGAATGCTTTCAGAAGGAGCACGTCATGTCTTGGGTTGGAAATCTCCTCATTACGTTTACAATTGCGCTTTGGCACCCAATCTCAAACTTCTGTTGCGTGATGTTGTTCTCAGCGATGATATCTCTTTGCGTTTCAACAATACCGAATGGGAGGGATATCCGCTCTTTGCCGACAACTATATAGATCGCATTGCCAACTTCCCAGAAGGTGAGCAGGTGATAAACATCTTTATGGAATTGTCTGCGCTTGGTGTCGCACAACCGTTGTCCAGCCATATCCTTGATTTCATCAAGGCCTTGCCAGCATGCGCAAAGACACATGGGTTGACGTTCTCTACGCCTTCCGAAATTTGTGATACACATCAAAGTGTAGGTGCTATTGATGTACCCGAAACCTTGTCCTGGACAGACGAGGAGCGTGATGTAAGTTCATGGCTTGGCAATCCGATGCAGCGCGAAGCCTTCAACAAACTCTATAGTGTCGCCGACCGTGTAAGAATAGCCAACGACCCGCGAATCAATCAGGATTGGGACTATCTGCAGGCTTCCAACAATTTCCGACAAATGACGACAAAACCATCCCAGTTGGGGGTCGATCGTGGTATTTTCTCAAGTCCGTTCGACGCATTCACCAACTATATGAATATCCTTGGTGATTTCATCAGTCGGGTAAACTCTCTCTATCCTGAGGATGTGGACAACGAGCAATTGAGTTCGCTTCTGACGACCATCAAGAACCAGGATGATGAGATTGAAATGAAAACAAAGGAAATTGTGCGTTTGCAGACAAAGATTGAGAAAATAGAGGCTGCAGAGGTGAAGTTGCGTGAAAAACTGGAAAAGGCCAAGACAGCAAAGGCAAAGACTACAACAGCAGCCAAGACCCCGCGGAAGACGGCAACCAAGAAGACAACGTCTGCAAAAGAGGCAGTAGAAGATCAGAACAAGTAAAACAGAGTTTTGTCAATGTTCTTGACAAAATGATATCACTGAAGGTGTATATAGATGCAAGCCATCCTATGTACACCTTCTTTTTTATGTCAAGAGGCATATCACGGTCCTATTCCTCTTTGGGACTTTGTGAAGTGTATTTCGTACAAGGGACATGTACGGATACTACAAAGGCCTTGTACGCATGCTACAAGGGCCTTGTAGTGGTGGTACAAGGCCTTTGTATTAACAGTACAAGGCCTTTGTAGTGCAAACAAAAAAGTAGGAGCCAAACACCTGTGCAGAGTGTTTGTCTCCTACTTGATTATGTCGTAGAAATTTATTGTTTCTATTGTTTGAATGTCAACTATTAAAGAAGATATTGTGAACTGATACTTTCATTGTTGACCACGCGGCGGATAGTTTCTGCAAACATATCTGCGACGGAAAGTTGTTTTACCTTGGCACAACGACTGGAGTAGGGGATAGAATCGGTAAATACAATTTCCTCAAGTGCAGAGTTTTGAACACGCTCGGAAGCAGGTCCACTCATGACACAGTGTGAGGCGCAGGCGCGTACACTGAGTGCGCCGGATTCCTTCATCAAGTCAGCGGCTTTTGTTATTGTTCCAGCAGTATCAACCATATCGTCAATCAGAACAACGTTCTTGCCTTTGACATCACCGATGATTTGCATGCTCTCAACAACATTGGCACGTGCACGGGTCTTGTTGCAAAGAACGAGCGGACATCCCAAATATTTCGCAAATGTGCTGGCGCGCTTAGAACCGCCGACATCAGGCGAAGCAATGACGAGATCCTTGATGTGAAGACTCTGGAGGTAGGGCAAGATGACACCGGAGGCATACAGATGGTCAACCGGTACGTCGAAGAAACCTTGAATCTGGTCTGCATGAAGATCCATCGTGATAAGGCGGTCTATTCCTGCGGCACTTAGTAAGTTGGCTACCAGTTTGGCGCCTATGCTTACTCTTGGTTTGTCTTTTCTGTCTTGTCGTGCCCAACCGAAATAGGGCATTACTGCAATGATGTGACGGGCTGACGCTCTCTTTGCTGCGTCCACCATCAGCAGAAGCTCCATAAGGTTGTCCGAATTGGGGAATGTACTTTGAACCAAAAATACATCGCGCCCTCTTATGGATTCCTCGTAAGATACAGCAAATTCTCCATCAGAGAATTTTGTTACAACAAGGTTTCCGAGTGGACAATCAAGACTGGCGCAGATTTTTTCTGCAAGGTATCTCGTGCTTGTGCCAGAGAATACCAAAAAAGAGTTTTTTGCACTCATCCTTTTGTTCTTTATGTTAATTGACTAATTTTCTCAATTTTTCGAAATGGTTTATGAGCTCTTTGTAGTCCATCTGATTGTGTATATCAAACAGTCTCCACAAATCTCCACAAATGACAACGCCACCAAATCCCAAGTCTTTTGCCATCAGGATATTGTCTATGTTCAAGCCTCCCCATGCCATTACCTTCTTATCTATAATGCCTTTTTCTGATGCTTTTTCGAGCATGTTCATATTAAAGGAGGATACTTGCTGGGGTTCTGAAATACTGTCAAATATGTTTCGCAAGAATATGGTGTTTGCGTGCCGCTTGGTTTCTTCCACCTGTTCGATGCTGGTACAGGTTCTTCCTATTTTCCCTTTGTATCCAACTGGGGAGGGGGCAGTCAGATTGTCCAAATGGATGCCGGCCAACCGGTATTCCTCCTTTAGATAGAAGTGGTCGTGTACGGTGATTTTATTATAGTATTCCTCTGGCAACAATGATAGCAATCTTTCGGAATACATAGGGGATGCATTGGGCTTGTATAAGTGCAGATTGTCCATGCCAACCTCAAATAGAGTTGTCAGAATTTTGTCTTCTTCCACAAAAAATGTGGGTTTGGTCATTATGATTAGTTTCATCACTTATCCGTTGTATGCCCCATCATTCATCTAAACCGACTTTTATGCGTAATAATTCGTTTGAAGAACTATTACGCACAATTGTCTTTTGCAAATGTATGAAAATTATATGAAAAGTCCAATGAAGGCTACGAAAAATTTGTCATTTGCAGGTAGTCTTGCATTCGATTTCCTTTATACGAGGTTTCTAAAACTCACTTGTGAAATGGAATTTTATGTGCTTGAAGTCCTGTTGCGCCATGCTTAGGACATATCCAGAGTCTGCAAGGAATACATCACGGCCCTCTCTGTCTTTCGCCATATATTGATATTTTCGTTTTTTGAAGGCTTCCAGTTCTTCCGGATTGTCACTTTCTATCCAGCAGGCTTTGTACAGATGTATCGGTTCCCAACGGCATTTTGCATTGTATTCATTTTCAAGACGATATTGTATCACCTCAAATTGGAGCTGTCCTACCGTTCCGATAATTTTGCGCCCATTGAATTGGTTGATAAACAATTGTGCAACACCTTCATCCATGAGTTGGTTGATACCTTTTTCCAATTGTTTGGATTTCATGGGGTCATCATTCTCAATATATTTGAACAACTCGGGTGAGAAGGAAGGGAGGCCCTTGAAATGTAGGTTCTCACCGTCTGTCAGTGTATCGCCGATTTTGAAGATGCCATTGTCCGGAAGGCCAACAATGTCTCCCGGCCATGCTTCCTCTATCGTGCTCTTGCGTTGAGCCATGAATTGGGTAGGTGAGGAAAATCTGACAGTCTTGCCGAGTCTGACATGCTGATACGGATGGTTTCTTTCAAATTTACCGCTGCATACCTTGCAAAAGGCAATGCACGAGCGGTGGTTAGGGTCAATGTTTGCTGTAATTTTGAATATGAATCCGGTGAATTTTGGTTCTGAAGGCAGGACGATTCTTTCCTCGGCATTTGTCGGGCGGGGTGAGGGAGCGATTTCCACAAAGCAATCAAGAAGTTCCTGTACACCGAAATTGTTGAGGGCAGAACCGAAAAATACTGGGGCAACCTCGGCATCGCGGTATGTTTGTATGTCGAATGCGGGGTATACACCATCTACCAATTCGAGGTCGTCCCGAAGTTGGTTTGCATCCTGTTCGCCGATATGCTGCTCGAGTTCGGTGCTTTGGATGTCTATCTCCACTTTCTCCGTTACACGTTGTTTGTCGGGTTTGAAGAGGTTTAGTTTGTTTTCGTAGATATTGTAGACACCTTTGAATTTAGCACCTATATTGATAGGCCATGAGAGAGGTCTTACCTTGATTTTCAGTTCTTCCTCCAGCTCATCAAGAAGGTCAAAAGGATCACGTCCTTCACGGTCCATCTTGTTGATAAAAATGATGACAGGCGTGTTGCGCATACGGCAGACCTCCATCAACTTTCGCGTTTGAGCCTCTACACCTTTTGCTCCGTCAACAACGATGATGGCAGAATCTACAGCAGTCAGTGTCCTGTATGTATCCTCAGCGAAATCTTGGTGACCGGGAGTGTCAAGTATGTTGACTTTGTATTCCTTGTAGTCGAACTCCATAACTGAAGTGGATACAGAAATTCCACGTTGCTTTTCTATGTCCATCCAGTCGGATGTTGCAGTTTTGCGAATCTTGTTGCTTTTTACTGCACCGGCAACCTGTATCTGTCCACCGAAAAGAAGAAATTTCTCTGTCAACGTTGTTTTTCCTGCGTCAGGGTGAGATATAATGGCAAATGTACGGCGGCGGTCTATTTCTGGATTCATTTTGTGGATTTGGTGTTGTTCATTAATGGTGGGGCAAAATGCACCCTGTAATTTTATTTTCTTTTTAAATACTTACGGTGGAAGTTTTTATATTCTACCTAATTGTGTATGGTCAATCCTCATCGAATTTTAACCCTTCTGTCTTGTCTTTTGCAAAATAATCACTGAGCATACCTATAAGTGTTGATATCTCTTTGATAGCATGCTCTGTTTCCGGGCTAATGGTCTTTTTTTTCAGTCTGAGCATCATCGTCCCATAGAGGGCATTCAAGCAAGTTTCTATTTCGCTGATTTTTTTTTCTCCTTTGTTGCGAAGTTCTACTATGAAAGGAAGAACTTTATAGTATTCAGCGTTATAAAACGGGAAACGTGAACTTTGGAGGAGTTGTGCGTGGAGTTCGGTCATCTCCTGTACGACAATGATGTTGATTTGAAGGTGTCCTTGCTCACGTTTTCCTTCCTCGTTCATCATGCGTATGAGGTTGCCATACCAATCTACTGCTTCCTCTTCTTGTTCCTCGGTGTATTGAAAACGTGACAGATAACTGCGTTTTATGTTTGAGAGATTACAATTGTAGGCTCTGATCAAATCTTCTACTTGCCACATGTACAAGATATATTCGGCAATGTTTTTTTTCCGTAATTCCTGTGCTATAAACATTTTCTTTGCGTGTAAGTATTTATGCTATTGTATGATGAGGACAGATGTGGCCTCAAGTAGTGTCAATAGAAAGTGTAGAGATTGAAAACGGTGCCCACTAATATAATCAAGGAAATCAGGACAACCAGACAACCGATGACTTTGTTTATAATCATGATGCCATTGGTATCAAAGCGTCCTCTAATCTTGTCTATGAGCCATGTCAAGCCAAACCACCACAATAGCGCTCCACCGAAGATGCTTACATATCCGACTCCCATTTCCAGGGCATGGTTGGGCATGACGAATGACAATTGGGCGAACAACGCCATAAAAAGGAATATAATGAGTGGGTTGACAAATGTTATCCAAAAAGCAGTGATGCCGTTGTATACCAATGAACCTTTGTTTGTTCCGCTTACATGCATGTTCTTGGTGGGATTGCTTCGAAAACAATATATACCGAAAAACAACAACAATAGGCTGCCGACAATTTTCAAGATAAAAAGATTGCGGGGATTCGTAATAAGTTGCATTACGAAACTCATGCCGTAACCCGTCATGGAGGCGTATATGATATCACTTACGGCAGCGCCAACGCCTGTTACAAAACCATACCAACGCCCTTTGTTCAGTGTTCGCTGAATGCACAAGATGCCAATTGGCCCCATTGGTGCAGAGCAAAATATACCTATCAGTATACCTTTGAATATAAAGTCAAGTATGTCTATATGAAATGAGAATGGCATAGCATTTGCAAAATTGCGCATTTTTTGTGATATAGACAAATTTTCACATGAAAACTTTGTTTCGTAAGACTATTTTTTAATACCTTTGCAAAGGTGTCTAGTTACACTTTGTAACTGGTCTATACACCAGCCGGAAGCCAGTATTAATCAAGGTTCTCTGTACGTTTTGCGTGGCATAGACATGATGATTGGCTGGCTTTGATAAAGGAAACTTTTAAGTCTAATAATTATAAGATGAATACAGAAGAAACACTGAAACCGTATGTTATCGGTTTGGACCTGGGCGGAACAAATTCCGTCTTTGGTATCGTAGATAGCCGTGGCGACATCAAGGTGACCACAGCAATCAAGACTCAAGGCTATGACAATGTAGAAGACTATGTGAATGCCTCTGTTGAAGCACTCCACGTCATCATAGAGCAGGTTGGCGGTATTGACAAAATCAAGGCAATGGGTATTGGTGCTCCGAACGGCAACTATTACAAAGGAACCATAGAGTTCGCTCCTAATTTGGCATGGGGACACAATGGAATTGTACCTTTGGCAGAAATGTTCTCGAAGAAATTGGGCATTCCTGTTGCGCTGACCAATGATGCCAATGCTGCCGCAATCGGCGAAATGGCGTATGGTGTAGCACGCGGAATGAAGAACTTCATTGTCATCACTTTGGGTACAGGAGTTGGTTCGGGCATTGTTGTCAATGGTCAACTCGTTTATGGTAGCGATGGCTTTGCTGGTGAGTTGGGTCATTTTATAGTCAAAGAAAATGGCAGATCTTGCGGATGCGGCCGTTGTGGTTGTCTGGAGGCTTATTGCTCTGCAACCGGTGTCGCGCGTAGTGCCCGTGAAATGCTCGAAAAGACCGATGAGCCTTCACTCCTCCGCGAACTTGATCCCGAAAAGATCACTTCGCTTGATGTCTCGATTGCTGCAGAAAAGGGAGATAAGTTGGCTTTGGATATATATGACTTCACCGGACGTCTCTTGGGTGAGGCTTGTGCCAATTTTGCTACCTTCAGTTCGCCAGAAGCATTTATCTTCTTTGGTGGTCTTACAAAGGCTGGTGATTTGATTATGGATCCGATTAAGAAGGCTTATGATGAAAATATTCTCAAGATTTATAAGGATAAAGCAAAATTCCTTATCAGTAGCCTTGAGGGATCGTCTGCCGCAGTGCTTGGCGCTTCTGCTATAGGCTGGGATATTACTGAATAAGTTTTTCTTCTCAGCAAGAAAATCCAATACTTACTGCGCACGTGGTGTTTTTTGAAAGGAAAGCCCATGTGTGCAGTTTTTTGTTGCTGTAATATGAGCGTATATTTGAGATGTTGGTAATAAGTAGGTGAGCAAAATTAGTTTATATATAATATTTATTGTCTTTTCTCGT
>CAVCSC010000029.1:0-35701 GCA_963604975.1 Lachnospiraceae bacterium | reverse complement strand
CGCAAACGGCTCACCCTGGGCTACGGTCGTTACGCCCTTCCAGGGCTAATGGTAGTCTTGCGTTTTGCGTGTTTTATAATCACAAAATCAGTTCAAGTTTTGAACACCCTACCTAAGGGGCTAAGGTTGGTTTGCGAGGGCAAAATCAACTCGGATTTTGAACACCCAACCCTATGAAACTCGCCAATTGTGATGTTCTTGTCGGCCATCAATCATTGTTTTGCATCTTCATCCTCACCTGCACCCACCATACGGACGACCGTTCGCGGTGTCGGAGCGTGGCATCGGCGGGCAGGCCGCTCTGACGGATGAAGGCGATCATGCGCTCACCCTGCTGACGGCAGGAGACGTGGAGGTCGGCGGCGTTGCCCGACAAGTAAGGGGCAGGATCGGGCGTGGGGGCGATGCGGCAGAGCGTGTCGCAGCGGTAGGCCGACGTGACGCGTATCACCCCGAAGCGTCGGCGGAGCGGTTCGAGTACGTCGCGGCACAGGCGGGCCAGGCGTGCGACGGTCTCCGGAGGCGGCGTGTTGTCGATATGGTGGCGCACAGCGACGCCCGACACCGTGAGGTCGGCCAGCCGGAAGTGGGGCGAGAGCCATTCGTCCGGTGTCGGGAGAGAAACGGGAGTGTCGGTCATAGGCGGTCAGATAAAATGGAAAGAGCAGGAGCGGCGGAATCGTTGCCGTCGTCCGCCGGATGATCGGAGGGTAGGGGAGAGGCGTCGGCAGAGAGGCGCAGCACCTCGTCGGCCAGCGGGTCGGCCACGCCCTGCACATACTTCCGCCAGCAATAGCGTTCGAGCATGGTCTGTCGGCGTAAGCCCTTGCGTCGGCGGGCCCGCTGCATGAGACTGTACGGATTGCGCGGCATGTACTGGTGGAACACGGCACAGGAGTGGCGCACAAGGTGGAGTAGGGGCAAGGGTGCGCCCGTCCGGTCGTGTACCAGTCCGTCGTCGAAGACGATGCGCACCACCTCAAGCAGATCGGTCTGCAGACCCACCCAGTAGAGATTGTCGTCGTAGCGGGAAGAAAGCAGGCGGACGAAAGACTCGCCCAGTTCGCGACGGCCCGAGGCCATCTGTTCGTCGGTCACGCGGCGTGGAGTGGGGCAGGGAGCGGCGCACTCGATAGATTTTGCAGAGTAGTTGTTCATGTGTCTTTTTGTTTTTAAACCGTTTGTCATTTGATAAAACTAATAATTAAAACTAATAGATATTGTGTTTTCCATGGTTCCTCTCCACGATGAAAGCCGGCATCACTGACGGCTAAGATGTGGAGGAAGAACGGGGGCAAAAGTATGGATAAAAGTGGAAGTAACCTTTCAATCTCAAAATATGTTTGTTAAACAATGCTATACGTTTGCCGTTTTTGTGAGGACGATGGATTTTTCGTACCTTTGCATAAGGATAGGCTACGGACGGGTGTTGTGAAAAAAAGAAAGATTGTCACCCTCCTGCTGCGATTGCGGCACGCCTGTCCCGACAGGAACAACCCACACTTATGGCCGAGAAAAAGAAAGCGAAAGACAAGGGCCTCACGCCCATGATGCAACAGTTTGCCACCCTCAAGGAGAAGCACCCCGACGCGATGCTCCTCTTTCGTTGTGGCGACTTCTACGAGACCTACATGGACGACGCAGTAGAGGCCTCGCGCATACTCGGCATCACGCTGACACGCCGGTCGAACGGTCGGTCGAACGGTGCCGACACCGAGATGGCCGGCTTTCCCCATCACGCCCTCGACACCTATCTGCCCAAACTCATACGGGCCGGGCGGCGCGTGGCCATCTGCGATCAACTCGAAGACCCGAAACTCACCAAGACCCTCGTCAAGCGAGGCATCACCGAACTGGTGACGCCCGGCGTGGCCATGGGCGACAATGTGCTCAACTACAAGGAAAACAACTTCCTGGCCGCCGTGCACTTCGGCCGCACGGCCGTGGGCGTAGCCTTCCTCGACATCTCCACCGGAGAGTTTCTCACCGGAGAAGGCACCGCCGACTATGTGGAGAAACTCATGGCCAGCATACAGCCCAAGGAGGTGCTCTACGACCGGGCCGAGAAGACCGCCTTCGAACAGCGGTTTGGCACACGGTGGTGCGTGTTCGAACTCGACGACTGGATGTTCACCGAGCAGAGCGCGCGACAAAAACTCCTCCGCCACTTCGGTACAGCCACCCTCAAGGGCTTCGGTGTCGACCACCTGCACTCCGGCGTCGTGGCCGCAGGCGTCATACTGCAATACCTTGAGATGACCCAGCACACCCACATCGGACACATCACCTCGCTGGCCCGCATCGACGAGGAACGCTACGTGCGCCTCGACAACTTCACCATACGCTCGCTCGAACTCGTGCGCGCCATGCAGGACGACGGCGTGTCGCTGCTCGACGTGGTCGACCGCACCGTCACCCCGATGGGCGGCCGCATGCTGCGCCGCTGGCTCGTCTTCCCCCTGCGCGATGCGGCAAGGATAGAGCGGCGGCTCGACGTGGTCGACCACTTCCGCCATGCGACCGCCATGAAGGAGGCCATCGACACGCAGATGCACCTCATCGGCGACATCGAGCGCATCATCTCCAAGGTGGCCGTCGGACGTGTCACCCCCCGCGAGGTGGTGCAACTGCGTACCGCCCTCCAAGCCCTCGTGCCCATACGCCAGGCTTGTCTCGGGGCCGACTGCGAAGCCCTCAGGTCGCTGGGCGAGCGCATCAATCCCTGCGACACCATACGCGACCGCATCGGCCGCGAACTCAACGAGGATGCCCCGCAGGTCGTGGGGCGCGGTGGCGTGATCGCCCCCGGCTTTTCGGCCGAACTCGACGAACTGCGCGACATCTCGCGTGGCGGACGCGACTACCTGCTCCGCATACAGGAGCGCGAGATAGAGCAGACCGGCATCGCCTCGCTCAAGGTGGGCTACAACAACGTCTTCGGCTACTACCTCGAAGTGCGCAACACCTACCGCGACCGCGTGCCGCAGGAGTGGGTGCGCAAGCAGACCCTCGCCCAGGCCGAACGCTACATCACCGCCGAACTCAAAGAGTATGAAGAGAAAATCATGGGTGCCGACGAGAAGATACTCGCCCTCGAAACCCGGCTCTTCGGCGAACTGGTGACCGCCCTCCAGGAATATATCCCCCAGGTGCAGACCGATGCCAGTATCGTGGCACAGATAGACTGTCTGCTCTCCTACGCCAAGGCCGCCGACGAGCACGGCTATGTGCGCCCCACGGTCGACGACAGCGAGACCATCGACATCAAGGAAGGACGCCACCCTGTCATCGAGACCCAACTGCCCACCGGAGAGGAGTATGTACCCAACGACATCACCCTCGACAGCGATACCCAGCAGATCATGATCATCACCGGACCCAACATGGCCGGTAAGTCGGCCCTGCTCAGACAGACCGCCCTCATCGTGCTCATGGCCCAGACCGGATGCTTCGTGCCCGCACAGAGCGCACGGATAGGACTCGTCGACAAGATATTCACCCGTGTGGGTGCCTCCGACAACATCTCGCTCGGCGAGTCGACCTTCATGGTAGAGATGACCGAGGCCGCCAATATCCTCAACAATGTCACCCCGCGGTCGCTCGTGCTCTTCGACGAACTGGGCCGCGGCACCTCCACCTACGACGGTATCTCTATCGCCTGGGCCATCGTGGAGTATCTGCACGAACAGCGCAAGGCCCGCGCCCGCACCCTCTTTGCCACCCACTACCACGAACTCAACGAGATGGAACGCCACTTCGCCCGCATCAGCAACTACAATGTTTCGGTACGCGAGGACGGCGGACGCGTCATCTTCCTGCGCAAACTCATGCCCGGAGGGTCGGAACACTCCTTCGGTATACACGTGGCCGACATCGCCGGCATGCCCAAGAGCATCGTGCGCCGTGCCGAGGTCATCCTCCGACAACTGGAGGCCGACAACGCCGATGTGGGCACCGCAGGCACTGCCGCCGCCAAGCCCCACACCGAACGGCTGCAGCCCGTAGGCGGCGACGGTATGCAACTCAGTTTCTTCCAACTCGACGACCCCGTGCTCTGCCAAGTGCGCGACGAGATACTCGGACTCGACATCGACAACCTCACCCCCGTCGAGGCACTCAACAAACTCAACGACATCAAGCGCATCGTCAGCGGAAAACACTGAGTCGGGCCGAGTGGAAGCCCTCCTTTGCGGAAGGAGGTACGGGCAATATCCAAAAAAACAAGAAAAAACAAGAAAAAGCACCGGCAGAATAAGCGCCGACGCAAAAAAACGCATATATTTGCAAGGCAGACACCCCAACCCAACAGAACAAAAAAAGATATACTATATGAAAATAGCACTGATAGGCTACGGCAAGATGGGACACATGATAGAGACCATCGCCCGCCAGCGCGGACACGAGATTGTGAGCATCATCGACATCGACAACCAGGACGACTTCGCCTCGGAAGCCTTCGCCTCGGCCGACGTGGCCATAGAGTTCACCTCGCCCGCCGCCGCATACGGCAACTACCTGCGCGCCTTCAAAGCCGGCGTGAAGGTGGTGAGCGGTTCTACCGGATGGATGGACGAGCACGGCGACGACGTGCGCCGCCTCTGCACCGAAGAAGGCAAGACCCTCTTCTGGGCCTCCAACTTCTCGGTAGGCGTGGCCGTGTTCTCGGCCGTCAACCGCTACCTCGCCCGTATCATGAACGCCTACCCACAGTACAACGTACACATGGAGGAGACCCACCACATCCATAAACTCGACGCCCCGTCGGGCACCGCCATCACCCTGGCCGAGGATATCGTGGAGGCACTCGACCGCAAGACCCACTGGGCCAAGGGCGTGCAGTGCCTGGCCGACGGTACCGTCAGCGGCACCAACGACTGCGGTCCCGACGCCCTCGCCATCGAGAGCATACGCCGCGACGAGGTGCCCGGCATACACACCATCGTGTACGACTCGGAGGCCGACGCCATCACCATCACCCACGACGCCCACTCGCGCAAGGGATTTGCCCTCGGCGCTGTGCTCGCTGCCGAGTATACCCACGACCACAGCGGACTGCTCACCATGGGCGACCTTTTTCAGTTCTGACGAGCGCACAAGAATATTACAGTAACGCCACAATACACACAAAAGAGTCCTTCCTCAATAGCGGAAGGCAAACGAGAAAATGATAGACAAAGAGAAAGCCAAACTCAACATGAAACGGCAGTGGACCAAGTTGGCCATCGTCACCGTACTCTACCTCGCCTTCCTCTACTGGGTGAAGAGCTGGTGGGGACTCATCGCCGTACCCTTCATCTACGACGTATACATCACCAAGAAAATACGCTGGCAGTGGTGGCGCGACTCGGAAGGCGTGACACGATTCGTCATGTCGTGGGTAGACGCCATCGTCTTCGCACTGGTGGCCGTGTACTTCATCAACCTCTACTTCTTCCAGAACTACGTCATCCCCTCCTCCTCGCTCGAAAAGTCGCTCCTCACCGGCGACTACCTCTTTGTGTCGAAGATGAGTTACGGACCGCGCAAACCCATGACCCCGCTCACCCTGCCCCTCACGCAGCACACCCTGCCCGTGCTGGAGTGCAAGTCGTACATAGAATGGCCGCAGTGGGCCTATGAGCGCGCCAAGGGCCTGGGCAAGATAGAGCAGGGCGACATCGTCGTCTTCAACTATCCCGCCGGCGACACCATCTGCTCCGATGCCCAATGGCAGGCACAAGACTTCTACCAGATGGCCTACTCCTACGGTTATCAACTCGATGCCCAGCAGCGCGGCGGAGCCAATCTCGACCCCGGCACGCTCACCCCGCAGAAGCGCCGCGACTACTTCGACTACATCTACGGACTCGGACGTGCCTACATCGCCGCACAGCCCGCCGTCTATGGTGATATCGTCACCCGACCCGTCGACCGCCGCGAAAACTATGTCAAGCGCTGTGTCGGACTGCCCGGACAGGTACTGCAAATCAAGAACCGCATCATCTACACCGACGGCAAGGCCATGAAGGAGCCCGACAACGCACAGTATACCTACAACGTCAAACTGAAAGCGCAACTGCCCGAAGACCTCATCGAGCAACTCGGCATCTCCATGGAAGACCTCGCCATGCTCAACCGCGATGGTGTCATCCCCCTCACCGCCGCTGCCGCCAAGACGCTCGGCGCACGCAAGGATCTCGTGTCGTACATGCACATCGTGGACTATGCCACCTGCATGGACATCTATCCCCTCAACGGACATAAGGAGTGGACGCGCGACGATTTCGGTCCTGTGTGGATACCCAAGAAAGGCAAGACCCTGCGCCTGACTATGGACAACATCGCCATCTACGAACGCTGCATACGCACCTACGAGGGACACAACCTTGAGGTGAAGGACAGCAAGATATATATCGACGGCAAGCAGACCGACCACTACACCTTCGCCATGGACTACTACTGGATGATGGGTGACAACCGCCACAACTCACTCGACTCCCGCTACTGGGGCTTCGTACCCGAAGACCATATCGTGGGCAAACCGATCTTCATCTGGTGGTCGAGCGACCCCGACAGACACGGTTTCGGCGGTATACGCTGGTCACGCCTGTTCAGACTCGTCGACAATATCAGATAGTGTGAAAGGGTATCTCCTCCCTGCACCTGTCCGTGTGACGACAGAAAAAGCGACCTGATACGGATCGCCGTCACTGAAAAAAACATATATGCGGCCTCACATGACATGAAAAAGGCCCTCGGCATCATCATCACCGCGGTCATTGCCGCAGCCGCCGCACTCGCCGTGCGCACCTGCGCCCTGACCGTCTACGCCGTCCCCGACAATACACTGGAGCCCGAACTCCACCGGGGACAGCGGGTGTTGTTGTGCCGCCTCGCAAAGGACCGTCCCCAGAAAGGCGACATCGTCATCGTGGACATGGGACAGGCCGACTTTATCGGGCGCATCGTCATGACCCCCGGCGATACCCTCACCTCCGGCGACGGAAAACGGCGGTACGTCATCCCCGACATCAACCGCTGCCCCCACTGCGGGTGCGACCACCCACGCAACTACCTCGTCAAGATAGGACGCCACCATGCACTCGTACACGAGACGCACGTCAGAGGAAAATGTATCTATCGTAAGTAGGGAGAAAGAATGTAGAGTTTTTCCATTTTTCCATCCCCAATTTCTCAAATTTCCCGCAGAAAAAAATCCGCAGAAAGAATCCGCAGGAGCCCGCAATAAAAACACGCAGAAAAAATGTATCTTCTTTCCAGTACTTATTTCGGTCCTGTGCAGTGGTACAGCAAACTGGCCTCCGGACAGCCCTGTATCATCGATACCCACGAGCACTACGTCAAGCAGACCTACCGCAACCGCTGCATCATCGCCACCACCGCCGGCACCCAGGCCCTCACCGTGCCCATAGAGCGTGCAGGGACGGGAAAATGCGCCGTGGCCGACATCCGCATCAGCGACCACGGGCAGTGGAGACACCTGCACTGGAACGCCCTCGTCTCAGCCTATGGCGAGAGCCCCTTCTTCGAATTCTATGCCGACGACCTGCGTCCCTTCTTCGAGAAACGCTGGGAGTGGCTCGCCGACTACAACGAAGCCATCACCCATACCCTCTGCGACCTGCTCGGTATAGAGCCCTCCATCAGTCACACCGAAGCCTACGCCGATGCCGAGGCCCTCGGTGCCTGCGACCTGCGTGAGGCCATACAGCCCAAGCATCCCGCCGAAGACAATGCGTTCACCCCACGTCCCTACTACCAGGTATACGCCGCTAAGCATGGCTTCCAGCCCAACCTCAGCATCCTCGATTTGCTCTTCAACGAGGGTCCTGAGGCACCACTCTATCTCATAGGGTGAGATTTTTTTCATCGCCTACCCATCCTTTTATCCCTAAAGACCCTTGACACGGGTCTTTCCATTGTCTACCTTTGCCGTGCAGTCAGGAAAAAACGACTGCACAGACGGGTCGTGTACCCCCGTCGCCGCCCTCTCCGCACCACGGAATATTCCCCCGGCCCATGTCGACCAAGCCGGGAATGCGCGCAAATCTCAGCGAAGATGCGGCCGACACAGTACACCACCCATCACCCTCCCGCGGGAACAATCAGAAAAGACACAACAACAAGAATCATTAACCCACAAAAAACAAAGAAAGGAAAACACACTATGGCACTGAAATACAAAATGTACAAGAGTACCCGCAACGACTCCACCGCCAACAAATGGTATGCACGCGCCGTGCACGAGGACACCATCGACCTCAACGGCCTCGCCTCCATCATGCAGGCCAACTGTACCGTCAAGGAATCGGACATCCTGGCCGTGCTCCGCGAACTCGTGGAGACGATGACCCGCGAGTTGCAAAGTTCGAAGCGCGTCAAGATCGACGGTTTCGGCACGTTCAAGATAGGACTCACCTCCAAGGGAGCCGCCACCGCCTCCGACTTCAAGTCGTCGACCAACATCATCGGCACCCACATCCTCTTCCAACCCGAAGTGTCTATCGACGCCCAGCGCAAGCGCACCTACAAACTGCTCAGCGGCGTGAAGGTGTCTGAGGCTTCCATCTACGACGTAGACAAGAGCGATGGTGTCAACACCCAGGCAGACACTCAGGCCGAAAGCCAGGCCGAGGACAAGGCTGTCGGCGAGTAGACGCAGGTCAATCCCGGTAAGGGCGGGCAATAAAAACGCCCGCCCCCTATAAACCAACATAAAAAGAAAGGAAAGAAGAATCATGGGCAATATCAACAATTCACACGGCGCCGACTGGCGCATGGTCATCAAGATCATCATCGCCATCGCCACCGCACTGCTCGGGGCCATCGGTGTACAGGAGGCCGGCGGTGAGCAGTAGGCATCCCACGGGCGACGAACTCCTGCTCGTGCTCCGTATCATCGCCCTTCTCACCTTCATACTCGCCGTGATCAGTTGCACGGTGCGTATATGGTAGAGGGTCAAAGGAAAGAGAAATAGAAAGAATAAGATGAAAGGAATATAAACTTAAAATTATGTAATTTTCACAGAAAAACCCCGAAAACCCGCGGAATTCCGTTAGTTTTCGGGGTTTTATTTTTGTGTTTTGCGAAAAATTGTTATAAAAATATTTGGAGCATAGCATCTCCGTCCCTACCTTTGCAACCGTCATCCGACAAGAACCCCGGATACGAAAACCCCCTCAAGGCGCGAGCCATGCACTGAAGGGTCGGGGTAGGGCGGAGGACAGAAAAAAGAAAAAAGCAAAACAAAAAGTACAACCCCTAATTAAAGAAAGGACACGAATTATGAAGACAATGAAAACTGCACTGAAGGCCGCCGCCATGCTTCTCATGGCAACCGCAATGACTACTGGTATGACAAGTTGCTCTACCGACGATGCTACCGAGAACGTTGCCCCCGCCCCCGTCAACCACGGCGAAATGAAGAAGACCGTGACGATCGTCACCATCATCCCGACCGCCGATGCAGCCAAGGTCTGCGAGTTCACCGTCGAGTTTATCGACAGTACCGGTCAGAAGAAGGTAGAGAAGGTAAACAGTACCATGTGGATGAAAGCCGTAGAGACCGACGGTATACCTGCTGAAGGCGGTATCGTTGTCCGTCAGAAGTTGCTCCCCGGCGCACAACTCACCCAAGATAAGTACCACATCGGCGCCACTGTCCTGATGGTATTCTCAGGCAAATTTGCCGACGGCACCCACTCCGAGGCCAGCAAGACCCAACTGGGACGCCATCATGTAGAGAAGAACCTCACCAAGGAAGCGATGGAAAAATACCTCCTGGAGAACCCCGTATTCTACAGCACCAAGTACGCTATCTCTAAGGATGCCTCCAACAAGACCGTTGTGGTGAAGGAAAAGAAATTCGAAGAGACACCGGAGACTCCCACTGCAACACCGAAGGTATTCATACCTTAAGGCAGCGCATAAGTCAAGTATAACGGCGGGTACGCCCTCTCCCATAAAGAACGGGCCCCCGCCCTCTCTCTTCTTAAAATAAAAATTACTCTCTTCTTAAGATAAAAAAGGAAACACATCACACATCACAAAGATTGCTACACAGGACTGACTGAGAAGGATTTTGGTAAATAAATTGGAAAATGGTTTAAGATTTGAAAAGGTTTAAGATTCAGATTGGTTTTTAGGTTTCACAATCAATGGGCCAGCCGTCTTCGGCAAGGCGAAAAAGATTGAAAGAAAGGATAACAGGAACAAAAAATGGTTTTAGGAAAAAAGTGAAAAGAATGAACAAGCAAGAAAGAGGACTCCCACCGCAAGCGAACGGTAGTGGAGTCCTTTTTTTTGTGTA
The DNA here is from genome assembly GCA_963604975.1 of Lachnospiraceae bacterium. Lineage (GTDB taxonomy): Bacteria > Bacteroidota > Bacteroidia > Bacteroidales > Bacteroidaceae > Prevotella. The sequence continues at coordinate 25,391 of CAVCSC010000029.1, read as the reverse complement.
CATGCTTGTGTGATGCCATGTGAGGAGCCCGCAAAACCTCCTCTCTTACACGTGCAACAGTTCCTTGTAGAGGGCGATATACTGTTTGACGTATTTGTCGTAGGTGAACTTCCGGGAATACTCCTTGGCGGCGGTGGCTTCGGCACTGGTGCGGCTCCATGTGGCGAGCCCGGCCTTGACGGTGGCGGCCATACTGTCGGGGTCGAACGAGTCAAAGTAGGTGGCGTGCTCCCGGCAGACCTCGGGCAGACTGGTGCAGCGTGAGGAAAAGACCTTGCAGCGGAAGCGCATGGCTTCAAGCACGGGTATGCCGAAGCCTTCAAGCAGACTGGGGAAGAGGAAGGCGTCGCTATGGGCGTAGAGCCAGTTGCGCTCCTCGTCGGTGACGGTGCCGCAAAGGAATACACGGTCTTCGAGCCCCTCGTCATGGATGAGTTGGGTGAGGAAGGTGCGGTACTTGTTCTTGTAGAACTCGCCGCAGATATAGAGACGGTAGTCGGGGAAGTGCTTCATCATGGGCACGAGCGAGTGGAAATTCTTCTTCTTGCAGATGCGTCCCAAGGTGAAGAAGAACTTGTCGTCGCCGGCAAATGACGGACGCTGCTGGCGGTCGTTCTCCGCTCCCTGTATGCCGTTGTAGATGACGCGCAGGGGTTTGTGTCCGACACTGGCATGGGCCAGCAGGTCGTTCTTGGCATACTGGGAGATGACGGTGATGCAGTCAGACCGCATGACGTGCCACTTGAGTTTGAGCAGGGCCTTGTACTTGTGGATGTGCTTCTTCTCGCGGAGGAAGTTGAGGTCGTGCACGGTGAGTATATTGACCATGCCGGGGGCGTGGCGGCGCTTGATAAACAACTGGTCGGTGGTGTGCCACAGGTCGATATGTCCTACACGGCGCAGATCCTCGTCGAGGTGCTCCACGGTGACGTATTCGATGTCGGGCCCCATTGCGCCGCGAAACTGCTCCTTGACGAGGGCCACAAAGCGCAGACCGTCGAGAATGCCGCTCTTGACGTACTCGGCGTAGTTGTTGGCGATCTCTCCAAAACCGCCTTTCTCGCGATACCGTGTGAAGTCTACCAGTACAGTCTTCATATTGCTATTGCTTTTACCTTTTCTGTTTACCTTTTCTGTTTACCTTTGGTGGATGACAAACGGTTTTCACCTTTGTTTTCTATTGAGATACTTTTGGGATGCTATTGAGATGCTTTCGTTTTCCCCCTCCCGAAAAAGAATGTTCAGTCTGCCTCCAGCGTGCGGCGGTACACCTCGGTCATCTGCCGGGCGATATCGCCGTTCTCGAAGCGGCGGATATAGGCTTGGCTCCGCTCCACACTCTCCTGGCGCAAGCGGCTGTCGGCCAGCAGGCGGCTGAGGGTGAGGGTCATGGCCTGTACGTCGTCGGGGTCGACATAGAAGCAGGCTTCGCCGCCGGCCTCTTCGAGACACGACCCGGTGGCGGCCACGACAGGCAGGCCACACTGTATGGCCTCGACGATGGGCAGACCGAAGCCTTCGTAGCGTGAGGGATAGGCGAACACCTCGGCCGACCGGTAGATGGCTCCCATGTCGGCATCGGGCACGCCGCTGACCACATGCACGCGACCGGCCACGCCAAGCGCCGAGGCCCGGCGGAGGATGCGGCGGGTGTAGGCGGTCTGTCGGCCTACTATGACAAAGTGTACCTCGGAATCGATCTGCGGCAGGGCCTCAATGACGAGTCCGGCGTTCTTGCGCTCCTCTATAGTGCCCACAAAGAGGATGTAGCGGGACGGCAGGGCGTAGCGACGTGCTACCTCGGCCTGCTCGTCGGCGGTCACGGGGGTACGGTAACGGCAGTCTATGCTCTGGTACACCACATCGATACGGTCGGCGGGAAAGTGTCCCAGTTCGGCCACATCGCGACGCGTACACTCGCTGATGGCGACGATACGGTCGGCCTCGCGGCAGGCACAGCGAAACTTCCACCGGTAGATGGCTACATCGATGGGATTGTAGTACTCGGGATGGCGCATGAAGATGAGGTCGTGTATGGTCACGACCGAGCGGATACCGCTGCGGCGGATGCCTAAGGGCAGTTCGCCGGAGAGCCCGTGGTAGAGGGTGATGCCGTCGCGCTTGAGGTCGGCGACGATGCCCCGCGTACGCCAGAGGTCACGACCGATGCGCGTGCGGCAGTGGGCGGGATACGAATAGAGGATATCGGGACTCTGCGGCACGAGCGCGCGGAGATCGTCGCGTCCTTGGTCGGGCGCATAGAGGTGGAGCCGGGCCTTGCTGCCGAGGGTGGTCGAGAGGGCGGTGACCAGGGTGCGGCCGTAGTGTCCGAGTCCTGTGGCATTGCGCACGATGCGCTTGGCGTCAAATCCTATATGGAGCATGGCTTTTCTTCGGAGATTTTTCTATACGGTTTCTGAAAAAAATATCCGCTATTCTTTGTTGGCGGCGGAGCGTGGCACTACCTTGCCGTTCTCTACTGTAAAAAGGCGGTCGAACTCTTCGTGGGTGCGTTTCCAGCGGTTGTGCGACCAGAGATAGTAGCGCGGTTCGCGGCGTATGGTGTCTTCGAGCAGACGGAAGAAGCGCCGGGTCACCTCGTACTCGGGCAACGTGGCGGGACTGTCGGTGATGAGCCGGAAGGTGCAGGTATAGTAGCCGCGGCGCGGACGGGTCATCTCGACATAGAAGACGGCATTGTTCATCTTGCGCATGATGCGCTCGGCTCCGGTGAAGACGGGGGTGTCATGGCCGAGGAAGGGCAGCCAGAGGTGGATATTGGTCCACTTGGGGCCTTGGTCGGCGATGTAGCCGAACATGCTGCGGCGTCCTTCGCTGCGCAGGCCGACAAGTACGCGGAGGATGTCTTTCTTGGGTACGCAGACGCTGCCGGGCTGCGAGGAGCGGATGTCGCGGAAGAGCCGGTCGAAGACGGCATTGCGCAGTGGGTGGTAGATGAGGCCCATGCAGCGTTCCTGGGGCAGGGCGATACCTACGCAGGAGAGCCACTCCCAGTTGCAGTAGTGGCCGAGGATGGCGGCGCAGTCCTGGCCCTGACTGAAGTAGTGTTCTACCTGGTCGGTATTCTCTATGTGGAAGCGTCGACGCAGTTCGCTATCGCTGATGCTGAGCAGTTTGACGGCTTCGATGAGGTAGTCGCAGAACCAACGGTAGAAGCCACGCTCTATGCGGCGTATCTCCCGCTCACTCTTCTCGGGGAAGGAGGTGGTGAGATTGTACCGCACCACGCGCCTCCGATACCGCACCACATAGTACAACAGCACAAAACCACAGTCGGACAGACCGTAGAGCAGTCTGAACGGCAGCAGCGACAGTGCATAGAAAAGCGCATGAACAACCTTATACATTTTTTCTGTGGGCAATTGAGAAATTCTTTCTGCGTTTTTTTGCGGGCTTTTTTGCGGGCTTTTTTTTGCGGGCTATTGAGAAACTTTTTCTGCGTTTTTTCTGCGGGCTTTTTTCTGCGGGTTTTCTGCGGGCTGTTGAGAAAAACCTACTTGAAATGATCAGGCCTGCATCTCGTGCAGTTTATGATAATAGCCGTTTTGGGCCATGAGTTGGGCGTGGGTACCCCGCTCTACGATACGGCCCTCGTGCAGCACGCAGATCTCGTCGGCTCCGCGGATGGTCGACAGGCGGTGGGCGATGGCGACGGTGGTGCGGGTCTTCATGAGCCGTTCGAGGGCATCCTGCACAAGGCGTTCGCTCTCGGTGTCGAGGGCGGAGGTGGCTTCATCGAGGATGAGGATGGGCGGATTTTTGAGGATGGCGCGGGCGATGCTCACACGCTGGCGTTGTCCGCCGGAGAGCCGTCCGCCGCGGTCGCCGATATTGGTGTCGTAACCGTTTTCGGAGGCCATGATGAAGTCGTGGGCGTTGGCGATACGTGCGGCCTGCTCCACCTCCTCGCGTGTGGCGTGCTCCACGCCGAAGGTGATGTTGCCCATGAAGGAGTCGTTGAAGAGGATGGCCTCCTGATTGACATTGCCGATGAGTTGCCGGAGGTCGTGTATGCCGAGGTCGCGCACGTCGATGCCGTCGATGAGCACCTGTCCCTCTTGTGCGTCGTAGTACCGGGGGATGAGGTCGACGAGGGTCGACTTGCCGCTGCCGCTCTGTCCTACGAGAGCGACGGTCTTGCCCTTGGGTATGGTGAGGCAGATGTCGCGCAGCACCCACTGTTCGCCGTAGCGGAAGGACACGTGGCGGAACTCTATCTCATGCTCGAAGGAAGCGATCTTGACCGGATGTTCCTTCTCGGTGATGGTGTCCTCGGCCTGGAGTATCTTGTCGACGCGCTCCATAGAGGCGAGACCCTTGGGGATGTTGTACCCGGCCTTGGAAAACTCCTTGAGCGGATTGATGATGCTGTAGAGCATCACGAGATAGTAGATGAACGTTGGGCCGGAGAGGGCCTGACTGTTGAGCACGAGCGTGCCGCCAAACCACAGTACGATGACAATCATCAGCGTACCGAGAAACTCGCTCATAGGGTGGGCCATCTGCTGACGGGTGTTGACCCGCAGTATCTGGTTGCGGTAGGCGGTGTTGATGCGGTCGAAACGGCGGTTCATCTTCTCCTCGGCACAGAATGCCTTGATGATGCGCAGTCCGCCGAGCGTCTCCTCCACCTGGCTCATGGTGTCGCTCCAGAGCGACTGGGCCTCCTTGGAACGCTGTTTGAGTTTGCGTCCCACAAAACCCATAAACCAGCCGAAGACGGGCACAAAGAAGATGGTGAAGAGGGTGAGCTGCCAAGAGATGGCGACCAGCGTGGCGAAGTAGGCAATGATGAGGATGGGGTTCTTGAAGAGCATGTCGAGCGACGACATGATGGAGTTTTCTATCTCCTGCACATCGCCCGACATCCGCGCGATGATGTCGCCCTTGCGCTCCTCGGAGAAGAAGCCGAGGGGCAGTGAGGTGATCTTGCGGTAGAGTTGGTTGCGGATGTCACGCACCACGCCGGTGCGTATGGGGATGATGGTGGCCGAGGAGAGGAAGTAGGCCCCGGTCTTGAGAAAGGTCATCAGGGCGAGCAGCAGTCCGATGAACAGTAGGGTGGTGGTGGCGCCCAACTCGCCGATGAGTCCGGAGACATAGTAGTTGGCGTTGTTGGAGAGCACCTCCTTGATATCGGCACTGCCCCACTCCATGAGGTGTGTGGCGTGTATGCCGCCGTCGGTCTTGAAGAGGATCTGCAGGATGGGGATGATGGCGGCGAAAGAGAAAATGTTGAGTATGGCCGACAGGATGTTGAACACCACTGTCAGCGCGAGGTACTTCTTGTAGGGCGGTACAAACCGCCGCAGCACTTGCAGGAATTCTTTCATGGGGTAGGGGGTCAGGATGGGGTATCGGTCGAGGCTTCGGCGGCATCGACGGCTTCGCCGAGCAGGGTGGCGCTGGTGCTTCCGGTGATGCGCACCCGCACGAGTTCGCCGATATGGTGGTTGCCCTTGTCGAAGACGACGGCCTTGTTTTGCGGGGTGCGTCCCATGAGTTGCTGGCGCGACCGCTTGGAGAAACCTTCGACGAGCACTTCGAACTCGCGGCCCTCGTCCTCACGGTTGCGCTCGGCACTGATCTGGGTCTGCAGGTGGATGAGTTCGTTGAGTCGGCGTATCTTCTCCTCCTCCGACACGTTGTCGGGGAGATGCTTGGCGGCGTAGGTGCCGGGGCGCTCGGAGTACTTGAACATGAAGGCGGAGTCGAACCCTACCTCGCGTACCAGCGAGAGGGTCTGCTGGTGGTCTTCCTCGCTCTCGTCGTGGTAGCCCACGAAGATGTCGGTCGTCAGTCCGCAGTCGGGTATGATGCGGCGTATGGCGGCTACGCGGTCGAGATACTGCTGGCGGGTGTACTTGCGGTTCATCAGTCGCAGGGTCTTGTCCGATCCGCTCTGTGCGGGGAAGTGGATGTGGTGGCAGAGGTTGGGCTCGTCGGCGATGGCGTGGAGGATGTCCTCGGTCATATCCTCGGGATTGGAGGTGGTGAAGCGCACACGCATCGTGGGCACGGCCTGGGCGACCATACGCAGCAGTTGGGCAAACGAGGTCGATCCTTCTTCGCGCTTGCCCGAGGGAGAGAGTCCGTAGGAGTTGACATTCTGTCCGAGGAGGGTCACCTCCTTGAATCCGCGGTCGCGGAGGTCGCGCACTTCGCGGAGTATGCTCTCGGGGTCGCGCGAGCGTTCACGGCCACGGGTGTAGGGCACGATGCAGTAGTGGCAGAAGTTGTTGCAGCCGCGCATGATGGAGACAAAGCCGCTGACCTTGTTGCCGCCGATGCGCTGGGGCACGACGTCGCGGTAGGTCTCGGTCTTCGACAGTTCGATGTCGATGGCATTGTGTCCGGTCTCGCACTGGGCGATCATGTCGGGCAGGTTGAGATAGGAGTCGGGTCCGCAGACGAGGTTGGCGTGGTGGTTGTCGATGAGGTCGTCGCGCACACGCTCGGCCATACAGCCGAGCACGCCGAGGATGAGTCGGCGGCCCTTGCGTCGCTCGGCGTCGAGCGTGTCGAGGCGGTTGTAGATCTTGTTCTCGGCATTCTCGCGTACCGAACAGGTGTTGAGGAAGATGGCGTCGGCCTCTTCTTCCTTGTCGCAGGTCTCGTAGCCGGCCATCTGCATGACGGAAGCCACGACCTCGGAGTCGGCCACGTTCATCTGGCAGCCGTATGTCTCTATATATAGTTTCTTCATTCTTTCGGATGCATGTATAGACCCCATGCTAAGGAGCAGGGGCGATATTGTGCAAAGGTACGGAAAATATCGCACATAGCGTGCGGCCGACCGCCATTTTCATTCCCGGCTGACGTGTACGGCAAGCGTTTGGGCATCGAAGGCCACACCCTCACCTTCTACAAAGCGGGCGAGCGTGCCGTCGGCGGCCATCGACTGCGGTGTGCCTGTGGCGAGCGTGCCGCCGCCGGCTATCCATAGTCGATCGGCCAGTTGCACGGCGGTACCGAAGTCGTGGGTGGAGGCGATGATGGTCTTGCCGGCTTTGTGGGCCAGGGCGAGGAGCAGGCGCATGAGATCGACCTTGGCCGTGAAGTCGAGGTAGGCGGCCGGTTCGTCGAGCAGGATGACGGGGGTCTGCTGGGCAAGGGCCTTGGCCACCATCACCTTCTGTCGCTCGCCGTCGCTCAGAAGGGCGAAGCGGCGAGGGGCAAGTGGCCGCGTGCCGGTCATGTCGAGGGCCTCGTCGACGGCCGCATCGTCGGCAGCGGAGAGCGTTCCCCAAAACCCCGTATAGGGTGTGCGGCCCATGGCCACCATCTCGCGGACGGTCATGTCGGCCACATCGGGCTGACGGGTGAGCACCACGGCCACAAGGCGCGACCGCTGGCGAGGCGTGAGCCGGGAGATGTCGCGTCCGGCAATGGTGGCCGTGCCGTCTATCGGCGACTGCAGGGCGGCGAGGGTGCGGAGGAGGGTCGACTTGCCCGACCCGTTGCGGCCCATGAGACAGATAAACTGCCCGCCGCGCTCCTCGACACTGATGTCGGAGAGTACCGTGCGCACGGCGTGCCGACTGTCGCGGTAGCCTACTGAGAGGTGGCGGAGCACGATGTCGGCAGCGGTAGATGTATAGTCGGTCATAGGCGCAAAGATAGGGCGATTTTCCGAGTCGGCAAAGTGCGTCTCCCTATTTTTTGGACAGTGGCGGCCGTTGGCCCGCAAAAAATTGAGTACCTTTGTCGTGATGGACAATGCAATATTGGCGCTCCGTCAGCAGCGCGCGCTGCTCGAACTGGAGTATGCCCACGAGAAGGAGGAGTTTCGCCGTCAGACGGAGGCCGTCGGCATGGCACGCAAGATCAAGCGCGGCGATGCCTGGTGGCCTGTGCGTGTAGGACGGTGCTACTACAACTCGCTCAACCAGACGGTCGTCGAGATCTTCCGTGCGGCCGAGGAAGTCGGCACAGACCATAACTTCGAGTTCGGCCGCCCCGTGATGTTCTTCACCATGGAGGGCGACGGGGCAAAGGCCGGGGGCGTGAAGTATTTCTCCTTTGCCGCCACGGTGAGTTACGCCGCCGCCGACCGTATGGTCGTGGTCATCCCCGACACGGGCCGCGCGCTCGACCTCAGCCGGGCGGGTCGTGTGGGCGTGCAACTCTCGTTCGACGAGACCTCATATCGCCTGATGTTCGACGCGCTCGACCGGGTATCGCGGGCCACAAGCGGCCGTCTGGCTTATCTGCGCGACCTGTTTGCCTCGTCGCGTCCGGCCGGGCGTTTCTCCTTCGATGCTCCGCACATGCCGTGGCTCAACGCCTCACAGGAGCGGGCCGTCGGCGAGGTGTTGCGGGCCAAGGATGTGGCCATCGTACACGGACCTCCGGGCACGGGCAAGACCACTACGCTCGTTGAGGCGGTGTACGAGACCCTGCGCCGCGAGAGTCAGGTACTGGTGTGCGCACAGAGCAATATGGCCGTCGACTGGATATCTGAGCGGCTGGTCGACCGCGGCCTGTCGGTGCTGCGCATCGGCAATCCGTCGCGCGTCGACGACAAGATGCTCTCGTTCACCTACGAGCGGCGGTTTGAAGACCATCCTGACTATCCCCAACTGTGGAGCCTGCGCAAGGCCATGCGCGAACTGCGTGGCGCGCGGCGACGCGGCGACGGTTTTCATCAGAAGATGGACCGCCTGCGCAGCCGGGCCACCGAACTGGAAGTGCGCATCAATGCCGACCTCTTCTCCGAGGCGAAGGTCATCGCCTGCACCCTCACCGGAGCGGCCCACCGCCTGCTCGACGGACAGAAGTTTGGCACGCTCTTCATCGACGAGGCGGCACAGGCCCTCGAAGCGGCCGCATGGATAGCCATCCGCCGGGCCTCGCGTGTGGTCTTCGCCGGCGACTACTGTCAGTTGCCGCCTACGGTGAAGTGTCCCGAGGCACTGGCCGGCGGACTGGGCCGCACGCTCATGGAACGCGTGGCCCGCACAAAACCCGAAGTGGTGACGCTGCTCGGTGTGCAGTATCGTATGAACGAGCGTATCATGCGCTTCTCCTCGGAGTGGTTCTACGGTGGCCGCGTAGAGAGCGCACCGCAAGTACGACACCGCGGCATACTCGACTACGATCGCCCGATGGTGTGGATCGACACCGCCTCGCTCGATGCCCACGAGGAGTTTGTGGGCGAGACGTTCGGCCGTATCAACCGGGCTGAAGCACGCCTCACCATCGACACGCTCGCGGCCTACTTCGCCAAGATCGGCAAGGGCCGCGTGCTCGACGAGCATATCGACGTGGGCATCATCACGCCCTACCGCGCCCAGGTGCAGTTGCTCCGCGGCATGGTACGGCGGGAGGAAGCGCTCACGCCCTACCGCCATCTGGTGACCGTCGGCACGGTCGACGGATTTCAGGGACAAGAGCGCGACGTGATCATCATCTCGCTCGTGCGGGCCAATGCCGAGGGCAATATCGGTTTTCTGCGCGACCTGCGCCGCATGAATGTGGCCATCACCCGGGCCCGCATGAAACTCATCATCCTCGGCGACGTGGCCACCCTCACCCGCCACCCCTTTTATCGACGGCTCTATGAGTACACCTGCGAGGACGAACAATAGGTCTACCTATGTAGCCTGTACTCCACCACCAACAAAGCGCCCCGTTTTTCTGACAAAAACCATCTACCTTATGTTACGACGTGACTACCTCATACGGCTCATCGAAGAGTTTGCCGCAGCCCTGGCCCTGGCCTTGGAGAAAAAAGAGTTTGAGAGCCGGCGCGAGACCCTTTTGCGCCTCTTCGACCAATACTTGGGCGGACGCGACCGTTTTCATCATGTCAGCCTCGACGAGGTGATGACCGCCGTAGCCGAATGGCCCGAGAACGAGCGGTTGCAGCGCATCGAGATGCTCGCCGAACTCTATCATGCCGAGTCGGCCTGTGTGACCGGACCCGAACGCCACGACCTGGCCGACAAAGCCTACGCCCTCTACACGTTTGTCAGCCGGCACGACCGCACCTACTCCTTCGACCGCCTCCGCAAGATGGAGGAACTCCGGCGGTGGAGAGCGGAAGGGTAAGAGGGGTAAAAAACAGGAAAATCCCGGACCGCGCCGATTGGCGTTGTCCGGGATTTTTCCGTGGTTGCAATAATAAAAAACGTGGTACGTGCTACATGTGAGAGTGTGTCCCGCGTTGTGAGTGTTTCCTTAAGTAGGTGTTCAAAATTATTTGATACGAATAATTTTGAATACCTACTTACCTACTTATTATTTCTTGATCATCTTGTAGGCCTTGCCGTCGGCAGTGCGTACTACATATACGCCGTTGGCAGAGGTGTTGGCCACGCGGCGGCCGCTGAGGTCGTAGAAGCCTACGGCAGTCTTGTTGGTAGATACCTTGGCATCGTCGATACCGGCTGCAATGCGGTTGGTATAGTCGATGGTGTAGGTGCTCCAGCTCTGCAGGTCGCCAGCGTAGTTGGTCACGAAGACGGTGGTGTGGGCGTTCTCTTCCTCGGTAGCGGTGACGATATAGCCTACATCGCCTTGAGCGTCGCAGTCGGCGTCGATGAGTTCGGGATCGAAAGCACCGTCACCCTCCAGGGTATAGGCGTAGTTGTCGGGAGCAAAACCGCTGATCTTCTGGCCGTTGTACGACAGGCTGGAGAGGGCGGAGTTGTAGATCAGGCTGGCATCGTCGACATAGAGCACGTCGGCATCGCTGCCGGTGCTGCCGCCTGCCGGTGTGGCGCAGGTGGAGAGGGTCACGAGGATGGCCTTGCTTTGGGCGTCGTAGCCCTCATAGGAGGCATAGTCGAAAGGCACGACCACGCGCTGCCACTCGTCGGTAGCGGCGATGGTGGGGTTGCTGGCCTTGGCTACGATATTGGTGTAGGTCTTGTTTTCAGGATCCTGATAGTAGGTACCGTCGGTGATGGTGGCCGCCATGGTAGCGTAGTAGGTCTTCGACGCGCCCTTGTGGAACTTCACCCATACGGAGATGGAGTCGGGGAAGCAGGGCATAACGGTGTAGAAGGGGTCGCCAGCACCATCGGTGTCGGTATTGTCGAGGTTGAGGAAGGCATTGTTGCCGGAATTGGCAGCGTTTGTCGAGCCTGCACAGAGTTGGCCGGTTGTGATCGTACCGTTGGCCGACTGGCCCATCACGACGGAAGAGGTCACCTTGACGCTGCTTTTACCGGTGGTACCGGGGCGCACGTCGTCACTGATGTAGGTATGGGTGGTAGTGGCCACCATAGACTTTAAACTACCGGTGCAACTCATGAAGGAGTGCCAAGCGTCTGGCTCGTCACTGGTCTTTGTTGATCCAATAATGGGTTTATACGAAGCGGTATGGAAACGCTCGAAGCCTGAGTTGGGAATCTGTCCCACTTCCTCAGGATGGTCGCCAAACTGCACCTTGATGACGCCCAGGCCAGAAGCGTTGAGGTCGATGAGGATGATAGCGTCGAGTTTGTTCTTGGCAGTCTTGCCCATGAGGAGCACGGGCAGTTCGCCGAGGCTCGGACCCATCCACTCTTCTACGCTGGCATCGTCGCCCTTGGCGATGGTGATGCGCTGGTTGCCACCCATATAGGTGACGGTACCGCACTGATCGGCTACCACACCGCTGACGGTAATAGTACCGATGGGCATACCCGAGAAGGAGAAGTTTTTGAGTGTCAGTGTGTTTTTACCGTCGGCGTTTGAGTCGATGCTGATGGTGGCTTCACCGGCATCCGTGTCCATACCGAACAGCGACACGCAGAGTTTGCCCGTATAGTCGGTGGCACTGGCGGCCATGGTCATGGCAGCCGCAAACAGAAGTGTAAAGATTTTCTTCATTTTTGTGATTGTTTTCGTTCCTATTGTTTGTGTTCTAATGGGGAAAATGTCCTTTTACCTTTTTATTATATAATAGTAATGTATGACTGACGCGGACAAACGTGGATTTGTCGTGCAGACATCCATCTATCTATATTGCGCTTGATGGCTCATATTCGTGTGCGGTACACCCTTCGGAAAAGCCTCGCGGCGGTGATCCGTAGGATGTTCCAAGAAATATGGTGCAAAATTAGTCGTAATAATTTCCATAAGCGGAAATTATTTACATGGTTTATACCTTTGTAACATTTGTTTAAGGTTTGCCAAGGACGGGAAAACACGCAATGTAGGGTGAAAACAAGAAAGGTAGGGTCAGCACAACGCAAGCATCTCACTCCCTGTCGTCATCATCGTCGTTGCTCATGGCATTGCGGTACTCTGCGGGCGTGATGCCGTACTTCTTGGAGAAAAGGCGGTAGAAGGTTTGGCGCACGGGGATGCCGCACTCCTGGGCGATGGCCTCAACGGAGTAGTTGGGGCAGGTCATGAGGAGGTGGGCGGCATAGTTGAGCCGCAGGTCGTTGATATACGAGGTGAAGGTGCCGTGGCCATAGCGTGAGAAGAGGGCGGCAAAACGGCCACGGGAGATGCCGACATGGTCGGCGGCTTCCTCGCGGCTCAGTTTGGGTCGCAGGAATAGGCGGTCGTCGACGATGCGTTTCTCCACACGCAGGAAGGCGTCGCGGTCGGCGGCATCCTCGTCGGAGGGAGCATCACCGCTGGGGACGGTCTGCTGGTTCATCATCTGGTAGATTTGGTTCTTGTAGGCCGAGAGTTCGTTGATGAGTTGCGAGGCGGCACGGTTTTTCCGGCGTATCAGACGGTTGTCGCGCACGATGCGCACCATGAGCAGCACGAGAATCAGCAGGGCGGTGGTAGAACCGATGATGACGGTCTTCGACGTGCGCAGTTGCTTCTTCTGCTTCTCGATATGGAGGCTGAGCATCTTGTTGCCAAACCGCTCTGATAGCCATACGGCGTTCTCGTTGCGTATGCGTTGTTGGAGCGAGTCGCTGAGGGTGTAGGCACGCATGCCGCAGGTGATGGCTTCCTTGTACCGTCCGAGGGCCTGGTAAGCCCGGGTCTTGTTCATCAGGAGCGTGTTGGAGTAGTAGAAGTCGATGGTGTCGTGTCCGGAGGCGAGGTATTGTTGCTCCTCGCGGTCCAGAAGGCGGAGGGCCTCGCTCCAGCGGTGGCGGAGCAGGAGGTAGGGCACGGTGAAGGTGCTGCCCTGGTCGCTCTGTGCTATGCGGGTGAGCATGAGTTTGTCGTACATGCGCTCGGCGGTAGCGTGGTCGCCGGTTTCCTCATAGGCGACGGCGTAGATGGAGTAGTAGGATGCCAGGATGACGTCGTCAGAACCGACCATATCCTGCTGCATGGCCTGTATGCGCTTGATGGCCCGCTCGTAGGAGGGGCGCAGGGCGAAGAGTTCATGGTAGCGCTTGTTGTCGAGCAGCACACTGGTCTGCTGTCCCAGGGCGGTGAGGTATTCGTAGTAGGTGTCCCACGTAGGGTTTTTCTCGGCGAGGGAACGGAAGGAGGCGATGCTCTTGTCAAACGATTCGAGAGCGTGCCCCATGTTGCCCACCTCGCTGTGTACCAGACCGACGGTGAGCAGCAGTTGGGCGGCAAGGTGGGTGTTGCCGCGCTTGTAGGCGAGGTCTATGCCATGATCGGCCACGCGCAGACAGCGGGCATACTCGCCGATGGAGTAATACTCGGAGGCGGCCATATTGAGGAGCGACTCCTCCTTGTCGGGATACTGGTTGATATCGGGATGGTGCAGGGCTTTCATGGCGCAGTCGGCAGCCTTGCCGTACTCCATGGTAGCGTTGTTGTAGACCATGGAGCGCAGAGCGTAGATATCGATGGGGTGCATATAATTGTGTCGCTCGGCGGTGTCGAGCATGGCGAGGGCGCGCCCGGGCTGGGTGAGACAGATTTTCTTGATGTATTCGTTGGTGTAGTTGCCCGTACCCTGTATGGTTGGGGTACTGCTGCTTTTGCCGCCCTTGCAGGCAGCGAGCACGACCGTCAAAGTGAGAGCGAGAACGGTCAGAAGGTGCGAGAGATGACGTCGAAGGTTAGTCATAGCCGTCTTTATGTTTGTGAAGGCAAAGGTAGACTGACTTTCTTTCCTTTGCCTCTATTTTTTGTGTAATTTTTGGGTATACTGACTGTGATTGATGGTTTCGCTGCAGATACAGCGTTGCTGACAACGGGTAAAATTACGGATAAAACCCCGAAAACTATCCATCGGTACACGGTTTTTTTTGTTTTTTAACGTTTTCGTTTTCCTTCACGGTGTCACATTTTGTGCTACGGGTAAATGTGACATGCCGTAATGCCACAATGTGACACTACCAACGGCGTATATACACAAGCCGGCGGCCGATGTGTCGCAATGGTAAAAAGCGGTAATTTACCCGCCGTGTCACATATTTACGCTCTTGCAAGTGTGACAATGTCACAAAAGAAATACGACAGACACTCACTTTCGGACGCAACAATCTATCTATACTTTTCCTATCTTTGTATCCACCTACAACTAATGCCTGCACATCCCGCCTGACCGCAGCACAGACACAAAAACACATAGCGCCCTCAACTGAGCACAAAACCACACCAACACGAATATTGCACATACAATAACAACACACACTACAACACATACTAAAAACACATACAATAACACCATAAAAACTACACAGATGAAAAGTATTTCCATTATCACCAATTGGATCCGCCTGGCGGTCCTGGCTTTCTTTGCGGCCCTGGCGGGACGCTTGCTGGCCCAGACCGTGAGCATCGGTCCGCAGACGGGCAACATCATCTCTGCGGCCAGTTACAGCGGCGAGTCACACCTCAAAGGCTTCGGTGGCACATGGGTACACAACCAGTTGCCCCTGACGCTCATATCTTCCGATAAGTTGGGACTCACCGAAAACGGACTCATGAGCGAACATGCCAACAACATTCTCGCGTCGGGCAATAACCTCGTGTTCGCGTCGGGCGAATCGGCCAGCGCGATCAACCACATGTCGTTGTCCTTGCCCAAGGGATATCGTTTCACGGGTTACAAAATCGTGATGGACTACGACACTGATGGCTCTCAGGCAAGCACGTTCAAGGAGATGGATGCTTCTTTCACTAACCCATACAAGAGCGTTGTCGTGTCAAGGGGCAGTAAGGACGTGACATTGCAACGTACGTCGATGTCAGACACCGACATGGGCAACATTTTGTATTTCCGTCAAGACCACTCCCAAGGCATGGCGCGCGTCAAGGTAACCTCGTTTGTTGTTACCTTCGAATGTACCGACCCCTTCACCGAAGTTCTTGCGCCCGGCATCAGTACCACCTACGGCACAGCCTGCATAGCCCTGCCCTTCGCCACGCAGCGCGTAGACCTCGGACAGATTACGCGGCAGACTGCATCAGCAAGCGGTTACACCTCTTACAAGTACAACTATAACAATGTGAAGGATCTGCACGCCAACTTCCTGCTCTACGACAACAGCGGCATCACCGCCGGAACAGCCGTGGAAGGACAGACGGGCGATGGCCACATCGTCTCGGCAGCCACACAGGGCAGCAAGACCTATGTGGGCCTGGCCAACGATACCTACTGGCT
Source organism: Lachnospiraceae bacterium (assembly GCA_963604975.1). GTDB lineage: Bacteria > Bacteroidota > Bacteroidia > Bacteroidales > Bacteroidaceae > Prevotella. Next base: position 9,874 of record CAVCSC010000029.1, on the reverse strand, counting down.
CGAAGTGCCCACCGATGCCCTCTCGCAGGACGGCACGACGCTCATCCCCGTGGGCTACCGCATTGTGGGCGCCCGGCTCACGTGTGTCTCCCAAGCCACGTCCTACACGGCTCCCACGCTCGGACAGGACATCTATATCATGGACAACCTTGGCCGCTACCTCAATGCCTCGCTCCAGTATACCACCACCCCCGTGGCATGGCAGACCGATACCGAAGGACGGGTATCGACAGTATCCGCAAGCAAAACATACTATCTGACGCATGACAAGACATTAGGTAGCCGCTCCTCCGACCTGAAGACGGCCACCAACAAAAGAAACGCCCGCGAATATCAGATAGACGATCGCGGTCTGCACTGGGACAGCGACTACATAGGTTTCTCCGCCGATGGCAAGGGTACCTACGAGGGTACAACGGCCACCATCACCAGTACGGATGCCGTTACTACCGATCCGGCCTCGTACACCGTGAAACTCTACGACAAGACTGGCACCACCGTGGCTGCCACCGCTACCGTCAACGAGGACAACGCCTCGCAGGAGATCAGCATCGACGGTCTCAACAACGACGCCGTGAAGTTTGCCGTGGAGGGTCTCGCCGAGGGACAGATCGCCCACATCAGCATTGAGGTGCAGCTCGAAGCCCTCAATCCCTACATCGACAAGATGGACGTGGTGTGCCGACAAGAAGACGGCAGCACCTCGCTCTCCAACCAGTACCTCGCCGACGACTTCACCATTGGTGCCGATGGACAGATTGAGTTTGCCGTGCCCACCAACTTCGCCGCCGGCAAGATGCACTTCTCGTTCGACAACCTTCACAGCAAGCGTGCTGACAACACTTACGGGTCGCTCTCCGAAAGCGGCAACGCACGCTACCACTTTGTACGCTCGGCCTACTACGACCTCATCGGCGAAAACCTGCAGGGCCACCGCACCGAAGCTGCCGACTACGACTATACCGCTAAGGTATCGGCAACGGTGGCCGGCGACAAGGCCTTCCGTTGCAACAACTCCGACAACTATAGCGCAGGCACCAGCGGATCGTCGACCTTCGTCTTCGAGGAATACCGCTATTCCAACTCCACCTACGCCACACAGGGCGGACAGTGGAGCGCCGTGGAACTGGCCTCGGGCGAGAGCCGCGACTGTTATCTCGTCACCTCCGACGAGACACGCTACAACATTGCGCCGACCACCACGCCGCGCCATGCCTACTTCGCCTACTACAACACGCGCATCACGCTCACGACCGAGAACTACAAGCCCGAGCTGACCTACACCACCGTCTATGACAACGCCACGCTCAGCAGCGGCCTCGACAGCAAGAAGTGGGTGGGCGTGAGTGTCGCCTTGCGCAACACCACGACCGGCGCACTCCTCGCCAAGGGTGAGGGCTACGCCTACGCCAAGCAGATCATCGACCAGATGAAGACCGACATCGCCGACAGCAAGACGGGTGCTCCCTCCGATACCAAGCATATACTCTACCTTGACGCCAGCGGCATCAACTCCGTGCTCTACAGTGCCGACGACGCCACGCTCGGCAAGATTGAGGACATACGCGACGTGCTTGCCGCCAACGCCATCATCTACCTGCCCGAGGGCGTGTCGTACAAGACCGACAACGTGGCCTCCCTCTCCATGGCCGGCGACGACTATGTGGCTGAGAACGATATCGTGATCACCGACCAGCAGCCGTTCTTCGCTCCGTTTGACATCCGTATCAACGCCGCCAACGAGGTGCGCTACACCCGCCAGGTGACGCGCAACCACAACGGTGCCCAGTGGCTCTCGCTTGCCCTGCCGTTCACCGTGGCTGTCGATGACGAGGGACAGTATACCAACACCGACGACCAGTGTGCCTTCACGTTCTACACGATGAACGCCAACAACGCCCTCGACAACATGACGATGACCAACAGTTACGACTATCAGGTAGACGGCCACTTCTCGCCCTACACCTCAGCCACGACCACCCTGGCCAACCATCCCTACCTCGTGGGTATCGACTGCGAGCAGCCGACAGGTGATACCTCGTCGAAGATGGTGTTCACCGTGCGCCAGAAGGGATCGACCATCGCCCGGACACCCGTCACGGCCGACAGTCCGCTTCTCGACGGCGAGACCGCCAGCGCCACCGTAGGCGGCACGGCTGCCACGCTCACCGCACACGGTTCGTTCTGCGGTGTGACCCTGCCCAAGACCGATGGCATCTTCTACTTCAACAAGAGCCTCTTCGTCTCCTCGCTCAACCTCGACGACCGCTATAGCGACATCTACGTCATGCCCTTCCGTGGCTACTACAGTGTAGACGGCCTGAACACGGCCATTCGCTACATCGCCGTATCGCTGGAGCCCGGGTCTCAGCCCACCGGCATCGACGACACCACCGCACCGCAGGCCGACCTCGTCCTCACTGCCGGTGACGGCACCCTCACCCTCACCGCCGCCCGCGACATGCAGGCCACCGTACGCACCATAGGCGGACAGACCGTCGTGTCTATAGGCATGAAGGCAGGAGAGAGCCGCACCGTCAGTCTGCCGGCCGGCATCTACATCGCCGCCGGACAGAAAGTGCTCGTCAGATAATCCTCCGCCCCCTTATCCAAACATAGCGTCCGGCGCGCAGCCGTTGTGCGCCGGACATCATCCGATAACCCAGAAAAAAACAAGACAACTATGAAACGCAAGAAATACATACAGCCCACCGTCCAAGTGGTCTCACTCACCGAAGAAGGCCACCTGTTGGCCGGATCACAAGACCCCTGGGCCGACTCCAAGGACAATACCGGAGGATGGGAAGACGAAGAAGACTACGACGCAGAACCCATCTGGGGACTGCAGGAGTATGAGGATTTCTATTAGATATTAGACCGCAAGTCGGTAGGGCACCGCAAACAATGGGGGCCCGTAGATGACATAGCACATACATCAGCCCCGAAGGGGGCGTAACGACCGTAGCCCAGGGTGAAGATGGAACATAGTGACATCTGTAACCCTGGGTTTCTCATGGTCCAAATATATTCCGCAAGAGCCCACAAAAAAAGGGGAATACGCGATAGTGCGTATTCCCCTGTGTTTCTTTATCGGCCCGGAAGATTAGTTGAGGGCATCGGTAACTTCTGCACCGGCCTTGAACTTGGCCACTTTCTTGGCAGCGATAGTGATCTTCTCCTTGGTAGCGGGGTTGATACCCTCGCGTGCGGGACGCTCGTTAACGCTGAATGTGCCAAAGCCGATGAGTTGTACCTTGTCGCCAGCCACGAGAGCCTCTTTTACGGTTGTACCAAATGCCTCGACTGCGCTCTTGGCCTGAGCCTTGGTCAGGTTGGCCTTCTCAGCCACCTTCTCGATCAGTTCTGTCTTGTTCATAATATTGCTTGTTATTGTTTGTTGTTGAATGACGTAGTGTCTTCCGCTCCCTTGCTTCCGTGTGCCGGGCTTTCCCGGCTCGTCGGCCGTACATCGTGCGGCGGTAAACGGCACAGGGAGTGGCGATTGTGCAAATTTAGGAGTTTCCCCCCACAAATCAAACAAAAAACGGAAAAAAGTGCATAAAATTCCGTAAAAAGCCGCTTTGCTACAGGGGTCTGGGATGCAAAGCGATATTTTTTCGTAATTTTGCCGTTGATATTATGTATTGACGGGGCTTGCGTCCCCACAACCGTTCAGAACGTACCGCTATGCGAAATATTCCCATTGTCACCCGCAATCTGCTTATCGTCAACGTGCTGGCCTATCTGCTGTGCGCTATGGCTGGCCGTATCGTAGACCTCAACGGCATTTTCGGTCTGCACTTCTTCCTGGCGCCCGACTTCCAGGTATTCCAACTCTTCACCTATATGTTCATGCACGGCGGCTGGAGCCACCTGTTCTTCAACATGTTTGCCCTGTGGATGTTCGGATGCGTGGTAGAGAGAACGTGGGGTCCGAAGAAATTCCTGGTCTACTACCTGGTGTGCGGCATCGGAGCCGGACTGTTTCAGGAGGCCGCCCAACTCGTGCAGTTCTGGACCATCGCTGCCGACAACCTGCCCAGTTTCTCGCCCGCCGATACCCTCGTTGTGGCCCATGCCAACGCCCCGCTGCTCAACGCCTGGACGACGGTAGGCGCGTCGGGATCGATCTACGGCATACTGTTGGCCTTCGGCATGATCTACCCCAACGAGCGCATCTTCATCTTCCCCCTGCCGGTGCCCATCAAGGCCAAGTGGTTTGTCATGCTCTACGCCGGCGTGGAAGTATACATGGCCCTGCTCACCTCGGGTGACGGTGTAGCCCACCTGGCCCACCTCGGCGGTATGGCCTTCGGTTTCTTCCTCATCCGCTACTGGCGCCGTCATCCCGGTGTGGGCTATGGCCCGAACGTAGGTCGGCAGTTCTTCGACGGACTGCGGTCTTCGTGGGAACGCCGCCGCGGATCGTCGTGGACCGGCACCTCGTCGCAGAACCGTACCCAGTCGACCTACCGCGACACCACCTCCCACAATGCCGACTGGGACTACAACGCCCGCCGCAAGGCCGATCAGGAAGAGATTGACCGCATACTCGATAAGATACGCCGCAGCGGGTACGACTCGCTCACCCGTGAGGAGAAGCAACGCCTGTTTGATAGCAGTCGGAGATAAGGACGTTTCCTCTCCTTCCCCAAGAAAAAGGCGTGTCCCAGATGTTTCGGGGCACGCCTAAAAAAGTTTTTTGTTTTTGCGCATGCACGACCGTGTCATCATGGTATTGAGCGTATCATCATGGTATTGAGAATGATATTCATGGCCCGTCAAAAGTCCGCCGAAGGATGAAGAAAATCAAGAAGTTCACCCTGCGTCTTATCGCAGGGGCCAATCTTGCCACCATACTTGCGCTGGCCGCCGTAGGCTATAGCGACCGCATCGACCCCGTGGCCCACCCGATAGCGGGCAGCGTGGGACTGGTTTACCCCGTATTGTTGGCGGTCAACCTCGCCTTTCTCGTCTTTTGGACGCTCGTCAGCGTGCGTCGCACCCTCCTGCCGCTGGTCGGCTTTCTCGTCTGCTACGGTCCGACGCGCACCTACTGTCCGCTCAATATATCCCGCGAAGTGCCCGACAGCGGTTGCGTGAAGGTACTCACCTACAACATCTACAACCTTGAGACCTGGACCGATCCCCTCACCCGTTGCGATGTGGCCTGGTACATCAAGGAGCAAAACGCCGATATCGTCTGTATGCAGGAGATCGGTATGCAAAGATCCAAGCAAGACCTCTTTTTCAACGGACTCAAAATGCTTTACCCCTATTCAGATACGGTCACCATTGCCCATCTGGGCGACGGCGTAGGCATCTGGAGCCGTTACCCCATCCTTGCCAAGGAGCGCATCAAGTATCAATCGGCCGGCAACATCTCGGCCGCCTTCCACCTGCTCATCGACGGCGACACCGTGGCCGTCGTGGTCAACCATCTCGAAACCACCGGCCTCTCGCTTGAAGACCGCCGCAACTTCCGCGACATGCTGCACGGCGATGTGCCCGCCCGACAGATGAGCGGCGAGTCGCGCCACCTCTTCCGCCAACTGGGAGCCGCCACCGCCCGCCGCGCTCCCCAGGCCGACAGTGTGGCCGCCTACGTCAGCCGGTGGCGGCCCCGTAGTGCCATCGTCTGCGGCGACCTCAACGACAGTCCCATCTCCTACGTCCACCGCACCGTCGGCCGCGGGCTCACCGACTGCTATGCCGCTGCGGGCAACGGTCCCGGCATCTCCTACCACTACAGTTGCTTCTATGTGCGCATCGACAACATCTTCTGCACCGACGACTGGGAGCCGCTCTCCTGCCGTGTCGACAACACCATCGATGCCTCCGACCACTATCCCGCGGTGTGCGTGCTCCGCAAGCGTCCCCGACACTGACGCCCCTGACATAGAGGCGGGAAGTGGCGGGAAACGTGTGCCTTTCAAGACAATACGGCACGCAAAACCCAAAAAAAACGGCGTTTATAGCGATAAACAAGCCATAAATTTCCATCAGTCTGAAAAAAATACTATCTTTGCACGACTTGTTCGGAACATAAAATAAAAAATCATAAAAACAACAAAATGCAGAACAAAGGAATTGTAATTGCAACCGCCGTCCTACTGACGCTTGCAAGCATCTTCTACCTCTCCTTCTCTGTAGCCACACGCTACTACGACGGACAGGCCGCGAAGATTGAAGATCCCATCGCTCAGCAGGACTACAAGGACTCCGTGAAGTACCTCGGCATCTACTCCTACCAGAAGTGCCTCGAAACACAGATCGGACTCGGCCTTGACCTCAAGGGCGGTATGAACGTTATCCTCGAGGTCAGCGTGCCCGACGTAGTGGAGACACTCGCCGACCACAAGACCGATGCCGGCTTCACCAAGGCCATGAAGGAAGCCAAGGCCGAGGAGGAGACCAGCCAGAAAGACTTCATCACCCTCTTCATCGACGCCTACCACCGCACCGCTCCCGGTCACAAACTGGCCGAGATCTTCGCCACCCAGCAACTGCAGGGCCTCGTTTCGCCCACTAGTACTGACAGCGAGGTAGAGAAGGTGCTCCGCTCCGAAGTACAGAGCGCAGTCGACAACTCCTTCACCGTGGTACGCACCCGTATCGACCAGTTCGGCGTCGTGCAGCCCAACATTCAGAAACTCGAAGGTCAGCAGGGCCGCATCATGGTCGAAATGCCTGGTGTCAACGACCCCGACCGTATGCGTAACCTCCTCCAGTCGAGCGCCAACCTCGAGTTCTGGGAGACCTACAACTCCGACGAAATCATCCCCTACCTCTCACAGATCGACCAGCAGTGCGCTGCCGCCCTCAGCGGCAAGACCGAGACAGCCGACAGCACTGCCGTAGCCGACACCGCTGCCGTAGAGAAGGCCGCCGCTGAAAAGGCCGCACAGCCCAAGTTCAAGGTAGCCGACAAGAAGAACGGCGCACAGAAGGTATCTGCCCAGGAAGCCACCGCAGAGGCCAAGAAGCAGCACCCCCTCTTCGCTATCTTCCAGCCCACAGGCCAGGGCGCACTCAGCACCGTAGGATATGCCAGCGTGCGCGACACTGCCGAGGTCAACAAACTCATCCACTCAGCCATCGCCAAGAGCGTGCTGCCCTCAGACTGCCGTCTGCTCTGGAGCGCCAAGCCCGCCGATGGTCTCACTGTCAAGAACTACTACGAACTGCACGCCATCCGCGTCACCTCCAACAACGGACGCGCTCCGCTTGAGGGCGATGTTGTGACCGACGCCAAAGACCAGTTCAACAATATCTCCGGCCAGCCCGAGGTCAGCATGACCATGAACTCTGACGGCGCACGCCGCTGGGCTGCCCTCACCAAGGCCAACGTAGGCAAGGCCATCGCCATCGTGCTCGACGGCGTAGTCTACTCCGCTCCCCGTGTCAACGGCGAGATTGCCGGCGGACAGTCATCCATCTCCGGTAACTTCACCATCGAGGACACCAAGGACTTGGCCAACACCCTCAAGTCAGGACGTATGCCCGCCCCCGCCCGTATCGTACAGGCTGAGGTCGTAGGTCCTACGCTCGGTGCCCAGTCTATCCAGCAGGGATTTGTATCGTTCATCATCGCCTTCATCATCCTGATGGTTTACATGGTGGCCATGTACAACTTCATCCCCGGTATGATCGCCAACTGCGCCCTCATCCTCAACTTCTTCTTCACGCTCGGTATCCTCACCTCCTTCCAGGCAGCGCTTACCATGTCGGGTATCGCCGGTATGGTGCTCTCGCTCGGTACGGCCGTCGATGCCAACGTGCTCATCTACGAACGTACTCGTGAGGAACTGCGCGCCGGCAAGGGCGTCAAGCAGGCTCTCAACCTCGGATACAGCAACGCCTTCTCGGCCATCTTCGACTCCAACTTGACCTCCGTCATCACCGGTGTCATCCTCTACGTCTTCGGTACAGGTCCTATCCGCGGCTTCGCCACAACCCTGATCATCGGTATCGCCTGCTCCTTCTTCACAGCCGTGTTCCTCACCCGCATCGTGTACGAACACCAGCTCAACAAGGATCGCTGGACGAAACTCAACTTCACCACCGCTATCTCTCGCAACCTGTTGCAGAACGTGCGGTTCCCCTTCATGGGCATCTGGAAGCGCACCTTCTCCGTGCTGGTAGTCTTCATCGCCATCTTCGTCGTAAGTTTCGTCGTACGCGGACTGAGCAAGAGCATCGACTTCACCGGTGGCCGCAACTACGTCATCGCCTTCGAGCAGCCCGTACAGCCTGAGCAGGTACGCGGACTGATCGCCGAAGCCTTCCCCGGCTGCAACACAGGTGCCCTGGCCCTCGGTACTGACGGCAAGACCATCCGTATCTCCACCAACTACAAGATAGAGAGCAACAATCCCGCCGTCGACGACGAGGCAGAGACCATCCTCTTCAACACACTGAAGAAGGCCGGTCTTGTCACCCAGAGCGACGTCAAGGCCTTCAAGAACCCCGATGTCCGTACAGGCGGCTCCATCATCACCTCTACCAAGGTAGGACCGTCGGTAGCCAAGGACATCACCTACGGTGCTATCGTGAGCGTCATCATCGCTTTGATTGCCATCTTCCTCTATATCCTCGTGCGTTTCCGCAACCTCGCCTTCTCGGTAGGTTCGGTAGTTGCCCTGGCCGTCGACACCGTGTTTGTGCTCGGTATCTACTCTATCTGCTGGGGATGGTTGCCCATCTCGCTTGAGGTAGACCAGACGTTCATCGGAGCCATCCTGACCGTTATCGGTTACTCTATCAACGACAAGGTGGTGGTCTTCGACCGTATCCGTGAGAACCTCCACCTGCATCCCAAGCAGGACTACTACTCACTCTTCAACGAGAGTATCTGCCAGACGTTGGCCCGTACGGTCAACACCTCGCTCTCTACGCTTATCGTGCTGCTCTGTATCCTCTTCCTCGGTGGAGAGAGCATCCGCAGTTTCGCCTTCGCCATGAGCCTCGGTGTTGTCATCGGTACTCTATCGTCTATCTTCGTGGCTTCGCCCATCGCCTACCTGACCTTGGGCCGCGCAGCCAAGAAGCACGACGCAGTCATCGTCAAGGCCTAACGTACCGACGAAGACAGGCAGACTGAACACAAGGAAATACATTTTTCATAAAGTATCATATCCTTCTTTTTTGGCCGCACCTCTGATTGGTTCAGGGGTGCGGCAATTTTTTTGCGTTTTATTACCGTCACCAAGTATTTGGGGGCATCACCTACTTTTTTGTCGTCACCAACCGTTCCCTATCCTATGCACAACGAAGAATTTCTCCTCCACAAGTTGGAGCACCGCGGCATCCGCCCCACGGCCATGCGCCTGCTCATCCTCTCAGAGATGATACGGGGCGACGAGACCGTCTCTCTGCCCTCGCTTGAGCGATTGCTGCCCACGGTCGACAAGTCCACCATCTCGCGCACGCTGGCCCACTTCCTGCTCCACCGCCTCATACACGCCGTCGACGACGGTACAGGCACGCTCAAGTACGCCGTGTGTGCCGACGACTGCGACTGCTCGGTAGAAGACGAGCACACCCACTTCTATTGCGAGCACTGCCACCGCACCTTTTGCCTCAAACGCATCGCCGTACCCGTAGTGCCCTTGCCCGACGGTTTCCGGCTGACGGGTGTCAACTACGTGCTCAAAGGACTTTGCCCCGAGTGTGCGATGAAAGTGGAGGGGTAGAAGAATATTTTTTATTGGTGTCCGGTAAAAACATCGCAATCGGTGAGTCCCGTAGGGACGACATATTATAGCGTAGGGGCTCGCCCCTACGTTTTTCGTTTAGTTATTACAACTTTGCCCCTGTAGGGGGCGCATAATTCATTGTATGTGAATAAAATATGCGCCCCTTACAGGGGCAA
>CAVCSC010000028.1:0-35848 GCA_963604975.1 Lachnospiraceae bacterium | reverse complement strand
ACCGATGAAAGCCGGGCATACAGGCAAAAAGAAAGTGCAGAGACATGTCAAAGTATAATAGCACCTGCTACCCATAAATAGATACGAATAATTTTGAATACCTACTTATAATCTACCTTATTTGTACTTGTCGATATATCCTTGTGCCCGTTCGTCTCCGAGTTCTTTGGCCTTTTGCAGACATTCTAGGCCTTCTGCTTTTTTATCGCTCAGTGCGAGTGCGATGCCCTTGATGATGTAGGCGTCTGAGGAGTTGGGGTCTTGAAGTATACATACATTGGCGGCTTGAATGGCGTCCTCATATCTATTGAAGCGGAGTTGTAGGGAGGCGAGTTCTGCTACATAGTAAGGGTTGTACTGGCTGATCACGGCAGCATGGGCGAGGTCGTTGAGGGCTTGTTGGAATTGTTTCGCTTCCATCTCGCACTGGTAACGGGTGTAGTAGAAATCTGCGCTTGCCCGTCCTGCCATCAGTGTGTCGTAGACGTTGTAGTCGACGAGCGCTTTGCGGTAGTCACCCATTTGAGCATACACTCCGCCTCTTGCCAAAACATAGGGGGCTGCAATTGAGTTGGCAGGTTGCGGGCAGGTCGCTATGGCACTGTCGAGTAGAGCGATGATTTCTGTCTTGGGGGCTTGCAACTGGGTCTTGCATTGTGCGGCTTCGTAGAAAATTTCACCATTTTGACGGAGTGGGGTATTGGCGAGTTGGGTGAAGATGTCGAGTGCCGTCTTGTAGTCACCTTGACTGAAGATGATTTGGGCCTCACGGTGGCGGTAGGCAGGATCGGGCGTCAGACTGTAGGCTTGTCGTGTTTCCTCAAGAGCCTTGTCGAATGTCCAGTTCTTGTAGAGTGTGTCGGGACTGTATACCATTTTCTGGTAGATGATTCGGGCATATTCTGCATGGGCCTCAGCCTTGTTGACGGATTTTGTTACAGCGGTCTGCATGTCCTTGTCTGCACCGGCGAAATCACCTGCGTTTACCTTCTGTTGGGCGCGTGCAGAGTATCCGTCTGTTTCATTGGGGAAGAGACGAATGAAGTCTTCGATGTAGGATGCGTATTTGGCGGAGTCCTGCTGGTCGTGTGCCATGATGAGCATCACCAGTGCATCTTTCTTGTCGGTTGGCATTTCAAGCCGGATGCCTGTCTGTTGGTAGATAGGATCATAGACGGAAAGGCCGCTGATGTGAAGGTCATTGAAGAAATGTATATCGGTGGCGTGCAACTCGTCGGATGTTACCGATTTTTGTAGTAATCCCAGTAATTGGCCATTTGAATTGACGAAAGGTAGTCCGGCGGCATAGGCCTTGTCGGTGGCAGGAAGAATATAGTAGGCGTATTTGTTCATGAATTGTTCTGTACGGACAACTTTCATTTCGTTGGCCTCAACCTTTTTACCGTCGACCGTGGCCATCCATACACTGTTGCCTTCTTGGGCCTGTGAAGAAGCCGGGGATAAGGAAGTGACCTTTGCGTTCACGCGAAAGCGGCATACGTCATACAGTTCGTTGGCACCGATTAGAGTTTCTACGTCGTATGTCTTTCCGCTGATGTCTGTGACTGTGGCTTTGGCTGCTCCTGCGAAGGGGCTCCAAGAGGCTACCGCTTCGCCTGTCGTACTGATAAATACTCCGTAACTGCCTGTTGCTCGGATGCTTCCGTCGGCATTGTAGGTGGTCAGCGTGAAAATACTCTTCTTGATATCCCCTGTAGACGGGGCTGCGAAGAGGGTAATGAGGGCAGTGAATGCCAATAAAAAAGTAATGGATATTTTTTTCATGCAATTGTTTTTTTTCAGGTTTGTTGTTGGTGGCGGGAGTTGTTCGAAATCTACCTTTGGCCCTTCTGTTACAGATTGAGCAACGCCTTGGCGTTGTCGATAGCCGCTTCCGTAATTTCGCTTCCGCTGAGCATTTGTGCGATTTCAGCCACGCGTTCCTCGTTCTTGATTTCAGACATGACGCTTTTCGTTCCATCTGCAGTTTCTGATTTTGACACCTTGTAGTGCGTAGCACCAAGGGCGGCAATTTGGGGAAGATGGGTGATGCATATGACTTGACGGTTGTTTTCGCCCATCTCCTTCATGATTTTCGCCATCTTTTCTGCTACATGTCCGCTGACACCAGTGTCTATTTCGTCGAAGATGATGGTGGGTAGTCCAATGGCATTGCTAATCATGGCTTTCAGCGAGAGCATGACACGGGCAATCTCTCCTCCGGAGGCGACTTCGGAGACGGGTTGCATCGGTGAACTGGAGTTGGAACTGAAGAGAAACTGTATCTTGTCGGCTCCTTTTTCGTTGAGCGTACACGGCGTGATGTCGACCTGAAAACGTATTTTGGGTATTCCGAGGGGGACAAGTCGTGTGGAGAGTTCTTTCTCGATGGCTTGGGCTGATTTTTTGCGGAGTGTTGTGAGTGTGGCCGCATGTAGATTGCATTCTTCGAGAAGACGTTTTACGCGTTCTTCCTGTTCTGCCAATTGCTCATCGCTGTGTTCCACACTGTTGAGTTGGGTGCCGAGCGCTTCTTTTTGGGCAATCAGGTCGGCTACCGTTGAGGCATTGTATTTTTGTTCAAGGGTGTAGATGAGATCGAGTCGGGTGTTTGTTTCTTGCAGTCTTTGTGGCTCGAATTCCACATCGTCGGCATGCAGGGACAGTTCGCGTGAGATGTCCTTCATGTCGATAAAGCAGTTGTCGATACGGTCTGCGAGGTCCTTGGCGATAGGGAAGGAGTCTTCAATACTGTGGAGCAGGTTGGCCATATTGCGGGTGCGCTCCAGGGTGCCGCTCTCCTCATTGTTGAGCAGTTCATCTGTTTCGTGAAGCACGCTCTTGATTTCTTCGGCGTGTGACATCATTTCACTGGCCTGTTCCAGTTCATCCTGTTCGTCTTCTTGGAGGTTGGCATCGCAGAGTTCGTTGTATTGAAATCTAATGAAATCCTCGCTTTTCCGTCTTTCTACAATCAAATTGCGCAACTGTTCAAGGTCGTTGAGAGCCGTCTTGTATTGGTGAAACTTGCTTTGGTAGGCGGCCAGTTGGTCTTTGCTATGAGCCATAATATCGACAACTTCCATTTGGAAATCTTCCTTGCCCAACAGAAGGTTTTGGTGCTGGCTATGTATATCTACGAGATGTCCGCCGATTTCCCGTAGGGTTGAGAGTGTGACGGGAGTATCGTTGATGAATGCCCGGCTCTTGCCTGTGGCGCTCACTTCGCGGCGTAGGATACATTCGCCGTTTTGGTAGTCGAGATCATTGTCTTCGAAGAATCTGACAAGGGGGGCTTGCTCGTAGGGGGTGAGATCGAATGTGGCTTCGACTATACACTTGTTGGTACCGGTTTTTACCTGTTTGGCATCAGCACGGTTGCCGAGCAGAAGTCCGATGGCCCCGATGATGATACTCTTTCCGGCTCCAGTCTCACCGGTAATGACGGAGAAGCCTGGATGAAAACACATCTCGAGTTTGTCGATGAGGGTGAAATTCTGTATGTAGAGTTGTTTCAGCATGGCAGTATGTTTATCATTCCTTGATTTTCTCCCAGGCAGAGTTTTGGCTGGCATTGATGGAGAAGAGAATGTCGTAGACAGACTCCTTCTCTTTCTGGGTACCCTTGCCTTTGTATATATTGGACAGTTCGTCGCGTTTGTAGTCCGTCCATATTTGTGGTAGAAGACTGAGCGGACGGTCGGCATGACATTTTTTCAGATCTTCTTCGATGGCGGTCGTGATGTTGGTGCGTCCGCGGTCGGCGTTGTTGACCATTTCATCGAGCCCGTTGCGATAGTAGTCGTACTGCAGTTGACGGAATGGTTTCATGGCTCCGTCAAGATAGTCGTTGATAATGGCGAACCGGTTGCGGTCGCTATCGAAAGCCTTCCATCCGGGGTAGTTGAGGTTTTGACTATTGTTGGTGAGGTTCATGCACCGTTGCAACACATCTTCGCCTCCCATGGGAGAGAAGGTATCGAGATTGATGCCGATGATGAGATAGGCGTAGTAGGCGATGAGGGCCGTGAGTTGGTTGTCGACGTTCTCTTCGTTGAACTGCAGTTGGTCGAACTGTGCATAAGTGAAGTTGAAGTCGTTGTCCGTATTGTTGTATATGGTCGTGGTGTACGATGCATTGTATACGGGCCTGTTGGCTTGTATGAGTGCCTTGCAAGTGAATACATTGGTGGAATTGTCGTACTGTGTCACCGTAATGTTGAAGTTGCAGGATATGCGCTCGTTCTTTTGAAACTGCAGGTTGGTCCATTGGCGTTCGTTGACAAACTGTGTAAGATTGTTCTGCAGGTCGTCGAACACGCTGACGTCAGTACCCTGTATCTGGTTGTGGTTGATCGTAATTTTGGCGTTGAGTTCTTGTCCATAGGCGATGCCTGTGAAAAGAGAAAGGATGACGATCAGTAGTGCTACGGCTTTTCTCATAGTGGCGTTTGTTTTTGTTCTATAGATGAGTACACAGATGGTCTATGATATCTTTTGCCACCTCTTCTTTCGGCTTTTTGGGGAAGGTCTTTGTACCGGATGCTCCGATGATGGATATTTGGTTGTCGTCGGTGCGGAAGCAGGTGCCGGAATTTCGCAAACTGTTCATCACGACGAAGTCGGCATTTTTCTTCTCCAGTTTCTTTTTCGCATTCTCTTCCTCGTCGTTAGTTTCGAGGGCGAACGCCACAATCACTTGGTCATTGCGTTTCATTTTGCCGATGGCAGATGCAATGTCGTGTGTGGGGCAAAGAGTGAGCGTGAGATTTTCACCGTGTCGTTTGATCTTCTGTGGGGCAACTTCCTTTGGTTTGAAGTCCGCCACGGCAGCGCAGAGTATTGCGATGTCAGAGTCGGGAAAAGCGTTGGTAGTGGCATTGTACATCTCTTCGCAGCATTCCACGTCGATACGCTGGATATCGGGTGAGCAGGTTTGTGTCACTGGACCGGATATGAGGGTCACTTCTGCTCCACGCTTCCGGCACTCTTCGGCGATGGAAAAGCCCATCTTTCCGCTGGAGTAGTTGCCGACAAACCGTACGGGGTCTATTTTTTCGTAGGTCGGTCCTGCTGTGATAAGTACACGTTTTCCCCGAAGGGGCGATTGTGTTTCTGCCTGAACAAAAAAGCGGTCGAGTTGTGCGACAATGTTATCTGGCTCTTCCATTCTCCCTTTTCCTTCAAGTCCGCTGGCCAGGAATCCGTCACCGGGTTCTATGATGTGGTTGCCGTAATTGACCAGTCGCTTCATATTCGCTTTTGTCGAGGGGTGGGCGTACATATCGAGATCCATGGCGGGTGCAACAAATACGGGGGCCTTCATCGATAGGTAGGTGGTGATGAGCATATTGTCGGCGATGCCGTTGGCCATCTTTCCGAGGGTGCTGGCTGTGCACGGGGCAATGAGCATGGCGTCGGCCCAAAGACCCAAATCAACATGTGAATGCCAAGTGCCGTCACGCTGGGAGAAAAATTCGCTGATAACCGGCTTGTGGGTCAGGGCAGACAGTGTGATGGGAGTGATAAATTCCTTGCCGGCTGGCGTGATGACAACCTGCACTTCTGCTCCCTTCTTGATGAGTCCTCTGATGATAAGACAGGCTTTGTAGGCTGCAATGGAGCCCGTGATACCCAATACTATTTTTTTCCCTTTCAGCATATGCGTGGTTTCCTTATATGTCGTGACTTTTTCTTAGCGGTTTGTCCAAATGACAGATGTTTACTTGTTTTGCATTTCGCGCAGACGGATGCGAGTGAGGACTTGCTTGGTATTGTAGGTAAAATCTCCCGACAACATCCAACTGAAATATCCCTGGTCACGGCGCAACACGTCGGCTACGGGATGCCCCTTGTATTTACCAAAATTGAAGGTTTCTACCTTGCACTCTTTTCCATCTTTGTCGAGAATAGGTTTTCCGTCCGGACCTTTGGCTGTTCTCCATACGATACGTCCTGCGAAATCTACATTGTCGTTGTTCTTGGAGAATTCGGCCAATGCGTCCATGTCGTTTTCCAAACGGCGCTCTGGGTCTTCCTGAGTTTGCGGATTGTACATGTCGAGCTCGCCCATCAGTACGCGGTAGGTGGCTTCGGTGTCGTTGTCTGCACGGTGGGCAGTAAAGTCGTCTTCCATCTTGCGCCCGCAAAAAAACTTATAGGCGGCGGCCAGATTGCGACGCTCCATCTTGTGGAAAATGGTCTGTGCATCGATGAGTCGACACTTTGAAAAATCGAAGTCTATACCAGCCCGCAGAAATTCCTCGGCCAGCAAAGGTATGTCGAAGTGATTGGAGTTGTAGCCGGCAAAGTCACATCCTTTCATTTCTGTGCTCAGTTTGTTGGCCAGTTCAGCGAATCGGGGGCTGTCTTTTACGTCATCGTTTGAAATGCCAGTCAGTTCTATAACTTCTTGAGGTATGGTCTTTCCCGGATTGATGTAGTAGGATTGCCGCTCTTCCTGTCCGTCAGGAAACACCTTTATGTACGACAGTTGTATGATGCGGTCATTTACGAGGTCAAGGCCTGTAGCCTCCAGGTCGAATATGATGAGGGGCTTTTTCAGATTCAGTTTCATCTGTTCTATCTGTTCTTGAGTGGGTGACGGGTCTTTATGAAAGTCCGCCTTCGGTGTTTGTATATACGATGCAGAGGATGAGGTATGGTCGTTTGAAACCATTTGTTATACCCCATCCCCTGTATGTTGTGTGGGAGGCATTTGCCTCGTGGTTATATTCAGTCGTTGAGCAACATGGGCATGAGCAACATCAATATATCCTCGTTTTCGGGGTTTTCTGTCGGAACGATGACGCAGGCACGGCTGGGATCGGCCAACTTGACGATGATTTCGTCGCTCTCCAGGTTGTTGAGAATGTCGCTTAGGGCGCTGCTCTTGAAGCCGATATCCATGGGCTTGCCGGCATATTCGCAGATGACATTCTCCTTTGCGCTGGTAGCGAAGTCGATGTCTTCTGCAGAAAGTTCCAGATTGCCGGCCGTGATGTGCAGACGTATCAATTGGCTGCTTTCGCTGGCGAATATAGATACGCGGCGCAGAGCACCGAGGAAGGCCTTTCGGTCGATGCTCATTTCGTTGGGGTTGTTTGCCGGGATGACCGAGTTGTAGTTGAAATAACGTCCTTCGAGTAGAATACAAGAAAGAGTGCCTCCTGCATATTTTATTTCAGCATTGCCCTCAGAGAAGCGGATGACAACGTCGCTATCGTCTTTTGCAAGTATATTCTTGAGCAGATTGACCGGCTTTTTGGGCAGAATAAATGCTGCCGGCTCTTCTGTCTTCACGGTGAAGTTGCGGCTTCGTGCCAATTTGTGTCCGTCCGTGGCGACAAGGGTGAGATAGTCTTCTCCGAAATCGAAATATACACTGCTCATTATCGGTCGGATTTCAGTGGCAGCGGCGGCGAACATCGTGCGTGTAAGGGCACTCTGCAGCATGCTTGAGGTGATAGTGATCACATGTGCATCTTCAGCCATCGGTTGCAGTCTCGGATATTCTGTGGCATCTTGTGCGGTGAAGTTGTATACACCGTTGAGATAGGCTATCTGTATGTTGAAGGTGTTTGTGTCTACCTTGAACGTGAGAGGCTGTTCGGGTATCTCTTTCAGAGCATCAATTATCGTGCGGTTTGCTATGGCGAAACAACCGTTGCCGTCGCATTCGTCGAGTGTCAGTTCTGTTTCCATGACGTTCTCGCTATCGCTTGCAGTGATGACAAGTACGCCCTCTTTTACTTCGAAGAGAAAACATTCAAGTATATTGATGGAATTCTTGTTGCTGATGACCTTGGCCAAGGTCAGCAGACGGTTGTTGAGCAAACTGCTTGATAATGTAAATTGCATGTATGTAATATTTTGTAGTTTTCCTATTCAGGTACAAAAATACAAAAAAGGCTTGTGCGGAACAAAAAACTTGTGTGAAACTTTCTCTTGTTAGAGCAAAAATTATTAATTTCGCAAATCCAAAGGAAACGCTGGAATGTTCTGTTTTTGAACCTTGTGGCTGCTTTTATGCGGAGCAGGGTAGGGATTTTATGGCGTAGTGTAGGACGGAATTTTCAGTCCGGGATTTTGGAAAAAATTAAAATAATACCAATAGATTTTTATATACAATGGAATTACAAGGAAAAGTGATAGCCGCCCTTCCTGCAAGAAGTGGCACGTCAGCAAGAGGAGAATGGACAGCCCAGGATTTTGTCATCGAGACCCATGATACCTACCCGCGCAAAATGGTATTCAGCGTATTTGGTGCTGACCGTCTGCAGCGTTTCAATATTCAGATTGGTCAGGAGGTTTCGGTTTCGTTTGATATCGATGCCCATGAGTACAATGGCCGTTGGTTCAATAGCGTACGTGCTTTCGATGTGCGCCTTGTTGATCCTGCAGCCGTAGGTGGCGCTTCTATGGTGGCTCCGCAACCCATTGTAGCACCTCAAGCGGTTGCTCCCGCTGCTCCTCAATCCGCAGCACAGGAGAATAGCAGTGACGACCTGCCGTTCTAACAAAATGTACCGTAGACCCCGAAAATAGCCAATCTTGTTTTCGGGGTCTACTGTTTCTACAAAGTATTGTTGGTTATAAAAGGCCTGCGTATTTTATTTTTGCGGCTACTTTTAGAACCTGTCATTATTCCTCTTTTAGGTTTTCTATCATGTTGTCGCGTATGCTTCCTATGATGGGGTAGAAGAATACGGCATCTTCTATGGGGTCGGAATCATTCTTTTCGCTTTGGTTCTTGTTGTAGAAATTCCAACCGGTGATGAGATGATGTTCGAGATCCTTGTTCAGTAGGGTCTTGAACAGTTCAAACGCCTTTCTGCTGACAAGGAATCGGTCGCACACATGAGCCTCTTCGCAAAGTTGTAGGAACAATGTGTTGTACTTGCGAACCTCACCGACAATGGACGCCTGTATATCGGAACGGGTCATGTCATCGTAGGTGAGCGTCTCTTTGTCAAGCATGGAGTAGTTGTACTTCAGCGGGTTGTCAAATTCGTACATCTGTCGGTTGACGTCCTGTACGTTTTTGCAGCCGGTCTCGTCTCTTACTTGCAATAGTGCGCCCCTACAGGTGATTTGTTTGGGTTCGGTCTTTTCCGTGACGATAGAAAACGGTTTCTCGTCGTAGGCCTTGGCGTATACTTTCTCGAAGATGCGTCGCGTGAGCAATTCCAGGTCGGTCTTTGTGCCGACGATATCCAGCGTCTTGGAACCAGTGCCGCTGAACATCACACTTTGTGGCATATCCAGTTGCCGATGTTTCATCATACGGGCAACGTAGTAGATGATGGCGGCATAGAAATAGATGAAGATGATCTTGCGTGTCTCGTCTTCATTGAGTCTCTTGTTGTAGGAAAACAAATCGTTGCCTTTTGTGGCTTTGTTGTTTTCGATGGAGAAAAGAAACGCATTAATGTCTTCCGATTTCCGCTTGTCGACAATGTCATCCATGATGCCAATCAGTTCGCCGTACCGTTCATCGTCGCGGTCGAAGATTTGTCTGAAGAAGTCGACATACTTCCGCGTCATAGGGTTGGTGTCTCCGTGCGGCAGTTCGGAAAAACCGTCGCCGAAGAGTGTGTTGGCTGCAAATCTGAATGAGGTGAGCAAGGTGGGGACTCCAGTGTTTGACTCGAATATGGCCACGTCGCTTGATCCACCTCCGATGTCTATGCTCGCCACATTGGCGGCGGCTCCTCTGAACTGACTGGAGCATTTGTAATAGTAGTAGGGCGCAACTGATTCTGGCATTTGCAGCAGTTTTTTTTCGTCTGCGGCGATGCCGAACACTTCCTCGAAGGTTTTCTTCCACATTTCCTCCATTTTCCGGATTCTTCCCACTTTCATGCTGAGGGGATAGAACCAGACAATGCGGGTCTTTGTCAAATCTCCGTTCTCAAGCAGAACCTTTGTTCTCATGAGTTGGGCCAACTCGGTCAGGTAGGTATGTATGCGCTTGTTGGTAGACAGGTCGGTCGACCATTTCAGGTCGGCAATGATGCGGTTGCCATAACCGATGGATTCCTTTTCATAGATAAAGGGAATATTGGCGTCGCACAGTGCAATGATATTGTCTGCCTGGGCAGCATTGAGGTGTTCGCTCTCGGAAAGTACCGTGCGCTGCGGAAAACCGTATTCGCGCCCGATGGCTTGTGGTAGAAATTCTTGGTGAAGTATGACATCGTATAGCATACTGCTTCCGTTGTATAGCGTGGCGACCATGCGTTCTTGCGTGGCAGGGGCTACTTTGAGCGGTGCTGGCATTTGGTTCTCGCGTATACATTCTACATGAGTATTGGTTGTACCGAAATCTACGGCGAAGGTGAAAGCCTCGTGGCCTTCTACATGATTGGCCCAACGGGGGCAGATGATGCCTTCGGCTACGACCCTGTTGAGATCGTCGGTAAGCGATGTCTTGATATAGTCGAATGTTCCGTTGAGTTTGTAGTATTGTGAACCGACCTTCTTAACGGCTTTCATGCTTCTCTTTCTTGCCGTACATGCTACCGTCTCGTTATGAAGGCTATCGTGGAACGATAAACCGACGGCGTAGTTTTCCAGTTGTCCGAGTGCGCGGTCTACGAGTTGTATGTGGTATTGCCCCGGTTGTGTGGTCTTGACAAATGGGAAGATGGCAACTGCAAATGGTATGGTGATAAACTTGCCGCAGTTTCGTCCTTTATCGTACGTCAGATCGCTGTCAGTCGATTGTACGTATGTCCGCGAAAGAGTGACGTAGTGTCCGGATTTCTGTACCGGTATGCGCAAAATGGCTTTGATGGTTTCTGTCTGCCCGGTTTGGGTGTGCTTCAGTTCGAAACGTGGGCGTCCGCCTATTGTTCCCCATAGGTCGCTGACATTGAAGTATTTGAAGAAAAGCGGCTTGATGGGCAACAGAAAATCATTGTCATCGGTATCTCTTGTTTCTTGTGTGAGATTGCCGTCGAAGAAACAGTCGCGATTGATGGTATAGTTGAGCTTGATGAGTGCCGGTTCCAGAAAGTCATCGTCAGTGAGCCACGGATACAGATGTGACGTTCCCGGAAGGAGTCTTTTCTCAGGGGCAAGGGCATAGTCTTCGGGAGTGATGATGATGGAGTCGTCCCAGTTGTCGACGATGTATCGGAAAGCGTCGTTGGCAGGTGCGTTCAGGTGGTTTTGAAGGACGAGCGGTATCTTTTCGCCTTTTGCTACCTTTGTGCTTTGTATTCTGAAATCGCTTGCCGCAATATCTTCTTCGATGTCTTGCTGGCGTGCGCAGTAGAACGGAACTCCCAAGGCCTGTACGCCGTCTTCCATCTTGTCGAAGTTGGCATTCAGATAGTTGAGAGCCTTGTCGGTCTTATCCATATCGAGCGCTTCCGGATTGCCGATGTTTTTGGTAATGTCCGACTGTATGTCTTGTGGCAGCAGACGGAAATTCCTGATCAAGTAGGCGTTGACCTCACTGCATAGTTGCTTGAGTTCAGGGTAGGCAGTGAAGAGAGCGTAGAAGTAGACAATAAAACGCTTCTCGCGTTGACAGAGTGGGCGCCAGCGGGAGAATATCTTTACATTCTGCTCCAATGGAATGTTGTACATGTCCTGTGCCGCGTTGGGGCTGGCCATGAAAAGAGTGACGGGTGATGTGCCTCCGATGACGGTGTTGCCGTAGACCAAAAAGTGGAGTCTGTCCATTTTTGCAAAGTTGAAGGCTTCCTGGTCTTGTCTGAGAAACATTTCGAGAGTTTCGCCGACAATCCGGTGTTGCGGACTTGCCAACAACTTGGCCATCTCTGTCGTTCTGTTCCAAGTGATGATGTGCAGACTTTCGGTCAGTTCTTTGTAACAGAAAAACAGTTGGGCGATATCCAGCGCATCGGATACGAGTTTCTCGTCCATGGTTTCCCCATGGAGGTCGGGATGGACCGATAGTCTGTGAAAGGCGTTCTTGACTAAGTCCATCTGGGCGAACGGGCTGGGAATGGCGGTCCGTGGCTTTTGTGACAGTCCTCCGTTCGGGTCGGCGATCATCTCTATTTCGTCGGCTGAGTATTGTCCGCTCAGCGGTATCCAACTTTCGCCGGTTGTCTTGTTGTTGTATGCCAGTATTTTGCTCATGATATCATCTTCTTGTGGAATGGGTCAGACTACAGGGTCATATTTTTCGTCGATCAGTTTTCCCAAGACAGCGTCGAGTAGTCCAAGGAGTTTGCCGGCGGTTTCTGTTTCGGCAAAGGCGTTGGCCTTGACCGCTTTTTGTGAGGCCGTGTTGAGAGCGGAGAGTATGTGCTTGTAGTTGGGCGGAGTCTTTAGGAATCCGCTTCTCGCTTCGATATGGCTCAGACAGTTTCTTATCTCCTGCGTGTCGAGGTTGAACGGAGCGAAACTTCTTTGGTTGTTTCTCAGTTCCTTGAGCCATTGCGCATAGGCAACGAAAAAGTTGGCCGTCAGGGTGGTGAAAAATGATGTAGACAAAAAACCTTTCGTTATCATCGGTTTGTCAAGCGTATAACCGTGCCCGATGTCTTCACGCAGTCGATGTGTGATGTACATATAAGCAAGATGGAATTTTGCCATCTGCTCATTGATGGACAGGCGTGTCTGTAACCCCAAATCCTTGAGCGTGACATTTCTTGTGTCGTTGGCCAACCCGTATTCTTTGTATATGGGGCGTATGGCCTTGCCATCGGTTGTGGTGAGTTGGTCGTCAGGAGTCTGGAGAAAGTCGAGTATGGACAGGGCTCCGACAAATTCCACGATATGGGCATCGTTGCGTTGCCCATTTCCGCCGGGGTCGTTGAAATAGGGGGTAGAGGGTACTTCATCGCCGAGGTAGTAGCAGGCGTTGACTTTTGATGTACCTGTATCCTTTCCGCCAGACCGTAGGCCGGTCAGGTTGTCGTGGTAGTAGTAGAGGGCTGATTTCGTTTTTGAGATGAAGTCGGCCCGTGATATCGGACTGTTCTCGTCTTGTTGTACGTTGAAATAGGGTAATACGGTGAGTGCACCGATTTTTGCGTTGCGCAGGTCGCCGCGGTTGCTGATGGAGGTGTTGTTGTCAGCATTGCGGATGTTGTTCACGATGACGGGGTATCCGGCGGCACCTGTTCCTCCGAATATCGAACTGACGATAAACACTCGGTCTTCTTTTTGGAATACGTTGGAGAATTGCCGGAACTCCTCACTGTCTTTCAACTCGTTGAGGGCAACGCTTCCGATATTGGGACTTCCGACAAAACCGATGTCCATCTTAGTTTCGAGTTGATAGTCGGAAAACATCATGGAGCAAAGGGCTTGGTTGGCGGTGTCCATCGTGTTGTAGTTGATGAAGTCGCGGAATTTTGCCGACTCCAGCGTGCCCAGTCTCATCTGAAATGTGTCGGCCAGTTCGGTACCTTGCGGGCACACATCGCTGAGCGTTGATATCTTAACCGAGAAAAAACCGTGTGTGACATCACTGCGTTGTCCGTACAGGGCGTGGCGTATCTGTTTGTACCAACGCAGAAGATTGTCCGTGCGTTTCAGGTCTTCATTGGCTTTGTGGGGGTCGATGATGATGGGTACAACTTCCAAGGGCATGGCATTGCCTGCCTCGTCGGTTGGATGTATACCCGCTGCAAACTGCATGATGAGCGGACGCAATACGCGGGAACCGGTCCCGCCGACCAAGAATAAGAAAAGTCTCACTGTCGTATGATGTTTTTGTTTGCTCTTGTTTTTTTTTGAACTGGATTTTCCGCCGTGGGGTAGGTCGTGCGGATACCTTCTATTCGGGAATGGGGGTGTGGCGGCAATTGGAACTCCACCACCTGAGTGAGAAGGAGGCGATGATGAAAAATACCATGTTCGTGATAGCACAAACTCCTGAAAACGTGGTGAGTTGGTGACTGAAACTGAGCCCTTCTTCGGCGAGTGCGCTGTCAGTATAGGTATGTACGCATACGGTCGTCAGTACGCTGGTGGCAATGAGCATGATGAGCCAGTGGTACCAGCGTGAGAAGTTGACCGAATTGATGAGGTAATAGTACGTAGCCGTCGCCCCCCATGCCATACAGGTGACAAGAAGTGATGCAGGGAGATAGAGCCCTTGGTTGTACATTTCGTTGGAAAATTCCCGTTCGTAGTACATTCCTTCAAATACAGTCGCTGACAAGATGAGGAAGAGGAGGGTCAACAGAAGTCCTGTTGTCAATAGTATGATGTTCTTCATTTTTTTATTCTAGTATGTATATTCTTGGATGGAGATAGACAATGTCTGGCTTGCAGTTATTCGCTCAGTTTGAGCTGGATGTCAAAATAGTCGGGTACGCCACCTGCGCTTTTCTTGTAAGACTGGTATATGCCGCCCAAAAGATATTTCAGACCGAACGTGGTTTTGCTGAAGTTGGCTGCGTGTATGTCGCGGTCATCGTCAGTAGATGTGTCTGCAACCCATGCTGGCAATACGTTTTTCAGTCGTATGTGGATATTGTCTTTGGGTAGGGTCTTCTCTGCGCTGAGTGTGAACAGATGGGTGGCTGTTCCGGCATACCGCTTTTCGGTTTCCGTGAGGTCTCCGTTCCTGATTGGGCGGACGGAGATGATTTTCATGCCGTTTCCCGATGTTATCTCATAGTTTTTGGGGCCTGTCAAGTAGGTGTCCGCAATGAACATGTGACCGAGGTCAACGGCCAGTACCAGGCGAAGGGTTTTCGTTTCGGGGTCGGTTTCCACGTCTTTGATGGCGGTAATCTGTGTGCCTGACCCCCGTTCCGGTTTGAATCGTCCGTGTATGTCGCGATGACTTAGCAACAGCGAGTAGTAGGGATGGTAGGGCGGTGTTGCGCTGAACAGGTATTCGTCTTCATACCCCTTGATCTGTGTCAGTTTGGCAAAAGCCTGATAGTGGTTGTCTGTTGTCAGTCGGGCCATATTCGCATTGGAGGTGACAATGATGATATAGTAGGGCCGTTGTCCATGATAATTTTTGCCCGTGGATGGCGCGTCATAACTATAATAGGGACCGTGATACCCACTGCGCAATTTGACAACCAGCATGGATTTTTTTGTGCCGATGTTCTTGAAGACGGCGTTGGTCATTCCTTCTGCTTCATTGAATATCTTTTGCGGACTTACTCCGTTCATGTTTTTTGTGGAGTATATCATGTCGGTGACAAGTATGCTGAGGTCGTTGTCACCGGTCTTGTTCAGTAAATCGCTGAAAATCGAACTGAAATCCGTATAGCTCGCATCGCCTATTCCTTTGGTACTCTCGAAAATATTGGTGTCGGCAAGAAATTTGTCGAAACCTTCGGGGTAAGTATTTATAGTGCTGTTGACGATATAGATGCGGTTGTCGCTATTGTTACCGGGAAGACTATTCAGCAGTTGTACGATGGCCGACTTGAACAGACCGTCTCCCTCGCGGCTATCGTAGGGAGTCATGCTGCCCGAACGCTCCAAGTAGAGATGCACGGCAAGATAGGGCTTGCTACCGATACCAACAAAGGTGATGTCGGCGGAAGGTCGGCGGTTTTTGAAGAAATCAGCGATATACGCTTTGGTCTTTTTGAGGTCGAGATGGTCGCCGTCACGCAGCTCGCTGAGTGAAGACTGGTTTTCGCTCATCCATTTTTCGATGGCCGCCCAATCGTTGTGGTCTATAGTGTGGTCGGCTTCGGCCAACTGCAACAACAGACGGTGAAATGCTTTCTTTCCACTGTCTTGACATCCGCTCATAGTGCTTGTCATAAAGACGGATACAAGGAAGAGTAGGGCGCTGTATATGGTTTTCTTCATATTTAGTGTGACGTGTTGCCTCTTGATATGGTTGCAAAAATAAGAAAAAACCGCGAAAATCGGGGAAACTATGCGCTATTATATTTACCTTTGCGACAAAAATGACAAGACAATATAAATATGTGTTGGCCAGCAATTCTCCTCGTCGCCGCGAATTGATGGCTGGTCTCGGTATTGATTTCGAAGTGCGGGTGATGAAGGATGTCAGTGAGTCCTATCCTGCAAATCTTCCTGCTTGCGATGTACCTGCATACATCGCTCGTGAGAAGGCGGCGGCTTATGATATTGCGTGTGACGAACTCCTGGTGACGGCTGATACGGTAGTCATTGTTGATAATCAGATTTTGTGCAAACCGGTAGATGCGACTGATGCCCGCCGGATGTTGAGGCTTATCAGTGGGCGGTCGCATGAGGTGGTGACAGGGGTCTGTCTGACCACTGCTGACAAGCAGCGGACTTTTTCCGTCGTTTCCGAAGTGACCTTCAAGATGCTTACCGATGATGAAATCGATTATTATATCCATCATTATCGCCCGTTCGACAAGGCAGGTGCGTATGGCATACAAGAGTGGATCGGATATGTAGGCGTCACAGCGTTGCGCGGCAGTTATTTTAATGTGATGGGACTTCCTGTTCAGCGTATTTATGAGGAATTGACAACCGAATTTGGACTGAAACTGAGCATGCTGCAAGGTTGAGCGTCTTTGGGCGCTTGCCGTGTTTGATTACATAAAATGGTATTCAAAAAAACGAAAATAAGGCGCATATCCATATTTGAACACCTACATAACAATTTTACACTTTGCTATAAATGTTCTTAAAATATTCAGTTTTAGAGACTTTTTAATATAATTTAGACCGTCATGCGCCGACTCCTCGTTTTTTATGTTGTAATTTTGCGATAAATTTTAATACGCAGAACAATGGCAGAATCTATTGATATCCGGGAATTGAACATTCGGATTGAACAGCAAAGCGGTTTTATCACCAATCTTGTGACGGGAATGAACCGCGTGATTGTGGGACAGCGTCACTTGGTCGACTCTTTGCTCATTTCCCTTCTGAGCGATGGACACATTTTGCTCGAAGGTGTACCCGGTTTGGCCAAAACATTGGCCATCAAAACATTGTCACAACTTATCGACGCCGATTTTAGCAGAATACAGTTTACCCCCGATCTTCTTCCTGCCGATGTTATCGGTACGCTCGTCTATTCGCAGAAGGATGAGGGATTTCATGTGAAGAAAGGTCCTGTGTTTGCCAATTTTGTATTGGCCGACGAAATCAACCGTGCCCCGGCAAAGGTACAGAGCGCCTTGCTCGAAGCCATGCAGGAGCATCAGGTTACCATTGGCGAGAAAACTTTTGCCCTTCCCCATCCGTTCCTCGTGATGGCTACCCAAAACCCTATCGAACAGGAAGGTACCTATCAGTTGCCCGAGGCTCAGGTCGACCGTTTCATGCTGAAGGTCATCATTGACTATCCGTCGCTCGAAGAGGAAAAACTGATTATTCGTGAAAACCTTGCCGGAGGTCTCCCCGAGGTTACGCCTGTGACCACGGCTGAAGAGATACTCAATGCCCGTAAGGTGGTGCGTGAGGTATATATCGACGAGAAAATCGAACAGTACATTGCCGATATCGTTTTCGCTTCCCGTTATCCCGAGCGTTACGGTTTGCCCGAACTCAAGGATATGATTACCTACGGTGGTTCCCCGCGTGCAAGTATCAATCTGGCTAAGGCTGCCCGTGCCTATGCTTTCATTAAGCGTAGAGGCTATGTTGTGCCAGAGGATGTGCGTGCTGTAGCCCATGACGTCATGCGTCACCGTATCGGCCTGTCCTATGAGGCAGAGGCCAGCAATGTGACCAGTGAGGAAATCGTTTCCAAAATTATCAACAAGGTGGAAGTGCCCTGATGTCTCCACTTGCAGCCTTTGCTGTACACAACGAATAGTGATACATCAAAAAAACAAGTAATTCGTGGAAACATCAGATATATTAAAGAAAGTCCGCAAGATAGAAATCAAGACTCGCGGATTGAGCCAAAACATCTTTGCCGGCCAGTACCATTCGGCCTTCAAAGGGCGTGGTATGGCTTTTTCCGAAGTGCGCGAGTATCAGTTCGGCGATGACATCCGTGATATCGACTGGAATGTGACCGCACGTTTCCGTCGGCCTTATATCAAGGTGTATGAGGAGGAACGCGAACTGACCGTCATGTTGCTTGTGGATGTCTCTGGATCTTTGGACTTCGGTACCGCCGTGCAGATGAAACGTGATATGGTTGCCGAGATTGCTGCCACCATAGCGTTCAGTGCCATACAGAACAATGATAAGATTGGTGTCATCTTCTTCTCCGACCGTATCGAAAAGTACATCCCGCCCAAGAAAGGCCGAAAGCACATCCTGTACATCATCCGCGAAATGATCGATTTCAAACCGCAGAGCCATCGCACCGATGTGGGTATGGCCGTGGAATATCTTACGCGTGTGGTCAAACGGCGTTGCACTGCATTCGTGCTGAGCGACTTCTATGATGGCAAGGATTTGGAAAAGCCTTTCCAGATTGCCAACAACAAGCACGACGTGATGGCCATACAGGTGTACGACCAGCGGGCCAAAATGTTGCCCGATATCGGTCTGATGAAGGTGCTCGATGCGGAAACAGGACACGAAATGCTCATCGATACCAGTTCGAAGAAGGTACGGCAGGCCCATTCCCGCTATTGGCAGGTACGGCAGGAACGTCTGCGCCAAACGTTCGCCAAGAGCAATATCGACTGGGTGTCAGTGGCTACCAACGGTGATTATGTCCGTTCCATGATGGCCCTGTTCTCCTCCCGTGGTGTTTGATAGTACGATGAATGAAAATGAGTAAGACATTGAAAAGACATATTACCCTTCTGCTCTTCTCGCTTGTGGCTGTCGTCTTGCAGGCGCAGGTACACGTTGAGGCGAAGATAGATTCTGTACAGATACTGATTGGCGAGCAAGTGCGGATGACTGTCGCGGTGACGGCCCACAATGGAGCCCGAGTGACGTTCCCGACCTATAAGCGCAGTCAGTTGATTGTTCCTGGTGTTGAGGTGCTCGACTGTTCTTCTGAAGAGAAGACCGAAGTCGACGGACAGACGAAAGTGTTGCGTTCGTATACGCTCACCAGTTTTGATGAACATCTGTATGCCATCCCCGGTGTCAAGGTCAAGGTAGATGGCAAACCGTATACGTCCAACACGTTGGCCCTCAAGGTGATTTCAGTAGATGTCGATACTTTGCACGCCGACCAGTTCTTCCCGCCAAAGGACGTGCAGGACAATCCATTCCTTTGGTCGGAATGGTCGCCTATATTGTGGATGTGTATTTTTGTCTTAGTCTTGTCGGTTGTGTGTCTATACCTTGTGGTAAGACTTCGACAGAACAAACCCATTATCACGCATATCCGTATCGTCAAGCGTGTGCCCGCCCATCAAAAGGCACTCAATACCATTGACAAACTGAAGAATGAGCATTTGGCTACTCCCGAAAGCCAAAAAGAGTACTATACCCGGTTGACGGATGCTCTCCGTCAATATATAGAGGAGCGTTTCGGTTTCAGTGCCAAGGAGATGACCAGTTCGGAGATACTCTATCGCCTGCAGGAACAGGGCGACCGAAAGATGCTTGATGAACTGAAGGAACTGTTTACTACGGCCGACCTGGTGAAGTTTGCCAAGTATTCCACGCTTCTCAACGAGAACGACCTCAATCTCGTCAATGCCATCAATTTCATAGACCAAACCAAGATTGAAGGTCAGCCGACCACGGAGCGTATTGTTCCTGAACTCAGTGCCGACGACAAACGCACTCAAAACAACCGCACCGTCATCAAGGTGGCCATCACGGTTGTCGCCATCGTTATTGTCGTATTGGCCTGTTTGTCGGCCTATCGTTTGTATCTGTTGCTCGAATAAGATTAGGAAATGGAATTTGCAAGTAAAGGATATTTCGTGTTGCTCCTGTTGCTTGTACCTTATATATTGTGGTACTTGCTTTATCGTAAGAGCAGCGAACCTACAATGAGGATGGGCAGTACCGATGCCTATCGGTATGTACCCAAGAGTTGGCGTATGCGTATCGTGCATCTGCCGATGGTCTTGCGGTGCATTGTATATGTGCTGGTCGTGTGTGTGCTGGCACGTCCTCAAACCCACAATTCATGGGACAACAAGTCGGTGGAAGGAATAGATATCATGCTGGTTATGGATGTTTCTACTTCCATGTTGGCAGAGGATCTCCGTCCCAACCGACTGGAGGCCGCCAAAGCCGTGGCCGCAGACTTTATCTCCGGTCGCCCCGACGACAACATCGGTCTTACCATTTTTGCTGGCGAAGCCTTCATGCAGTGCCCGATGACCACCGACCATGCCTCGTTGCTCAATCTGTTGCAGGGTGTGCGTACAGACATAGCCGCCCAGGATATTATCCATGATGGTACGGCCATCGGTATGGGTGTTGCCAATGCCGTGTCTCGATTGAAGGATTCGAAGGCCAAAAGCAAGATTGTCATCCTTCTGACCGACGGTAGCAACAATATGGGTGATATCTCGCCCATGACGAGTGCGCAGATAGCGCAGAGTTTCGGCATACGCGTCTACACGATAGCCGTGGGTACCAACAAGGTCGCTCCCTATCCAGTGCCGGTGGCCGGTGGTGTGCAGTATGTCAATATGCCGGTCGAACTCGATACCAAGACATTGTCTGAAATCTCCTCTGTGACCGGTGCCAGTTCGTACCGCGCTACCAACAACAAGGAGTTGGCTCAGATATACAAAGATATAGACAAACTCGAAAAAACCAAGATGGACGTCAAGCGCTTCTCCAAACGGTATGAAGCCTATCAGCCCTTTGCCCTTGCTGCTGTCATCCTGTTGCTTTTCGAAATCATATTGAGAACAACGGTTTTGCGCCGTATACCTTAGAAATTTGTCATGTTCAGATTCGAAAATCCTATATATCTCTGGTTGCTTTTGGCCGTACCGATGCTAATGCTCGTTCGCATTATCTCTTTTCGTGTACGTCGCAAGCGACTTCGCGCCTTTGGCGACCCCGCCTTGTTGCGCCAACTTATGCCGCAAGTTTCTCGTTACCGCCCTACCGTGAAATTTTGGCTGGTGATGGCCGCCTATGCCCTTTTGGTTGTTGTGTTGGCCCGTCCTCAGATGGGCTCCAAAATATCCCGTGACAACCGCAACGGTATAGAGACCATCATTGCACTGGATATCAGCAACTCCATGTTGGCAGAGGATGTAGTTCCCTCCCGACTTGAAAAAAGCAAGATGTTGGTGGAAAACCTCGTCGATAAGTTCACCAACGACAAGATTGGTTTGATTGTGTTTGCAGGTGATGCATTTGTGCAGTTGCCTATCACGAGCGACTACGTTTCCGCCAAGATGTTTCTGCAAAGCGCCAATCCTTCCCTGATTTCTACACAGGGTACAGATATTGCGCGGGCTATCGATTTGGCTTGCAGCAGTTTTTCGAAACAGGAGAAAATAGGTCGTGCCATTATTCTCATCACCGATGGTGAAGATCATCAGGGTGGCGCATTGGAGGCCGCCAAGGCCGCCAAAAAGAAGGGTATCAATGTGTTTATCCTTGGTGTGGGAGGTACTTCCGGTGCGCCGATACCTTTAGGTAAGGGCGAATATATGCGTGATGGTGCCGGTCAGACGGTCATGTCCGCACTCAATGAGCAGATGTGTAGGGAGGTTGCCCAGGCAGGCAACGGAACCTACATACATGTAGACAACACCAATGATGCTCAGGAGCGGCTCAATGCAGAACTGTCTAAACTGCAGAAGGGTGAGACCCAGAGTGTAGTCTATAGCGAATACGCTGAGCAGTTTCAGGCATTTGCCATCTTGGTGTTGGCATTGCTCATCATTGAGGCGTGTCTTCTCGAAGCCAAGAATCCTGCCTTTAGAAATATCCGTTTGTTCAAAAAGGGAGAAAAATGAAAAGAACCATCCTTCTATACATGTTGACCCTGCTTGCCGTTGCGGTTTCAGCACAGGCCGACAGACAATACATACGTTCGGGAAACAAGTTTTTTCGGCAACAGAACTATGCCAAGGCCGAGGTGGAATACCGAAAGGCCGTTTCTGAAAATTCTGGCAATGCCCAGGCTATCTATAACCTCGGTTGCGCTCTGATGATGCAGAAGAAGGATTCTGCGGCCATTGAGCAGTTTCAGCGGTCCGGACAGTTGGAAACCAGTAAACTGCGCAAGGCCAAGTCGTACCATAACATTGGTGTCATCTGCCAGTCGAAGAAAATGTATGGTGAGGCCATCAATGCTTACAAGGAGAGTCTGCGTAACAATCCGTCTGACGACGAGACCCGCTACAACCTTGCCCTTTGTAAGCGACTGCAGAAAAATGACCCGCGCAACAACCAGAACAAAAATCAGGACCAGAACAAGAACAAAGACAAGGACAAGCAGAACAAGGATAAGCAGCAACAGAATAAGGAC
Organism: Lachnospiraceae bacterium; assembly: GCA_963604975.1. Taxonomy (GTDB): domain Bacteria; phylum Bacteroidota; class Bacteroidia; order Bacteroidales; family Bacteroidaceae; genus Prevotella. Next base: position 13,557 of record CAVCSC010000028.1, on the reverse strand, counting down.
AAGAACAAGCAGCAGCAAAACAAGCAGCAGCAAGACAAGGAGCGTATGAGCAAGGACAATGCCGAACAGTTGCTCAATGCGGCCATGCAGGAAGAAAAGAACACGCAGCAGCGTGTCAAGGATGCGATGCATCGTTCCCGTCCCAAAAAACTTGACAAGAATTGGTAATATTTCTATTCATGACGAAATTTATGAAACGTATACTGGTGGTTTCTCTCCTGAGTTGCCTTACGCTACTCGCTCAGGCCCAGCAGATTGTTGTCTCAGCCCCCTCTCATGTGGCTGTCGGAGAAAATTTCCGTATAGCCTATACCATCAATACGACCGATGTGTCCGACTTCCGGTCGGGCAACATACCATCGGGACTTGAGGTGATTGCCGGACCCTACACTTCGCAGCAGTCCAGTTTTCAGGTTATCAATGGTCACACCAGCAGTTCGTCGTCTATCACATATACCTATACCCTCTACGCTGAGAAGAACGGTACGTTCACCATACCGGCAGCCAGGGCCGTGGTCAACGGCAAGAGTTGCACCTCACGCCCCATACGCATCACCGTTTCCGGCAATGCCAGCAGAGGCAATGGTGCTCCGCGTATGCATGAGGATGACGGCGGAGAAGACGAGATGCGGGCTGCCGGCAGCCGCATCTCCGGCAGTGACCTTTTTGTGAAGGTGAGTGCCAACAAGAAGCGTGTTCACGAACAGGAACCAATCCTGCTTACCTACAAGGTCTACACCCTCGTCAACCTGACCCAACTCAATGGCAAGATGCCCGATTTGGCAGGTTTCCATACCCAGGAGATTCCTCTGCCGCAGCAGAAGAGTTTCCATATTGAGAATGTCAACGGCCGCAATTACCGTTGTGTCACATGGAGCCAGTACGTCATGTACCCCCAAATGACGGGTCAGATGAAGATACCCAGCATCACCTTCAAGGGCGTTGTCGTACAGCAGAACCGAAATGTTGACCCCTTCGAAGCCTTCTTCAATGGCGGTTCCGGATATGTGGAGGTCAATCGTGATATTGTTGCTCCCGGGCTGACCATACAAGTTGATCCTCTTCCGTCCAAACCCGCTGGTTTCTCCGGTGGAGTAGGGCGGTTCGGTATCACGTCTCAACTCTTGTCGAAGACAGCCAAGGCTGGCGAACCGCTTACTATGCGTGTCGTCGTCAGCGGTGTCGGCAATCTCAAACTTATCAAGCAGCCCATTGTCGAGTTCCCCAAGGACTTTGACAAGTACGACCCCAAGGTGACTGACAAGACACGGCTGACCACCAATGGTATTGAGGGCAACATGGTGTATGACTATCTTGTCGTACCGCGCAATCAGGGTACTTATACCATTCCGGCCGTCAAGTTGACTTATTACGACACTTCCTCTTCTTCCTATAAGACGATACAGACACAGCCAATCTCCGTTACTGTGGCCAAAGGCAGTGGTAAGGGTACTTCTGTTGTCGACTATTCACAGACGCAGCGCAACGATATTCTGCCGTTGCATGAGGGTACATCGCGTCTGCATGACGCCGATGACTTCTTCTTCGGTTCATCGCGTTACATCGTGACGCTCATTCTTCTTCTGACGGTGTTCGTCGTACTGTTGGTAGTCTTCAGAAAACATGCCGTAGACAGTGCCGACGTTGTCAAGATGAAGGGTCGTCGTGCCAATAAGGTGGCAACAAAACGACTCAAGGCTGCCCATCGTCTGATGGAGTCCGGTCGCCAAGGTGAATTCTATGACGAGGTATTGCGCGCATTGTGGGGATATGTCAGCAACAAACTCAATATGCCTGTCGAGCAACTCTCGCGCGACAATGTTGCCGAAGAACTTTCTCGTCATCAGGTGAGTCAGACTACCATCGATACCTTTATCAGTGCCCTCGACGAGTGTGAGTACGAACGTTATGCACCCGGCGATGCGGCAGGAAATATGAACAAGACCTACACATCGGCTATGAATGCCATTATGGATATTGAAGATGCTATCCGTGCTGCCCGCACGCGAAAGAAGTCCAGCGTGCTGACCCTCCTTATGCTCTTTATGCTGTTGACTGCACTTCCCGCTTCGGCTGTGACCAAGGCCGAAGGCGATTCCGCCTATTCGCGTGGTGAATACCAGCAGGCTGTGGCGGTCTACACTCAACTGTTGCATCAAGGGGTAAGTGCCGATATTTACTACAATCTCGGCAATGCCCAGTATCGTATGGGCAACTTGCCACAGGCTGTCCTGGCCTACGAAAGGGCCCATCTGCTGTCACCTGGTGACAAGGATATCTGGTTCAATCTCCAGTTTGTGTCCTCGCGCACCATTGATAAGATCACGCCGCAAAATGAGATGTTCTTTGTCACTTGGTACCGCTCGCTCGTCTATGCGATGAGCGTGGATGCTTGGGCGGCGGTCTCGGTCGTTGCCTTAACATTGGCTTGTGTGCTCTTGCTTCTGTACCTTTTCGGCAAGCGACTCCTTGTGCGTGAGATAGGCTTCTATGGCAGTATCGTCCTTGCCATTGTATTCTTGTTGGGCAATGTGTTTGCCTGGCAGCAGAAACGTGCCTTCGAGCAGCGCAATGGTGCAGTCGTCATTTCCCCCGTCGTCAACGTCAAAAAGACACCTGCCGACAACAGCAACGATGCTTTCATTATACACGAGGGTACGCGAGTGGATATCACCGACAAGACCATGAAGGAGTGGCGCGCCGTTCGTTTGGCCGACGGACGTGAGGGGTGGCTCAAGACCACGACCATAGAGGAAATCTGACGAGGCAAAAAGACAATCGTATGGATATACAGACAATCGTAGACCTCGACCACCAGTTGCTGCCGTTCTTCAATGGCAGTGACTCGTTGTTTCTTGACCGGTGGATGATCGTCCTTACTTCGGGCCTCACATGGATACCGTTGTATCTGTCGTTGTTGTATCTTGTTGTCAAGAACAACGAGACGATGGCGCAGATTCTCCTCATTGTTGGCTGTGCCTTTTTGTGTGTGATACTCTCCGACGGTATGGCTGATATGATCGCCAAACCGCTTGTTGCCCGTCCCCGTCCGGGCAATGATCCGTTGTTCAAGTACACTGTCCGGGTGGTGAATGATTTGCGTGGCACCGACTTCAGTTTCTTTTCCGCTCATGCTGCCAATACGTTTTCGTTGGCCGTGTTCTTCTGTTGCCTTGTGCGCGACCGCCTTTTGGGTGTTGTACTTGTGGCTTGGTCGTTGCTCAACTGCTACACACGTTTATACCTTGGTCTGCACTATCCTTCCGATATCGCAGTCGGACTGTTGTGGGGCGCGGTGTCTGGCATTGTTGCCTATTTCACGTTTCGGAAAATCTACCGCAAAATCTCTCCCCGACTCAATTATATCTCCTCCCAGTACACGGTGACTGGCTATCAGTATAGCGATGTCGACATTGTCGCCGTCGTGTTTCTCTTGACGCTGGTCTACACTTTATTCCGGACCATCCTTTAGACGGTCCCGTAATCTGATAAAACCAATTTTTAGAACCTACCATTATCGTATGGATACCAAACAGATACACATTTCCGACTACAACTACAATTTGCCCGATGAGCGCATCGCCAAATTCCCTATTGCACAGCGTGACCATAGCAAACTCCTTGTCTATCGCCATGGCGAAATCACCGATGACCATTTTTACAACCTTCCGCAATACCTGCCCGCCGGTGCACTGATGGTGTTCAACAACACCAAGGTTATCCAAGCACGACTCCATTTCAGAAAAGAGACCGGTGCTCTCATAGAGGTGTTTCTCCTTGAACCAGCTGCACCTACCGACTACGAACTGATGTTCCAAAGCCGTGGCCAGTGTGCATGGTTGTGTATGGTTGGCAATCTCAAGAAGTGGAAGGAAGGTACTTTGCAGCGTACACTCCATATCAGCGACAAGGAGGTCATTCTCTCTGCTACACGCCGTGGGGAGCATGGCAAGAGCCATTGGGTAGATTTCGAGTGGAACGACAGCACGGTATCTTTTGCCGAAATTCTTGAGTCTGTTGGCGAACTGCCCATCCCTCCGTATCTCAACCGCGAGACACAGGAAAGTGACAAAGAGACCTATCAGACGGTCTACTCTAAGATCAAAGGGTCGGTGGCTGCGCCTACAGCCGGACTACACTTCACCGATAACGTACTTGCTGACATCGACCGTCATGGTATCGACCGCGAGGAAATCACCCTTCATGTGGGTGCAGGGACGTTCAAACCCGTAAAGTCGGAGACCATCGACGGTCACGATATGCACACGGAGTATATCTGCGTGCATCGCGAAACACTTGAAAACCTCATTCGTCACGATGCTTCGGCCATTGCCGTAGGTACGACCAGTGTGCGTACCTTAGAGAGTCTTTACTATATCGGTTGCAAACTGCTTCACAATCCTGACCTTTCAGAGAGTGATCTGCATGTCAATCAGTGGGATCCCTATGATGCGGCTCCCATGACTGACGGCGTATCTCCTTTAGCGGCAGTCAAGGCCATCCTTGCTTATCTTGATGCCAATGGACTGAACACCCTGCATACCAGTACGCAGATTATTATAGCCCCTGGCTACGAGTACAAGATTGTCAAGATGCTCGTCACCAACTTCCATCAGCCGCAGAGTACGTTGCTTCTGTTGGTCAGTGCATTTCTGCATGGTGACTGGCGCCGCGTGTACGACTATGCGCTCGGTCACGACTTCCGTTTCCTGAGTTATGGCGACAGTTCGCTGCTTATACCATAGGAAGGGATGTTTTTCACATCGTTTCAGTCGTACCAAGTTGATGTTTCCCGTTGCTGACCAAGAGAAAAATGAGAATAACTCTTGTCGGACGTGGATTTTCAATAACTTTTTTCTATATTTGTCGGCAGAAAACGAAACTTATCCATATACCTTAAGAGAACGTTATGGAAAGACATTATGACAAATATATCCGGTTCGATTGGGCGATGAAGCGTCTGCTCCGCAACAAAACCAACCATGCCGTGCTTGAGGGGTTGTTGTATTCCTTGATAGGAAGGAAAATGACAATCAAGCATTTCCTTGAGAGTGAAGGCAATCAAGAGGACTTCCTTGACAAGTACAATCGTGTGGACATGCTTGCTGAGGACGAGAATGGTGAACTGATCATCGTAGAGATACAGAACAATCACGAAATAACGTATTTCCATCGTATGCTCTACGGCGTATCGAAAGTGATTACCGAGTATATCGAGAAAGGCGACTCTTACGAAAATGTACGCAAGGTATATTCTATCAATATCGTATATTTCGAGTTGGGGCAAGGCAAGGACTATGTGTATCACGGGAAAACCGAGTTTAAGGGGTTGCACGAACCCCACGATTTTCTAAAATTGTCATCTCGGCAAAGTGAGAAATTTCTTGGTATAAAAGAAGAGGAGGTGAGCGGACGCAAGGATGCAGGAGATTTGTTCCCTGAATATTACATTCTACGCGTGAACGACTTTGACAAGGTGGCTACAACTCCGCTTGACGAGTGGATAGAATTCCTTAAGACAGGGAAAATAGATGACAATACAAAGACAGCGGGCTTAACTGAAGCACGCAACCGACTCCGAATAGACTCACTGCCCGATAAGGACAGACGGCATTATGAGCGCTATATGGAATCGGTAAGACACATGCGAAGTCTTTTCGATACGAGCCGCGATGATGGTTATAGCGAAGGCAAGGCGGACGGATTGATTGCAGGAAGAGCCGAGGGAAGAGCTGAGGGCATAACCGAGGGGCGTACAGCACGGTCTTTGGAGATTGCCAAACAGATGAAGATAATGGGACTTACCGACGAACAGATTGCTCAAGCCACAGGCCTTTCTCCGTCTGAAATTGCAACAATTTTTTAGCACCCTGTGACGGTGAAAAGATAACTTAGTATGATATGCGGTTTGTTTTTTGAAATGCTTAAGTAGGTGTTCAAGTAAGTAGGTGTTCAAAATTATTTGATATGGATATGTGCCTTATTTTCGTTTGTATGTTCGGGTAGAAGAGGGAGTGTAGCGGGCTACACGACCGATGAAAGCCGGGCATACAGGCGAAAAGAAGGTGCAGAGACATGTCAAAGTATAATAGGCATCTGCTGACCCATATATACGAATAATTTTGAATACCTACTTATGTCTTTTGAAGAGAAATAAACCTAACCATAGTGTCGCAAAATGATGAATAATAAGCGATGGACTGTCCTTGGAATATTCCTTTGGACTCTTAGTCCATGTACCATTACAATAGTCAGCGCCAATCCAATGGTGCAAAGTGTAGCCCAAAAGGTTTCTGTACTAAAAGGTCTTGTTGTCGATGCAACCGGTCAACCGGTCATCGGCGCAAGCGTCGTAGAAGTCGGCACCACCAAGGCCACGGTCACCAATATCGATGGACAGTTTGAAATTGGTGTCGTTCCAGGCTCTTCATTGCGTATCTCATACATTGGCTACAAAACGGTGAATACCGTTGCCGCACAAGGTATGAAGGTAGTGCTTGAAGACGATCATGCCATGCTTGACGAACTTGTCGTCGTGGGTTACGGTCGGCAGAGAAAGGTCAACCTTACCGGAGCCGTGGCCAATGTGGATGTTGACAAAACACTGGCCTCACGTCCGGAACAGGATGTTGCCAAAGCCCTGCAAGGAGCCGTCCCCGGTTTGTCGGTCGTCAATAGTAATGGTGATATTGGTGCCCAACCCAGCATTCGTATCCGTGGCTTGGGTACGTTGTCAAACAGTCAGACTTCGAGTCCGCTGATTGTGGTCGATGGTGTACCCGTCGATGACCTGTCGATGATCAATTCCTGTGACATCGCTTCCATCTCTGTGCTGAAGGATGCCGCCTCTTCTTCTATATACGGTAGCCGCGCCGCCTTTGGTGTGATTCTCATCACTACCAAGCAGGCCAACAAGGGCGACAAGGTTTCCGTGAAGTACAATGGTCAGGTAGCCTGGGACCAAGCGACCATCCTTCCCGATTTTCCTGATGTTCCCACCCAACTTACCGCCGCTATTCAGGCCAAGGCCCGCAAGGGTAGTGGTACGGTGGAACTGTTTGGTATGTATTTCGACAAACTCTTGCCTTATGCCCAAAAGTGGAAGGAACAAAATAGCGGCAAGAGAGGATACGGTCTCATGCGTCCTTATACCGACGACAACAGTGTGGGCGATTATCGTTTCGTCGACGGACAGCCTTTCTACTATGCTGACTACGACATACAGGACATCTGGTACGACAAAGCCGCTCCATCTACCAGTCACGACCTCTCGGTGAGCGGTTCCAGTGGCAAGACTTCTTATTATGCAGCCTTGGGCTACAATTACAAACAGGATGTCATGAAGTACAATCCTGTCAAGCGCAGCCGCTACAACATGACGCTCAATCTGCGAACCGACCTTACCGACTGGCTGACGCTTGGTGCGCGGGTCAATTTCACCCGTCGTGATGTGAGCAGGGCCAATTCTTTCAGTGATATATATCAGTACATTTGGCGTTGGGGCTCCTACTTTGTACCTTCGGGATATATTGTGGGCGACGATGGTACGGCTACAGACTATCGCCTGTTGGCCATACAAAAGCAGGCAGCACGATCCTCCACGGTACACGACATGCTGCGCATGAATGTCTATGGCATTGCCCATATCACGCGTGACCTGACCCTGAATGCTGACTTTACCTATCAGATAGACAATACCAACTACAAGTCGGGTAGCCACAGTGTGTACGGCATGAACTGGAACGGTACCACCCCCGTTTATATCGTGCAGCCTTCCTCCACGCAGGCTACGCGCTACAATACCAAGGCCAACCGCTGGGTGGCCAATGCCTATCTCGCCTACAACCATTCATGGCACAGTGCGCACAATCTCAATGTCATGGCGGGAGTCAACGGCGAGAGTTACTCGTCAGATTATTTCACGGCCACCCGTACCCAACTTTTCGATGAAAATTATCCCGAACTCAATCTTGCCTATGGCAGTATGACCGAGGCCATGATAGGGTCTTCTACCGGCGACCGGGCCACGGCGGGTTATTTCGGGCGTATCAACTACGACTACAAGGGTATCTATCTATTGGAACTCAACGGCCGCTACGATGGCAGTTCGCGTTTCCCTGCCGGCGACAAGTGGGCTTTCTTTCCGTCGTTCTCGGTGGGTTACCGCTTTACGGGTGAATCCTATTGGGATCGTTTGCACGACTATGTGAGCAACGGCAAACTGCGTTTCTCCTACGGCGAAATCGGCAACGAAGCCGTAGGCGACAACATGTTTCTCTCTACTATCTCGCAGGTAGGAACGGGTAGTGTCACCTGGCTTGACGGAAGCAATGCGCGGGTCAACCAGTTTGATATGCCCACTTGGGTGAGCTCGTCGCTGACGTGGGAACGTATCGAGACGGCCGACATCGGTATCGACCTCGGATTTCTGCACGACGAACTGACGGTGGGCTTTGACTGGTACCAGCGGCTCACCAACAATATGTTGGCCCCGGGCATGGCCCTTCCCAATACGGTCGGTGCATCGGCTCCCTACACCAATGCCGGTCAACTGCGTACGCGGGGATGGGAACTGACCGTCAACTGGCACCGTCACTTCGGCAAGAGTCTCGAACTGTACGCCACGTTCAGTATCGGCGATGCCAAGTCGAAAATCACCAAGTGGAACAACGCCTCGAAAATCATCGGACATACCGCCGGCATCGACTCCTACACCAATGCCTTGACCTATGCCTACGAGGGCGAGACCTGGGGCGATATTTGGGGCTTTGAGACCGACCGCTATTTCACGGAGGATGATTTCTCTGGCAAGAATCCCGACGGATCATGGATCTACAATAATGGTGTGGCCGACCAAACAGCCATACAGACCGACAACTTTGTATATGGCCCAGGAGATATCAAGTTCAAAGATCTCAACGGCGATGGAAAGATTGACGGTGGCGACGGAACCCTTGCCAATCACGGCGACCTAAAAGTTATCGGCAACACCATGCCCCGCTACGAGTACAGTTTCCATATTGGAGGGTCGTATCGTGGTTTCGATATTGATCTGTTCTTCCAGGGTGTAGGCAAACGCAATATGTGGACACAGTCGTCGTTTGCCTTCCCCGAAATGCGTGAGCCCGACCTTGCCATTTATTCCAACCAGACGAGTTACAATGTCTACGACCCTGAAAATGGCGTGGTGAACATCTCGGAGTCCAACGCTTATCCCTGTCTCTACCCCGGCAATGAGTATGCCGGCAATGTGGCCGCCCTCGCTCCCATTGGCGGTTGTCACAACTATTATCCGCAGACCAAGTATCTCGTAGACCTGTCCTACCTGCGCCTGAAGAATATCACCCTCGGCTATACGCTCCCAGAAAGTCTCACGCGCAAGGCCTATATGCAAAAAGTGCGCTTCTATGCGAGTGTCAACAACCTCTGCCTGCTACACAACGGTGCCAAAAATCTTCCCATCGACCCTGAAATGAATGACGGGCCGTCCGGCACCTATGGTTACGGCACATGGGGGCGCACCTATCCCATCACCCGCTCGTGGGCCATTGGCTTCCAAATATATTTTTGACAATTCGGGGTAAGTAGGTGGTCAAAATAACACCTATTTATAGACGAACAATTTTGAATACCTACTAAATATTCAGCAATGCGTGAAATATTCAGAATGCGTCTCGTACGCAACAGTATGTACATCAAGATGATGATAATCGCGGTGCTACTTGTCGGTGTCCTCACCGGCTGCAACGATATGCTCGACAAGTCTCCGCGCGACACTTTCACCGACAATACTGCATTTTGGAGCAATACCAATGCGGTTGAGGCTTACACCAACAAGTTTTACGACGATTACATCGGATATAGCGAGAGTGGTGCTTTCGGTTGGTACTATTTCAAGTCGCTCGGCGATGACCAAGGCAATTCCGGCTTCGATGACTGGCTGTTCACGGCCGTCCCCAGTACCTCTACCTACTGGACCAACGGATTTCGTGAGGTGCGCCGCGCCAATTATGCCATACAGAATGTAGCCCGCTCCTCGATGACGGAAAGCCAAAAGACATACTATATAGCCGTGGCCCGTCTCAACCGCGCCTGGCAATACTACCAGTTGGTACGCGAGTACGGCGATGTGGAATGGCTCTCTGAGGTGATTACCGATGTGAGTGACGAGCATGTATACGGTGAGCGTACCTCCCGAGATATTGTGATGGACTCCGTGTGCCGCGATCTCGACTATGCCGTCGATCACCTTCCTGTCGTGGCAGACAAGACAAAGTGGAGCAAGCACATGGCCTTGGCCATGAAGAGCGATGTATGTCTGTATGAAGGCACCTTCTCCAAATACCGCACCCTGACCGACAACGGCCTCGCTCCCGATGCCGCCCGCGCTGCATCCTATCTGCAGGCCAGTGCCGATGCGGCCGATGCTCTCATCACGTCAGACAGTTACCGACTCACCCCACAGTACGGTGAGGTGTACCACTCTGTCGATCTTGGTAGCGGTACCGAAACCATCTTTTACCGCAACTACGGCAAGGATTTGGTGATGCACTGTCTCATTGCCTGGACAAGTGGGTCGGCCGAGCAGTATGGTATCACCAAGGATGCGTTCGATGCCTATCTTTTCACCGACGGCCGTCCACTGGCCTCTACCACGCTCGATAAGGACGACCGCTCTACGGTCAATGCCAAGAACAACTGCTCCATTGCCCGTGCACTGGCCGTGCGCGACAAACGTCTGGGACAGACCATCGACTCCATCGTCTGTTTCAAGGGCCACAGTTGGGCCCGTGTCAATGACGAGGGTGTAGCCGAAGCCGACCTGATGACTTCCGCCACAGGCTATACCATACGCAAGTACGACAATCTCGCCCTTGACAAGTATTACCGTACCTATACCTACACCAACTACACCGATGCTCCGCTATATTGGTACGCCGTAGTGTTGCTCAACTATGCCGAGGCCAAGGCCGAACTGGGTACGGCTACGCAGACCGACCTCGACCGCTCCATCAATCTGTTGCAAGCCCGTGCCGGTCTTCCCCCGCTGACGTTGCAACCTGCCACTGACCCGGCCAACAATATGGGCGTAAGCAATCTGTTGTGGGAGATACGCCGGTCACGTCGCTGCGAACTGATTGCCGACAACTGGTACCGCTATTGGGATCTTGTGCGGTGGCATCAACTCGACAAACTCGACACCAGTCGACACCCCAACATTAATCTCGGGGCCAACTTATCCGGCATCAAGGATGTATCGGTCAGCGTCAACGCCGACCACTATATTGTGGTCTGCAACAAGACTCGCAAGTACGACAAGAAACATTACCTCTTTCCCGTGCCGACCAACGAACTCAATCTGAACAAGAAGATCCGGCAAAATCCCGGGTGGTGATTTTTTAGTTTCCACCATATATGGGTATTGCTATTGCTTATTAGGCAGGATAGTGACGGAAAGTTGGTAAAGCAGGTGCTCAAAATTATTTTTTATCGTCACGTAAGAGTATTCGGCCTTGTATACTCGAGTATTCGGGCCGAATACCGCAGTACTCAAGGCCGAATACCATTGTATTTGAGCCCGAATACTCCAGTCCGCGAGCCCGAATACTCGAGTCCGTAGGGCCGAATACCGAAAAAGTACGGATAGCGAGAGGGTACCGAAATGATATTACCGCATTTGGTACCTGTCTAAGTGACGGTGAAAAAAAGAGTTGGTGTGGTTTGTAGTATATATTGGGGAGATGATTACACAGATGCAGCAAAACGCAAAAAGGGGTGTGACATGTGTCATACCCCCTTTTCTCTGTCGGTACGATGGAATCAGTCGTACCAGTTGAATCCTTCCTCATAGTTGTCGAAGTCTATCGCTTCGGTGACTCCTACCTTGTGCAATGTGTGGAGAACAAGTGCCTGCTCCTCGGGCGGCATGGCCCGGATGCCGCGGCGACGCTCAAAATAGGTGCTTCGCGAGAAGCGGCGGATGAGCGTACGCGAGAACAGTTTGTACTGGTCGGGGTACATGCGCTTCTGCATGGCTTTGAATCCGCGGGCGTAGCGTACAGGGACTTTGCTGCGGAAGTAGCGGCAGGACTCGTCCTTGCAGCACTGTGTCGGGTTAACGATTCGGAAGTGGTCGCTCGTTGTCAGCAGTTCCTTGTAGGCTACCTGTCTCAGACAAGTGTCAGACATAGGGCACTCGGTATGCTGGCAAGCCGCATACTCATAAGGAATGGTGGAATAAAGAATTTTTGGCATAATATGATTGTGTTTTTTGTTGGTGTGGCAAAAGTACGGTTTCACGCACGTGGCGACAAGCCTTTTTGATAGTTTTCTCGGGCATTGGTAGGTAGGCATGTTGATAAAAATGTGAGGCATGACTCAAATCCGCAGATGTAACCGTCAAAATACCTTCTTTGCGTGGTATGTCTGTATTCGGAAAATAATAGGCTATTGTTGTGCGTAAACCGAAGAAAAATCTGTATCTTTGTCCAATATAAGTTTTCTTTCCACAGGAGGGGAACGGAGTGGCATCATCGTCACAAACTTTGTGAAACAGTTGTACACACACTTTTTCAGATACAATTATGGACGCAATATACGCTTTGACTAGGCTTTCGCATTCATTCCGTATGTATGCACCTAATGACATAACGTAGGACGGAAATATGACGCAGGATTGCTCACATTCCCATTCTTCAGCAGGAGTAGGCCAACGTCTACTCAAAGGCATCCACATCGTCGGGGCTGAACATTCGTCGGCTTCGAGTATAGAAGGAATGTCCCAAATCCAACCGGTAGCGACGAGAGAAAATACTGCCGACCAGCCCTCCTCTTGGAGTTATCTCTTCCTGCAGCACATGGCTGCCAAACGGTTGCACCGTTGGCTCGAAAACTACAATCATGACATTGTTCGCCAACCTTTCTTTGTCCACCAGTCTTTCCGCTACTGCTACAAGAATGAGGAGCGTCAGCGTGGCGTTCGAAAGGAACAGATACCGTCGGTCAGTGGCCTTGTCTTTCTGCAAGGTACGGTGAAGGATTTGCAGGATTTTCTAAAAGAGTATTTCCCCTTATACCATCTTGTCAACGATTGTAGCACCGGTCGTCCGGCTTCCATACCGGATGCCGTCATGCAACCCTTCATGAACGTTGTACGCACCCACCCCGAACAACTCACCTTTCTGCGTGACCCCTTTGAACGTTTCGCCCGCGACCATGTGCGTCTGCGGGTGGTCAGCGGCCCCTTTGCCGGCTACGAGGGCTACATTGTGCGCATCGATCGCGACCGTCAACTTGTCTTTGACTTTGGCGGCCGTGCCGTGGCCATTCGTGGAGTACACAACGAGCAATTTGAGAAGGTAGACGGATAAACGTTGTTTTCCGAACACGGATTTCACTCTAAGTTTGTTGCATGGAAAGGCGAAGCCTATCCTTTCAATCCCTATTATCTGTGTTCGACAAAACTAAGCAAACCTGACTTGGAAATAAAATATTCTGTATGGCAAGAAAACGATATCCTTTAGGAATACAGACCTTTGAGCGCATACGCAAGGAGGA